>NZ_JAWLDU010000033.1:0-26687 GCF_041686475.1 Marinobacter sp.
GAGCGTGAACAACACCTCGATCTCAGCTAGCAAACTCCGGTTACTGAATGAAACCGTGCTGTGCTGGCACGGTTTGTGCCCTTAACTATAGTATTGGGCACTGATGATGAAATTTTGACAATCAGGTTGCCTGCAGGGGCGGCCCACAGGAGACACAAGGCTATGGCATCCCCGAGCGGACAGCAAAATCAGGCCCAGGATGATCAGGTACTGCAGTACGTAACCTTCAGGCTGGATGAAGAAACCTATGGCATTGATGTCATGCAGATCCAGGAAGTGTTGCGGTACACGGAAATCGCGCCGGTTCCGGGTGCTCCGGATTATGTTCTGGGCATCATCAACCTGCGGGGCAACGTGGTCACCGTCATCGACACCCGCCGTCGCTTTGGTCTGGCGGATGCAGAGGTCACAGACGCGACCCGCATAGTGGTGATGGAGTCGTCCAACCAGGTGATGGGAATACTGGTGGATTCCGTGGCCGAGGTTGTGTACCTGAAAGCCAGTGAAATCGAGACTGCACCCAATGTGGGGAACGAGGAAAGTGCCAAGTTCATCCAGGGTGTGTGTAACAAGAACGGCGAGCTGATCATACTGGTCGAGTTCGACAAGATGTTGTCAGACCACGAATGGGCTGAAGTCTCCGCCCTGTAAGCCGGTTGTCGCCGCTTGCAGGCAGGATGGACGCTCCGTGGATCAATCAACCGAGGACGTCCATCATGTTTGCAGAGTTTACTTCCCAGGCCCCCTGGCTCATCACGGCTGTTGCACTGTGCCTGCTGTTTGTCCAGGGCATGTTGTCCCGCCGTGAAATCAGCAAGCTTCGGGAGCAGGTAAAAGAGCGTTGTGAAACCCTGGGCCGGGAGCTTCACGCAACCGCCAGTGGCAGCATGGGGGTCGGGCAGCGGGTTGTGACCTGCGAGCGTCAGCTCCATGAGTTGCGTGGCATGATGGACGAAATGCGCCAGAATGACCCGCTTAGGATCTCCTATGATGAAGCGTCGAGACTGGTTGATCTCGGTGCGGATATCGACGATCTTATGAACACGTGCGGAATTTCCCGTCCCGAGGCCGAGCTGGTGTCAGCACTCAGAAAACGTCAGGCGGCCTGATACCATGCTGTAACGGACGCTGCTGAATGAAGAGAGTGTACGCGAGGGCCGTTGAGGCCCTCAGGTCTGTATCCCGCCATGAATTCGTCTCCGGTTCCGATCTGGTTCCTTCCATAACCGGCCACTCCATTCCCCGCGAAGAAACGGTCAGCCATATCCTGTCCCTGATACCCGAGATCGAGCCGGATCAGGTGGTGATGCATGTCGGTGGCGGCTCCGGCTATCTTGCCGCAGTGCTTTCACAGCTGGCGCATCGGGTAATTTATCTGGAACACAACCCGGTGATCGCCGAGGCCGCGAGGGAACGATTTTTCCGCCTTGGCATGCATAACGTCGATGTGGTGATTTCCGGCGTTGAGGAGGCCGCCGAGCCTGACCAGCTTTGCGACCTGATCCTGTGTACAACGTTTATCGCCCAGTGGAAGGCACTGGGCCGATTTCTGCGGGAAGGGGGTAATCTGATCTGTCTGGAGGGGCGAGCCGGCCCGGTACCAAGCCTGGCCATGTTCGTCAAACGGGATTCCGCACTGGACAGGGTGCGTACCCTTGGCTGGGTGGATTTCAATCGCAACGTCGAGCAGATTCTCATTGATCAGGGCGTCGTTGACGACAAGGTTCTGGCGGAGGCGAGAGTCGAGGCCGCGAAGCAGAATTGCCGTGTGCTGGAAGTTCTCAGGCGCAAACTGAACCTTGAAGAGACCGACCTTTATCGTTCCCTGGCTCAGCAGCGGGGCATGACCTTCACCGACGCGGATAATGTTCTCCCGGATCTTCATCCGGCGCTGTTTCGTCGCTTTTCCCGCACCTTTCTGGACTTGTCACGCCTGATTCCGATTGCAGAGGAGGGGGGCAGGATAACCGTTGTTACCGATGATCCGGATGCCCGCACCGACCAGCTGGAACGGCTGAGCCCCAACCAGGCTATTGAGTGTCTGCTGGTTACACCGACGGATTTCCGTCGCATCTGGTCAGCACTGGACCTGACCGCCAAGGGCAACCGCTTCATTACAGATCATGGTGCTGGCGAGGAAGACAAGCCGGACACCGGTGGAAACAGGGACCAGCTGCTGGGCAGCGACCCCGGAAACCGGCATGTCAGCCCCTACCTGGTGTCTGTGTACGAGGCCATCCTGCTGGATGCTGTCAGTGAAAAAGCCAGTGATATTCACATTGAACAGTATGAAAACCGGATTCGCATCCGCCTCAGGGTAGACGGGGACCTTCACGATTTACCCCAGTACCAGTTGTCGCCCCGGGAGATCAAAGGGGTCATCAACGTCATCAAGCTCAGGGCCGAGCTCAACATTGCCGAGCACCGACTGCCCCAGGGCGGGCGTTCCCGGCTGCAGCTGGGAGACATGGCCTACGATCTTCGTATCCAGACCCAGCCTTCGCTTCATGGTGAGCATGCCATCATCCGGCTGTTGCCCCAGACCGGGCGTGCCATGACCATTTCCGAGCTGGGGATGTCGCCGACCATTGGCGCCCGTTACCAGCGTCTGCTGGATAACCCGGCGGGTCTGGTCCTGGTGGTTGGTCCGACCGGTTCCGGGAAATCAACCACTCTCTATGCGGGTCTTCAGACCCTCGCTGACGACGGGCGCCGGAAGGTCATCACGGTTGAGGATCCGATTGAATATTCCATCGACAACATCCAGCAAACCCGGGTGCGCACGGAAATCGGTTTTGGCTTTGCTGATGCCATGAAGGCGTTTGTACGTGAGGACCCGGATGTGATTCTGGTTGGTGAGATCCGCGATCAGGAAACCGCGCTGGAGGCAATCCGGGCCTCTCAGACCGGCCATGTGGTGCTTTCGACTCTGCACTGCAATGACGCCGTGGATTCTCTTCAGCGCCTGTACGACCTTGGCGTTCATCCCAATTCCATTGCCGGTGAGCTGCTGGCAGTGATCGCACAGCGCCTGGCCAAACGAATCTGCAAGCACTGCCGCAGGCCTGTTGAGCCGGATGCGGCGATTCTGGCCGAGGTGTTTCCGGATGGCCCGCCCGCGGATTTCCGGTGTTTTGAAGGGGCCGGTTGTGACCAGTGCAACGGCCGTGGTACCCGGGGCCGGGTAGCCATTGTGGAGTACATGGAGGTGGATTCCGATATCCGCAATGCCATTTCCAGCCAGCCGCCGATTGGCGAGCTTCGCTGGCGGGCGCTGGATGCAGGACTCATTACCATGCGGGACAGTGCGCTGGACCACGTAATTGAAGGCATTATCCCGCTTTCGGAATTGCCGCGAATCCTCCCCAGGGAACGCATGGCGCCGGAGGTCCGGGGCGGCCGCAGGAGTCAGGAATGAACAGCAGGAATCAGGGTGTCAAAGCGGCCCAGCGCGAACCGGTGGAAGTGGTATGCGCCGAGGAACTGGACAGGCTCAGAGGCATGGATCATGGTCCTGTGCCACCCGGCTGGCAAATGTCGCCCCGTGCCGTTGAAAAATTCGTGATGGGTGATGAACAGCTCGGCATTGAGCGGAAGTTTGTCGCCGACCGGGCCATGGTGGTCCGGATTATCATTTCCCTGTGCACCAGCCGTGGGTGCCTTCTTGTCGGTGAACCCGGTACCGCCAAGTCCTGGTTGTCCGAACTGCTGTCGGCGGCGATATCGGGCAGTTCCACGCTCACGCTCCAGGGGGGAGCGGTGAGCCAGGTCGGACAGCTTTTGTACAGCTGGAATGAGTCTGTCCTGCGTAGCGAGGGCCCCTGCCTGAAAGCGTTGGTGCCCAGCCCTTTGCTGCGGGGCATGATGGAAGGGCGTATGGTTCGTTTTGAGGAGATCGCCCGCTGTTCGCAGACACTACAGGATGCCCTCCTGTCAGTATTGTCGGACCGGGTAGTGGTGATCCCCGAACTGGCCGGCGAGGAAGGAGTGGTACTGGCCCGGGAAGGGTTTAACGTCATTGCCACCTCGAACAGCATTGATGAAGGTGTTCACCGCATGAGTGCCGCCCTCAAGCGGCGGATGGACTTTGAGGAAATCCGCCCGATACACAATCTGGCGGATGAAATGGACGTGGTGCTGCGGGAAGTCCTCAAGGCCAATTCACGGGCAGGTATCGATGTGGATCTTGATGAGTCGGTCATTGAGATTCTGGTGACCATGTTCCACGAACTTCGCAATGGCCAGACTCTGGATGGCCGCAGTACGGACCGGCTGGCCGGCTCTGCCCTGTCCACCGCAGAAGCGGTTTCGGTGGCCCATGCCGCCAGCCTGAACGCCTGGTATTATGGCGGCGGCCGTATAACCGTAGAGCAGCTTATGCACCATATCATCGGCTCGGCCCTCAAGGACCAGCCGGACGATCGTCGACGGCTGAAACACTACTTCGATACAGCGGTGGCACCAAGGCGTGGTGACAACTGGCAGCAGGCCTGGGCGTTGCGCTCACTGATCCACTGAGCTGTCCGGCTGCTCCGGCTGACGGTCTCCGGGTTTCAGCCCCCGGATATGGAAGGCAAAGGCCAGAATTTCCGCGATGACCCGGTACAGCGACTCCGGGATATCCTCGTTCAACGAAAGCCGCGCCAGAATGCTGGCGAGCTCGGCGTTTTCGTACAAGGGGACGTCGTGCTCACGGGCAATGCGGATAATCTCCTCGGCCAGCTCGTGGGTACCGGTTGCGCTGATGGTCGGCGCCTGTTCACCATCGTACCTGAGGGCGACGGCGGCTCTGCTGTCGTGATGGGGTTTGCGTGAGGTCATGCGCGGGTATCCACGAGTCGGTGTTCCAGGCGGGTAACGCTGCTCTGGGGTGTTCCCCGACGGCACTCCAGGTCCGTTACCTCCAGGCCGAGATCGGTCAGGCTTTGCCTTAGTGCGGGCAGCTCCTGATTCACCTTGCGCAGGGTCATCTGTTTTTCCGCCCATACCCGGGCACTGACCGACTGCTGGCGCAGGGCGATATCGAAATGCAGCGGGCCGGCGTCATCCAGATCCATGGCCAGGGACAGGCGCCACTCGGTTGCTGTTGACGATGCAGGCTTGTGTTCGGACTCATGGTCTTCGGGATATTGTTCAATCCGTACTTGCGCCAGCCTGGGTTCATTCTGCGGTGTCAGCCAGGGCAGGTCCAGCACCAGGGTAGAGGCCGGTGCCGTGGCGTCACCGCCGCTCCGGGACGTCAGAGCCTGGCTGTGTAGCTGGTTGACGGTGATGCGGTTCAGCATCCCGGCCAGCAGGCGCAGCATCTGCCCGACACTGGGTGGTTCGCCATCACTGCGGGCCGCGGGTGTTGTCATAGGTTGCGGGAACTGCAGGGGGGCCTGCATCAGCTCCGGCGTTGCAATGGGGGTGAGCCGGTTGAACTGCTCGGGGGTACTGCCCTGGCTCGCAAGCAAGGCCGTAATAACCCTGCCGAGGGCCAGTTTGAGATCCGGAAGCTGGGCAGTTGGGTTCTGCGCGAGGCGTGACTCGGCAAACAGCCCGCTCTCCGATAGCCACTGGCGCACCTGCTGGGTGGTGGCAGACTCACTGCCTGAGCCAGGTGTCAGGCCGTTTCCCGAGGGTAGCCTGTTTACCAGCTGTTCAATGGCAAGCCTGGCTGCCTCCGGCAGGGGTTGAGCCGGCCTTGCTGAAGGTAGCTGGCCGGGAAGAGGGTCCTGCCTCAGTCCCTGGGTCAGGGTGGCAAGCAGTTTCGCCAGGCCGGAATCAATGGACTGTTGCCAGGGCAGGCGCTGTGCCAGAGCCCTTGCAATACCTGCTTCCGGTGCCTGGGCCAGCTTGCCCATGAGCTGCAGCTCATTGCCTGCCCTCATCACCTTGACCCAGTCACCGGTTTCCAGGGAGGTGTCCCCGATGGCTGCCTGAACGGCAAGCGACTGGCCGCGGATATCCAGCAGCAACTGAGCGCCCGCGGGCGACTGGCGGTTGATCACTTCCGCGACCCGTGCCAGTGTAGCTTCGCGGTTCGTGAGCTTGAGCTGGTCGAGCTGAACCCGAGCGGAAGCCGCGTCCGGCATTGTCGACGGTCGCTCCGCTGTCGGCCGGCCCGTGGGCGGCGCGGTCGCTTCTGTTCTGGGCGGTGGTGCTGGGTTACCGTTTGGTAATTTCATTGCCACTGATTTGATGCCAGAAAAGAGTATTCCCGGGGCGCTTTCGTTATAATACGCCCCGCCGGCAAGCTTTGCCTTCCCGATCGTCTGAACCCGCCGGGTCAGTAATGTCTATAAGCCCTGGGGCCCCGATGTCTGAGCCGTTACTACAGGCTGTCAATCTTGAGTGTGAGCGTGACGACCGGATACTGTTCCGGGACCTCTCCTTTTCCATACTGCCCGGTACTCTGATCCGTGTCGAGGGCCCAAACGGCTCCGGCAAGACCACGCTATTGCGGATACTGGCCGGGCTGAACGACAGTTACAGTGGTGATCTGCTCTGGCGCGGCAAAAGTCGCCATGCCTACCGGGAAGAATTTCTCCGCAATATGCTCTATCTCGGTCACCGTGCCGGCATCAAGCCACTGCTCACCCCCATGGAAAACCTGCGCGCCCTGATGGCCGGGCGCCGTTCAGTGCCGGACAAGGTTCTGTGGCAGGCGCTGGAGGGCACGGGGCTTGGTGGTTTCCAGGAGGTTCCCTGTCGCAATCTTTCCGCCGGCCAGCAGCGGCGAGTGGCACTGGCGAGGTTACTGATAGCGGATGAGCCGTTATGGATTCTGGATGAGGTGTTCACCGCTATCGATATGCATGGGGTGGCAGCTCTGGAGCGGTTATTAGTCGAGCGCGTCGAGAATGGCGGCGCTATCGTGGTGACAACGCACCATGACCTGCGGTTGCCAACAATGCACAGGGTTACCCTGGGGGGCGGCGACGGCTATGACCACTGAGCTCAAGGTTGGCCTGCGCTCCCCGGAGCTTTCAGTAGGCACGGCAACTGCCATGAAAGCGGTTTTTGTGCGGGATCTGAAGACCGCACTCCGTCAACCCCAGGACCTGCTCAATCCGCTACTGTTTTTTGTCATGGTGGTAACCCTTTTCCCCCTGGGGGTTAGTCCGGAAGTGTCATTTCTTCAGCAGGCTGGCAGCGGTATCCTGTGGGTGGCAGCGTTGTTATCGGTACTTTTGTCACTGGATCACCTTTACCGGCACGATTTCGACGACGGCACGCTGGAGCAACTGGTACTTCAGCCCCAGCCACTGTTCCTGCTGGTGCTGGCCAAATCCCTGGCGCACTGGGTGCTGACGGGATTGCCACTGGTATTGCTTGCACCAGTTCTTGGAATAATGGTGCATCTGCAGGGGAACTCTGTTGCAGTTCTGTGTCTAACGCTGCTGATCGGAACGCCCGTACTGAGCCTGATCGGCTCCATCGGGGCAGCGCTGACGCTTGGTTTGCGATCGGCAGGCGTACTCTTGTCACTGCTGATCATTCCGCTGTACATTCCGGTGCTGATTTTTGGCACCGGAACGGTAATGGCCGCCTCCGAAGGCGCGCCGGTGGGAGGGCAGCTGGCGCTGATGGGGGCGTTTCTGGTGTTGGCCCTGACTCTGGCTCCTTTCGCATCGGCAGCCGCTTTACGAATCAGTCTGTCCAACAGTTAAAAAGTAGAAGGGTAGCAACCTGATGTGGCAAATTTTTCACAAGCTGGGCTCACCGAAGTGGTTTTTCGGTATTGCGTCAACATTGATGCCCTGGCTTCTCTGGATTGGCGTTGCCCTGCTGGCGGTCGGTATTGGTTGGGGCCTGGCATTTGCTCCCCAGGACTATCTGCAGGGCAACAGCTACCGCATTATTTTTATCCATGTGCCCTCGGCATTCCTGGCGCAGTCTGTTTACATGATGATGGCGGTTGCAGGTCTGGTGACCCTGGTATGGCGTATGAAGCTGGCGGATGTATTTGTAAAGGCGGTGGCGCCGGTGGGGGCAGCTCTGACCTTTCTCGCCCTGTTTACCGGTGCGGTCTGGGGCAAGCCGACCTGGGGTACCTGGTGGATATGGGATGCCCGGCTTACCTCCATGCTGATCCTGCTGTTCCTGTATTTTGGTGTGATGGCCCTGGGAGCGGCGATATCGGATGAAAAGTCGTCGGCTCGGGCGGTTGCGGTGCTGGTTCTGGTGGGCGTAGTGAATATACCTATCATCAAATATTCCGTGGAATGGTGGAATACCCTCCATCAGCCCGCCACCTTCAAATTGACAGAAAAACCCAGCATGCCGGCAGAGATGTGGATGCCATTGTTACTTTCGCTGCTGGGGCTGTATCTGATATTTGGCTGGCTGGCCTGTTTGCGGATGCAGACCGAGATCCTGATGAGGGAAGGCCGAACCCGTTGGGTGAAAGAACTTGTTCAGGCACGGGGGAACTGATCCGATGGCATTCGATTCGTTCGGAGCGTTTATCGTGATGGAAGGGCACGGCCCCTACGTCTGGACCTGTTATTTCGTATTCTTCCTGTTGATGGGGGTTCTTGCGTGGTGGTCACTGCGCCAGCGCCGCGCTGTTATCGCGCGACACCATCGCCAGATTGGCAGCACGCCAATACGCAACAACAGCCCTGCAGGCGCCAGCTTCACCCGAATTGAACCTTCACATGACTGACTGGTAGATGAACCATGCATCCAATCCGAAAAAAACGGCTGACCATTGTCCTGTTCCTTCTGGCAGGGGTGTCCATTGCGGTTGCTCTGGCCACCTATGCACTGCGACAGAACATCAACCTGTTTTACGACCCCAGCCAGATTGCCGAGGGTGAGGCTCCGAAGGACGTGCGCATACGGGCCGGCGGCATGGTGGAAGAGGGATCGGTGCTGAGAGATCCGGAGAGTCTGAGGGTGGAGTTCAAGGTAACGGATTTCACCTCCTCGGTGTTGATGGAGTACACCGGAATCCTGCCCGACCTGTTCGCAGAGGGGCAGGGTGTGGTTGCCATGGGCCGGCTGGACGGCAATGGCCGGTTCGTGGCGGACCAGGTTCTGGCCAAGCATGATGAGAACTATATGTCGCCGGAAGTGAACGAGGCGCTGGAGAAAGCCGCCGGTAAACGGGCTGCCATGTCCGGTGGGGAAAGCGAATCTGCCGCCAGCTACTGAAGCTGCTGGCCATCCTGTTGAAACAGTTGGAGAACCCTGATGTATCCGGAACTCGGACAGATTGCACTGATACTCGCGCTGTTGCTGGCAGTGTTGCTCTCAGTGGTCCCGCTCGTAGGCTCGGTGACTGGACGTGATCAGCTCCAGGCCTTTGCCAGGCCGCTATCAGCGGGGCTGTTTGTGTTTGTGGCGCTGGCCTACGGAATACTGACCTACGCCTTCATGACGGACGATTTCTCGGTTGCATACGTTGCCAACAACAGCAACAGCATGCTGCCCTGGTACTATAAATTCAGCGCGGTGTGGGGAGGCCATGAAGGCTCTTTGCTGCTCTGGGTGTTGATGCTGGTTGGCTGGATCCTTGCCGTTGCAGTATTCAGCCGCCGTTTACCGGCAGTCATGTTGTCTCAGGTACTGGCCGTTATCGCCATGGTTACGGTGGGTTTCCTGCTGTTTACCATCATTACTTCGAATCCCTTTGACCGAACCCTTCCCAATGTACCCGCCGACGGTGCCGACCTGAACCCTCTGTTGCAGGATTTTGGTCTGATTATCCATCCACCCATGCTCTACATGGGTTATGTTGGTTTTTCCGTGGCCTTTGCCTTTGCCATTGCCGCGCTGATTAATGGCAAGCTGGACGCCGCCTGGGCACGTTGGTCTCGTCCCTGGACAACGGTGGCCTGGTCTTTCCTGACTCTGGGTATTGCCCTTGGAAGCTGGTGGGCCTATTACGAGCTTGGCTGGGGTGGCTGGTGGTTCTGGGACCCGGTAGAAAATGCATCGCTGTTGCCCTGGTTATCAGGTACCGCGTTGATGCACAGTCTTGCAGTTACCGAGAAGCGCGGGGTCTTCAAGAGCTGGACGGTGTTACTGGCGATAGTCACTTTCGCCCTGAGCCTGCTGGGAACCTTCCTGGTGCGCTCCGGTGTGTTGACGTCCGTTCACGCCTTCGCGTCTGATCCCGATCGTGGCACCTTCCTGCTGGTGCTGCTGGCAATCACCATTATCTGCAGCTTGACCCTGTATGCGTTCCGCGCACCCGTGGTGCACGTCCGTGCCCGTTATGGCAGTTTGTCACGGGAGATCTTCCTGCTGCTCAATAATGTGCTGCTGGTGGCAGCCACGTTGCTGGTACTGGTGGGCACGCTATACCCGCTGGTGCTGGATTACCTGGATATGGGCCGGCTTTCTATCGGTGAACCCTTCTTCAATTTGACCTTCAGCCCGCTTGGCATAGCTGCCGGCCTGCTGCTTGGCGCCGGGATATTTTCCCGCTGGAAAAAAACCGACGGTGGCTGGCTGGGGCGCAAGCTGTTGTGGCCGCTGGCTGTCAGCATGGTGGCGACTGCTGCGGTGATGGTGACGTACGGCGCCTTCAAGCCCTGGGCCTTTGCCGGTGTTTTTGCTGCCATGTGGGTCACTGTTGCAACCTTCTGGGACATCTGGGACAAGTCCGGTTCGAAGCAGGGCCGCCTCCACGGGTTGAAGCGACAGTCCCGCAGCTACTACGGCATGGTGCTCGGCCACCTGGGTCTGGCCATTGTCATGGCGGGCGCGACGGTTGTATCCAATTACGGCATTGAACGGGATGTCCGTATGTCGCCGGGTGATACGGCGTCTCTGGGGGACTATCAGGTATCCTTCACCGAGATTGGTAACCGTCGTGGCAAGAACTTTACAGCGGAATACGGGCGCTTTGAGGTTTCTGACGAAAACGACCGGGTGGTTTCGACGCTTTACCCTGAAAAACGTCAGTATATGGTACAGCGTAACACCATGACAGAAGCCGACATTGATGCCGGGCTGTTCCGCGATGTGTTTGTGGCCATTGGTGAGCGGGTGTCTGACGACGCCTGGGCGATCCGGCTGCAGTACAAGCCACTGGTGCGCTGGCTGTGGTTGGGGTCCCTGTTTATGGCCGCCGGCGGCTTCCTGGCGATTGCAGACCGTCGTTACCGTGTCCGCGACAAGGTGGCACAGGGAAAGACCGTGGATTCATCCGGATTGGGAGAGCAGGGCCGTGCTGACCCGGCAGGAGCGGTTTCATGAAACGGGCATTCCTGTTCATTCCGGTCATCCTTGCGGTGGTGCTGGGTGTGGTTCTGTTTGCCGGTATCGGCAAGGATCCCAACAAGCTGGAATCCGCCCTGATCGGCAAGCCAGTGCCTGAATTCCAGTTGTCGGACCTTCACGACGAGGGCCGCCAACTGGATCGTGAGTTGTTCAAGGGCCGGGTATCGCTGTTGAATGTGTGGGGTACCTGGTGCCCCGCCTGCCGCGACGAGCACGATGATCTGGTCTGGCTGGCTGAGGAGAAGGGTATTCGTATCGTGGGTCTGAACTACAAGGATAACCGCGATGACGCTCTGGTCTGGCTCGACAGGCTGGGGGATCCGTACCAGGTGTCCATTTATGATCCACGCGGCCGGCTGGGCTTTGATCTCGGTGTCTATGGAGCCCCGGAAACCTACGTGATCGATGCCGAAGGCATTGTTCGCCATCGTCATGTGGGCGTGGTTAACGAGAAGGTCTGGGAGCAGGATATCGAGCCCCTGGTCCAGCGGTACAGGGAGAAAATCTGATGGTGCGCTCGGTACTGATAGCCTTGTTACTGGTGGCGTATGGGCCTTTGTTAACGGCCGAGCCCAGTGATGTATACAGTTTTGATAACGAGTCAGAAGAGCAGCGATTTCACAATCTGATTTCAGAGCTTCGCTGCCCGAAGTGCCAGAACCAGAACATAGCAGACTCCAATGCACCCATATCGAAGGATATGAGAGAAGAAGCGTACCAGATGATGTCTACGGGAGCCTCCGATGACGAAGTCGTCAACGCCATGGTAGCCCGCTTTGGCGAATTTGTTCGTTACAAACCGCAAGTGGAGAGCCGCACACTTCTTTTGTGGGCAACACCCGTGATTGTTGTGCTGATTGGCCTGCTGATTGTTGCCAGTATTGTGATCCGTGCCCGTCGCAATAATGACAGCGACTCCGGGTTAACCAACGATGAGCGTGAGCGCGCATCCAGGATTCTTTCCGGCGACGGGTCTGAGCGCTCGTCCTGATACCCTGCGCCCCGAATGTCGAATCGCATTATCGCCGCCAATTCCTATTTAACCGGACCGTGACCGTTCTATGACACAGACTTTCTGGCTGACATCTGCAGTACTGATCCTTCTTGCCCTGGCCTTTATAGTTGCGCCCCTGTTCTTTCATCGCTCGGGTCGCCGTGCCGAGATGGATTTGCGTAACCAGAACCTGTTGGCTTATCGAAGCCGCATGGAAGAACTGGACCGCGAGTTTGAGGCCGGCGCCATGGATGAAGAGAGCTACAGGCAGCTCAGGGAGGAGCTCGCGGGCAGCATGCTGGACGATGTACCTGACGCCGAGCGGGGAGTTCTTGAGTCGCCGGCGCAGGTCAGGGGCGGCAGGAGTTCTGTTGCGGTGGCCCTGGTGAGCCTGCTGCTTGTTCCAGCCGCGGCTGTGTTGCTCTACCAGCAATGGGGCGCTCTGGATGACGTTGAGCAGTTCCGCGCCATGCAGGAAATGACAGCGGCCGATGGTGATCGCCTGGGCCAGATGCAGGAACTCACGGCTCAGCTGCGGGAACGTCTGGAGGAAAACCCGGACAACAGGGACGGCTGGGCGATGTTGGGCCGCACCTATATGCGCCTGGAACAATATAATGATGCGGCCTGGGCCTTTGAGAGGCTCGCGGACATCATTGAGGACGATGACAATGGCATGGCGGTTGCGTGGGGTCTTTCCGCGCAGGCACAGTTTTTTGGCAGTCAGGGGGAACTGACGTCTGAAGTTTCCGAAGCCATTGAGAATGCCAGATCCATTAACCCCGACGAAGTGAACTCACTGGGTTTACTGGGTATTTACGCCTTTGGCCAGGAAAACTATGAAGAGGCGCTCCGCTACTGGGAGCGGATTGTAGAAGTAGCGCCAGACCACCCCCAGATCGGCTCTATTCGTCAGGGCATCGAGCAGGCCTATCAGCGACTTGGGCGTGAAGCGCCAAATGATGACGCCGAAGCGGCATCGGGCCCTGGAGTCACCGTTCGGGTAGAGATTGACGAGTCTTTCCGTGACGAGATTCCGGCAGATACAACGTTGTTCGTACTTGCCCGCGACGCCGAGGGGCAGGGTGGTCCGCCACTGGCAGTTGCCCGGTTGACAGCGGGCCAGTTGCCGGCCGATGTGCGCCTTGATGATCGTTTCAATATGTCACCGGACAACAAGCTTTCGGATGCCAGCGAGGTGCGTGTGCAGGCAAGACTGTCACGGGCAGGCACCGCACGCGCCCAGGCAGGAGACTGGGAGGGCGAGCTGGACGAGCCGGTTGCGGTTGGCGATGAGCAGGCCGAGCCCGTCACACTGGTTATCGATAGCCAGCTGGTTCAGTAGCCGGCTCAGCTTCCGCTGGTTCTCAGCCCTTCGGGATACAGCGGCGGCAACCGATCTTCTTTGCCCTGGGTGCCGGTGGCACCGCGATTCCGGATCAATGCTGTCACCAGGCGGTCGCCGTTCCAGGGCACGGTCGCCTGCTGTTCAGGTGTACCGAACAGTCTTTGTTGCAGTTCTGCAATTTCGGCTGCCAGTTCCTTGTCCTCCAGGAACCGGTTTACGTCCACAATGCTGTGAAAGGTATGTTCCGGATGCCTGGCCGCCATCCAGCGCACCAGCAGGTCGGTTGTTGTTGCTGAACCCCTGCGGGCGGCTTCACACAGGTCCCTGAACAGGGCTTGTTCACTGAGATCGCCGGAGCTTTCCACGCCGGTTGTGGGTTGCACCCTGCGCCGGGAAAACCACCAGGCTGCCAGGGTTGCCAGCCAGGCTCCGAGAAGGGCCAGTGCAACCAGTGGCCAGAACCCCGGGCCTTCATTGTTTGCAGGTGTCGTTTCCGGGCTCTTTTCTTCATCGTCAACGGCGGCGCCTGCTTCGTCGGGCGAATCGGCCGGCAATGACTCGATCTGACCGGGAATTGCCTCGATTGTCAGCGTGCTGGCGGGAATAACGGCAACCCGCTCGGTATCATTCTCAGTATCCCACCAGGGAATCCGGATTTCCGGTAGCGTCAGCTCTCCTGGCTGAACGGGCACCAGTGCAGCGGTCTGTGTCAGTTCCGATGCCAGCCCCTCGCTGCCGGGTGTTGTTGTGCGTTCAGGCTTTTCCGGGTAGGCGCGCATGCCATCAGGCATTTCCTCGGGGAAGGGTGGCAGCGTTTCTGAGGGCAAACCGTCAGCTTGCAGTTTCAGGGTTCGTGTGAGGTTCTGGCCGGCTGACACTGTTCTGTTTTCCGGCAGCCCGGACTCATTCAGTGACAGGTTGCGGGCCGGCAGCCAGGTGTCGCCGCTGAATTCCGCCGGTACACCCTTGACCGGTATGTCGAACAGGGTGGCGTTGTCACGGAGAAGTTTCAGCTGGCCGTCGTTATTGCGGGCCTGACCTTCGAACCGGATTGGTTGCAGGCTGAGTTCGCCTTCTCGCTGTGGAAACAGCGCATATCGGCGCTCCACCACGCGATAGCGCATCCCATCCCGATAGCGGGTGTACTCTCCCTGCTTGCCCAGAGATTCAATAATGGCATGGGGGTGCTCGGGCTCGGACAACTCACCACGGATCAGGTTACCAGTGAAAAACAGCTTTACGGTCAGCACCAGCTGTTCCTGCACGTAAACCTCATCTTTGTTTGTTTCCAGTTCGATAAAACTGTCACGCGGGCCATCCTGTTCATTGGCCGTCGGTGCACCGCTTTCCACTTGTATATCGATCGGCTCGGATTCTGCGTCTTTGAAGCTGAGCGCAGGAATTGTCAGTTTTCCGGTGGTTGTTGGCGCCAATTGATAGGTCCATGTGATCTCGCCAACCATGTCTCTGTTAAGGCTAAGAATGGAATACTGCTCATTAGTGGACAGTATCTCGAAATCACCTTCCAACTTTTCGATATCCGGTTTCGGCAGGCTGGACATGTCAAAATCAAACGGATTGCGGAGGTTGATTTCAATGTCCGTTTTCCCTGTGACGGTCAGGGTTAGCACCTCACCTTCGTGAATGCGGGTCCTGTCGGGTTCAACCACCAGCTCATTTGCTGCCAAGGCCTGTCCTGCGACGGCCATCAGCAGCGATATCAGAATAGACGCACAGGTCAGCCGGCTTACCATGGTGTATCGCCCTCATCAGATGGTGTGTCCCTGTCCTGGTATTGTTGGAGGAATTTTCTGCGCAGTAGCCCCCCGGGATTGTCCGGGACGCGCCTGAGCCATTGCTCCTGGCCCTGATTTAGTGGCGACGTGTCCAGTGCCGCTGGTGACCCGGGCTCCTGGCTGTCGCTTTCAGCGGCCTCGTCACCAGGCTGTTCATCCTGACCCACGGACTGTTCCCGTTGCTGGTTGTCGTTATCCGGCTCACCGGTCTGTTGTTGGTCATTTTGCTGGTCATTGGATTGTTCCGACGGGCCCTCCTGTGGGTTCTGGCTATCGGAACCCCCCTGATCGTTCTGCTGATTGCCCTGTTGTTGCTGGTCACCATCCTGTTGGGAAGACTCATCGCCTTCATCACCGGACTGATTCTGCTGTTGCTCCTTTAAAAGCTGTTTCACCAGGTCACGGTTGAATCTGGCGTCTTCGTCATCCGGATTTTTTTCCAGCGCATTTTCATAAGCCTTGAGCGCTTCCTCGAGCTCACCAGCCCGCGCCAGCGCGTTGCCGCGATTGTATTCCGCTTCTGGTGTTTGCGCCTGTGAAAATGCGTCGGCAGCACTCTCGTAATTGCCCTCCCGGTAGAGTGCGCTGCCGCGCCACGCGGGATCATCGAGTATCTGTGCCGCGCGCCCCGGCTCCTTTTCAATCAGCTCCGGTGCCCGCTGATCATCACGCGACCAGAGGCTGTCCCAGTCTAACGCCATGGCCGTGCGAGGAGTCAGCGGCAGCAGGGCGAACAGTATGATGACCATGGCACCGCGCCGCCAGCCAATAAGCGCCAGCGGTGCTACCAGCCAGAGTAACCAGTAGCCATCGTCCTGCCAGCGCTTGACCTTCAGGTCCCCATCGCTGTCTTCCCAGTCTGCAGAATCAATGGGGCGGAGATCGAGAGCAAGAATATCCTCGTTGGCAATGGTCAACCTGTGGCCTTTGCCCCCGCTGCTGTCTGCCAGGTTTTTCATGCCGTCCGGGTCGGCACGGGCAATCACGATGTCTCCGTTATCTTGTATAAAGCCCTGGCGTGCCAACGGTATGGGCCCGCCCTCGGTGGTACCGACGGTGAGGGTGTTCAGGGCAAAGCGGCTGCCCGCCAGTTGGCTGGTAATGCGTTCGCGATAACGTTCTCCCACCTCGTCTGCAATCAGCAGCAGGCGGCCATTGCCGGGCGCTCCGCGCTCAAGTAGTTCGAGGCCCCGTTCAACCCCCAGGTCGGTGCGGTTCCCAGCGGCGGGCATGATGACGGGCTCCAGTACGTCCAGCATGCCCTCGATGGTGTTGCGGTCGTCCGTCAGCGGTGTCACTACGTGGGCGTCTGCAGCGTAAACAACAAGCGCCGTCAGGGCGCCTTCACGGGCCTTGAGAATGTCGCGGATCTTGCGCTTGGCAACGGTCAGCCTGTCCGGTTCCACATCGGTTGCCAGCATGGACAGGGACAGGTCCAGTACGATCACCAGGCTGTCATTCTGTTGTTGCAATGGTGTTGGTGCCTGCCGCCAGGACGGTCCTGCCAGTGCGATTGCCAGCACGGCGACAGCCGCTACGGCCGGCACTACGGGAGATTTCCGGGGCGACCCGGCAGCACCCGACTGACTGATCATGGGCCGCAGCAATCTGGCTGGAATGATTCTGCTCCAGCCACTGTCACTCTGATGGAATCGCCGCAACAGCAGCGGTAACAGGAAGGCCGCCAGTAATAGCAACAGCCACAGCGGACGGAGGAAATGAAAGTCAGCCATTGCCTGCCTCCTGTGGCGTGGTTGCGGAGTGGCGCCTGGCCCGGGCCAGCCTGAGGCCCTGCATCAACACCCAGATCAGGGCAGCAAGGCCCGCTGGCCAGACATAGAGTTCTGTTACTGGTCGATAGTGCTTGCCCTCCAGCTCGATAAGCTCCAGCTGGTTGATGCTTTCATAGATCAGCTCCAGTTCGGGCAGGCTGCGGGCACGGAAATACTCACCGCGGGTCTGCTGGGCTATCCGCTTCAACAACTCTTCATCCAGGTCCCGGGAGGGATTAACCCTGCGGGAGCCGAGGAGGCCGCGCTGCACCATGGATTCGGCGCCAATGCCGATGGTGTATATACGTACCCCGGCTGCCTGGGCGATCTCCGCAGCCTTGTCCGGTGCAACTTCGCCTGCAGTATTGGCGCCGTCGGTCAACAGGATGACAACCCTCTGTTCCTGGGGGCGGTCCCGCAGACGCTTGACCGCAAGCCCGAGAGCATCGCCAATAGCCGTGGCGCGCCCGGCCATGCCAATGCCGGCTTCGTCGAGTAAGGTCTGTACCGTTGCCCGGTCAAACGTCAGTGGCGCCTGGATGTAGGGTTCGGTGCCGAACAGCAGGAGGCCGAGCCGGTCGCCTTCACGGCGTTCGATAAAATCGTCCAGTACCCGCTTCACTGCCTGCAACCTGTTGATGCTGCGGCCCTGGATCACCATGTCCTGTTCGTCCATGGAGGGTGATATGTCGACGGCCAGCAGCAGGTCACGCCCACTCACAGGCATCTGTATCTGTTCTCCGACATGTTGCGGCCGCGCCAGTGCCACCACCAGCAATAGCCAGATCAGCAACAGTACCAGTTGCTGCCAGAGGGGCGCGCGGCTGCCGCTGCGGCTGACACCGGGTAAATCGGATAACCAGTGGCCTACCGGGAAGACCGGCGCTTCTACCGACTGGGCGCTGCGGCGACGCAGGCGCAATACAAGTGGCAGTAATGCCAGCAGCAGTATCCAGGGATAGGCAAGGCTCAGCATTTCTGGCCTCCCAGCCATGTCCGGGCAAAGGCGATGGCGTCTGCTGGTTTGCATGCAGGAACCGGCTGCCAGGCGCTATTGACCATGGCTTCGACTATGGGGCGGTACGCTACCCTGTCTGTCGGGCTGGTCTCCAGAAGGAAGTGAATCCAGGGTTCACCAGACAGGGATTCCGGTACACGTTCCGGATAACGTATTCGCGCCGACTGCTTCAGTAGCTGGTTCATTGCAGCGAACCATCGGTCATCTGCTGTGGCGTTCTGCTCAAGCCGCTGCAGCTCCTTCCTTGCGGTGCGCAGCCAACGGTTCCTGCGATATTTCCGCCTGATAAGCACGAAGGCCAGCACCGCCAGCGCCAGGGCAATGGCCAGCAGAATCCACCAGCCTGGCGCCGGGGGCCAGAAGCCGCCCGGTTGTGGCAGGTGTATGTCTCTGAGCTGGCTCAGCGGATCCTGTTCCATCATGGGCTCGAAGCGGTCCTGTTATCCGATGTGGCCACGGGGGCCGAGCAGTGTCTGCAGTATCAGCGCCGGCTGGTCACTGGTCATAACGCTCGCGGGTTGCACTCCGGCCATGCGAAAGCATTCCGCAAGTGCTTCTGTGTGTTGTCGTACCTTCTCGGCATACGCCCGCTGGAAACGGGGGTTGCTGCTGTCAAACCATACCGGCCCGTCCTCCCCGGCGATGGCGAAGCGGCCGCTGTCTGGCAGTTTAAGCTCCAGAGGGTCAATAACCCTGAGTGCACTGACGGAATTGTGGCGTGCCAGTGACCCCAGCAGTCGCGATGTCTCGCCGGTGATGTTGAGAAAGTCACTGACGACAAAAATACGACTACCGGTATGGGCGACCCTGCGGGCCTCCTGCAGGGCAGTATCCAGGTCCGCCGCTGAACCCGCGCTGGAGCTATGGTTCTCTTCGCCCCGAGAGACCCGCTGCTGCGCCGCTACGGTATCAAGAAACTGCAGCACGGATTTCTTGCGACGTGCGGGCCGCAGGACGGTCAGTTCCCTGCCATTGAATACAATGCCGCCCACCTGGTCCCCGGACCAGAGCGCCAGCCACGCCAGGATGCCGGCAAGCTGCGCGCAGCGCACCTGCTTGTAGGCACCGGTACTGGCAAAGAACAGGGACGGGCCAAGATCACACAGCAGCAGTACCGGACGCTCGCGCTCTTCCTCATACAGCTTGGTATGGGGCGACTGCCGCCTGGCTGTAACCCGCCAGTCGATGCTGCGGATATCGTCGCCGGGCTGGTACTGCCGCACCTCCGCAAAGGCCATGCCCCGCCCCCGGCGTGGAGAACGCTGCAGGCCGGTCTGGCGCGACCTCACCGGTCGTGCCGCCGGCAACTTCAGGGCCCGGGCATCCGCCTGCAGCCGGATCAGGCCTGGCAGGGAAATATGGGTGGCTGGTTCGGTTTCTGTCATGGTCACGGTGTTCAGGCGGTAACCGGAACGCGGTCTATGAGTCGCTGAATGATCGCATCCGCCGTAATGCCTTCGGCTTCCGCCTCGAATGTCAGCAGAATACGGTGCCTCAGCACATCAAAGGCAATGTTGCGAACGTCGTCCGGGCTGACGTAGTCCCGTCCCTCGAGCCAGGCCATGGCGCGGGCGCACCGGTCCAGCGCAATGGTGCCCCTGGGGCTGGCACCGAAGGCGGTCCAGCGGGCAAGTTCGGGATCCAGGGCAGCCGGGTTGCGGGTTGCCAGAACCAGCGCCAGCAGATACTGCTCCACCGGCTCCGACATGTAGATGTCGCAAACTTCGTTCCTTGCGTCAAACACCTGATCAGCGTTCAGGCGCACTTCCGCGGCAACCTGGCCACGGCGGTAGTCGTTTCTGGCCAGGTGCAGAATGGCCTTTTCTGCTTCGGCGGAAGGGTAGTCAATCACCACGTGCATCAGGAAGCGGTCCAGCTGAGCCTCCGGAAGCGGGTAAGTGCCTTCCTGCTCGATAGGGTTCTGGGTGGCCATCACCATGAACAGGCGGTCCAGTGGAAAGGTGCGCATACCGACGCTAACCTGGCGCTCGCCCATGGCTTCCAGCAGCGCTGACTGAACCTTCGCCGGTGCCCGGTTGATCTCATCCGCCAACACCAGGTTGTGGAAGATCGGCCCGTGCTGGAATTCGAACTGTCCGGTTTCTGCACGGTAGATCTCACTGCCGGTAACGTCTGACGGAAGCAGGTCCGGAGTGAACTGGATACGGTGAAAGTCGCCTTCAAGGTGGTCTGCCAGGGCTTTGATCGCGGTTGTTTTGGCGAGGCCGGGAGCACCTTCCACCAACAGGTGGCCATCGGCCAGCAGGGCGATCAGCAAACGGTCCACGAGCTGTTCCTGACCGATTATTCTTTTTGCTAACTGGGACCTGAGCTCGCCGAACGTATGCTGTAATGCCATTGGGGATTTCTACTCCTGGTGAAGGGGCTGTTCGCGTAAGTAGTTGCCGCAGTTTTCGCATCTGCGGCGCAAAAATCAAGGCTTTGACTATGCTTATTTGACAGTACGCCGATTACGTTTATTTCACACTCATAGAGGTCGACTATGAATGCGCTGACAATCGCCAGCAAGGAACAGTTTTTTCAGCAGCTGGACGAAGCTTTCGCGGAAAAAATTGCGAAAACCGAAGCGAAGAAGATCAGTGAATTCGCAAAGCAGCATTATGCCCATATTCCTCTCGAAGAGCTCGTTAGTCGTCGGTTCTCGGATACCTACGGGGCCATACTGGCGGCCTGGAAATTTCTCCAGAAGCGCGCGGCTGAGGAAACCGCGGTATCCGTGTTCAATCCGGACCTGGAAAGTGATGGCTGGCAGTCTACACACTCGGTGATTTTCGTACTGCATCCGAACATGCCCTTCCTGATCGATTCCCTGCGAATAGCGATCAATCAACGCGAAATTGGCACACACTCCATCCAGCATTCGGTTCTCCAGGTGGAGCGCGACGCCGAGGGCAATTTGAAGAAACTGCACCCGCCCAAGAAAAAGGTTCTGGACGGTAATCACGAGGCGTTTATAGCACTGGAAATCGATCGCCACAGCAATCCTGAGGACCTCAGAATGCTGGAAGAGGCGTTTCAGGCCATTTTGCATGAGGTCCGGATCGCGGTCGGTGATTTTCCGATAGTGACTGAAAAAGTCAATGAAATCAGTCGTGAACTTGACAATACCACTGCCGGCATTGACGAAGAACAGAAAGAAGAGGCGAAAGCGTTCCTGGAATGGTTGGTGAAGGATCATTTCACCTTCCTGGGCTACGACGAGTACGATTTTACCAGGGATAAAAATGGTCTGGTGGCCCGCCGTATCGAGAATTCTGAGTTGGGTATCCTGAGGGTTAACAATGAGCGCCCGGACAAGGTCCGGCTGAATGAGTTGCCCCAGCGAACCCGCCATGAGATGACCCGCACCGACGATATCTTCATCTTCGCCAAGTCGGCCCAACGTTCACGAGTGCATCGGCCGGCCTATCCGGACTACATCGCGGTCAAAAAGTTTAACAGCAAAGGCGAAGTAGTCGGTGAGCGCCGGTTTTTGGGTCTTTACACCTCACGTGTCTACAACGAGCGCCCAGACGAAATCCCGCTGCTGAGGCGCAAGTTCCAGACGGTTATGAGGCGCTCCGGTTTCTTGCGTGCCGATTACGCCGGCAAGGAGCTGGATCAGATACTCACGGTCTATCCCCGTGACGAACTGTTCCAGATCGAGCCCGGTGAACTGCTGTCGGTTGCCAAGAGCATTCTCTACATTCAGGAGCGGCGCCGCATAGAGCTGTTCATGCGGGAAGATGTGTACGGTCAGTTTGTTACCTGTCTGGCCTTTTTTCCCCGAGACATCTATAACACGGAACTGCGTCTGAAGGTCGAACAGGTGCTGCGGGACAGGCTCGAGGCCGAGGATATCGAGTTTGTCACCCATTTCTCGGAATCGGTTCTGGCACGGGTGCAGTTCACGGTCCGTGTTCCCAAGGTGGAAAATCGCCAACTGCCTATCACCGAGATTCGCAATAAGGTGATCCAGCTTGCCCAGTCCTGGCGGGACGGCCTGATGGAGGCACTGAACGAGGCCTATGGTGAGGAGCAGGGCAACGAGCTGTTCCGCCTTTACTCATCAGGCTTTCCTGCCAGCTACGAAGACATGTTTTCGCCAAGGCGCGCAGCCATAGATCTTGAGCACATTGCCGAGGCCGCCAGTGAAAAGCACCTCACTATGAGCTTTTACCGGGCTCTGGAAGAGGACGAGAGCATACTGCACTTCAAGCTTTTTTATCCGGATGAGACGTTGCCTCTGTCGGATGTCATGCCGATCTTTGACAACCTGGGGTTCCGGGTTATCGGAGAGCATCCTTTTGAAGTAACCAATCGCCGCGACAAAACCGTATGGATCCACGACTTCACCATACAGGCTCACAGCGCAACGGCAGTGGATATACACCGTATCCGCCCCATCTTCGAGGATCTCTTTCGCCGGGTCTGGTACGGCGATGCGGAAAACGATGCCTTTAACCGGCTGTTACTGTCCTCTTACATGAGCTGGCGGGAGATTGCCCTGCTTCGTACCTTTGCCCGCTACATGCGGCAGATCCGTTTCTCCAACAGTCAGACGTTTATATCGAATACGCTGGTCAACCACGTTGATCTGACACGGCTGTTGCTCGAGTTCTTCGAGGTGCGTTTCAACCCCACGCGCTATCAGAGCGAGGGCAAGAGCAAGGCCGCGCAGCAGAAACTTCAAATCGAGTTCAACGCCGGTCTCGATAGTGTCGAGAACCTTAGTGAAGATCGCGTGCTACGACTTTTCCTTGAGTTGATGCAGGCCACGCTGCGCACCAACTATTACCAGCCCGACAAAAACGGTCTCACCAAGCCCTACATCAGTGTAAAATTCGATCCGTCACAGATCCCGGATGTGCCGCTGCCGTTGCCGATGTTCGAGATTTTCGTCTATTCACCGCGTGTTGAGGGTGTGCATCTGCGTGGCGGCAAGGTTGCCCGCGGCGGCCTGCGCTGGTCAGACCGCTTCGAGGATTATCGCACCGAGATTCTGGGGCTGGTAAAAGCGCAACAGGTCAAAAATGCGGTGATCGTGCCGGTGGGTGCCAAAGGCGGTTTCGTGGCCAAGCGCCTGCCCGATATGACAGATCGGGAAGCCTTCCAGGCTGAGGGTATCGAGGCTTACAAGACCTTCATTCGTGGTTTGCTGGACATCACCGATAACCTTGTGGACGCCGGTATCCAGCCGCCGGAATCGGTGATCCGTCACGACGAGGATGATCACTACCTGGTGGTGGCTGCCGACAAGGGAACGGCGACCTTCTCGGATATCGCCAACGGCCTGGCGGATGAATACGGCTTCTGGATGGGCGATGCCTTTGCCTCTGGTGGCAGCAATGGCTATGATCACAAGAAAATGGGTATTACCGCCCGCGGTGCCTGGGTGTCCGTGGAACGGCATTTCAAGGAGCTGGGCATCAACCCTGCTCTGGACGAATTTACGGCCATCGGTATCGGCGACATGGGGGGGGATGTATTCGGTAACGGGCTGTTGTCTTCGGAAAAGACGAAACTGGTGGCAGCATTCAACCACATCCATATCTTTATTGACCCGACGCCGGATGCAGAAAGGAGCTACAAAGAGCGCAAGCGCCTGTTCGAGCTTCCGCGTTCTTCCTGGACCGATTACGACACCAGCCTGATCTCCAAGGGTGGCGGTGTCTTCAGTCGCAGTGCCAAGTCAATTCCGGTCAGCCCCGAGATGAAGAAGCTGTTGGGCATCAAATCCGACCGTGTGCCTCCGAACATGTTGATTACCCATATTCTTAAATCCCAGGCGGATTTGCTCTGGATCGGTGGTATTGGCACCTACGTGAAGGGAGGCGCTGAGTCACATTCGGATGTCGGGGACAAGGCTAATGACGCACTGCGCATTAATGGCACCGAGCTCCGCTGCAAGATTGTCGGCGAGGGCGGCAATCTGGGCATGACCCAGATGGGGCGCATTGAATTTGCCCTGAAAGGTGGCCGGCTGAATACCGATTTTATCGACAACTCCGGTGGTGTGGATTGCTCGGACCACGAAGTAAACATGAAGATCCTGCTGAACCAGGCGGTTGCCATGGGCGACCTCACCTACAAGCAGCGCAACCTCATGCTGGAGGAAATGACCGACGACGTGGCCGCGCTGGTTCTGAAAAACAACTACCGGCAGACACAGGCTATCAGTATTGCCAGCATGGGCGCAGCAACCCGGCTGGAAGAATACCGCCGTCTTATGAACACCATGGAAAGCGAGGGCAAACTCAACCGCAGCCTTGAATTCCTGCCGGACGACGAAACCCTTTCGGAAAGAAAGCTGGACAAGAAAGGGCTGACCCGGCCCGAACTTTCGGTACTTATTTCCTACGTCAAGGGTGACCTGAAACAGACTCTTATTGCCAGTAGCCTGCCTGACGAGCCCCTGCTGGCGGGCGAGATGTACAAGGTTTTCCCCAAGGAGCTCACTCGCAAGTTCTCCAAAGAACTGGGTGAGCACCAGTTGCGTCGCGAGATCATTGCTACCCAGATTGCGAACGACATGGTCAACCACATGGGGATCACTTTTGTTGAGAGACTGAAGCAATCCACCGGTGCTGATGCGGGGTCCATCGCCCTGGCCTGGATCATTGCCCGTGACGTGTTCCGCCTGGATACCTGGTGGGACAAGATTGAATACCTGGATTACTTCATCCCGGCGAATCTGCAGATCGAACTGATGGGTGACCTGATGCGGTTGATGCGCCGTGCCGTTCGCTGGTTGCTGCGTAACCGCCGCGCCGAACTCAGTATCCAGAGCCATATGGAGCGATTTGCCGACAGTGTCTGGAAAATCACCGCAGACCTGCCGGATTATCTCGGCGATCAGGCCCGGGCAGACTGGAAGAAACGCCACGATGCGCTGGTAGAGTCGGGGTTGCCTGAGGACCTGGCCTCTGTGGTATCCGGTACCAGTTACCTCTACTCGTCACTGGGTATTATCGAGGCAAGGGAGGCCACCGGTATGCCGCTGAAAACCGTTGCCAATCTCTATTATGATCTCGGCGACAAGCTGGATCTGAACTGGTTTGCCAATGCGATCGCAGCGCTGGTGCCGGCCTCCCACTGGCAGGCCCTGGCGCGTGAAAGTTTCCGGGAGGATCTGGATTGGCAGCAGCGGGCCCTGACAACGGGCGTTCTCAAGCTGGCTGACAAGCCGGCTGATGTCAACGGCTGTGTCGAGAGCTGGATGCAGCGCCATGCCGCGATGATCAATCGCTGGAAATCCATGCTCACTGAACTGAAAGGCGTCAGGGAGCCGGAGTACGCCATGTTCTCAGTGGCGCTGCGGGAACTGCTGGACCTTGCCCAGACTACCATGCACGAACAGCACGATGAGGCTCTGGCTCAGACCACTTGAGTATTGCTTTATGGTGTTGATTGCCGTTCAATTCCGGCATCGTTTATTCGCAGGTAGGAGGTTTGATGGGGCAGCTCGATAAACTGCTGGAAAAAAACAGGGCGTGGGCCGACAGCATTAAAGGTCAGGACCCGGATTTTTTTGCCCGGCTATCCAATCAGCAGGCCCCCGAGTACCTCTGGATCGGATGTGCAGACAGCCGGGTGCCCGCCAACCAGATTGTGGACCTGATGCCCGGTGAGCTGTTTGTGCACCGCAACGTCGCTAACGTGGTGGTGCACACTGACTTCAATTGTCTGTCGGTTCTGCAGTTCGCCATTGATGTGCTCAAGGTAAAGCACATTCTTGTGGTGGGGCACTACGGTTGTGGTGGTGTCAAGGCAGCCCTGCACAATGAGGGCTTCGGCCTGATTTCCAACTGGCTAAGGCATGTCCAGGATGTTCGCGACAAGTATGTCCGGGTGCTCGACGGGCTTGGCAGTGAGCAAGACCGTATCGACCGGCTTTGCGAACTCAATGTTGTCGAGCAGGTGGGCCACGTGTGTCAGAACAACATCGTTCAGGAAGCCTGGCGCAGAGGGCAGCCGCTGACCGTTCACGGGTTTGTCTACGATGTGGCCGACGGGATTCTCCGGGACATGGGGCTTTCCATCGGCTCGGAGACCGATCGTGAAAGCGTCAAGCAGAACAGTGTCGATGAGTTGGTATTGAGGCCTGTTCGCTCGGGTCGTCAAAAAAAGTGACAATAATAGTGTTAAATTGTGTCAATTATTCGTGACAGGCGTCACTAACTGACCCTCGCTGTCATCACAGTCGGGTGCAGCCTCCCTTGTTACACTGGGCTCGTAGCAATTGAGGAGGTTGAAGATGCGCGAAATCATGCAGAAAGCCCTTAGTGCACTGAACCCGCGTAAAGCGTCGCAGGTATCAGAGGCTCGCCGGAGATCCGATAATGCCGCATCCCGGTCCTCTTCCTCCGAAGACTGGGGGATGTCTCCGGAAGACGCCTTACGTGCCAATACGGTAGCGCAGTACAAGTAATCCGTGCGGCATCTTCACACTGACAGATCTGATGGCCCGGGCCGAGACTCCGGGCTTTATTCCGGTTAGAGTATCCCGCCTGATTCAAAGACCGGAACCGTCCCACAA
>NZ_JAWLDU010000033.1:26787-33998 GCF_041686475.1 Marinobacter sp.
CATCTTCACACTGACAGATCTGATGGCCCGGGCCGAGACTCCGGGCTTTATTCCGGTTAGAGTATCCCGCCTGATTCAAAGACCGGAACCGTCCCACAATGCCTGCATTGCCCAACTCCCACGAAGCCTTGCTGAAAAACCGCGAATACCTCTATGGCCGCCTCGCGATACTGGGGCCGGCAGACCCGGCGCTGATGCCCGCCCTCGCAGGCTCAGGTCTGGTGGTTACCGAGCACTTTGGCCTCTGGCAGCGGTTGAGCAGCCTTGAAGGCTGGACAGCGGCATTTGGCTATGATGACCCGGTGCTCTCGCCGGGATGCGCCGATACAGTTGTGGTCTTTCTTGCCAAGGCGCGGGCTGAGATGGCCCTGCGGCTGGAGTTGGCGAGTTGGCTGGTGGCGAAGGGGGGCCGCCTGATCCTGGTTGGCGAGAAAAAAGAGGGTATCTCTGGCGCCGTGAAGCAGCTCAGGGCTCTGGCGCCCCAGGCTGCGAAGATAGACAGTGCCCGGCATTGCCAGGTCTGGCAGGCTGACCACCTGCAACCTTCGGAAACCTTTGATGTGCGCCAGTGGCTGCAGTGGCATGGTGTTGAAAGCAGCGGGGTCCGCTTCCAGGTAGCCGGATTGCCGGGAATATTCAGTGCGGGTGCGCTGGATGCCGGCACCGCGATGTTGCTCGACTCCCTCGCCAGTTTTCCCCTGAAAGACGGGCCGGTGCTGGATTTTGCCTGTGGCGCCGGGGTCATCGGCACCTGGTTGCAGCTTTACCAGCGTTCACTGGGTGAACCAGGTACTCAAGTGGATGGAGTGGATGTCCAGTCACAGGCTGTCATCTGCGCCCGCTCTACCTATCAGCGCGCCGGAGCGGTTGGCACAATTGCTGCCTCGGATGGTCTGGAGCGAGTTGAGGGCAAGTACGCAGCGGTACTGAGTAACCCGCCTTTTCACACCGGTATCCGTACTGATACATCGATGACAGAGGAATTCCTGCGACAGGTTGCCGGGCATTTGGAGCCAGGTGGCGAATTACGACTCGTCGCCAACAGCTTTCTGCCCTACCAGGAGCTGATCCGCCGCCATGTGGGACCGGTGAGCGCTATCGCGGGCGACAAGCGATTTACGGTCTGGTCTGCCCGCCGTCACTGAACTGTCTTACGGCTGTCATACGGTCGTCACTGCTATCGGACAAGGTACCGTTAATCCTTGATCAGGCCGGTGGGAGAAGCCGATGCATCAGTACCGGAGCATTTTCATTTCCGATGTTCACCTGGGGTCAGCAGACTGCCAGGCGGAATACCTTCTGGATTTTCTCGACAACGTCAGCTGCGACACGATGTACCTGGTGGGCGATATTATCGACCTGATTGCCATGCAGCGCAGAGTTCACTTTCCGGAAAGTCATCAGGTGGTAGTGCGCAGGCTCTTGGCGATTGCGGCCTCAGGCACCAGGGTGATCTATGTGCCTGGCAATCACGATGACTTTATGAGGCACTTCTGTGGTCAGACTCTGGCCGGCATCGAGCTGAAGCAGAAAGCCATTCACACCACTGCTGATGGCCGCCGATTCGTCGTGTGTCACGGCGACCAGTTCGACCAAGTGGTGAGGTGCAGTCCCCTGATGCTGCTGGTGGGCGACCATGCCCATGGGATCCTGCTGCGTCTGAATCGCTGGTTCAATGCCTGGCGCAGGCTGCGCCGGAAACCCTACTGGTCGCTGGCAGCCTGGGTGAAAAGCCGTATTGGCAAGGCGAGGTCCTTCATTCGCCGCTTTGAGTTGGCAGCTTTGACCGCTGCAGAGCGAGGCCACTACGACGGCTTTATATGCGGCCACATACACTCAGCGGGTTTTCTGCGCAGTCAGGAAGGCCTGTACTGCAATGATGGAGACTGGGTGGAGCATTGCACCGCTTTGGTGGAGCAACAGGACGGCAGGCTGGATATCCTGCACTGGTCGGAGCAGCCAGCGGTTATTGCCACCGAGCCTGCGGAGCCGGCACCGGAGTTCGCAGGGGGACACAGACCGGTGATCGATGTGTTATCTCCCGCATTCATAGAAAGCATCAACGCCGCGCCCAGGTAAGGCTTTTGCCGCGACAAAAAAAAGCCCCTGGGGTGAGGGGCAAAGAAGGTTGGCTTCCAAAAACACGGAGCAACCTGAAATCGTTCTGCCACAGTAGGGTTAATTTCTAGAATAATCAGCCTAGAATGGCCGCTGTTCCAAAACCGAAAAGCGGAAGCCTGAAATGACAAACGACGTGCTGGAAATTAACGGAGTTTCCCTGCCCCTGAAACGCCCGGGCGGAGGCCGTGCCTTGCGAGCCTGGGATGCGGCGGATGAACAGTTACTGGAACAGACCTTTGCCCGCTTTTCTCCCGAATCCGGCCCGCGAGTGCTCATTGTCGATGACCAGTTCGGCGCGTTGACCCTGGGGTTGGCGCCCTTTGCACCGGTTTCCTTTGCCGACAGCTATTCACTCACTCTGGCCCTGGCCACGAACACGCCCGCCGGAGAAAGCGTTGTTGCCCCGCACAGCTGGCTGGCCCCGCCAGAAGGCCCGTTCGACCTGGTGGTGATGCGTATACCCCGGCAGGTGGATTACCTGACCTGCCTTTTGCGTTGGGTGAACAGCGTGCTGGATTCAGACGGTACGCTCATTGCCGGCGGCATGATCAAGCATCTGCCGGACAGCAGTGCCGGTGTCTTCGCGGATCTGGTGCACACCCGGGAGGTCTGCCCGGCCCGCAGGAAAGCGAGGGTAATTGTCGCTGCTCCCGGAGACCAGACCCTGAGGAACTGGGCCGATTTGTGGAAGAGCTATCCACTGCCACCGTCGAACCACAACGTCAGCGCCATGCCGGCCGTGTTTGCCAGGGATAGACTGGACAGTGGTACCGGCCTGCTGTTGCCGCTTGTCAGGCGGGAGATCAATTCCCTGGGCCCGGGTGCCAGGGTGCTGGATCTGGCTTGTGGCAACGGTGTGCTGGGCATTGCGGTACTGGCGGAGAAGCCGGATCTGTCGGTGACTTTCTCGGATGTCTCCAGCCAGGCCGTCGTCAGTGCCCGTGACAATGTTGCCGAGGCGTTTCTCGAGGCCGAGGTGGCGTTCCACCACAGCGATGGCATTCCTGAAGATGCTGGCCGGTTCGAGCTTGTTTTGCTGAATCCGCCCTTTCATGAGGGCGGTGTGGTCGGGGATCACATCGCCCTGAGGCTGTTCCGGCAAGTTGCCCGCCATCTGGCGCCGGGCGGGCGCATGCTGATGGTGGGAAACCGCCATCTGGGATATCACCGAAGCCTCAAGCGCTTCTTTTCAGTGGTTTGCCAGCTGGATGCGGACCCCAGGTTCGTGGTATTCGACGCCGGCAATCAGGATGCCGGCCGGTCGTAGCCCATCCGCGCAAGGGTGTCGACGATGGTCTGGGTCTGGCTGTCGATTTCGATATTCACCCGGTCGCCGACGGCTACGTCGCCAAAGGTAGTGGCTCTCAGGGTTTCCGGAATCAGATATACGTTGAACCGGTTACCTCGAACCTCTCCGATGGTCAGGCTGCAGCCGTTGATGGCGATGTAGCCCTTGGGAAAAATGTATCTGGCCCAGGATTCCGGCACCTCGAACTCCAGGGTGCAGTTGTTCTCAGGCCGCTCGATTGCAACGATGTCTGCGGTGGTGTGCACATGGCCAGACAGCAGGTGCCCGCCAATCTCGTCGCCGATCCTGGCAGCTCTTTCGAAGTTTATCCGGTCACCCGTCTTCAGGTCCCCGAGAGTGGTGGCACGCAGTGTTTCCTGCATGGCGTCGAAGTAAAGCCGGTTGCCTTCCTGCCGTGTTACCGTCAGGCAGGTGCCGTCAATAGCAACAGAGGCGCCAATGCTGACACCGTGAACCTGCTCTTCGGGAAAACGGATTGCGAAGCTGCTGAGCCCCGGTTCGGCGGATAGACTGTCAATGGTCGCGACACCCTGAACAATGCCTGTAAACATTCATGCCTCTCTAACGACGTTGGTGGCCGGTTACGGCTACACTGGAACAGGCAAGGATAGCGACAGCACAAGGCCATGCCAAGCCGCATTCGATAGGCAGTCGTATTTCCTCAGGCTCAAGGATCCCCCGGTGCGGTCGATAGACGAGCAGGGCGGGGCGCAGTTTCAAGGGCGCTGGCCACGGCTATGGTCAATGGGAAACCAGTGATGGCAGAGAATAACAGTGCAGCCAAGCAGAGTAACGGTCCGGAAGAGCCCCTTTTGCGCCAGGGGCGCCCCGCGGATCCGCAGCCGTCTGTATCAGGTGGCCGGACAGGTGACGTTGGTCAGGTAACCGCAGAATCTGCGACGCCCGGGGCAGCGCAGGCGGTTTCCGTTCCCGGGCAGGACGATGAGGCCGGTGCTGTGGATGCCGGTAAGCAGGGCGCTGCCAGCGATGCGCCGAAGGACATCGGGAAAACCCTGGCAGAATCCCGCCAGCGCAAACTGCGGTTGATGCTGCGACAGTGTGACCGGGTGTTGCTGTTGGATTTTGACCTGCTGGCGCTGCCGGACTGGCCAGACAATTACACGCTCTCCGCAGCCCGTCGAAACCGGGATCTTTGGCTGCTCAGTGCGCTGACGGCGGCGATTATCTTCCTCAGCGGTATGACCGGTTTTGTGCCCGCATGGATTGCCGGCGGCGGATTCGGTGCCTTTGTGATTATTCTGCTGATGGGGGTGCCAGCCGTTCGACGTTTCTATACCTCGCGTCCCTCCTATATGGATTTGCTGATTCGGCGTCGACGGATGTTGCGGGATGCCCGCAAGCATATTGAACATCTGGAGGGCAAGGAAGGTCTGGTGTGGCAATGCGCTCGCATGGCGGAATTCAATCCGGCGCTCAAGGCGACGCGTTTCAGCGAATTGCTGGCGTTGTCCGAACGTCGTTCCCTGGCGCGAAACCTGACCCGCCGGGAGCATGTCCGCCTCTATCTGGTCTATCTTCTCGAGGCCGAGAAAGCCTATTCCCGGGTCCAGCAGGCATTTTTCGAGGGCCATCAGCGGGCATTGGACGAAGGTTGGGAATCAGTAGCGTCGGAGCCAGAGCGCAGAACTTGACAAGATTGCCGGTCAAACGTATGTTTCAAACAGACGTTTGCTAGAGGCACTGATAATAAAATGGCTCAGTATGATACGGTTGACCGGATTCTTGATGCAGCTGAAGAACTCTTCGCAGACCGCGGGTTTTCTGAAACCTCATTACGGATGATTACCAGTAAGGCTAAGGTAAATCTGGCCGCTGTCAATTATCATTTTGGCTCCAAGAATGCCCTGATCCATGCGGTGTTCGCCCGTTTCCTCACACCGTTTTCCGCAACCCTGGAAAACGCCTTCGATGACCTGGAGGCACGTTGTGATGGCGCACCACCCACGCTGAACCAGACCCTGTGGGCGCTGACGGAAAGCGCTGTGCGTATGCCCCAGCGCAACGAGAAGGGTATCTCCATATTCATGCGCTTGCTCGGCCTGGCCTATACCCAGTCCCAGGGGCACCTGCGCAAGTTTCTCGAGCAGGAGTACAGCCAGCCATTCAGTCGCTTCATGCGTCTCCTGAAAGAAGCAACGCCGCAACTGTCTTCGGTGGATCGCTACTGGCGAATCCAGTTCATGCTGGGTGCCACCGCCTTCACCATGTCCAGCAGCGATGCCCTGCGGGATATCCTGCAGAACAAGCTGGGGGTGGAAACCACGGTTCAGGAAATTGCCGCTCGCCTGGTGCCATTCCTTGCCGCCGGCATGCAGGCCGAAGATGCCATGCTGGTGCCTCCTGCCCATAAAAGCTCTGTTGCCTGAGCCCCACGCTGTCGGTTAGGCTTCCGGTTTGATTCGTCTGCCGGGAGCTGACGCCGCATGCCAAATGATTCCGTTTCCCCTACCGTGCCCGGATCTTCTCACGGGATTGAGATCAGCCTGGCCGCGCAGACGCTGACGCTGTTTCCTGAAGACGCATCATCACCGGTTTCCTACCCGGTATCCACAGCACTCAATGGCCCCGGCGAGCGACAGAACAGCGGTTGCACTCCAAGAGGCGATCATTATGTGCGTGCAATGGTTGGCGGTGGTGCCCCCCTGAACGCGGTGTTTGTTGCCCGCAGGCCGACCGGAGAAGTGTATTCTGCGGAGCTTGCCCGTCAGTTTCCCGACAGGGACTGGATCCTGTCCCGAATCCTCTGGTTGTGTGGACTGGAATCGGGCAAAAACCGCGGCTCCGGGGTCGATAGTTTCCGCCGCTTCATATACATTCACGGCACACCGGATTCCGAACCCATGGGCGCCCCACGTTCCCATGGCTGTATCCGCATGCGCAACAACGACGTGATCGATTTGTACAGCCGGGTAAAGCCGGGCATACCCGTGTTGATACGATAAACACCATCATTGATCTGACGGAACCGAGAGAGCCGATGATTGAAGAAATCCCTTCCATAGTGAATGACTGGATTCAGAACTGGAGCCTGCTCTCGGAAAGCTGGCGGGTCGGGATCGTCGTGTTTGCCCTGGTGTCCGGTACCGCCGTTGTTGCTTACATCGCCAGTTTTATCGTCGGTGCGATTGAGCGGCATTTCAAGAAAACCGATAACGCCTGGGACGATGCACTGCTGCACGCCGCCAGGAAACCGGTTGTTGCCTTTGTATGGCTGCAGGGGGTTTATTGGGCTGCAGAGGTGGCGCACCGCTATTCCAAAGCCGAAATCTTTTCCGTTAACGACACACTGTTACAGATTGGTTTTGTCTGGTTGCTAGTGTGGACTCTACTGCGGTTTATCAAACAGGGGGAGGAGATACTGACCTCGCCCCTCAAAATGAAATCTCCGATGGATTACACCACGGTCAATGCGGTGAGCAAACTCTCCCGCGCGGTGGTGATCATTACCGCGGTGCTGATAGCGATGCAGTCGCTGGGATACAGCGTTTCGGGTGTGCTGGCGTTTGGTGGTGTCGGTGGTATCGCGGTCGGCTTCGCCGCGAAAGATTTGCTGGCGAATTTTTTCGGCGGATTCATTATTCACCTCGACCGGCCTTTCAAGGTGGGCGACTGGATCCGCTCTCCGGACCGTAATATTGAAGGTACCGTTGAGCACATCGGGTGGCGCCTCACCACTGTCCGCACGTTCGACAAGCGCCCGCTCTACGTACCGAACGCTACTTTCACGCAAATTGCTGTCGAGAATCCGTCCCGGATGTTC
>NZ_JAWLDU010000081.1:0-7984 GCF_041686475.1 Marinobacter sp.
GGGAATAGTTCGTCATAACTGTTTATACGATCACGAAACGCAGTTGGCTGTCAGCCTTTTGTTGTTCTGGTTCACTGTTCGGGATATTCAATGCCTCATTGCGCCTATCTTTTCTCCCTGCGACTCGCCCATGCCTTCCGCGAGGCCTGTATCGACGAGCGCTAAAACACCAGGCGCAACTTTCTCCCAGTACCCGCGGTTATTACATAGGCCAGTGCAGCTGGAAGTTGCCGCCACCAAACGCCGCCTTGTGCAGGTAGAACGTCGGTGCAAGGGTAAGGATTGCGTTGTCCTGTCGGGAAAGAAGTATTTCGAAGGGCAGCGCAAGTTTGCCGATGAAGCCCTGATGGTCATCGTCATCGCTCACCGAGTAAGACTGATCGATATCTGCGGCGCCCAGGTATATCGCCGGGCGCAGCGTGACTGCCTTCGCGAGCGGTAACCTGAAATGCCCGGACAGTGTGGGCTCCTGCCGCCGGATATCGGCAATTTCATCCAGGTTCCGGCCGGTATACCCCTGTTCCCTGAGATAGAAGTAATGAAGGCCTATGCCCGGCTGCAGACGATGCGCCGTTTGCACGGCTTTTGCCCCTGCCCTTACATGGTCCCGTCGCGAGGGTATCGTGCCGGCAGCCTCGTCCAGACTGAACTGCCGGCGGGTGCGCTCGCCGCTCAGCTCCACCTGCAACTGCCAGGATCTGAACCGGTACTGGTGGGTCAGTGCAGCTTTGACGGATTCGCTCTCCACCACCAGGTTTTCGCTGCGGCTATCGAAGGTTGAGGGGATGGTGTAGGTAACCGAAGCAGTGGTGGCGCCGGGGCGATCGTCTTCTGAAGGCTGGTGCCATTGGAGGAAAAAGCTCTGTGGTGTTTCCACCAGAGTGTCGTCGCTGCGTGTTTTGCTGTTGAAATAGGCGTCGGGCTGTATCCAGCTGCCGTGAACCCAGGATCCGTTGGCAAACGTGTGCCGGCCGCTGAAATAGATATCCGAGCGGGACTTGTCAGCGAAGACGTCTCCCTGCAGCCAGAGCTCGGTGGTATCGGTGAGCTGGTGGCGGAACCCTACGAGTTGCCGGTCGTAACTGCCATCAAAGTCTTCACTGCGCTGAATGTCCAGCAGGAACCCCTGGCGATCATCGTTGAAGGCGAAATCCTGGCGGAAACGGAAATCCAGGTAAAGGCGCCGGCTTCCAACGCTGCCACCGGTGCCCCGTATGCCGTTTTCAATAGCCGACGGGGCGGGCTGGCTGTGCCGGAATGACAGTTCATGCAGGTAACGTTCAACATCGGGCGCCTCCTCCTTGCCCATGACAACCGCATCCTGTCGCCAGGGTTGCGGCAGGTGGTTGAGGTCGGCAGCCAAAGTCGCTGGCAGGAGAGCCGCAGTGGCAATCATGATTTTCAGATATCTGTGCATGGGCAGTTCCCGGCCGGCTGAATGGGTCTGAACAGACATTTACCCGTATCCATTTTGCCTTATAGGCTATGCTACGGTCATTTCAGGCTTCCACATAAGGACAACCATGCTTCCATTCCGCTTTGTTGACCGCGTCAAATTCATTGTAGAACGCCAACTTGTCAAAGGCGCCGGTTTTCAGCTGTTGGTGGTGGGTGTCTTCATCGGGATGATTTCCCTGATCGGCGGCCTGCTGGTGATTCCTTTTGGTGGCCCCCATGAGGATGTGGGAGGTGCAATCTGGTGGGCCTTCCTGCGGCTGACGGATCCTGGCTATCTGGGGGACGATGTGGGCAACTGGCAACGGCTGGTGTCCACCATCCTGACCATCAGCGGCTACGTGGTGTTCATGGGCACCCTGGTGGCCATCCTGACCCGCTGGTTGATTGCCAAGATGACAGACCTGGAGCGGGGCCTGACACCGGTTACCCTGAGGAACCATATCGTGGTGCTGGGGTGGACCAGCCAGACCCTGCCGTTGCTGGGGGAACTGCTGGGCTCTTCCGGCCGGATGCGTCGGTTCCTGGAAAAACACGACACCAACCGGCTACGGCTGGTGGTGTTGTCCGAGACAGCGTCGGCGGAGCAGGTTCATGAACTGAGGAACGAGCCCGGGATTGGCCGCAAGGCGCGCCAGATCATTCTCCGCTCCGGTGCCGCCATCCAGCCCGATGCCCTGCAGCGGGTGGCTTGCCTTGACGCCTCTGCGGTTATCGTGCCCAGCGCGGCCCATCAGGCCGGCAGCCTTATAACGTCGGACGTGGAGACGGTGAAGGCGCTGCTGTCCATTGCCGCACAGGCACGGCACCTGCGGGCGCCCCTGCCATTCGTTGTTGCCGAAATCCAGGATATGCGCAAACACCCGGTCATTGAACGGGCCTATCCCGGAGAAGTCGAAGTGGTAGCGGGCGATGCCACCATCAGCCGGCTCATGGTGCAGAATATCCTGCATCCCGGGCTATCCGAGATTTACAACGAACTGCTCACCGCCGGAGAGGGTAGCGAGATTTACATACGCGGTGGCGATTCGGTTGCCGGGTTGACGCTGGGCGAGCTGGCATCCAGGCGAGAGAAAGTGATCGTGCTGGGTATCCTGAAACCCGAAGGCAAGGGCTGGAAAGTGCAAATGCCAGCTTCCTCGGACACGCCTATTGCTATCGAGGATCGGGTTGTCATGCTGGCGAGGGACTATGCGGAAACCGAGCCGGATACCAGGGCATCGTCACTGCCACTGATAACTCGCGGGCGGCCAGCCAGCCGTTCCGTCACCTTATCCGAGCGAGTCCACCGGGTCCTGGTGCTTGGCTGGAACCGCCGCGTGCCCAGCCTGATCAGCGAATTCTCCAGCTACAGCCAGATGCGCTTCGAAGTGGATATAGTCTCCGTAGTGCCTGCGCGGGAGCGTCAGCAGGAGATCCAGCAGTATCTGGGTGACCAGCGCGATGTAATCTGCCGCCACGTTGAGGCGGATTACATGGTGGAGGGTGAACTGAGACAGGTTGGCCCGCTCAACTTCGATTCCATCGTACTGCTTAGCAGTGACCGGCTGGCGTCCGGAGAAGAAGCCGATGCCCGGGCGATGGTGGGCTACCTGCAACTCGAAGACCTGCTGAGTGAGGGCGGCAGGCGGCCTCAACTGATCATGGAACTGAGTGACCCGGACAATCGCAACCTTTTGACCGGCCACCAGAGTGAAATGATGATCAGCCCGATGATTGTCAGCCACGTTCTGGCTCAGGTGGCATTGCGGCGTGAGCTGAGGGTAGTGCTGGACGAGCTGTTTACGGTAGGCGGGGCCGAGATACAGTTCCGGGATCCCCATGACTACCCGTTACCGGCCAGTGCAGACTTTCAGGTGCTGGAAAAAGTGGTGGCAGCAAGGGATGAGGTGGCGCTGGGGGTCTGGCGTGACAAGCCTGATACTAACGGTCATCATTCAAAACTCAGTCCCCCTCGGGACGAGTATCTGGATCTCAACCCGGCCGACCGCGTAATCGTGCTGTGCCATTCATGAAGCCTGTCCGCGATTAATCGATGGTATCCAGCAAGGCCGCCATGATGTCGTCCATAACCACGAAGCCGACGAGTTGGTTATCCTGCAGAACGAGCAGACGCTTCACGCGGTGCTGGCTCATCAGGCTGGCGGCATAGCGAATGCCGAGGTGCTCTCCAACGCTGATGACCGGTTTGGCGCAGGCATCGTAGACATTGAGCAGGTCGATATCACCATCTTCCGCGATCACGGTCTTGAGAATATTGGTGTAGGTAATCAGCCCGTAGGCATCGTGTTCATTCTGCTTATCCACCACCAGGGATTTCACCTGGTGCTTTTTCATCAGCGACAGGGCGTCCCGGAGGCTGGCAAACGGGGATACATCGATGGTATCCCGGATCATTACATCCTTTACAAGTTTCATTCTGATCCTCCACTTACAGCGAGTCTTTTACGTGTTGTTCGAATTTTTCAACCTGGGACAGGTCGATGCCGCCCAGATGTTCCAGGGGGAGCGTGAATACCAGGCCCCGGGAGCCTTTCTTCGCTGGCATTAGAATGTGCTGGATGGCTTTCAGAATATCCAGCGACAGCCCCTTTTCCAGCACCATGACAAGAACGCTCTGGCTGCCATCATAGGTCAGGCCAAAGAAGGTTTTCTTCGCAGTATTGCTGATGCCGCGCCCGGCCAGAACGGTGACCCCTCCGGCGCCGAGATCCCTGGCTGCATCAATGCAATCCTGTTCCTGATCTTCGGGCACGATAGCGACGAGTACGGAGAATTTCATGTGGCTGGTTTCCTTCGTGCAGCGATATGGTCAACAACAATGGCGTAGGCCATAACGGTAATGATGGGAAAAATCGAGGCAAAGGCAATCAGCCCGAAGCCGTCAATGAGTACGCTGCGGCCCTCGATATTGCTGGCAAGCCCGATGCCCAGAGCAGTTACCAGCGGAACCGTAACCTCTGACGTGGTTACTCCGCCCAGATCGTAGGCCAGCGCGATGATATAGCGGGGGGCAATGGTGGTCAGCAGGATAACGACCAGGTAACCCCCCATGATGTAATAGTGGATGGAATCCCCGACAATGATCCGGTGAACACCGACGGTGATTCCGATAGCAACGCCCAGGGCGACGAAAAGGCGAATGGCGTTGCCATTCAATGTGCCGGCAGCAGCGTCTTCCGCCTGCTGTCCGATTGCAATCAGTGCCGGCTCCGCCATGGTAGTGGCAAAGCCGATCATAAAGGCGAACAGGTAAACGAAGAGGTAACCATCGAGGGTCACCAACTGTTCTGCCATGCTGGTGCCAATGGGGAACAGGCCGATTTTCAGGCCTACCACGAAAGCGTAAAGGCCGAAAATAACCAGGGCAAAGCCAAACAGAATCTTGCGCGGATTGTTCAGGCCACGCCGTAACACAAGGTACTGAAAGATAAGGATGGTCAGGATTATGGGTAATACATCCCGCACCATCTCTGCCAGCTCCAGCAGAATTTTCACAGGCCCCGAAGCCGTGGAATCATCATCGCCGGTATCCATGAGGAAATCGCCTTCCGGCTGTTCCCCTGAATAGACCAGAATGCCGTAAAGCTGAACCGTAATCATGGGGACCATAACAGCCAGGGCTACCAGGCCGAAGCCATCAGTGAGCGGATTCCGGCCACGAATCGAGACCGCAAGGCCGATGCCCAGTGCCGCAACGAGGGGCACGGTTACTACATTGGTGGTGACTCCGCCGGAATCGTAGGCCAGGCCGACGATTTCTTCCGGGGCAAACCAGGTAACGATCACGACCGCTATGTAGCCGACAATCATGAACCAGTGCAGTGGGTAGCCCATGATCGTCCTGAACACGCCCAGTGCAACCACGAAGCCCACGGAGGTTGCCACCAGTAATCTCAGGGTAAGTGCATTAATCCTGCCGCCGCTGATTTCCTGCGCCTGCTGGGCAACGGCAATCAGCGCCGGCTCCGCCACCACCGCAGAAAACCCGAGGGCGAACCCGAAAGCCATCAGAATGGGAATGGAGCCACGGTGGGCAAACTGGTTGGAGAGACTTTTCCCCACTGGAAAGATGCTCAGTTCCAGCCCCTGAAGAAAAAGCGCCACACCGACTGCCACAATGAACAACCCAAAAGTCATCCCCAGAGTGTTCTCCGGCACCTGCTGCAGGATCACCAGCTGGAAAAACACCACGACTACCACAATGGGCATCAGGTTTTTCAGGGCATGCAGAAGGGAGTGACCGAAAGCTCGTATGTAAAACACCGGGGATTCATGCCTGTGTCGTGGTCTGGGAGGGATTCGCTACCCTTACGAGCATGGTAGCACCGGCGATATCAGGCTGCCTGACACAGCTCAAGTTTGATGTTTATCAGTATTCACCTAGAAAATGCCGAAAATAGATAATATAAATTTCAATTATAAAATCAAACCCACTAAAGTAACCGTCAATGTCAGCGGCCTGGTTGTTTTTTGAACGGACGCTGGCTCACTGAAGTTGCTTTTATACTTCATAAAAGAGCGCCTCAAACCTTAGAAGACAGGACTGAGATCATGCCATACGCAAATGACGTTGACGCCATTGCTTCCATTCTGAAGCAGAATCCCACCTGGAACGCTATCAATCCCGAGCACGCGGCTCGCATGCGCGCCCAGAACAAATTCAAGACTGGCCTGGACATTGCCAAGTACACCGCGAAAATCATGCGCGAAGACATGGCGAACTACGATAAAGACACTTCCCAGTACACCCAGTCTCTGGGTTGCTGGCACGGCTTTATCGGCCAGCAGAAGATGATCTCCATCAAGAAGCACTTCGGTAGCACCAAGCGTCGTTACCTGTACCTGTCCGGCTGGATGGTTGCCGCCCTGCGTTCCGAGTTCGGTCCGCTGCCTGACCAGTCCATGCACGAGAAGACCGCGGTTTCCGGCCTGATCGAAGAGCTGTACACCTTCCTGCGCCAGGCGGATGCATGGGAACTGAACCACCTGTTCCGCGCCCTGGAAGAAGCCCAGCAGGCCGGCGACAACGCCAAGGCTGATGAGCTGATCAAGCAGATCGACAACCACGAAACTCACATCGTGCCGATCATTGCCGACATCGATGCCGGTTTTGGTAACGCCGAAGCCACCTACCTGCTGGCCAAGCAGATGATCGAAGCCGGTGCCTGCTGCATCCAGATCGAGAATCAGGTGTCTGATGAGAAGCAGTGTGGTCACCAGGATGGCAAGGTAACCGTTCCCCACGCCGACTTCCTGTCCAAGATCAACGCTGTTCGTCTGGCGTTCCTTGAGCTGGGTGTGGACGACGGCGTTATCGTTGCCCGTACCGACTCCCTGGGCGCTGGCCTGACCCAGAAGCTGGCCGTAACCGAAGAGCCGGGTGACCTGGGCGACCAGTACAACAGCTTCCTCGACGGCGACTACATCGAGAAGCCGGAAGACATCAACAACGGCGACGTTGTGATCAAGTCCGACGGCAAGCTGATGAAGCCCAAGCGTCTGGCTTCCGGCCTGTTCCAGTTCAAGCCGGGCACTGGCGAAGACCGTGTGGTTCTGGACTGTATCACCAGCCTGCAGAACGGTGCTGACCTGCTGTGGATCGAAACCGAGAAGCCCCACGTTGGCCAGATCGCTGCCATGGTTAACCGTATCCGGGAAGTTGTGCCCGACGCCAAGCTGGTTTACAACAACAGCCCGTCGTTCAACTGGACCCTGAACTTCCGTCAGCAGGTATTCGATGCCTGGAAGGAAGAAGGCAAGGACGTGTCTGCCTACGAGCGTGCCGACCTGATGAACGCCAAGTACGACGAAACCGAGCTCGGCAAGCTGGCGGACGAGTGGACTGCCAACTTCCAGCGTGATGGCGCCCGTGAAGCCGGTATTTTCCACCACCTGATCACCCTGCCGACTTACCACACTGCGGCCCTGTCTACCGACAACCTGGCCAAGGGCTACTTCGGTGACGAAGGCATGCTGGCCTACGTTGCAGGCGTGCAGCGCAAGGAAATCCGTCAGGGTATCGCGACTGTGAAGCACCAGGACATGGCCGGCTCCAACATCGGCGATGACCACAAAGAGTTCTTCGCAGGCGACGCAGCCCTGAAGGCCGGTGGTAAAGACAACACCATGAACCAGTTCTGAAGAACGGTTCCGTTCTCACTGAAGCGGGCTGAGTGGCTCGCTTTGGAACCCGAAACCCCACCATGTGTGGGGTTTTGTTTTCTTTACATCCGCATTTTCACCCAAGTGTCTGAATGCCAAAAATAAACATCCTTCCTGGCCGATTCACCTCACCAGTTCTGTCTAAAAGCCAATAATCGAAAAGATTGTGTGCCAGTTTTAATCCTTGCGGCTGTTTCAGAAAGTTAGAAAATGAGCGCTGTGCCACAGAACGTTTTTTGTAAAGTTTGCCGACACAACTCAGGTGTCAGGGCTCGTTGAGCTTCTTGCGCGTTTGCAGCCGGCCATCCCGGCGAATCTCCGCGTTGTTGAAACGGCGTTGCTGAGCCTCCGTTTCCGGTGTCAC
>NZ_JAWLDU010000082.1:0-7925 GCF_041686475.1 Marinobacter sp.
CCCGAACCCGAACCTGAGCCCGAGCCGGCACCGGTGGAGCCAGAGCCCGAAGCAGAGCCGGAAATAGCGGACGAACCAATTGCCGACAACGGGCCGATTGATATCAGCCAGGCTGAGGAACCTGCAGCCGAGCCTGCCACTGAAAACGAGGAATCCGGTGGGCTGCCAATGTGGGTTATCGGACTCGCTGGCGGATTGGGGGTGCTGGCCGTTGCTGGCGCGGTGTTCCTGGTGATGCGCCGCAAAAAACCAGAGGCAGAGCAGGAGCAGGAGCAGGAGCAAGAGGAAGAGCCTCCTGTCATCGCGCCAGAAGAGCAGGCCGAGGAAGAACCAGAAAGCGAGGACGAGATTCCTGTTGCTGAGGAAATCCCTGAACCTGAGCCGGAAGCGGAAGTGCCCGAAGACGACATTCCGGTCGCCGATGCCACTGTGGATGAACCCGAGCCTGAAGAATCAGCGCCGGAATCCGAGCCTGAGCGCGAGCCCGAACCCGAACCGGCGGGCGAACCCGAACCTGAGACGGAAGAGCCGGTTCCGGAAGACGAAGACGATGAATTCGGCCTGGAGGATTTCGATCTCTCGGAGTTCGACGACCTGCCGGACACCGACGATGACAAGGGGCTGCTCGACGACGACGATAAATCTGACGACGGGAAAAAGTAACCGGCTCTTATCACCGGGGCTCAGGTTCTCTATACTTGAACGCCAATTTCAAACAGACGTTTAACCGTTAACCGAACAGGATACTGACAGATGAAGTTTACCGGTACCGAGAAATACGTAGCCACTGACGACCTGCAAATGGCGGTGAACGCGGCCATCACACTGCAACGGCCGCTACTGATCAAAGGCGAGCCCGGCACCGGTAAAACCCTGCTGGCGGAAGAGATGGCGGCCGCGCTGGGCATGCGCCTGATTCCCTGGCACATCAAGTCCACCACCAAGGCCCAGCAGGGCCTGTACGAATACGATGCGGTATCGCGCCTGCGGGATTCCCAGCTCGGGGACGAAAAGGTCAAGGACATCGGCAACTACATCGTCAAGGGCAAGCTTTGGGAAGCCTTCGAGTCCGAGGAGCAGGTGGTCCTGCTGATCGACGAGATCGACAAGGCCGATATCGAATTCCCCAACGACCTTCTGCTGGAACTCGACCGCATGGAATTCTTTGTGTACGAGACACAAAAGCTCGTGCGCGCCAAACACCGCCCCATCATTGTCATCACCAGTAACAACGAGAAGGAACTGCCGGACGCCTTCCTGCGCCGCTGTTTCTTCCACTACATCAGCTTCCCGGACCACGGCACTATGAATAGCATCGTGGACGTGCACTTCCCGGGCCTGCAGCAACAGGTGGTGCGGGATGCACTGGAAGTCTTCTTCGACGTTCGCAAGGTGCCGGGCCTGAAGAAGAAGCCATCGACTTCCGAGCTGATCGATTGGCTGAAACTGCTGATGGCAGACGAGTTGTCTGCCAAAATGTTGCAGGAAAAGGACACCGGTTCCGCCTTGCCGCCGCTTTACGGCGCCCTGGTGAAGAACGAGCAGGATGTCCACCTGCTGCAGAAGCTGGCCTTTATGGCCCGTCGTCGCAGCTGAAATCCGGCAAGAGCAACACAGTATGTTGATTGATTTTTTTCTCGAAGTCCGGCGTGCAAAAGTACCGGCGAGCCTGCGCGAGTTTCTTGATCTGCTGGAAGCTCTGCAGAACCGGCTTGCGTTCGCCAATATGGAAGAATTCTACTATCTGGCCCGGGTGTGCCTGGTCAAGGACGAGCGCCATTTCGACAAGTTCGACCGCGCCTTCCAGGCCTATTTCGAAGGCATCGAAAACCTCGATGACCTGATGGAAGCGCTGATTCCGGACGAATGGCTGAGGGCGGAATTCGAAAAGCAGCTGTCCGAGGAAGACAAGGCGAAAATCGATTCGCTTGGTGGCCTGGAAGAGCTGATCGAAACCTTCAAGAAGCGCATGGAAGAGCAGAAGGAACGTCACCAGGGTGGCAACAAGTGGATTGGCACCGGTGGTACGTCTCCGTTCGGGGCCAATGGCTATAACCCGGAAGGTTTTCGTATCGGGCAGAACAAGGGCCGTCACGGCCGCGCGGTGAAAGTCTGGGAAAAGCGGGAATTCAAGGATCTGGACGACAGCGTCACCCTGGGCATCCGCAACATCAAGGTGGCCATGCGCCGGCTGCGGAAATTTGCCCGCCAGGGCGCCGCCGACCAGCTGGATATGGACGACACCATCCGCTCCACCGCCCGCAATGCCGGTTACCTGGACCTGAAAATGGTTCCCGAGCGGCACAATGCGGTCAAGGTACTGATCTTCTTTGATGTGGGCGGTTCCATGGATCCCCACGTGCGGGTGTGTGAAGAGCTGTTCTCGGCCGCACGGCTGGAGTTCAAGCACATGGAATACTTCTACTTCCACAACTTCGTCTACGAGAGCGTGTGGAAGAACAACATCCGCCGCATGAACGAGACCACCAGTACCTGGGATATCCTTCACAAGTACACGCCGGACTACAAAGTGATCTTCGTGGGGGATGCCACCATGGCGCCCTACGAGATTTCTCATCCGGGCGGGTCCATCGAGCACTGGAACGAGGAAGCCGGTGCCACCTGGTTCCAGCGCATTACCGAGCACTTCCGCAAGGTGGTATGGATCAACCCGCTGCCGGAGAGTTACTGGGGGCAGGGTGGCTCCCTGGGTATGACGCGGCAGTTGGTGAATGACCACATGTACCCGCTGACCATTGAAGGCCTGGAATCGGCCATGAAGCAGCTGAGCAAGTGATAAAAAAAGCCGATGCGGTTGAGGGCATCGGCTAAGCTCGGCATATCAAACGGGGTGACTATCTCACCACCCCGCCTCTCAGTACTTGCAAATCCAGGGCCATGTAAATTACTGCCATAAAAAACAACGGGTTAGTGGTTCCGTATAGCGCTCCGGCGTCACTTGAGACTTCATTCTGTTGTCTACCTGTCAAAAAATCCGACGTTCTTGGATTTCTTATGGGTGACCTGTCTAGCGTTCAATCGTGATTCTGGGCAGGCTTGGTTTGCTGAGTGACATTTTCTGGGTGGGTGCGATCACCTTTGCTTCGCCAGAGACCACCTGCTCGTTATTCTGGTTGCGTACATCACAACCCATGGTAACGCGGTTCCTGCGCCCCTTGGAAAGCACGGTGAGGTGGACGGTGAGGGTGTCGTCCAGTTTCACGGGTCGTCTGAACGTCAGGCTCTGTTCCAGATAGATGGTTCCCGGGCCGGGCATCACCGTGGCCAGGGCTGCGGAGATCAACGAACCGCTCCACATGCCATGGGCAATACGCACCTGGAAGGAAGAGTCGGCAGCGTATACGGCATCCAGATGCACCGGATTGACGTCGCCGGACACTGCTGCGAAAAGCACCAGTTCGTCTTCTGTCAGCGTCTTTACGTAGGTTGCAGAGTCGCCTTCCTGAAGTTCGTCGTAGGTAATGTTCTCAAGCGTATTGAGGGTATCGCTCATATGGGCTCCGCTCGGGGTCCTGGTGGGTATGTTGCCATTCCGTTGTTGGGTATAAGGGCTACAGTTCTCCCTCGAAAACTACCTCATCGTTCACAAAACTGCTATTCTCTCCCGACTTTTCGAGGCTGATACTTTTGTCTGGTTGATTTTTTGATCAATCCGGGATCGGTAAACATTATAAGCACAAACGCCCAACAGGAGATGGTGATGGATTTTGCGCAGTTCTATCAGGACAAATACCCCGCCGGTGTACCCCATGAAGTAGACCTGGACAAGTACACCAGCATGGTGGATGTATTTGATCAGGCGGTGAAAAAATACGCCGACCGACCTGCCTTCAGCGCTGTTGGCGCTACGTTGACCTATCGCGACCTGGATACACAGAGCCGTAATTTCGCCGCCTGGCTGCAGAACAAGACCGACCTCAAACCGGGCGACCGGATTGCGGTTCAGATGCCCAACGTTTCCCAGTACCCCGTTGTTGTTTTCGGCGCCATGCGAGCGGGCCTGATCGTGGTAAACACAAACCCGCTGTATACCACCCGCGAGATGGAGCACCAGTTCAATGACTCCGGCGCCAAAGCGCTGGTGGTGCTGGCCAATATGGCCGATAACGCCGAGAAAGTGCTTCCCCATACCGGCATCGAGCACGTGATCGTGACCGAAATTGCCGACATGCATTCTCCGCTGAAGCGCACGCTGATGAATGCGGCGGTCAAGCACCTGAAGAAAATGGTACCGGCCTACAATCTGCCCCAGGCTCACAAACTGCCTGCGGTGCTGAGTGCCGGCAGCAAGGAGAAGTTTACCCCGGTTGAGTGCAAAAAAGACGATATCGCGGTACTGCAGTACACCGGCGGTACCACGGGTGTGGCCAAGGGTGCCATGCTGACCCACGGTAACCTGGTGGCCAACCTGCTGCAGGTTCGCCCGATGATGGAAGACACGGTGGAAGAGGGCAAGGAAGTGGTGGTCGCACCGCTGCCGCTTTATCACATCTACTCGTTCACCCTGAACTGCGGCATCATGCTGGAAGCCGGCGCCCATAACGTGCTGATCCCCAACCCGAGGGATATTCCGGGCTTCGTCAAGGAACTGAAGAACCACAGGTTCACTGCATTCCTGGGTCTGAACACGCTGTTCGTGGCGCTGTGTAACAACGAAGAGTTCCAGGGCCTGGACTTCAGTGGCCTCAAGCTGACCTCTTCCGGCGGTATGGCGCTGACCAGCGACACCGCGAAAATGTGGCAGCGTGTCACCGGCTGCGAGATTGCCGAAGGTTACGGCATGACCGAGACCTCGCCGGTTGTCACCTTTAACCCCAACAGTGCCATCCAGCTTGGTACCATCGGCCTGCCGATTCCGGGCACCGAATTGAAAACCATCGACGATGACGGCAATGAAACACCGATTGGTGAGCCCGGTGAACTGTGTGTGAAAGGCCCGCAGGTGATGCGCGGCTACTGGCAGCGTCCGGAAGACACCCAGAAGTCCTTTACCCCGGACGGCTTCCTGCAAACGGGCGACATTGCGCTCATCCAGGAAGACGGTTATATCCGTATTGTTGACCGCAAGAAAGATATGATTATCGTATCTGGCTTCAATGTGTTCCCGAACGAGATCGAAGATGTGGTCAGTGGTCACCCGAAGGTGGTTGAATGTGCCGCCGTTGGCGTGCCCGATGCCAAGAGTGGCGAAGCGGTGAAAGTTTACCTGGTTCCCACTGCAGAAGGCGTGACGGAGAACGAGCTCAAGGAATTCTGTCGTGAGCGTCTGACGGCCTACAAGGTGCCCAGGACCTTCGAATTCCGCGATGAGCTGCCGAAGACCAACGTTGGCAAGATCCTGCGTCGCGAGCTCCGGGACGAAGCCGTCAACAAGTAAAAGGACCAATGTCACAAGCCCCGACAGAACAGCCCACGAATACGCCGGACAGTAAGGCCGCCGTCAAAGCCATCATGGAACAGCTGGATGCCTGTAACCAGCTGGAGGCGGCCCGTATTCACAAGCTGGTGGCCCGCAAGAAGGGCCGCCCGGGGCAGAAAGACCTGGAAAAAATGGCGCAGTGGCTCGACCGGGGCCATGCCCGCGTCAGGGAGCGCCAGGCACTTCACAAACCCGCCACTTTTCCATCCTCGCTGCCGGTATCGGAGCGGGTTGATGACATTCGCGAGGCCATCGAACAGAACCAGGTGGTGATCATTGCCGGCGAGACCGGTTCCGGCAAAACCACCCAGATTCCCAAGATCTGCATGAACAGCGGCCGCGGCATTCGCGGGCTGATCGGCCATACCCAGCCGCGACGTATTGCTGCGCGCACAGTGGCAGGACGAATTGCCGAGGAGCTGGGGGAGCAGACCGGTGGCCAGGTGGGTTACCAGGTGCGTTTCACCGACACCACCTCCGAGCAGTCGCGCCTCAAGGTCATGACCGATGGCATTCTGCTGTCGGAAGTTCAGCACGACCGCTTCCTGGATCGTTACGATACCCTGATCATTGACGAGGCCCACGAACGCAGCCTCAATATCGACTTCCTGATGGGTTACCTGCGCCAGCTTCTGCCCAAGCGCCCGGACCTGAAGGTGATCATCACCTCCGCCACCATCGAGGTTGAGCGGTTCAGCCGCTTCTTCAACGATGCGCCGGTGATTGAAGTCAGTGGCCGCACCTATCCGGTGGATATTCGTTATCGCCCGCTGACCGGCGACGAGGACGACCGCGACCAGGGCTGGACCGATGGCGTGCTGCGGGCCATGGAGGAAATCGAGCAGCACGAGCGGGTGGAAAAACAGCCCCCCGGCGATGTGCTGGTGTTCCTGCCGGGGGAGCGGGAAATCCGCAGCCTGAGCAAGGTGCTGCGCCATGCGGACCTGCGCCATACCGAGGTGCTGCCGCTGTATTCCCGCCTCAGTAACCAGGAACAGAACCGGATTTTCCAGAGCCACCGTGGCCGGCGCATGGTGCTGTCCACCAACGTGGCGGAAACCTCCCTGACGGTGCCCGGGATACGCTATGTGATCGACACCGGTGTGGCGCGGATCAGCCGTTACAGTGTGCGCTCCAAGATCCAGCGCCTGCCCATCGAGCCGGTCTCCCAGGCCAGCGCCAACCAGCGGGCAGGGCGGTGCGGTCGTGTGGCACCGGGTATCTGTTTCCGGCTGTACGACGAAACCGACTTTATCAACCGCCCTGAATACACGGACCCGGAGATCCTGCGCACCAACCTGGCTTCCGTCATCCTTCAGATGACCACCTCGGGGCTGGGGGACATTCGGCATTTCCCATTCCTGGAGCCGCCGGACGCCCGTCTGATCAATGACGGCTACAAACTGCTGGAAGAGCTTGGGGCAGTGGACGACAAGCGTCGGGTTACCGGCCTTGGCCGCACCATGGCGCGGTTGCCGCTGGACCCGCGGCTGGCGCGGATGCTGGTGACGTCATCAGAACAGGGCAGCCTGGCGGAAACCCTGGTGATCATCGCCGGCCTCAGTGTCCAGGATCCGCGGGAGCGGCCCCAGGACAAGCAGCAGGCCGCCGACCAGGCCCATGCGCCGTTCAACGACAAGGAATCCGACTTCCTGACGTTGCTGAACATCTGGAATTTCTACGAGGAACAGCGCCAGGAACTGTCCCAGAACCAGCTCAAGAAAGTCTGCCAGAAGAGCTTCCTGTCGTGGATGCGCATGCGGGAGTGGCGGGATATCCATCGCCAGCTCACCCTCATCTGCCGCGAACAGAAACTCAAGCTGAACAAAGAGGCTGCCAGCTATGAGTCGCTCCACAAAGCGGTGCTGGCTGGCCTGCTCGGGCATGTTGCGGTCAAGCTGGAAAAGAAGGAATACCTGGCCACCCGCAATCGCAAGGTGATGATCTTTCCGGGTTCCAAGGTGTCGAAAACCGGCCCCAAGTGGATTGTTGCCGCGGAAATTGTCGAAACCAGCCGGGTGTTTGCCCGGGTGGTGGCGAAGATCGAGCCGGAATGGATCGAACCCCTGGCCGGGCACGTGGTCAAACACCATTATTTCGAGCCCCACTGGGAGCAGAAACGCGCCCAGGTGATGGGCTACGAGAAAGTCAGCCTGTACGGGCTGGATATCATCCCAAAGCGGCGGATTCCCTACAGCAAGGTGGACCCGGCCGAATGCCGCAACCTGTTTATCCGTCGCGCTCTGGTGGAGGGCGACTACCAGTCAAAGGCGCCGTTCATTGCACGCAACCGCGAGCTGCTGGACACCGTCGAAAACCTGGAGCGCAAGACGCGGCGCCGGGATCTGCTGGTGGAAGACGAAGTACTGGTGGATTTCTACGACCAGCGCCTGCCAGAGAACATTGTCAGCGGCCGGCACTTCGAAAGCTGGTGGAAGCAACTCAGCGCGGACGAGCTCCGCAACATGGAGCTGACGGAATCCGA
>NZ_JAWLDU010000083.1:0-7761 GCF_041686475.1 Marinobacter sp.
CTGCAGGAAACCCAGCGCGAACTGGATGGGCGCAATGTACCGACGGTGATGCTTTATGGCCGGGTGGTGGAATACGTTAATATCAGTGAGGCAGAGCTTCAGGTTTACCTGGACAGGTTGGGTGTGAGGAGGTAAACGTAGTGAACGAAATTGAGACGTAAGCAATGGCAGAGTTTTTCGTGGGAGGCGAACTTATTGTTGTATCAGTCACCGCATTGGTGGTTGGTTTCGTCGTGGTTTTCCACTTCGAAGTGATCCAGGTGCTGAACCGTTACTGCCCCAGCCGGCAACTTCGGTCACCCAATCGGTTTCGAAACCGGCCGATCATACTGGCAAACATGTTTGCTTTATTGATCGCCCATGTGGTGGAGATCTGGCTGTTTGGATTAGCATTCTGGTATTTATTGAATCAGGATGGCCTCGGAGCTATCAATGGTTATGAAAATCTCAGCCTGTTGGACTGTGTTTACTTTTCTGCAGCGAATTACACTACAGTTGGGTGGGGGGATCTCGCGGCATCGGGGCATGTCCGGTTTCTGGCAGGCACAGAGGCATTGGTCGGCTTCATGATGATAACCTGGTCAGCCTCATTCAGTTATCTGGTCATGGCTCGCGCCTGGGGAAGCGACAATGATTGATGGTGCTGGTCATGGCCCGGCAGCCGGTCTTGCAGTTGTCATTGTGACCGGATCCAGTCGATAGAACCCGCAAAGCACGTCATAGACCTCCGGTTGCTGCTCTTTCAGATGGCCGGGCTGTTGAAAGAAAGTTTCCGTCAGCACCGCAAAAAACTCGGCAGGCTCCGTGGCGCCATAAGGGTCGAGCCATGGTTTCGTGTGATGGCGCAGTGAGTGCCGCAGATGTTCATAGGCCCGGGTCATGGTTTCCTGCCAGCGGCGGGCCTGTTCGCCACTGAGTGGCGGTGCGCCGTCGGCAGTGCCGTCCAGGTAATCAAGCTGGTGGGCAAATTCATGAAGGATCACGTTATGGTGCCCGGCAGGATTGACGGCTCCCTCTTCACACTGGGTCCATGCCAGCACCACCTGGCCATGGCTTGAGGCCTCGCCGGAGCGTATCTGATTGCTCTCGCTCACCACGATACCGTCGCTCTCAAGCGCCTTGACATGATACGCATCCGGATACACCAGGATGCTGCTAACCTCGTCAAAATCCGAGAAGTTGCGGGCAACGATTAACAGGCAGGCATGCCCGGCAATGGTGAGGCGCACGATGTCATCTATCGCAAATCCGTCGCAACCGTAGAAGGATTTTTCCGCCAGGAATAACTGCACGTGCTGTTCAAGCTGCTGCCTGAGGTTTGGGTGTAGCCTGTTGTAAGCAGGCACCTGAGTCTGGAGCAACTTTCGCCAGTGCGTCGGGAATGGCTTTTGAAGCTGCTTTTCCCGCCACCAGCCGCGATAGAAAAACAGATAGAACACCGAGAACCCGATAATGGCCAACATACAGAGGGTGTAGATCAGCATTGGCTGGGCTCCGGCCGGGGTTCAAGTGAATGGCTGACAGTGTAATTTGTATCGGTAGTCGTCACCAGACTCTACTGTGACCAACCTGCAGTGTTACCCTTGGGAAAAATCGATGTCGTTTGTCAGCCAGATCTTTTCTCGAGGCGAGCCATGGAAACCGAAATCGCTCCTCTGGATATGCTCATCAATAATTTCTACCTGGCGGGGATGGTGACTGTTATTGCACTGGTGATTATGATTGTTTTTGGCCGCTTCGAACGCGAGTTGGTTCCCGAGGAGAATCAGTAATTTCTTTCCACAGATCAGGAGGTTTCCATGTCTGCTAGCAAAACCGTTGTGATTACCGGCGCCAACCGTGGCATTGGCCTCGAGCTTGCACGCCACTACGCCGCTGAGGGCTGTGATGTGATTGGCGTTTGCCGGGAAGCATCTGCGGAGCTCGAAGAGGTGGCCGCCCGGATCATTGGTGGTGTGGATGTAACCACCGACAACGGCATTCAGAAACTGACCGATGGGTTGAGCGGGCAGTCCATCGATCTGTTGATCAATAATGCTGGCCTGTTGCAGGACGAAAAACTGGGCAGTATCGACTTCGACTCCATTCGCTCCCAGATGGAAATTAACGCTTACGCACCGCTGCGGGTGGCCGAGGCCCTGGTATCGCAGATTCCTTCCGGCGGCAAGATTGCCAACATCACCAGCCGCATGGGCTCTATTGCGGATAACGATTCCGGCGGCCGCTATGGCTACCGTGCCTCCAAGGCAGCGCTGAATGCATTCGGCAAGTCGCTGGCCATGGACCTCAAGCCCAAAGGGGTTGCCGTAGCCCAGCTTCATCCCGGCTATGTGCAAACGCGAATGGTGAACTTTGGCGGGCTGATCAGTCCCGAGGAGTCTGCAAAAGGGCTTGCAGCGAGGATTGCGGGATTGAACCTGGAGAATACCGGTTCGTTCTGGCACAGCAGTGGTGAGGAGCTGCCCTGGTAATAATAGATTCGCCGCGAGTATTTCTTTGAGTAATTTACAGTTATGCAATCTTCTCCTATTCTCAGGGGTGGTAGCCCGAACTATCTGGAGAATAGTCTGATGAGCAAAGCGCTGAACGGAACCTTTACCTCGAAGGAACAGGCGAAGAATGTTCGCGACGATCTGATCGCGATGGGAATTCCACAGGAGAATATTTATGTGGAGGATGAGCAGCAAGTGATCAGGGTGATGATCCCGACTGAAGAACGGAGAGAGATTGAGGAAGTCTTCGATCGCCACGGGGTGACATATTAGCCCGAGCCCTCGTAGCACATCACGGCTCTGACAGAAAAGGCAGCTTGCGCTGCCTTTTCTGTGTCGGGCCTATGCTAACGCACAACAAAGACAGAGACGTCACTGTGCCTGACAATGTTGGCGGCATTGGAGTGCAGGATATGCAACTTGTCCCCGATGCCGGGTGTATGGGATGCCATTACGACAAGGTCGGCCCCGTATTCCTCGATCACTTCGAGAAGTTTTTTCTCCAGCTCCACAGCAGTATCGGCAGTCTGGATAACTCTGCTTTCCGTGTCTATGCCATGGGCCTGGCCCTGCTCGGACGCAAAGGCAGCAAGCTTGTCTGCCAGTTCTTCAGGGTTGTGGGCTGCGGCTGACGGCGTTGTATTTGTAACAGTCACGTAGCAGAGTCTGGCCTGATATTGCCTGGCTATGTTGATGGCGGTATTCAGTGCTTTTGGCATCTTGTCGGTATGTGCCAGATCTACAGGCATCAGTATCTTGGTATACATGGGAGCCTCCGGGTGCGTTCAGAAAGCCAAAGGTATCTGCATGGCTCCAGAATCTCAGCGCGGAGCACAGGTTGTCAAAGTTAAAAGCGTTGCTGATGATTCAGTGTAGAAGAATACAGAGGGTCGGCCAGAAGAATGATACAACAGACATAAAAAAGGCAGCCGCAGCTGCCTTTACTGAACGTGATGGCTGATATTTAAACGTTAACGATGTTTTCTGCCTCAGGCCCGCTCTGGCGAGCGGGGAAACCGGCAGGACCATCTCGTTTACATACTGGCGGCTACATTGTTCAGCTCTTCCATCAGATCATCGTCGTTCTGGATCAGATAGCCAATTTCCTTGTACTGGGTGACGGAAAGGTCGTTGTCTTCAACAATGCTGGCCATTTCCATCCTGGCTTCTTCCATCATTTCGGCAACCTTCTCTTCATCACCGTCAGCCTCCATTATCTTCTCGCTGTAATCCTTGCGGGCTTCTGTCAGCGCCTTGGACGACTTGAGGAAGGCCTCCAGATGATTATTTTCCACGTCATCCGCAGACAGTTCTTCCGCTTCGTCAGCCACTTCATCAAGATACAGGTTATCGTGCTCTTCAGCGAGTGCGGTCGCACTGGCTCCCAGCATCAGGCCGGCTGCACACATCAGTGACGTAATATGGCGAATGTAGGCGTTCATGTAAGCACTCCTCTACTGTTTCACGCAGTCGTGATGAGCCACTAAAGCTATGACTCGTGAGTTCACAGTTACGATGTGTATCTGATGAAGACTTGCGGGGTCAACGAGTATGGACAGATGTTCATTGCAGGGAAACATCCTTATTTTTCGGATGTTCCATAAAAAAACCGCGAGTAATGTCGCGGTTTTTCGCCAGCATCGGACAGTGTTTTACACGGTTTCCGAGGCTGCCTTGTTAAACGTGCTGACTGTTATTCAAACAGCAACTACGTTTTCTGCCTGCGGGCCTTTCTGGCCTTCGGTAACGGTGAAGTCGACTTGCTGGCCTTCAGCCAGAGTCTTGAAACCGCCACCTTGAATAGCGCTATAGTGAACGAAGACGTCCGGGCCGCTTTCGCGAGTGATGAAGCCGAAACCTTTTGCTTCGTTGAAAAACTTAACAGTACCGGTAGTTGTAGACATAATCATAATCCTGAAATCGATAATTTAATGTGCCGCCAGACCATCTGAAATGATGACTGGTCAGCGTTGTGCGGAAACAAAAAACGCGCGGAATCAAAAACAGGACGGAAAACTACCAAAAACAACAGAGATGCGTCTTATTCGTGAAATGCTGTGCTAAATCTTTCCTACGAAACGCACTCTACCCTTTTGGACCCTTGATTGCCAAGTTTATTTTCATAGGCAATAACCGATGTGGCGTAAATCCGGAACATGGCACACCCGCGTGCCGGTTCGGTTTTGTTGCAACCGGGCGACAAGGTAAAGTCAGGGGATCTGGTCGAGCGAGTGGGTAATTCGGGCAATACCAGTGAGGCCCATCTTCATAGGCATGCTGTGGAAGGCAGGGTTTCACAACACGACAAGCTTGTGTGGGAAGCCGATGGCTGCCCATGAGTTTTGATGGCCGTTGCCTGATTCGCAATAATGATGTGATTAGGCAGGAGGAGAGTTGATGAAATATATCTTCGAGGTTCGTATCCGCGAGGGGCATACCGCCGAGGAATATGCCGATGCCTGGGTTCGTGCCAGCGAGATTATCCAGCAGGCGCCCGGCGCAAGAGGAACCGAACTGCACCGGAAAATGGATGACCCGAATGTGTTGATCGCCATCGCCAGCTGGGACAGCAAGACCGACCGGGACGCAATGGAAGGGCAGCATAACCCTGAGGTCGCTCGCATCATCCGCAGTGCTGCGCCATTCTGCGAGATTACTCCCCTCGGCGAATTTGAAGACCCCGAATGGGTTGTGATGCCGCCCGGCAAGCGGGGTAACTGAGTGGCCGGAACTGGAAAGCGCCCACAGATCTCGCCTCGCGCGGCGTTGATGTTCCAGGGTGGCATTGGGGTATTAGGCCTTGTGGTTATCGTTCTGTTCGGAATTCCGGTGCAGTTCGAAGGAATGAGCCTTGGCAGTGCCATCGTCTGGGGACTGGCGGGCAGCGTGGCGACCTACGCCGTGATAATGGTACTTACCCGGCTACCCTGGCTGCTTCGTGACAATCTGGAATCCCACCTGAAGCAGTTGCATCGGTTCGCCTGTGATTACTCCTGGCCTGTTCTGGTCACTTTGGCAGTTTTTGCCGGCGTGGGCGAAGAATTACTGTTCCGGGGCGCGATCCAGGGTTGGCTGGCGCAGCATGTGTCGGCAACTTTGGCTATTGTGGCAGCTTCTGTGCTGTTCGGGCTGGTGCACTACCTCTCGTTTACCTATTTTCTGGTGGCGACCGGGTTAGGGCTGGTACTGGGAACGGCCTATATGCTGACCGACAGCCTGCTGCTGGTGATGGTCTGGCACGGTGTGTACGACATGATTGCGCTCTATTGCCTGCGCAGGTATCCGGAATGGTTCGGGGTGCGGGTTGGATAAGACAGCAAGACTTCGCCTGTTCTTCGGGCTGGAAATTCCGGACCGAGTCAAGCATCGGCTGCTGGCCATCCAGCAACCAGTGGCTGGCGCGCGCTGGCAGCGGGCGGACCAGTTGCACCTGACCCTGGCGTTCCTGAGCAGTGTGGAGGCGGAGCGCCTTCCGGCCATTGCCGAGGCAGCCCGGAACCTGCCAGTAAAGCCGTTTGATCTTACCGTGACAGGAGTTGGCTGTTTCGGTGATCCTGATCACCCGAAGAATCTCTGGGCCGGGTTGCAACCGGTAAAGGAATTGGCCGGCTTGCAGGTCGCACTGAATGAACGGCTGGCATTGGCGGGGTTTCCTCAGGAGCAGCGCAGGTTCCGGCCGCATATCACGTTGGCACGGTTTAGCAGGAAGAGCGCCGGGTCGGTTAGAGAGGTACTGGGAGTGCACCGGGATATTCAGGCGGGTTCTTTCCTGGTGGAACGGATTGTCCTGTTTCGCAGTATTCAGGGTGCCCACGGATCCGTCTATGAAGTCCTGGATCGTTTTATTTTTGGTCGCCCGGCGGAAGAACCCAGGCTGCCCGCTGGATGAGCTTGCGAAGCATACTTTCGAGGAGTAGCTCAGGATTCCGGGTTCCCACTGCCGCTGCCCGGGTCAGCAGCAGTGGGGTACCGTCTAGGCCTGAACCCGGGCACGCTCGATAATGGCTCTGGTATCCATCCCGCCGGGCAATGTCCCGAAGGCTCTGCCCCAGTGACCATTGAGCCGGCTCGCCAAGAACGCATCACTGACGGCCGCAGGGGCGTAGCGCCGCAGCAGGCTGGCCTGCAGGGTGTGGGCCATCACCTCCACGGTATGGCGGGCCTCGCCCTGATTGTCGGGCAAACGGCGCAGGCGTTTTTCCAGGTCATCCGCGTGTACGGCAAGCCCTGGATCGTCACTCAGGCCCTGGCGGATTTCCTCCATTACGGCATCAACGGTTGCCGGTTCACGCTGGACTGCCCGTACAACATCCAGGCAGATAATATTGCCGGTGCCTTCCCAGATACCGTTCAACGGTGCTTCACGGTAAAGCCGCGCCATCAGGTGATCCTCGATAAAGCCGTTGCCGCCATGGCACTCCAGCGCCTCCACGACAAACATCGGGGCCTGCTTGCAGGACCAGTACTTGGCCATTGGCGTGGCAATGCGCGACAACAGGCGTTCATGTTCACTGGTGTCCTGATGATCCAGCGTGCAGGCCAGGCGCATGCCCAGCCACATCTGGGCCTCCGACTCCACCGCCAGGTCTGCCGCCACATTAGCCATGACCGGCTGGTCGATAATACGCTCGCCGAAGCTTGTGCGGCTGCTGGTATGGTGCAGCGCCTGGACCAGTGCTTGACGCATCAGGCCGGAAGAACCCACCGCGAAGTCGAGCCGGGTGTAGTGGGCCATTTCAATGATGGTGCGAATGCCCCTGCCTTCCGGGCCGACCATCACTGCGTGCAGGTCCTTGAATTCTACTTCGGAGGAGGCGTTGGAGCGATTGCCACACTTTTCCTTCAGGCGCTGGATACGTAAATTGTTGCGTGAACCATCCGGTAACCAGCCTGGCGCCAGGAAACACGATACGCCATTCTCTGTCTGCGCCAGCGTCAGAAAGACATCGCTCATGGGCACGGAAAAAAACCACTTGTGACCAGTAATCAGGTAATCCGCACCAGAACCGGTCCGGCTACCTGCCGGTCGGGCGGTACTCTGGGTTTTGCGCAGGTCCGAACCGCCCTGTTTTTCCGTCATCGCCATGCCGACGGTGATGGCTGACTTATCCCGGGCGTGAATAGGCCGGCTGTCGTAACCGGCACGCATGATCAGCGGCTCCCATTCGGCAGCCAGTGCCGGGTCGTGACGCAGTGCGCCAACAGAGGCGAAGGTCATGCCCATCGGGCAGCAGATTCCGTTTTCACCCTGGTTCCATAGATAACTCAA
>NZ_JAWLDU010000084.1:0-7693 GCF_041686475.1 Marinobacter sp.
ATCCACACCCAGGAGTTCCAGTTCATCCTGTGCGGCAAGCATATCCCGCAACAGTACAACCATTGCCCGGGGCGCAATCAGACGCCCTGTGGTTTCAGCAAGCTCGTTATCCAGCCTCTCCAGCCTCTGCTGCCTGGCAGCCAGCCGGTCCCTTAACGCCTGCGACGGATCGGATGCCAACTGCTCTTCCAGCAAACTCTGCTGGTCAATCAATGAATCACGGGTGTCAGCCAAGGACACCTGGCGCAGACGTAACTGCTCGTTGCTGGCCGTAACCGGGGCGACTGCAAGCTCCCAGCCTGCGAAAAGGACCACCACAACTGCAGTCAAGGTCAGCAATACCCGTTCACGAATGGGGCGTTCATTGAACCATGCCGCGCCCTGGCCAATTTGCTGGCGGACTGCCGATGTCATCGTGAGCCCTCCCCGTCAGCACTCGTGGCAACCCGGAACTCGATCCGACGCCCGTCTTCTTCCCGGTCAAGCCGGAAGCTGCCGAAAGTCTTGCCCGCAAAGGCTGGCTCATCACCCAGTTTTTCTAGGTACACCGGCACAAGCCGGCCTGCCTGTGTTTTGCCTGCCAGGCCAACATCGCCCTGGCGTGCGTCAAGCCGGATATTCGTCAGCCACAGCCCCTGGGGTACCTGGCGCGCCAGGGCAGATAACGGGGCGGAGAAGCCGGCTGTTTCGGTGGCGATCAGGTTTTCCACCCGCTCCAGTAAACGCTGCCTGCGTGCCAGGGTGGCGGTCACACGCTCCAGGGCTGCTTCCACTTCCGGGTCTGGCTGACGGGCTTCCACCTCGTTCGTCAGTTGCTCCACGGAACTGCGGAGCTGTTCATTCTGTTGTTGCAGCGCTGTGGTGTCGGCATGCAGTCCCGATTCCTGGTACCGGACAACCCCGGCAGCGACAGCAATCGCAAACAGCGCAAGTACCAGAACTGCAAGGGCTTCACCTGACTGCAGCTGTTCTCTGCGGGGTCGCAGTTCGTCGGTATAGAGATTTACCTGCTGGACAAGCGCATCATCGCCCCCGACCGATATCAGACTGGCAGCCCAGGCAACCAGGCAGCGACTATCCAGGGCCTGATCAAGGCCGAATGGCGCCCAGTCCAGGGTTTCAACGCTGGCAGCCACGTAGGATGCCAGCATGGAGGAGAGGGGCAGAACATTGTCCCGGGCCACCAATCTGATTACCGCGGGCGGCACCTGACCCAGCTGGCTTTCGTAGTAGTCCAGGGAGCGCTGCATCTCCAGCGCCAGTGACTGAACCGCGTTTTCCTGACTTGATGCATCCCGCAGGTCATCGGAGGTGACGTCCAGCCGCCGGGACAGATAGAGAGTCTCGCCCTTGCATACGATCATCTGCCCGAACCGCTCGCGCAGATGAACCAGTGCCGCACCGCGGCAATCCGGATCAAGGCGGGGAACCAGGTTGCGTAACGCCAGCTCGGCGATATCGATAGAAATCAGTGTCAGGCCGCAGTTCTCGACCAGTGCCACCAACTCGCTGACCAGAGACTTGCGAGCAGCAACCACGTTCACGAGGTTTCCCCGCCCACGGGAGGCATCCTCAGGGAAGGGAAATACGTCGGATACCGCATCAGAAGGATTAAAATCCAGAAAATCCTTGAGCTTCCATTTCAGGGCATCGCCAAGCTCGGATTCATCAACGCCTTCAGGGCGCTCCAGTTGGAACACCTGGTACTGATCAAGCGGAAGCACCAGGGTGGTGTCTGCGCCGGACCAGCCACGTTCACTGGACAGAGCTCCGAGAACCTGTTCACGTTTTGCTGGAGGACAATCCAGAAAACCAGCCGAGCCCCCGAGCTCCGCCCAGGCGATACCGTCCGGGCGAACTTCCAGATAGAGACGTTGCCGCTTGCCGGAACGTCCCAGGAGCTTTTTTATTAAACGTGGGGCCACTAGCAAGCCTCAGTGCTTCGAAAAATACACAGATTTTACATCGACCTGCATAATAGTTGAGAAAGTGAACGTAATTCCATGTTTTCTTGTTAAATTTGACCTCTTTTTTGCAACGCTTTAACACAAAAGCCCCCGCTCAGCGGGAGCGTTGTCATAGTTGTCTGCTAAAACGTTACAAATTGGCTCAGGTGAACTCTAGAACGGTATATCGTCATCAAAGTCATCGACCGGCTCAGGCATGCTGCCCTGAGAAGGCTGGCTGTAACCACCACCTGACTGCTGCCCTGACTGGCTTGCGGCTGCAGGCGCTGCGTTACCGGCCTGTTGCGGGCGGCCCGCAGGAGCGCCCTGGCTGGCACCACCGCCTTCACCACCACGGCTGTCAAGCATCTGCATCTGGCCGTTAATATCGACAACCACCTCGGTGGTGTAAACGTCCTGACCTTCCTTGTTCTGCCATTTGCGGGTCTGCAGCTTGCCTTCAATATAGACCTTGGACCCTTTTCGCAGGTACTGGCCGGCAACCTCGGCGATTTTGCCGAACATCACGATCCGGTGCCATTCAGTTTTCGGCACCAGCTGGCCTGTCTGCCTGTCCTTGTAGCTTTCGTCCGTCGCAAGGTTCAGGTTCACCACCGCGTTGCCGTTCGGGGTATAGCGGGTGTCCGGGTCCTGCCCCAGGTTCCCGATCAGAATAACCTTGTTTACGCCTCGTGCCATGATCTGCTCCTGACTCTGTTTTCAGGGACAGCCTGCCTTCCCTGCAGGCCTCCGGTTTTCAAGAACTGCTACCCTGCCGGACAAATGAAAAGTCCGCAAGAGACAGTTCGTCGAATTTCTGACGATCCACCTTCAGGTAGGCCGTCTCCGCCTCTTCCAGGATAACCACATCCTGTACCCCGGGAAGCTTTCTCAGCGCATCGTCAATATCATCAAACTGGCTGTACGCCACATGTTGTAACTGTACCACGAAACTGGCTGTGTAACCCGGGCTCGGCATGGTCAGCGCCACTCCCAGCCAGAGCAGTAACACCACAACCATGAACCACAGCACTCCCTCCAGCCCCACGTATTCGAGTAGTATACCGCCCACAGCACCTCCCAGAAATGCGCCGAAGAACTGGGATGTGGAATACACTCCCATGGCCGTGCCCTTTGCCGCAGCGGGGGACTCCTTGCTCACCAGCGATGGCAAACTGGCTTCCAGCAGGTTAAAGGCCATAAAGAAGAAAAACAGCACACCCCATGCGGCCGCCAGACTCCCCGACAGGCCTGCGATACCAGCAGTTGAAACCGCCAGTAACGCAATCGCGCCACAGAGAATCGGCTTCATCCTGCGTGCTTTCTCGCCAATGATGATGAACGGCACCATGGCAAAGAACGATGTCACCATGACCGTCAGGTAAAACCACCAGTGGGATGATGACGGCAGTCCCAATCCGTCCTGCAGCAGTGTTGGAAACACCAGGAAGATAGCCGTCAATACCAGGTGCAGGGCAAAAATCCCGAAATCCAGGCGCAGCAGCCGCCGGTCCGAAATCACTTTGCCCAGCATTGCCCGGGCGGGGTGGGTATCGGCACTGGACTTGTGCTCATGGGGTGTCGGCACCAGGCGACTGACAATCACCATTGCCAATACTGCCAGCACAGTCGTGGTGTAAAAGATGCCAGAGAGGCCAAATGCCGAGCCCAGCAACGGGCCCAGAACCAGCGACACAGAGAAAGACAGACCAATGGAAATACCTACCGTCGCCATCGCCTTGGTTCGCTCTTCCTCGCGGGTCAGGTCACTGAGCAACGCCATCAGCACACTGGCGATGGCTCCTGCACCCTGAAGAATCCGCCCGGCGATTACGACGTATATGGAGTCTGTAGCGGCGGCCAGCAGACTGCCGGCGGCGAACAATACCAGGCCGATATAGATCATCCGTTTGCGGCCGACCCGATCAGACAGCATGCCGAACGGAATCTGCAACAACGCCTGGCTGAGCCCGTAGGCGCCGATGGCGAACCCTATCAGGGCCGGGGTTGCACCCTGTAAATCGCTGCCAAGAAGGACAAACACCGGCATAACCATGAAGAGCCCGAGCATCCTCATGGCATACACAGATGCCAGTGCTGCGACGGAGCGTCTTTCCAATGGATTCATGGGGTGCCTGACCTGATACGGGTTCCGGAAACTGGGTTCAGAAGAGCAGCCTGCCCTTCGCAAAATCGCTGCGCATTGTAACAGAAGCCATACAGGCAGGGCAGTTTGCATTTAACCGCCTGAAAGCGCCCCGGCCTTGGCCGGACGGACCCCAAACGCGGTATAATTTCCGTTTTTTCCAACAGCGAGGTGTTATGGACCATATCCAGATCAAAGGGGCGCGAACCCATAATCTGAAAAACATTGACCTGGATATGCCGAGGGACAAGCTGATCGTAATCACCGGCCTGTCAGGCTCCGGGAAGTCTTCCCTTGCGTTCGATACGCTCTATGCAGAAGGGCAGCGCAGATACGTCGAGTCCCTGTCCACCTACGCCCGCCAGTTCCTTTCGATGATGGAAAAGCCGGATGTGGACCACATTGAGGGTCTGTCCCCTGCCATTTCCATTGAGCAGAAAAGCACCTCTCACAACCCTCGATCCACAGTCGGCACCATTACGGAAATCTACGACTATCTACGCCTGCTGTTTGCACGTGCCGGCGAACCACGCTGCCCGGACCACGACCAGCCACTGGAGGCCCAGACTGTCAGCCAGATGGTTGACCAGGTACTGGCCATGCCGGAGGACAGCAAGCTGATGATTCTTGCGCCGGTGATCCGGGATCGTAAAGGTGAGCACTTGAATGTCATCGATACCATGCGCAGCCAGGGCTTTATCCGCCTGCGGGTAGACGGCCGGGTTTATGATATCGACGATGTTCCAGACCTCGACAAGAAACGCAAACACCAGATTGACGTGGTCGTGGACCGCTTCAAGGTGAAGCCGGGACTTGAACAGCGGCTTGCTGAAAGTTTTGAAACAGCACTGGGACTGGCCGACGGCATTGCACTGGTTGCACCCATGGACAATAAGGGCGACGAACACACCTTTTCCGCACGCTATGCCTGCACCCAGTGCGGCTATGCCATCAGCGAACTGGAGCCCCGGCTGTTTTCCTTTAATAATCCCGCCGGCGCCTGCCCTACCTGTGACGGCCTGGGCGTTAAACAGTTCTTTGACGCCGAAAAGATTGTCCAGCATCCCGAAGCTACGCTCGCCGAAGGTGCCATCAAGGGCTGGGACCGTCGGGCCGTTTACTATTTCCAGATGCTGACCAGCGTTGCCGAACACTACGATGTTGATGTGGATACGCCATGGGACGATCTGCCGGACAACTTCCGCCAGACACTGCTCTATGGCTCTGGCACTGAGGACATTCCCTTCCGCTACGTGAATTCCCGCGGCCACATCATGGAGAAGGCTCACCCCTTCGAAGGCATTCTCCCTAACCTGGAGCGCCGCTATCGGGAAACGGAATCACAGAGCATGCGGGAAGAACTTGCCCGCAATCTCAGCACTCAGCCCTGTAAGGAATGTGGCGGCTCCCGGCTACGGCGCAGTGCACGGCATGTATTTATCGAGAAAAACAATATCTCCGACGTAACACACATGCCCGTTGGTGATGCACACACCTACTTCGGGCAGCTTGCTCTTCCCGGTCGCAAGGGCGAGATTGCGGAGAAAATCCTCAAGGAAGTTCGCCAGAGGCTCCAGTTCCTGGTGAATGTCGGCCTGGAATACCTGACCCTCGAGCGCAGCGCCGACACACTCTCAGGCGGTGAGGCGCAGCGCATCCGCCTCGCCAGCCAGATCGGCGCCGGCCTTGTGGGCGTTATGTACATTCTTGACGAACCCTCGATAGGTTTGCACCAGCGCGACAACGACCGCCTCCTCGCCACGCTTTTCCACCTCCGGGATCTGGGCAACACCGTCATCGTTGTAGAGCATGACGAAGACGCCATCCGCGCGGCAGACCATGTTATCGACATTGGCCCGGGCGCCGGCGTGCATGGTGGACACATTATTGCCCAGGGCACTCCGGAGGACATTATTGCTTCGGAGGCGTCGCTCACCGGCCAATATCTGTGCGGCAAAAGAGAGATCGCCATCCCGGAGCAGCGCCACACCGGCAAAGGCAAAAGCCTGGTACTGAAAGGCGCCACCGGGAACAATCTCCAGGGTGGCACGCTGACTCTGCCCCTTGGTGTAATGACCTGCGTCACTGGCGTTTCCGGTTCGGGTAAGTCCACCCTGATCAACAGCACGCTGTATCCGGTATGTGCCGCGAAGTTGAACAAGGCGACCAGCCTTACCCATGCACCCTATGAATCTCTGAAGGGACTGGACCAGCTCGACAAGGTAATCGATATCGACCAGAGCCCCATTGGCCGCACGCCCAGGTCAAACCCGGCCACCTATACCGGCCTGTTTACGCCCATCCGCGAACTTTTCGCCGGGACCCAGGAAGCCCGATCCCGCGGTTACAAGCCCGGGCGCTTCAGCTTTAACGTCAAGGGTGGACGCTGCGAAGCCTGCCAGGGCGATGGCGTGATCAAGGTTGAAATGCACTTCCTGCCGGATGTTTACGTGCCCTGCGATGTGTGCAAGGGCAAACGGTATAACCGGGAAACCCTGGAAGTTCGCTACAAAGGCAAGAGTATCCACGAGGTGCTGGCCATGACCGTTGAGGAAGCCCGTGAGTTTTTTGACCCGGTTCCCTTTCTCGCCCGCAAACTGCAAACGCTGATGGATGTGGGATTATCCTATATTCGCCTCGGCCAAAGCGCGGTGACGCTCTCAGGCGGCGAAGCTCAGCGTGTCAAGCTGGCAAAGGAACTGTCCAAGCGTGATACCGGGCAAACCCTTTACATTCTTGACGAACCGACAACCGGACTGCACTTCTACGATATCCAGCAACTGCTGACGGTGCTCCAGCGGTTACGGGACCACGGCAACACCATCGTAGTGATCGAGCATAATCTGGATGTGATCAAGACGGCGGACTGGATCATTGATCTCGGGCCAGAGGGTGGTTCCGGTGGTGGCCAGATTGTGGCGGAAGGCACGCCTGAAGAGGTCGCAGAGGCCGAAGGTTCACATACCGGACGCTATCTGAAAGGAGTATTAGCCGGAAAATAAAAAGAGATGAGCCCCGGAGAAAACACCGAGAGACTGCACTACCGAAGCCGGAACGGCCAGGTGATGGAGGTAAGTTTTCTGGAGGAAAAAGGTGTTTGAGCGTAAGCGAGTTCTTTTTCTGAAGAAAACTTACCTCCATCACCTGGCCAGGCACCGAACCCCCAAAAGCCAGCCATAAAAAAACCGGAGCGATCAGGCTCCGGTTTTTTATGACTTGGCGAAGGGATTAATCTTCGCTTTCGTCAACTTCTTCTGCTTCGATGTCCAGCGGACGACCAACCAGCTCAACGAATGCCATGGGGGCATTGTCGCCAGCACGGAAGCCACACTTCAGAATGCGAAGGTAACCACCCGGACGCTCGTTGTAACGGGGGCCAAGCTCATTGAAAAGCTTGGCAACCGCCGCGTCGTCACGAAGACGTGAGAACGCCAGGCGACGATTCGCAACCGAATCATTTTTGGACAGCGTGATCAAAGGCTCTGCTACCCGGCGAAGTTCTTTCGCTTTCGGGAGCGTTGTTTTGATCAGCTCGTGTTCAACCAGTGACGCAGTCATGTTACGGAACATGGCCTTGCGATGCGCACTGGTCCTGCTGAAC
>NZ_JAWLDU010000034.1:0-31823 GCF_041686475.1 Marinobacter sp.
CACTAGGCTGTATGACGCCAGCAATAAACGGCGCCCTGACAAGGGCGTCCGGTGTAGGCCGTAAGCCGGAACGAACTACAACAACTTGTTAAGTGATTCCAGGCTGTCAGTTCCACCGTCCAGACGAACACACTTAGCAGACTCTAGCTCCCAACGGGCAGCGGACTTTGTATGGAGGTGAACAGAAACCCGCGATGCAACCGCTTCATCAAGCAAACCAGCAGGAATCCAAACCATTCCGCTGTCTCTCAGGCTATTGGGAACCGGACTCCCGCACCCTAAACAAAAATCGCGGCGTTAGCTGTCGCTCCAGTCACTTTTCGACACAACGAGCAGTGGCATTGATAGAAATTTCGAATCTCCTCTTCAATTTCTAACTTCACGTTTCCGCAGAGACATTCACTTTTCATCGATCATTCCTTCTGAGGACGCCAGGCTCGTGACAGAAGAGCCCGGACCGACTCATTGATCCCGGGCTTCAACGATCCACGTGTCCGAGCGAGCGTTCAGGGTCGATTTCGTCCCGCACCAATTGCTTGAGCACCTTGATCTCAGGAAATCCCCCTTGCTCCTTGCGAGACCAGATCCGCTTTTCATTAACCCACACCTCGAAAATCCCACCGCTTCCCGGATGCAATGCCAGCGAATCCAGTTCGCCTTCGAAGGTGGTCAGCAGTTCTTGTGCCATCCAGGCCGAACGAAGTAGCCAGCGGCACCCTGCGCAGTAATGAATATCAACTCTGTTTGCCATTGGGCTCGCCCATTAGTTCCCGAGTGTATCTGTTCGCAGTATAAGCTTGGAATTATGCTGGTGCCTTCGCCACTCCTAGCCTGTGCGTGAACTTACCCTAGTTCAAACTCCCCTCACTGGCTCATCTCGTCGCGGTAAAAAGTCCGCTTCCCAATGAAATCGTGGCCAGAACCCCGACGTATGTCGCCATAATGTGGCAGCTTAGCTAGACTAGAACGTCGAGAACACACTCAGGCTTGCAGCGTAGACGACTACTCTCACCGGAAGAACAAAAACTGACTGACGGTCATATTCCACCTGGCCGCAGATCGAACCGTCACAAGCCTTGGCACATATACGTCACAGGGAATTTTTGCCGGCCCAAACGCAAAAAAGGCAGATCAGTAAGTAACTGATCTGCCTTTCTTAAATATGGTAGCGGGGGCAGGATTCGAACCTACGACCTTCGGGTTATGAGCCCGACGAGCTACCAGACTGCTCCACCCCGCATCAACACTTTACTGCATAAACTGTTTGTTTCTCGGGGTAGCCCCCGATCAACGTGCGCGTATATTAAAGATACGCCGGGCGCCTGTCAATCGATATTTTCGAAGAGATCCGAAGGGTATGAGAGTTCATCGGTTATCCCTGTACTGATCATCCCAACCGCGTCAATGGCTTCCTGAACCGGCCGGAATGAGCGGCGGTGCTGGGTAGTCGCGCCAAGCCTGCCCAGAGCTTCCAGATGGACTGGCGTGGGATAGCCCTTATGGCTGGCGAATCCGTAGTCGGGATAGGCTTCGTGGAGCGCGGCCATTTCCCTGTCGCGGGTTACCTTGGCAAGTATGGACGCGGCGCTGATGGCTTCCACCCGGCTGTCGCCCTTGATGACCGGTTCGGACGGCCAGTGCCAGTCCGGGCACCGGTTGCCGTCCACCAGTACATACTCGGGCTGGATGTGAAGCCCTGCTACCGCCCGCCCCATGGCAACCATGGTGGCGCGGAAGATGTTGAGCTGATCGATCTCATCGGCCTCGCAGCGGCCAAGGCTCCAGGATGCCGCGTGTTCGATAATCTGTTCGTACAAGGCTTCCCGCCGCTTCTCCGTCAGTTTTTTGGAATCAGCCAGGCCCGGTATCGGTTTTTCCGGGTCCAGTATCACCGCCGCCGTTACCACCGCGCCCACCAGTGGGCCACGACCCACTTCATCCACACCGGCCAGAAGCCGGCCCTGATAGCGACACTGGAAAGGCGGTAACGGGCTTTTGCTCATGAATGCTTCCCCTCAATCAATGCTGAAACTGCGGCCGCAGCCTGTTCATCTGCGTTCTGCCGTAACTGTTCATGCAGGTCGGAGAAAGCTTCCGTGAGGCGGGCGCGCTCGTTCTCGTTCTCCAGGCGCTCAAGAACCGCCGCACCGAGGGCTTCCGGCGTAGCATCGTCCTGCAGCAGTTCCGGAACCAGGGATTCCCGGGCGAGCAGGTTGGGCAGGGCAACATGGGGAACCTTCACCAACCGTGATACCAGCGCATAACTGAAGCCGCTCAGGCGGTACCCCACGACCATGGGTTTTTTCAGAAGCATGGCTTCCAGTGTCGCGGTTCCGGATGCCAGCAGCACTACATCCGAGGATGCCATAACCTCTCGCGAGCGGCCCCGCACAATTGTCACCTCAAGCCTCACATCCAGAGCATCCACCAGCGCGCGGACTTGCTGCTCCCGCTCCCGGTTCACACAGGGAATGACCAGTTGCAGGTCCGGCCGCTTGCCCTGAATCCAGCGGGCAGCTTCAAGAAACAGGGTGCCCAGGCGCTCCACTTCCCCTCCCCGGCTTCCGGGCAGGATGGCCAGCACCGGCGCATCTTCGCGAAGACCAAACGCTTTACGGGCAGCGGCGGTATCCGGCGTCATCGGTATCCGGTCCGCCAGGGGGTGACCTACAAAGGCCACGGGTATGTTGTGTTCCTCATAAAACCGGGCTTCAAAAGGAAACAGTGTCAGCATGAGATTGACGGATTTGGCAATCTTGAAGATACGTTTCTGGCGCCAGGCCCAGACTGAAGGGCTTACATAATGAGCAGTGAGTATGCCGGCGTCTCGGCATCGCTTTTCAATGCCCAGAGTAAAGTCAGGGGAATCGATGCCAATGACCACATCCGGCGGGGTTGCCAAAAAATAGTCCATTAACCGGGCGCGAATGCTGAAAAGCTCGCGGATACGGCCAAGCACTTCCACCAGGCCCATTACCGAGAGCCGCTCCATGGGCACCAGTGAGTGAAAACCCTCAGCCACCATTTCCTCGCCGCCTATGCCTACGAAACGGGCATTAGGGTACCGGATACGCAGCGAACGGATCAGGCCTGCGCCGAGGATATCGCCGGAGGCTTCTCCGGCAATGATGGCAAAGGTGACTTTGCGGGCACTGACAACGGCTTCTTGGGGATGGTCCGTCACCGGGGTAGTCGCTCCCTGGTCAGCGGATAATACCGCGGTCTGCACGACGAAGGGATTCAATCAACGGCTGCACTTCGGGGATGTCGGAATAGGCTTTTTCCAGTTCCACAACCGCCTGTTCGGTGGTCAGGCCCTGGCGATAGATAACCTTGTAGGCACGGCGCAGAACCAGCAGGGCGTCTTTGCTGAAACCCCGTCGACGAAGACCTTCCACGTTCATTCCGAACGGCTGGGCTGATTGTCCGCTGGCCATTACGTAAGCGGGAATATCTTTGAGAACGATGCTGCCGCCAGCACTCATGCTGTGAATACCGATGTGGCAGAACTGGTGAACCATGGTACCGCCGCCAAGAATGGCAAAGTCACCCACAGAAACATGGCCCGCCAGCGTGGCACAGTTGGCCAGGATGGTGTTGTCTCCAATGACGCAGTCGTGGGCAACGTGAACGTAGGCCATCAGTAGGTTGCCATTGCCAATACTGGTCTCACCACGGTCCTGAACGGTGCCCCGGTGAATGGTGCAGTTTTCGCGGATGGTATTGTCGTCGCCAATAACCAGGGTGGTGGGCTCGCCTGCGTATTTTTTGTCCTGGCACTCCTCACCGATACTGGAGAACTGGAAAATGCGGTTGTTGCGACCGATTCTGGTGGGACCCTTGACCACCACATGGGACATGATCTCGGTTCCCTCACCGATCTCCACATCCGGACCAATATAGCTCCAGGGGCCGACAGTCACGTCGTCAGCCAATCTGGCAGACGGATCCACGATCGCCTGAGGATGGACTCCCGACCATTCTTTTGTCGCCATCAGACTTCTCTCTCAGCGGTCAGTATTTCTGCCACACAGACGACTTCGTCATCTACAAGTGCGCGGCACTCGAATTTGTAGATTCCACGTTTACCCGAGATCATCCGGGACTCCAGGCACAGCCTGTCACCCGGCACAACCGGGCGCTTGAAGCGTGCTTTACTGGAACCGGCGAGATATTGTACCACGCCATCAGATGGCCTCCGGCCAACCGTAAGAAAGCCGAGAATGCCGGAGATCTGCGCCATGGCTTCGATAATAAGCACGCCCGGCATAATGGGATTGTTCGGAAAGTGGCCGTTAAAAAACGGCTCGTTCAGGGAGATGTTTTTGTATCCCTTGATGAACTCCCCCTTTTCCGCCTCGGTCACCCGGTCAACCAGCAAAAACGGGTAACGATGGGGCAGGTATTCCATGATTTCTTTGATGGTCATAATCATCAGTAACGGCCTCAGCCTTCTAATTTCTTTTCCAATTCTTTTAGCCGACGCGCCATGGCATCCAGCTGACGAAAACGCACAGCATTCTTGCGCCACTGCCGGTTGGTGTCGGCACTGGTTCCAGACGAATACACGCCCGGCTCCCGGATATCACCGGTAACCAGGGTCATGCCTGTCAGGTGCACCTGATCAGCAATCTTCAGGTGGCCCGCCACGCCCGACGCGCCGCCAAAAACGCAGTGACTGCCAATATGGGTGCTGCCGGCAATACCAACCATTGCCGCCATGGCGCTGTGATCACCAATACTGACGTTGTGTGCAATCTGAATGAGATTATCGAGTTTTACACCATTGCCTATGATCGTGTCGTCGAGCGCACCGCGATCAATAGTGGTGTTCGCCCCTACCTCCACATCATCACCTAGGACAACCCGTCCCAACTGGGCAATCCGGTGCCAGGCACCTTTTTCGTTGGCAAATCCGAACCCGTCCGAGCCGATAACCGCACCACTGAGAATATGGCAGCGCTTGCCAAGCACAATGTCGTGGGCCAGGGTCGCCCGCGGACGCAACACTGATTGCTCGCCGATGGCGCAGCGGGCACCGACAATGCAACCCGCGCCAACGACAACGTTGTCGCCGACAACCGCTTCGGCATCAATGACGGCCAGGGGACCGATACTGGCGCTCCGGGAAACCTGCGCAGAGGGGTCTACCACCGCAGAAGAGTGCACACCGGGCTGCTGAACAGGCGCCGGGTCAAACCAGTGACTCAGGCAAGCATAACCAAGATAGGGGTTGTCCAGTAACAGGACATTGGTGGGACACTGATCTGCAACGGACGGAGAAACAATAACGGCTGACGCCCTGGTGTCTGCAAGATAACGAGCGTAGGACGGATTCGCCAGGAATGCCACCTGGCCCGGAACAGCCGCCTGAAGCGTGGCAAGCCCCCCGATCTCAGTATCGGGACTGCCCCTGAGTTCTGCCCCAAGCTCAGAGGCAATGTCGCCCAGCCGGTATGAACGCTTTGTCATTGTCAGCTCCACAAAGTTATTCCGGGCTGGCCTTTGTACGGCCCACCATGATCAGCGGTCCAGTTTCTCCAGTAATTCGTCGGTCAGATTCATGTCGGGTTTGACGTATACCACGGCCTCGCTGGGCAGAATCAGGTCAAGGTCATGCTCCTCCAGCAACTCCTTGACGGCAGCATCCACTTCCGGACGGGCGTCTTCAAGGAACTGCTGTTTGCGGTTTGCTACTGTTGAGTCCAACCGCTGCTTGAGGAAATTGAACTCCTTCACTTTCTCCTGGAACTCGGTGGTTATCTTCTCGCGTTCGGATTCGTTCATCATGGCACCGTCTTCCTCAAGGCGCTGCTGCAGCGTACGAGCGGCTTCCTGAGCCTCCCTGACATTGGCTTCCTCACCGGAAAAATCCTGCTGCATCTTTTCACTGAATGCTTTCGCATCGCTGGACGAGTACAGCGCCTGCCGCAAGTCGACAACCCCGATCCGGGTTTCAGCCGCCACCGACGTGGTTGCCATCATTGCAGCCAACATAACTGCTAGGGACAAACGGAACATGTTCTTTCTCCTGTGTTTCAATTTTTACCGCGTTTCCGTTCGCTCTCTGATCAGAATGTCTGCCCCAGGGAGAACTGGAATATCTGGGTATCGTCGCCACTCTTGTCGTTCAGAGGCTGGGCAAGGCTGAATGCCAGCGGGCCAACCGCCGTGATCCACTGGAATCCTACACCCGCAGACAACCGGACTTCATCCAGCGCGGGATCAAAGTTCCGGTCGGCGTCGAAGACCTGCCCCGCATCCACGAAGAACGCCGTTCGCATTGAGCGGGTATCCCCGGCAAAAGGCGTGGGGAAGATCAGCTCAAGGCTGCCCTCTGTGAGCAGGCTGCCACCGAAAGGATCCGGATCTGATTGATCTAAATCAGCACGCCTAGCTTTCGGACCCAGAGAGTTTGCCTCATAACCGCGCACCGAACCATAACCACCGGCAAAGAAGTGTTCGTAGAATGGCATCACCGAACGCCCGCTGTAACCGTCACCATAGCCGATTTCGGAACGTGCCCGGAAGACCCAGGTCTGGTTCTCATTGAACGGCTGATAAAACTCGTTTTTCTGGTTTATTTTATAAAATGTCAAATCACTGCCTGGAACAGCGATATCGGTGTTTAAAGAGATACTGTAACCGTCGGTTGGCAGGACGCCACGGTTCAGCGTACTGCGACGCCAGGAGCCGAAAAGGAAGAAATTGTTGAAGTCGTTACCTTCCTCATTCAGGAAGTCGATTACGTCCGGCGAAGTAAACGTCCCCGATCTGATCTTGGACAGTGTGTAACCAAGGCCGAAGTTGAGCCGGGTGACGTTGTCTGTCGGGTAACCGAAGGTCACCCGACCGCCGTACTCATCCAGCAGGTATGAGGAAATATCCTGCTCTTCAAAGTCGGTTTCGCGGGCAAATACGCTGAAGCCGCGGCTTACAGCGTCAACGGTGTAATACGGATCCTGGTAGGAGAAGTTGGCGCTCTTGATGGAATCGCTGACGTTGACGCCGAAGGACACTCGCTTGCCGCTGCCGAAGAAGTTGTTCTCGGATACATTGGCACCCAGGATAACGCCAGAGGCCTGGGAGAAGCCGACTGACGCAGACAGACTGCCTGTTGCCTGCTCTCTCACCGAGTAGTTCACGTCCACCATGTCATCGGTGCCGGGAACCGGGACGGTCTCCACATCTACCGTTTCGAAGAAGCCAAGCCGCTCGAGGCGGGTTTTCGAGAATTCGATCCGGTCGGTGGAGGCAACACCGCCCTCCATCTGGGTCATTTCCTGACGCAGCACATCGTCTCGCGTGGAAACATTGCCATCGAAATTGACGCGCCTGACATACGCCCGTTTGCCCGGCTCCACAAAGAAGGTGACGGATGCGGTGTCGTCTTCACCGGGTTCAGGCACGGCATTCACGTTGGCAAAGGCATAACCTTCGCGGCCCAGGCGCCTGGACAGGGCTTCGGAAATTGAGGTCATGCGGGAACGCGAGAACACGTCGCCCTCTTCAATGGGTATCAGTTCCCGCAGCTCCTCCTCATCCACGATGAGCTCGCCCCGCAGGTTGACCTCGGAAACCGTGTACTGGGGCCCTTCGTTCAGTGAGATCGCAATGAACACCTGCTTCTTGTCCGGTGAAATGGACACCTGGCTGGATTCCACGTTGAAGTCGATATAGCCGCGGTCCAGGTAAAAAGAGCGCAGGGATTCCAGATCACCACTCAGGCGCTCACGGGCGTATTTGTCGGAATTGGTGATGGAATTCCACCAGCTGCTGGTGCGCAGCTCAAAAAGATCCAGGAGGGTTTCGTCGTCGAAGGCTTCGTTGCCAACGATGTTGAGATGCTGGATGGCTGCTACGGTGCCTTCATTGATATCCAGGCTTATGGCGACCCGGTTTCGCGGGAGATCTTCAGCCGTTGCCTTTACCCGGGCGTTGTAACGCCCCTGGCTGATGTAGGAGCGGAGTATCTCCAGCTCGAGCCTTTCCAGGGTGGCGCGACGAAACACCTGGCCTTCCTGCAAACCGGCACCGGATAGCGCATCCATCAGCATGTCGGTTTCGATATTCTTGTTGCCGTCAATGTCGATGGAGGTAATCGACGGCCTCTCCTTGACGGTCAGAATCAGCACGCCACCATCACGGCTGGCCTCGATATCGGTAAACAGCCCGGTGCGAAACAGGTCCTTGATGGCGGAAGACAACTCCAGCTCATCAACCGGTTCCCCGATGGATACGGGAAATGCAGAGAATACCGTTCCTGCGGACACCCGCTGAAGGCCTTCCACCTCTATGTCGGATACGGTGAATTCATCAGCCAGAGCCGGTTTGATGGCGGAAGTGGCTACAGCCAAGCCTACAGCTAAACCCAGTAAAGAACGTCTCATTCAATAATTTCGCCTGTTGATGCGCGTAAGGAGTTCGCAATTCTCACAACCGCATCAGGTCGTTGTAAAGTGCAAACACCATTAATGTGAGGATCATTGCCATACCAATACGTAATCCAAAAGCCTGAGCCTGTTCGGAAAGCGGCTTTTTACGGATGGCTTCGATGGTGTAATAGACAATGTGCCCACCATCCAGAACCGGAACTGGCAACAGATTCAGCACCCCGAGGCTGACACTGAGGTAGGCAAGAAAACGTATAAAATCTTCAAAGCCGGAACTTACACTGGCTTCGGCTATCCTTGCAATGGTAATCGGGCCACTAAGGTTAGTGGGAGACAACAACCCCGTCACCATTTTTTTAATGGCAACCAGCGTCAACCTGGTGTCACCCCAGGTTTCAGACATGGCATTGGGGATTGCTGCCAGAGGCCCATAGCTGACATCACGCAGCACTTCGTCAGGCCAGGTGACTTCACTTACACCGGCTCCCACAAGCCCCGTCACCGTTCCGTCATCGGCCCTGTTTTCTGCCGGCGTTACAACAATATCCTGCTTGCTACCGTCCCTTTCTACCGTCAGCTCCAGAGGTGTTTCCGGGGCTTCGCGAATGAATGACACCAGCTCGAACCAGTCAGATACCGGCTCGCCATCAACAGCAAGCACCCGGTCTCCTGACTGCAGGCCTGCGGCCTCGGCCCTTCCCCCTGAGGCAATTTCACCCAGAACCGGCGGCACATCCGGCCGCCAGGGAGTAACACCGAATTCCGCCAGCGGGTTGGGATTCTCGTCACTGATGCGCCAACCTTCCAGGGAGCCGGTCAGGCCACCACGACTGCCATCGCGGGAGACATCGATGGTTACGTCTCCGAACTCACCGGTGCGCTCAAGCAGGCGCATGTTCACGTCGCGCCAGGACGTGACCCGGTGGCCATCGACTTCGTGGATTTCCATGCCCTCGGCAAGCCCTACGCGTTCGGCAACACTACCCTGGCTGACCTCTCCGACAATGGGCGCAACCGTGGTAAAACCGACAACACTCAGCAGCCAGTAGGCAAATATGGCAAAAAGGAAGTTGGCTATGGGCCCGGCGGCTGCAATGGCGATGCGTTTAGACGGAGGCTTGGAGTTGAAAGCCAGGTGTTTCTGGTCCTCGGGTACCGGCCCTTCCCGCTCATCCAGCATCTTTACGTAGCCGCCCAAGGGTATGGCGGCTACCGCAAACTCGGTGCCCTGGCGGTCGTACCAGGAGAATAATGGCTTGCCAAAACCCACCGAGAAACGCAGCACTTTCACCCCACAGCGCCGCGCCACCCAGAAGTGACCAAACTCGTGAAGGGTTACCAGTATGCCCAGCGTCAGTACCAGCGCCAGTATGGTTTCAACTATCTGCATAGTGTTCTCTATTGAGTTTTATCAGCCCGCCGGCCGGGCCCGCGTGTATCAGACAGCCAGTCCGAGAATCTGTTCCCGGGCCACAGTGCGGGCTTCGGCGTCCTTGGCGAAGATGGTATCGAAACTGTCTGCCGGCACAACCTCGGTGGCAGCCAGCGTTCGCTCAATGATAACGGGAATATCGGCAAAACCCAGTTTACCGGAAAGAAAGGCCGCCACCGCCTCCTCATTGGCGGCATTCAGCACGGCCGGTGCGGTTCCACCCTTGTCGAAAGCCTCGGCCGCGAGCCGGAGACAAGGGAAACGCTCAAGGTCGGGCCTTTCGAAATTGAACTGCCCGATACGGAACAGGTCGAGCGCTGGCACCCCTGCATCAATTCGCTCGGGCCAGGCCAGGCCGTTGGCAATCGGGGTTCGCATATCAGGGCTACCAAGCTGGGCCAGCACGGATCCATCGGCGTATTCCACCATTGAATGGATGATGCTTTCCGGGTGCACATGCACTTCGATCATGTCCGGCGTGGTATTGAACAGCCAGCAGGCCTCGATCAATTCCAGCCCTTTGTTCATTAACGTTGCCGAATCCACCGAGATTTTCTGGCCCATGGACCAGTTGGGATGGGCACAGGCCTCGGCAGGCAATACATGGCGAAGAGCCTCCGCAGTATGAGTGCGGAAGGGGCCGCCCGACGCCGTCAACAGAATTCGGGTAATGCCTGCACGGCCGGTATCGCGAATTCTGTCAGGGGGCATGCACTGGAAAATGGCATTGTGCTCGCTGTCGATCGGCAACACCTCGGCGCCGGAGGCGACAACCGCATCCATAAACAGCTTGCCGGACATTACCAGCGCTTCCTTGTTGGCCAGCAACACCCGCTTGCCGGCCCTCACTGCCGCCAGGGTCGGGGGCAGGCCCGCAGCCCCGACAATCGCGGCCATGACCGTATCCGGCGCAGCGTCTGCGGCGACCTGGTCCAGCGCGTCGTTGCCGCTGAGAACGGTGACGGAAGCCAGGTCTGAAAGAGCCACCGACAATGCCTTTGCTGCAGTTTCGTCCGCCATCACGGCGTAACGGGGGCGAAACTCGTGGCACAGTTCGGCCATACTCTCGACACTGGAACTGGCAGTGAGCGCGTGCACCGAAAAGCGGTCCGGGTGCCGGCGGATAACGTCCAGGGTATTCAGGCCGATGGAGCCTGTTGCACCGAGTATCGTTATGCATCGCTTCACGGGACTCACCATTGCCCTGCAGTCAGCCAGCCAAGCAGCGTAACAATCAGCGCAAATACCGGGATTGCCGCCGTCAAGCTGTCAACCCTGTCCATTATGCCACCATGCCCCGGTAACAGCTGGCTGCTGTCCTTGATGCCGCGGAAGCGTTTGAGCATGCTTTCCAGCAGGTCACCCAGTACCGAGACTGCTCCGGTCGCCAGGCTGGCAATGATCAGCAGAAGCGACTGCGCCGGCGTTGCTGAGGCCAGCATACTGATAATGACTGCAAACACGGCAACCGCCGCAAGGCCACCCCAGACCCCCGCCCAGGACTTGCCCGGGCTGACCCGCGGTGCAAGCTTGGCTTTACCGAAGGCACGGCCTGAGAAGTAGGCGCCGATGTCAGCTACCCACACCACACAGAAGACGTAGAGGATCACCAGCAGGCTGTTGCTGCTGTCGCCAAACTGGAACTCGCCGGTGCGTATATGGTTGAGCCCCACCCAGGCGGGAACCAGCACAAACAGCCCCATAATGGCCCGGGCAGGCACGCTGCCCCAGCGTTCCGAGCCGTTCGGATAGCTTCGCACCAGCAGCAAACACAGAATCCACCACACAAGCGCCAGCCAGAGTACCGCTACAGCCGGAACGTTCAGCAGGCCATAGAGCACCGCAGCAACCACCAGTGCATAGATGACACGGGCCACCGGCGACACCATGCCGGACATGTTCGCCCACTCCCAGGCACCAATGGTGATGATGGCACCTGTGAACAGGGCAAAGCCCAGCGGCGGCAGGAAGAAAATGCCGCCAATGGCGATGGGTGCCAGTATGAGCGCGGTAATAATACGGGTTTTAAGCACGGTATCGTTCGCTATCTTGTCGTTATTGTTCCGACGAAACACTGGCGATCTGGTCATCCGTCTGACCAAACCGGCGTTTTCGGCCCGCATACGCCTGGAGCGCCTGACTCATTTCCTGTTCACGGAAATCCGGCCAGTAAACAGGAGAAAAGTACAACTCGGTGTAAGCAAGGTGCCAGAGCATGAAATTACTGATGCGCTGCTCACCTGCCGTCCTGATCATCAAGTCCGGCATGGGCAGATCGCCAATGGAAAGGTGCTGCTGTATCAGGTCGTCGGTGATATCCGAAGGCGCCAGCTCACCCGTTCGCACCTTCTCTGCCACTTTGCGGCTGGCCTGGGTAATATCCCAGTGGCCACCGTAGTTTGCAGCGATAACAAGGGTCATCCGGGTGTTGTTGCGGGTGAGTTCTTCCGCGCGACTCATGTGTTCCTGGAGGTTCGCGCTGAACGCCGTGCGGTCACCGATGATACGCAGGCAAATATCGTTGCGATGAAGCTTTTTGACTTCCCGCTCCAGCGCAAACAGGAACAGGCGCATCAGGGCCGATACTTCGTCTTCCGGCCGGCGCCAGTTCTCGCTGGAGAACGCGAAAAGTGTCAGTACCTCTACCCCTTCCCGGGCACAGGTTTCCACCACCGATCTGACCGCTTTTACGCCGGCCTTGTGGCCGGCAACGCCTGCCAGTCGCCGGGCCTTGGCCCAGCGATTGTTTCCATCCATGATAATGGCCACATGCCGGGGGCGGCTGCCAGCCGAAACCGGAATCTCTGCGGATACACTTTCCGTCATGCAATCCCCTGTTCAGCCAACACCCGGCAAAGCCGCAGGTGCTGACTGATCACGTCGCTTGAATTGACCGGCTGCTCAGACAGCCATCAGATCCTCTTCCTTGGCCTTCAGCTGCTTTTCGATCTCGGCGATGTAGCGGTCGGTCAATTTCTGGATTTCCTCCTCACCGTAACGCTCTTCGTCTTCGTTGATTTCCTTTTCCTTCAGCAGCTCTTTCAGCGTGCTGTTGGCATCACGACGGGCGTTACGGACGGAAACCCGGCCATGCTCTGCATCGGCCTTGGCCTGCTTGACCATTTCCTTACGGGTCTCTTCCGTCAGCATCGGCATGGGAATGCGGATGACTTCACCATTGTTGGATGGGTTCAGGCCCAGATCCGACATCATGATGGCTTTCTCGATTTTCGGTAACAGCGGCTTTTCCCAGGGCGAAACAGCCAGTGTGCGGTTGTCTTCCACGTTCACGCTACAGACCTGCTTCAGCGGTGTCTCCTGGCCGTAATAATCAACCGTTACGCTATCCAGAATGGAGGGATGGGCGCGACCGGTACGGATCTTGTTAAAAGCCGAGTTCAGGGACTCAAGGCTTTTCTTCATCTTCTTTTCGGCATCAGCTTTAATATCGTCAATCACTGCAGCATCCTCGAATTCGTTGCTCAAAATTATTCAGTCAGATTACTCGATCAATGTGCCTTCAGATTCTCCGGTAACAATCCGGGTCAGCGCGCCGGCCCGGTTCATATCGAAGACCCGAAGGGGCATGCCATGATCCCGGGCAAGACAGATGGCTGTCAGGTCCATCACACCCAGTTTCTTGTCCAGCACCTGGTCGTACGTGAGGTGATCATACTTTTCTGCAGTCGGGTCCTTGTGGGGATCCGCAGAGTAGACACCATCGACCTTGGTGGCTTTCAGTACGGCATCTGCTTCGATCTCGATACCCCGAAGGCAAGCAGCTGAATCCGTTGTGAAAAAGGGATTCCCTGTGCCCGCACAGAAGATCACAACATCGCCGTCCTTCAGATCACGTACGGCACGGCGGCGGTCGTAATGCTCAACAATACCACTCATGGGGATGGCAGACATAACCCGGGTACGAATGTTGGAGCGCTCAAGGGCGTCCCTCATGGCCAGCCCGTTCATCACGGTTGCCAGCATCCCCATGTGGTCGCCTGTCACCCGGTCCATTCCGGCCGCGTTCAATGCAGCGCCACGGAACAGATTACCACCACCGATAACCAGCCCAACCTGGACACCAATGCCAATCAGGGAGCCAATATCCAGCGCCATACGATCAAGTACTTTGGGATCAATACCGAAATCATGCTCTCCCATCAGGGCTTCGCCACTGAGCTTGAGCAGAACACGTTTGTATCTGGGCTGGGTATTGGACGACTTCGGCATGAGGATCCCCTTCTGTGTGTCTGGCTTGATGTCTGGCAGGACAAGCTTCTCAGGCTTGTATCTGACATACTCCTCGGAAAAGGGGTATCTCAGATACAAGCCCGCCACGAGAGCCGGACTACTCCAGCCAACGTGGCAGACTCGAACGATGCCTCAGCCTGGCCTCGGCACCTGTCAGAAGGATCAGGACTTGCCGGTGCCAGCCGCAGCAGCGACCTCGGCCGCAAAATCCACTTCTTCCTTCTCAATACCTTCGCCAACTTCCAGACGAACAAAGCTGGCCAGATCGGCGCCGTTGTCTTTGATCAGCTGACCGACAGTCTGGTCAGGGTTCTTGACGAACGGTTGCTCGACCAGGCTGTTCTCAGCCAGGAACTTCTTGATGCGGCCGCCCATCATCTTCTCGACGATTTCAGCAGGCTTGCCTTCCATATCCGGCTGGGCCTTGATGACTGCTTTTTCTTTCTCAAGCTCATCGGCAGGCATGTCTTCCGGCTTGCCAACCCGCGGGTTAACAGCGGCAACATGCATGGCAACGTCCCGTGCAACTTCCGGGTCACCGGCAGTCAGGGCCACAACAGACGCAATCTTGTTGGTGCTGTGAACGTAAGCACCCACAACCGGGCCTTCCACGCGTACGATGCGACGAACAGTGATGTTCTCGCCGATCTTCTGAACCAGCGCTTCACGGTTGGCTTCCAGATCGCCTTCCATCAGCTTGGCAACATCGGTTTCGCCATTATCAAAGGCAACATTCAGAACGTCGTTAGCGAAGTTCAGGAAGTTGTCATCCCGGGCAACGAAGTCAGTCTCGGAGTTCACTTCCAGAATGTAGGCGACGGTGTTGTCGTCAGACACCCGGATCAATGAAACACCTTCAGCGGCTGTACGGCCCGCTTTCTTGGCAGCCTTCAGCCCTGAAGACTTGCGCAGTTCTTCAATAGCGGCATCAACGCTTCCGTCAGCTTCTACCAGTGCCTTCTTGCACTCCATCATGCCAAGGCCAGTGCGCTCACGGAGCTCTTTGACCATTGCAGCAGTAATTGCAGCCATGTTCATTCCTCTTAACTGTTCCAATCCAAATTCTGTACCGGTGTGCCCGGCGGTAAACCACAGGCACACCCTACAACCCGTTTACGGAGAACGTGTTACTCCGCGGCGGGAGCAGCACCTTCTGCGCCTTCGCTGACTTCAACAAACTCGTCAGCGCCGGCAGCGCCAGCCTGGGATGCTTCGAGGCAGGTGTCCGCAACGGCCTGCACGTAAATCTGGATCGCGCGGATGGCATCGTCGTTGCCCGGAATGACGTAATCGACGCCGTCCGGATCGCTGTTGGTATCAACAACACCAATTACAGGAATGCCCAGCTTGTTGGCTTCCTTGATGGCGATACGCTCGTGATCCACGTCGATCACGAACATGGCATCCGGCAGGCCGCCCATGTCCTTGATACCGCCAATGGAGCGCTCAAGGCGGTCCATTTCGCGAGTGCGGTCCAGGGCTTCTTTCTTGGTCAGCTTGTCGAAAGTGCCATCCTGGCTCTGTGCTTCCAGGTCGCGGTAGCGACGGATAGACTGGCGGATGGTCTTGTAGTTGGTCAGCATGCCGCCGAGCCAGCGATGATTCACGAAAGGCTGGTTGGAGCGCAGTGCTTCTTCCTTGATGATCTTGGCCGCCGCACGCTTGGTGCCAACGAACAGGATCTTGTTCTTGTTGCCTGCGAGGTTATGAACGAAATTCAGCGCATCGTTCATGGCAGGAACAGTCTGCTCAAGGTTGATGATATGAATCTTGTTACGGGCGCCGAAGATGAACTTCGACATTTTCGGGTTCCAGTAACGGGTCTGGTGACCGAAGTGAGCGCCTGCCTTCAGCAGGTCACGCATATTTACCTGAGCCATGATATTTACCTTTTTAGCTTCGGGTTAGTCCTCCACACGTCCGATTGACCCAACCTGAACCCGCTGCTGGTTATTTGAGCAACGGGAGCAGGCACCCTGGGACAACGTGCCGACGTGTGTGCGAATTTGCCGGATTTGTTTCCAGCGGGCGCGTTTATACCATAAATCGGCCGCCGGATTCCATTAATTTATAGCCCGGCCAAGGGGCCGGCAGCCGCCTCTTCCTTGTACCCGACCACACTCCCCCTTAAAATGCGTGGTTGATCCAAATCGACGGGAACCCCAATGCAGGTATCGATCAAGACTCCGGAAGAAATCGAAAAGATGCGTGTCGCCGGCCGCCTGGCGGCTGATGTTCTTGAAATGATCGGCGAATACGTCAAACCCGGCGTGACGACCGAGGAGCTGGACAACATCTGCCACAGCTACATGGTGAACGAGCAGCAGACCATTCCTGCACCGCTTAACTACAAGGGCTTCCCGAAATCAGTCTGCACGTCTGTGAACCATGTGGTCTGCCACGGCATCCCTTCGGAGAAGAAGGTCCTGAAGGAAGGCGATATTCTCAATATCGATGTCACCGTCATCAAGGACGGGTGGCATGGTGACACCAGCAAGATGTTCATTGTTGGTAAACCCAAGCCTGGCAGCGAGCGCCTGATCCAGATCACCCAAGAGTGCCTATATAAAGGAATCGAACTGGTGAAACCGGGCACCCGGCTCGGCGACATCGGCCACGTTATCCAGCACCACGCAGAGAAGCACCGGTATTCCGTGGTGCGGGATTACTGTGGTCACGGCATCGGCCAGGTCTTCCATGAAGACCCACAAGTGATGCATTACGGCAAACCGGGCACCGGTATGGAGTTGCAGGAAGGCATGACATTTACCATCGAGCCGATGATCAATCAGGGCAAGTATCACACCAAACTGCTACCGGACGGATGGACGGTTGTCACCAAGGACCACAAGCTCTCGGCGCAATGGGAGCACACCATTCTGGTGACGGCAGACGGCCACGACGTTCTGACCAGGCGCACGGAAGAGTCTTTCTAGGTGGACTTAAGCGAACTGGAAGCCAGGATCAGTAACGACACCTCTCCTGTCAGGGCTGCCCGGGAGCTGCTGAAGGAACGCTACAACGCCGATGCAGAAGCGTTCAGGCAGGGAGCGGATGTCCGTGCCCTGGTGCATTCCAGATCAGGCACGCTGGATACGGTTCTGGCGTTGATCTGGAACCGTTATGCGTTTGCGTCTTCCCCGGACATTTCTCTCGTCGCCGTTGGTGGCTATGGTCGCGGCGAGCTTCACCCCCAGTCCGACATTGACCTGCTTATTCTCACCCGCAACGGTATTGAAGAAAGCTGGCAGGAAGATCTGGGCGCCTTTGTTACCCTGCTCTGGGATCTGAAACTGGACATCGGCCACAGCGTCCGCAGCATCGAAGAGAGCATGAATGCGGCCCGAAAAGATGTCACCATTCTGACCAACCTGCTTGAAACCCGCACCATTGCCGGTCCGGACGAACTGCGTGACGCGCTCAGCCATCAGGTTTATTCCGACGCCATCAGTTCCGACCGCGACTACTTCATAGCCAAACGGGAAGAGCAGAAACGTCGCCATGCCAAGTACGGCGACACCGAGTACAACCTGGAACCCAATGTAAAGGGCTCTCCGGGGGCGCTGCGGGATATCCAGACCATCGGCTGGATTACCAAGCGGCACTTTGGCCTGCAGAACATCGCCGACCTGACCCGATTCAGCATACTGACCGAAGAAGAACACCAGATTCTGCTGCAGGGTGAGACTTTCCTGTGGCGGCTGAGGTATGGCCTGCAACTGATCGCTGACCGCAATGAAAACCGACTGCTGTTCGATCACCAACGCGCCCTCGCCGAAATGCTGGGTTACCGGGATGAGGGCAAGCGGCTTGGCGTCGAGCTGATGATGCAGTCCTACTACCGGACGGTACTGGCGCTGGCCGAGCTGACCGATGTGATCCTGCAGTATTACGACGAAGCTATCCTTGGTGCCGGCAGCGACGATGACATACTGCCCCTGAACAAACGCTTCCAGATCCGCAACTTCTATATTGAAGCGGTCAACAACCAGGTGTTTGCCTACGCCCCCTACGCCATCATGGAAATTTTCGTGCTGATGGCGCAGCACCCCGAGATCAAGGGCATCCGGGCCACCACGATTCGCTCCCTGCGGGCGCACCGGCACCTGATTGACGATGCCTTCCGCTCGGATCTGGCGGTTACGTCCCTGTTCATGGAACTACTGCGGACGCCTCACGCTCTCGACCAGACCCTGTCTGCAATGAAGAAATACAACGTGCTGGGCCGTTACCTGCCGGAGTTTGGCCAGATAATCGGCCAGATGCAGCACGACCTGTTCCACATCTACACGGTGGACGCCCATACCATGCGGGTGATCCGTAACATGGTGCGGCTGGACAGCGCTGAAGCACGTAACGATTACCCCCTGGCCTCGCGGCTGATTCACCGGTTGCCCAAGCTGGAAACGCTTTATATTGCCGGCCTCTACCACGATGTGGCCAAGGGCCGCGGAGGCGACCATTCAGAGTTGGGTGCGATCGACGTGGAGGACTTCTGCCAGCGGCACCATCTCAGCGAGCGGGATACCCAACTGGCCTCCTGGCTGGTGGAAAACCACCTGTTAATGTCGATGACAGCCCAGCGCAAGGACATTTCAGACCCGGACATCATTCACGGGTTTGCTCGCTCGGTACCCAGCCAGGTGCACCTGGACTATCTCTATGTGCTGACGGTGTGCGACATCAGTGCCACCAACCCGAAACTCTGGAATACCTGGCGGGCGTCGCTGCTGCGTCAGCTATACATTGAAACCAAGCGGGCCCTGAGGCGCGGCTCGGAAACACCGGTGGACCGCCAGGAATGGGTGCGGGCCACCCAGTCCGAGGCGCGGGAGATTCTCCACGCCCAGAACATGACCGACGAACAGATCGACCGAATCTGGGAAACCCTGGACGAAGACTACTTCCTGCAGGATTCCACGGTGGATATCGCCTGGCAGACCGCCGCCATAATCCGCCACGGCGACGATCCCGACCCGCTGGTACTGATTCGCGACACCCGCGGCGGGCCCACGGACGGCTATTCCCAGATCATCATCTACATGAGTGACCGCATCGATCTTTTTGCTGCCACGACAGCGGTGCTGGAACAGCTCAACCTCAACATCGTTGATGCCCGCATCAGCTCCAGCGAAGGCCCCTTTTCCATCAGTTCCTATATTGTGCTGGATGACAAGGGCAAACCCCTGGGGATCGATCCCGCAAGAAAAGACCGGGTGCGCAGGCGGCTGATCGAGGAACTGGACGATCCGGAGGATTACCCGGACATCATCCACCGGCGCACTCCCCGGCAGCTCAAGCACTTTGCCTTCCCCACGGAGGTAACCTTCTCCAATGACACCATCAACCAGCGTACGGTGATGGAAGTGGTTACCCCGGACCGCCCCGGCCTGCTGGCACGCGTTGGACTGGTGTTGCTGGAACACCGCGTACGGCTCACCAACGCCAAGATAGCCACCCTGGGCGAGCGGGTTGAAGACGTTTTCTTTGTAACCGACGAGCATGGCGAGCAGATCAGTGATCCTGCTGTCTGCCTGGCTCTGCAGCAGGACCTATGCCAAATGCTGGACGACACCCAATGAACCCGGACCTGGACAGACTGCATCCCTATCCGTTCGAAAAACTGACCCGGCTGAAGGCTGGCATCAGCGTTCCCCGGGACCTGACACCCATCTCCCTGGGCATCGGTGAACCCAAGCATCCGTCGCCGGAATTCGTAAAACAGGTGATTGCGGATAACCTGGACAAGCTCGCCAACTACCCCACGACCAGGGGCACCGACGAGCTGCGCCAGGCTATCGCAGACTGGGCGGCCCAACGCTTTGATCTGGCCCCCGGCACACTGACACCGGAACACCATATTGTGCCCGTCAACGGCACCCGGGAAGGCATCTTCTCGCTGGTTCAGTCGGTGGTGGATTCCAGCGGGCCTGCCACGGTTGTGAGCCCCAATCCGTTTTACCAGGTTTACGAGGGCGCGGCGTTCCTCGCAGGCGCAACGCCCCATTACCTGCCCTGCGATGCCGACAACAATTTCATCCCGGACTTTGACAGCGTGCCGGATTCGGTATGGCAAGACTGCCAGGTGCTGTTCCTGTGCTCTCCGGGCAACCCCAGCGGCTCGGTGATCCCCCGGGAAACCCTGGCACGGGTTATCGAACTGGCAGACAGGCACGATTTCATCGTCGCCTCCGACGAGTGCTATTCCGAGCTGTACCCCGATGAAAACCGGCCACCGGAAGGACTGTTGCAGACCTGCGCCGCCATCGGCCGTAACGATTTTGCCCGCTGCATTGTGTTCCACAGCCTGTCAAAACGCAGCAACCTGCCGGGCCTGCGCTCCGGCTTCGTGGCCGGCGACGCCGATATCCTCAAAGGCTACCTCAAGTACCGCACCTATCATGGCTGCGCCATGCCCATTCATAACCAGTTGGCGAGCATCGGCGCCTGGAGCGACGAAGACCATGTGCGGGAGAACCGCGCCGCCTACCGCGCCAAGTTCGAAGCCGTGGTACCCATCCTGCGGGAAGTGATGAACGTCGACTTTCCCGATGCCGGTTTCTACCTCTGGCCGGAAACCCCGATGGACGACGAAACCTTCGCAAGGGAACTGTCGGCACAGCAGAACGTTCACGTGTTGCCGGGCCGCTACCTGTCCCGCACGGTTGACGGCCACAACCCCGGTGAGAACCGGGTGCGCATGGCACTGGTCGCCCCAGTGGCGGAATGCGTTGAGGCGGCAAAACGCATAGTAACCTTTGTGAAAGAGAACAAGGCATGAAACTTTACGGCATCAGGAATTGTGACACCGTCAAGAAAGCCCGGAAATGGCTGGACGACGCCGGAATCGACTACGAATTCCATGATTTTAAAAAGGACGGTCTGGATGCCGGGCAACTGGGCCACTGGGAACAGTCAGCCGGCTGGGAAGTGCTTCTGAACCGCCGCGGTACAACCTGGCGCAAACTTCCGGACGAGGTTCGTGATAATATTAGCGCCCAATCCGCCCATCGTCTGATGCTCGACAATCCGTCCATCATCAAGCGCCCCGTGGTTGAGCACGGAGACACCGTCAGCGTCGGGTTCAATGCCGACGAATGGGCCGAACGATTCAAACACTGAGAACCAGGAGCACATCAATGAGTTTTGCATTCGGAATTGGTATCGGCACCCAGAACAACCAGGGCGAGTGGCTGGAAGTGTTTTACCAGCAGCCGGTCATCACCCCCGATAACGGCCTCATCGAAGTGGCTCGCAACGTCCTGGAATACCAGGGTGGGAACCAGGCGATATCGGTAACACCCGACCAGCTCAAGGCACTCTCGGACGGCCTGCGCCAGCTTGGCCAGATCGAACAGTCAACACTGGCAGGCAAAGCGGCCGACAGCCGGCGCCCTGTTGTGGTTACCCTGCTGGATACCGACGATACCGCTTCCAGCACCCCGGAGGTCTACCTCAAGCTGCACCTGATCTCCAGCCGCCAGGCCAGACCTCATGAACTGAAACTGGACGGCATTTTCGGACTGCTGCCCAACCTGGCGTGGACCAGCGAAGGCGCCGTCGACCTGAACGAACTGCCGGAACGCCAGCTCAAGGCGCGCATCGAAGGCCGCACCCTGGAAGTGAAGTCCGTGGACAAGTTCCCGCAGATGACCGATTACGTGGTACCGAAAGGGGTTCGCATCGCCGATACGGCCCGTGTTCGCCTGGGCGCTTACGTAGGTGAAGGCACCACGGTCATGCACGAAGGCTTTATCAACTTCAATGCCGGCACCGAAGGCACCAGCATGATTGAAGGCCGCATCTCTGCCGGCGTAATCATTGGCAAGGGCTCTGACCTGGGCGGCGGCTGCTCCACCATGGGCACCCTCTCCGGTGGCGGCAACATCATCATTTCCGTGGGTGAGAACTGCCTGATCGGCGCCAACGCCGGTATCGGTATCCCGCTCGGGGACCGCTGCAAAGTGGAAGCCGGTCTGTACATCACCGCCGGCACCAAGGTGGCTCTGCTGGACGACAATAACGAGCTGGTTGAAGTCATCAAGGCGCGCGACCTGGCCAACAAGCCGGACTTGCTGTTCCGCCGTAACAGCCAGACTGGCGCGGTTGAATGCAAAACCAACAAGACCGCCATCGAGCTGAACGAAGAGCTGCATGCAAACAACTAATTACTCTTCCCTTTCCGCCACCCTGGAACTGGCCGTCGACCTGATCCGCCGGCCATCCGTTACTCCGGACGACGCCGGCTGCCAGGAGCTGATGATGTCGCGGCTGGCGGCCCTGGGCTTCAAAGGTGAGGATCTGCGGTTTGGCGACACCGACAACCTCTGGGCCCGCAAGGGCACGGAGGGTCCGCTGCTGGCCTTCGCCGGCCATACCGATGTTGTTCCTACAGGCCCGGAAAAGAACTGGCGTCATCCTCCGTTCGCTGCGGTCATTGACGATGGTTACCTCCACGGCCGGGGCGCCGCCGATATGAAAGGCAGCCTGGCGGCGTTCGTGACTGCCTGCGAGCGCTTTGTGGAAAAGTATCCGGATCACCGGGGCTCCATCGCCCTGCTGATTACCAGCGACGAAGAGGGCCCTGCCCAGCACGGCACCGTGAAAGTCGTGGAAACCCTGGAAGCCAGAAACGAGAAGATCGACTGGTGCCTGATCGGCGAGCCGTCAAGTACCCGGGAAGTGGGCGACGTGATCAAGAACGGCCGCCGGGGTTCACTCCATGGCTACCTGACCGTACACGGCACCCAGGGCCATGTGGCCTATCCCCATCTGGCGGAAAATCCGGTTCACACGGTGGCCCCGGCGCTGGATGCACTGGCGAAGGAATTCTGGGATAACGGCAATGATTTCTTTCCGCCCACCACCTTCCAGATCACCAGAATCGAGGCTGGCACCGGCAGCAACATCATCCCCGGTGAATGCCTGGTGCACTTCAACTTCCGCTACTGCACGGAAAACACGGCAGAAAGTCTGGAAGAGCGTGTGGTCGCCATCCTCGACCGCCAGGAACTGACGTATGACCTGGATTGGCACCTGAGTGGCCGTCCATTCCTGACCGACCAGGGCGCGCTGGTGTCAGCCGCTCAGAATGCCATCCGCACGGTCACCGGTCGGGAAACGGAGCTTTCCACCTCCGGCGGCACCTCGGACGGGCGTTTCATCGCGCCTACGGGGGCGCAGGTTCTGGAACTCGGACCCATCAACGCCACCATCCACAAGGTGAATGAGTGCGTGAAGGCCGCAGACCTGGATACGTTATCCGAGATTTACGAGCAGGTTCTCGTGGAGCTGCTGGCCTGATCTGTAAGGGGCAAATCAGTAATGGGGAGGAGGCGTTTCGTCCTCCTCTTTTCGGATGTTTGAGGAAGACACTTCCTTGAGCTGTGTGTTCAGTTGCTTTTTCGCTTGCCAGAGCTCCCGGATATCCAGCTCCTGACGGGCCAACTGCTCACTCAAGGTGTGGATGACGTCGTCCTGGAATGCCAGCCGGGTTTCCAGTTCGTCCAGCCTTGCCTGTAGATCTTTCTCGCTCATGTAGTCATGCCGCTTGGTCAGCGCTCCCTGTTATCTGGTATCATGCCGCTTTTGCCCGCCAGGGGATTTTCGGGGCATATTCTGTGCCTCACGGAATCCTGGCGGTTTTCACCGACCGGAGACCCGATTTTACCCGATATCCGGTTCTTTATCGTTAGCGTTTGATTAATGGAGAAACTTCAGTCCATGCAAAACCCAGCAAAAGCGATCGTTCTTGCTCTCCTGGTCGCCATTCCGTCACCGTTTATCCTCGGCTTTCTGTTGGTGACTTTCACCCCGGAGCTCTTCCAGATTCTGTCACAGTCCCACACCAGTGAACTGGCAACCAATACCACGTTTGTACTGGGCAGCGCCCAGGGCATTGCGGCCTATATCATTGCGGTTGTTCTTTTTGGCCTGGCAGGCTTCGTAACGGTAGCCCTGGCAGCCAAGAAACCATCAGAACTGAAACAGCAGGCCCCTCACGCCAGCGCCGCACCCCGAAAAGCACCACAGCGCCAGCAGTCGCAACCGGATTATGACGACGAGGATGATTTCGACGACACCACGCCTGAAGGCAATGAAGAAGGCACGGTGAAGTGGTTCAACGTCAAGAAAGGCTTCGGTTTTATTGTTCGTGACAGTGGTGATGAGGTCTTCGTTCACTTCCGTGCAATTCGTGGCCGTGGCCGCCGTGTTCTGCGCCAGGGCCAGCTGGTCCGGTTCAGTGTTGTGGAAGCCGATAAAGGCCTGCAGGCAGACAACGTGTCCATCCTCAGCGACGACTGAACTGAAAGGCTCTTCAGTACGAAGAAGAAGGGGCAGCCACTGGCTGCCCCTTTTTTGTCTTTCGGGTGTTGATCAGTTCCAGACCGCCAGCTGTTCGCCCCGCTGGTCAAGACGCCACCATCGCTCGTCTTCTACCGGCTCACCTTCCTTCCAGTCGCCGGGGCTACAGCGAATTTCGGCATCCATGGCTCGCCACGCACTGCGCGCGCAGTCCAGGTCTGCACTCCACGGGAGATCTTCCCCTTCCAGAATCACCGACGTAAACCTTTTACCACCGGCTCCCGGATACAGCGTAATCCGTACCCGGTGCCCCCGATACCAGGCTGTTCCTTTCACCGCCTTGTCGCCCAGCGGTTCATCTGCCAACTCGATTTCATCAAGATGATCGGCCAGCCAACCCGATACCGCTGCTGACTCAAGGTCACGAATATAGATTTCGAGATCCCGCACCCTCTTTTTCTCCTGCCGTCTGTTCACAATGGACAATATAGTGAACCGGCCCGGGACGCGCTGCAACCCAGCGCTCCAGTTCATGGCGAAGGTCTTCAACCTTCAGTGTGCGAAGTGTTCCCTCAGCCTTGCGTTCGTGCCACGCAACCTCTGCCGCAGCGCGCTCAATGGCGATACTTTCCAGGGACCGTTCCAGGCCTTCCAGCGGTTGCTGCCGCGCCATTGCCACCAGCGCCTGGCGCCTGAGTGTGTCAGTCGTTCCCGCCAGGGCAAGCCCCTCGACTGAGCCACGCTCTGCAAAAAGCTTGAGCCTGGCAGCGGCACGCTCCACCCACTGGAGCATGCCCCCGGGAGAAGCCACCAGCCGGCTTCTGCTTGACGCGACGTACCGGATGAGTGCCGGGGATACCTCTATGTTCCAGTAGCGTTCGATGGCAGGCTGGTGGGCGGTGAGAATCGCGGCTTTCTGCGGGGGACTGACGGCCGGCATGTTGAAAATCTCAAAGTCCCTTCCCAGGAGGCGCTCCAGGTGCTCGATGGCTTCACCAATGCCGGGTGAATCCGGCCCCAGCATGATGACGGGGCCCGGATAGCCGGTCACCAGCCCACTGGCCAGACTATGATCCGACACCATCATCGCAGCCAGATCAACCGGTGAAATGTTATCCAGAACCAGGGCCGGATACACTCTACGGTCGCCACCACTGGCGGGCATTGTCGGGCTATCACTGGCCATCACTTCGGCCTCGTTGCGCAGATCGAGCCTGACATAGCCGGACTCCAGAAACGGCAGCAGTGCCTGCAGCCAGCTGGTTTTACCGCTACCCCTCACTCCCCGGACCCACACCAGTGCTCCGGGAACCGAAGCCAGGGTAATGGCAACATCTTCAGCCAGTGCCAGCCATTCAAGGTCAGTAACCACAACGGGGGAATCCGCGGGAACCGCTGTTTCGGTATCCTGGTGCAGGTTTTCATCGGTCGCGGGCCAACGGCTCACCAGCTCCAGCACCGCAACGTAGGCTTTTTCCTGCAGTCTCTCGGCATTGCGTGTTAATACCGATAGCAGCATCGGCCAGTCCAGCCAGGCAGCATCGCTCAATTCACGGGCGCAGGAGAACCAGTACATCAGTTGTGAGGAGAGCAGCCCCTCTCCTCCGACTTCCGTCACGATAGGCTGCTCACACTGGATGGTACGGGTCAGTTCGTCCAGGTCGACGCCGCAGCTGCGCAGGAAGTTGCAGATCACCAGCTCGCCGTCCAACAGCGCCAGCAGGAAATCCTCCACGGTAATGGCATAGCCACCGCGCTGGGCGACGCTGTCACGTGCCCGTTGCAGTGCGGTTTGACAGAGGGGGCTCAGGCATCCTTGCCAGTCTTCCATTCACATCTCCTTGTGGTGATAAAAGGCATCATCCTGATGCCGTGTTATTCAATCCGGTCACACCCTGTTGTAGGTGTCTTCGAAACGCACGATGTCATCTTCACCGAGGTAGCTGCCGGTCTGCACTTCAATCAGTTCCAGCGGTATCACCCCCGGATTGGTCAGCCTGTGAGTAACACCAAGTGGTATGTAGGTGGACTGGTCTTCAGTCAGCAACAATACCTCATCACCGCGATTGACCGTTGCCGTTCCCTTGACCACCACCCAGTGCTCGGCACGGTGGTGGTGCTTCTGCAGCGACAGTGAGGCGCCGGATTTGACGGTAATGCGCTTGACCTGGAAACGCTCACCCATGGCAATGCCCTCATAGGTTCCCCACGGGCGATGAACCTTCTTGTGGAACCGATGTTCGTGACGGCCCTGGGCCTTCACCTGGGCAACCAGCTTTTTCACATCCTGCACCCGGTTACGGTCTGCGACCAGTACCACATCGTCGGTTTCGACAATAACGTGATCGGTAATACCCAATGCAGCAATCAGACGGCCTTCGGAGTGAATGTAAGAGCCCGAAACGTCCTCGGTGATGACATCCCCCCGGCACACATTGTTATTCTCATTGTGCGGCTGGATTTCCCATAGCGCAGACCAGGACCCAACATCAGACCAGCCCGCGTCCAGAGGAACCACCACCGCATCACGGGTTTTTTCCATCACTGCGTAGTCAATTGAATCGTCCGGGCAGGTTTTGAAAGCCTCACTTCCCACACGGGTGAAATCCATGTCCGCATTGCGCTCTTTCCAGGCAGCGCGGCAGGCTTTGAGTATACCGGGTTGCTGGCTTTCCAGTTCCTGCAGGTAACGATCGGCCCGGAACAGGAACATACCGCTGTTCCAGAAATAGTCGCCCTCCTCCAGGTACCGGCGAGCTGTTTGTTGGTCCGGCTTTTCCACGAACGCAGCGACATCGTTGAAGCCGTCGTGGGCCTGGCCTGCCTTGATATAGCCGTAACCGGTGTGTGGTGCGCTGGGCACGATGCCGAACGTGACCAGTTTTCCCGCCCGGGCCGCCTCTGCGCCCTGGCTGACGGCCTGACGAAAGACGTCCTGATTCTTCAGCACGTGATCCGATGGCATCACCAGCAGTAATTCCTCGGGATTTTCCTCGGCCGCCGCCAGGGCTGCCAGGGCAATTGCCGGTGCGGTGTTCCGGCCTACCGGCTCCAGAATGATGCCGGCAGTGCGTTCTGGCGCCTGGGCCTGCAGGTGCGCGGCCACAACGAATCGATGTTCTTCGTTGGTGATCGCCATCACCCTGGCTTTGTCATCGAGAGCCAGCCCACGGTCAATGGTTTCCGCCAACAGGGTTTCATCAGACACCACCGGCAGAAACTGCTTGGGATAGGCTTCACGGGATAGCGGCCATAGACGGGTGCCGGAACCACCTGAAAGAATCACTGCAAGCATGGGTCGTCCTTGTCTTGAATTTGCGCGAATTTTACCCCAAATATCGCCGGCTTGTCCCGCCGGCCGTGATTAAAGCGGTTTCACCTTGGGTACGACTACCAGGTACCGGTATTCTCCATGCTTGCCCACGGCTCCTTCGGCGGCAGGGATTCGCCCTTCTGGAGCAGTTCGATGGAAATGCCATCCGGTGAGCGAATAAAAGCCATATGGCCATCCCTGGGTGGGCGGTTGATGGTAACGCCGTTGTCCTGAAGTTGGCTACAGAGCCCGTAGATGTCGTCCACCCGATAGGCCAGGTGCCCGAAATTGCGGCCACCGGTGTACTCTTCCGGGTCCCAGTTATAAGTCAGCTCAATCATCGGAGCCTTGTCTTCCCGGGCCCGCGCCTCGTCATCCGGGGCGGCAAGAAACACCAGCGTGAACCGGCCCTTCTCACTGCTCTTGCGGCTGATTTCGACCATGCCGAGCAGGTCGCAGAAAAAGTGCAGGGTCTGATCAAGGTTGCTGACCCGGATCATCGTGTGAAGATACTGCATATTGCTTCTCCTGTTGGGTTATGCTGCCACCATGAGCCAACGTCCTGAAACTACAGCCCATCTTAGGTACCACGTGCCAGCGGTGCGTCACCTGGCGTGGATGTGCCATGCTCCCCAGCTTATCAGCTCTCCCATGGGATTTGTTCCGGAAAAATATCGGCCTGAAGATGCAGAGGAACGGCTGGAAGCCTGGGATCATAACCCGGGTGCCGGCCCTGCCGTGTTGACGGAGCAGCCTGCCCGCAGGCTCGGGCACTATTTCGAGCGCCTGTACGAATGCCTGATAGAAAACCTGCTCGGTTGGGAGATCCTGCTCAAGAACCAACCCGTCAGAAGTAATGGGCTTACCCTGGGAGAACTGGATTTTGTGGTTCGCAATCCTGCCGACAATTCCGTCGAGCACCACGAAATAGCCGTGAAGTTCTATCTTGGTTACCCCGAGGCAGACCAGGATACGGTGCTGTGGTACGGGCCCAATTCAAAAGATCGTCTGGATATCAAAACCCGGCGCCTCGTTGGCCATCAGAGCCAGATGACGCAAAGACCCGAAGCCCGCAACCTTCTGACCTCACTGGGCATTGAGACACCAGCCCGGCCAAGGGTGTTCATGCCCGGGTATCTTTTCTATCCACTGGGGAAAACGCTGGCGCGGCCTGCGGACGTTCCGCCTGACCACCTGCGCGGCGGCTGGCTCTACCTTCACCAACTGGACGATATGATCGACAGACCGGCCAGATGGGTACCGCTGGTCAAGCCGCACTGGCTCGGCCCCTGGCGCCAGCCGCAGGCACCCGACTTCCGGAAAACGAAGGAGGCGCTGGAGGATGTCCGTTCAGCCGGCGTTCCTCGCCTGTTCGCTGCGCTGGAACAATCCCCGGTGGATGGCTTCTGGCAGGAAACATCGCGGCTGTTCGTGGTGCCTGAGGCCTGGCCAGCAACCTCTGGCCGGCGCTAATCAGTGCATGCCTAGACGACTTCCAGCTCCACCCGGTTCCGGCCAAGTTCCTTGCTGCGGTAGAGCGCCCTATCGGCCCGGTTGATCGCGGAATTCAGGTCGTCGTCACCCCGAAATTCGCTGACACCGGCACTGATGGTGATATCGATCGAATCCCCGTTGGGAGCCAACCAGTCATGTGCCAGGAGTGCCTGTCGAACCCGCTCCGCGCTGGCCTGGGCCCTGTGTAGCCCGGTGTCTGGAAGTACGGCAAGAAACTCTTCCCCGCCCCAACGGGCGGTGAGATCCTGGGTCCGGAACTGCGCCCTGATAATATCGGCGACATCTTCAAGCACGCGGTCACCGGTTTCGTGGCCGTGCTCGTCATTAATGGCTTTGAAATGGTCAATGTCCAGCACGAGAAACGCCACCGGATGCCCGTTACGCTGAAAACGGGCCAGTTCCTTTTCCACCAGATAGGTCATATGGCGACGATTGAAGAGACCGGTCAACGAATCCGTTGTTGCCATCCGTCGAAGTTTCCTGTTTGCCGAAGTCACCATAGTGAGATAGAAAAAAGAGAGATAACTGAACATGGCGAACACCACGCTCAGGTTGAACAGGAAGACGCCAAGCAAGGCGCCGGGCGCAATGGGCTGCAGGGGTTCGATAAACCACATCAGCAGGTACAAAGCGACGTAATAGCCCCACAGCCCGGCCAGGGCAACGACTGCGCCCTGCAATCGCATACTGACGAACAACGCGGGAATGAAAATCAGCAGGTAATAGTGAAAGCCACTGTCCCAGCCGATGAGTACAACACCGAGCCCGGCATGAATGATGACTTCCGACCAGATCAGGGTAATGGCCAGGCCGTTCTGTTTCCTGCCCAGCGCCCGGTACGCCACGACATACATGGTAACGCTGAGCACGTTGACCCAGGCCAGGATAGGGGACCCAAGCAGATGGAAGAGAAAGAAAAAGGCAACATCCACCGTGGCCGCAATCTGACAACAGCGTTTCGCTACCTGCCAGAACTGCGGGCGACGCTCCCTGATTGGCTCCCCTGCAAACATGGAACTGGCCTGATTCATAAAAATGGCGAGTTGCGGGATGAATAACCACAGGTTACGCCGAAAACCATGATTTCGCTTACCGCAATCGTAAAAAACTGAAAATTTTTGCAACCGGTGGCCGCCCGGGGCCTGTTGGCAATGTCCGTTTAAATTTTAGCAGGCCCTGTGTAACCGCCGGTAACGGACACCTGCACAGTTGTAAAGCGGAACATGCCTGCTACTCTTTGAATATTAACGTTTTATGATACCTGTTCACGGGGGATTGTTGTTTCGTACCGGAAGGTTTGCCGTCGTCCCCCAATCTGGATGAAAAAATGTGCGTGCAAGCACAGCATAAACACAAACGGTCCACGACTCGGTTCCGCAGGCTGTTTTTCAGCGCAGTGGCCGCCTGTGCCTTCTCCGTAGATTCACACTCAGATGAAACGGACTCAGACATCAGGCTGACTTCCGGCCACTGGCCCCCGTATATGGAAAACACCCCACCCGAATTGGGTGTGATTCCACAGGCAGTGACACTTGCATTCGGCAAACAAGACATTTCCGTAACTTACGGCTTTTTTCCCTGGTCCCGGGCCCTGATGCTGGCCGAACAAGGCCTCTGGGATGGTTCAGTCGCCTGGACCTGCCGCCCGGCAATGCTGGGGCAGTTCTACTTCAGCGACCCCATCGTGGCTCACAATTACGTACTGTTCCACCGTGAACACATGGACTTTGACTGGGAAAAACTGGAGGACCTGGAAAATTACCGACTGGGCCTGACCCAGGACTACAATTACGGTAAAGAATTCGAGGAAGCCGTTGCCTCCGGGGCCATCAGCGCGGACAAGACAACATCCGATGAAACCAACTTCCGCAAACTGGCCGCAGGCCGGATCGATCTCTTTCCCATGGAGCAGGCCGTCGGCATGGAAATGCTAAGGCGCCTGGAACTGGAGGACAGAATTTCCTTCCACGCCAGACCTCTGCAATCAGACTACCTCTATCTGATCCTGTCCCGGCGACTACCCGAGAGTGAACAGTTTCTGAGGCAGTTCAACGAAGGCCTGGATGAGCTGCGGGAATCAGGCCGACTGGAGGAGTTGCTTGCCAACTCCCTGCCGTATCTGCCAGCCAGTTATCTGATTGTTGAGGATGAGAAATCGAGGTGCACGGAGTAGAGACATCGACGTTTCCGCCAGTTCATGAGCGTTCACGTTTGTGCCGAGATCAACATAAGGACCTTTGGCTTTTCCGGGGGCCGGGATTGTTGGCCAGCCCCACTTCCCGGCGAGCCACCTGAATTGATCCTGATGCCGGGCCCCGCCAGTGTGATCCCACTCGGGTCCAGCTTCAGCAGGCTGCTGCCAGCCGAGATGGTGAGTTCCGCGCCGGCGTCCAGCACCACTTTGGCGCCGGCCTTGTGGTGAACTTCCGTGCCAGCTTCGCTGAGTGTGCCCTTGCCGGATTTCTGGTGGAGGGTGCCGCCGATGTTCTGGCTGAAGTCGCCCCCGACGGACTCACGCTTCTCACCATCCACCGTGCAGTGATCGTTGCCCTTGATGTGACTGAAACTGTTGTTCTCCACCGTTCGGTGGCTGTCGTTTTTGATGGTTTCGGTG
>NZ_JAWLDU010000085.1:0-7515 GCF_041686475.1 Marinobacter sp.
TCGGACCCAGTTCTCATCATATTCCCTGGCGGCGATGTCGCTTGTCTTTTTCTGGTGGCCAATGGCAGAACTGATTCCCATTTCGGCCGTCAGTTGGTAGTCCAGCCCCAGGGACAGCCCGAACAGGTCGTCTTCGGAATCATCCTCTTCAAAAGTCCGGCGCTCGTAACCGGCGTCGGTAAACCAGGAAAGCAGCACCGTCACAGGCCGGGAATACCGCAGGTCAATTCCTGTTTGTTCTTCACGGTTGTCGGTCTCAATGAAATCGCTTCGGCTGGCCGACAGTTGCGCCGTAAACGATGCGCCGTCGCTGAAGCGGGTATTGTATCCGGCACGTAAGGCTGTGACTTCTACCGCTGCCGTTTCTGTGAGGTTGAAATTGAAGTCATCAAGCTCGATGCCCAGGCTGGAGGTCTGGTCCGTTAACCGGCGGTTGGCGTTGAGCGTAAATTCGCTGCTGGGGTTGATTTCGCGCACCAGGTTAAAGGTGCCGGTTAAGCCATCGCTGGAGGATTTACGGCTGCCCAAACGGGTTTCAAGCTGGTTTACGCCAAGGGAGCCGCTGACACGGGTGGTTGCCCAGGTTTGGCTGAAGGTTGCACTGACGGATTCACGGTCCAGCTCCTCTTCGGTGTCCAGTTCCGTTCGTTCCGCGTTGGCGGAAAGCCCGCCCTGCAAGGTGTCACTGAAGCTGTGGTTATAGGCAGCTGAGGCGGTCACACGGTTGCTGTCAGGCTCTTCCGGTTCCTCAAATTCGGTGTTTTCGTAGGCAGCGGTAAACTGGAGTTGGTCTACCTGGGTCAGCCGCATGGTATAAACCGGGCCGGTGCGGAACACGTTTTTACGGGTCTGGTTATCCCGGGTTGCGGCCTGGCGGGTATCCTGGGTGACCTGGCTGATCCGGTCGGAAGCCTGCCAGACCAGGCTTTCAGTCAGCTCGCACTGGCCAGCCAGGCTGCCGTTGGTATAAATCTCCGAATCGAAGGTGTCCTGATGCCAGTAGCCGTAACCGAGCCCCATGTCCACCGAGGATGTGCAACGCCCCGGATCGCTGAGGTACTGGTAATTCAGGTCGACACGGGTTTCCAGGTCGCTTTCCGCGTTATCTGCCACACGGCGCGAATTATCGGAGTACCGGTTATCAATACCCCCGGAAAGGCTGCTGGTGTCGGCATGCACCGGGCCGACACCGGCCAGTAACACACCCGCACCGATGGCGCTAATGCAACGGATCTTCCGTGATCGGTAACGCTCATCCATTGATTACCGCTCCTACAAACTTTTCCGGGTCAAAGGCCTGGGCCGCGCTTTCGATCGCCGTGGCGGTTGCCCGGGCGTGTGGCACCACCAGCATCGAGTAGTCACAAAGGTCGCCGAGTATGCGTGCGTCGGGTGAATCACTGATGGGTGCGGTGTCCAGTACAATGAAGCGGTCCGGGTAGCGGCGGCGGATTGCCTGCAGAAACTGCTTCATGCGGAAGGAGGTGAAAAATTCGGCGCCGTTCTCCCTCTGGCTGCCGGCGGGCACCAGGCGCAGGCGGGGGATTCCGGTGGGGTATATGATCTTGCCTATGTCGTAATCCGAGTCTTCCAGAAAATCCGTCAGGCCGGATTCCGCCGCGAGGTCCAGCTGCGAATGCAGTGACGGACTTCGCAGATTGCAGTCAATAATCAGTGCAGTTTTGGACTGGTCAAATGCAAAAGCCGCTGCCAGGTTCAGTGCCATGAATGACGCACCGGCGCCCTCGCAGGCCCCGCTGACGACCATTGTAAAATTATTACCGCCCGACAGCTCCAGCAGCTTGGTGCGCAGATGGCGGAAGCGATTGACCAGCGCCCGGTTTTTGGACTCCGGATAGATGATACGGCGCTCATCCAGATCATCGGGCGTGAGCCTGCGGGGCTCCTGCATTTTGACAATCTGCTTGCTGATCACATATTTGTCGACCGCGCCAGGCCCCAGCTCAAGGGAACTGGGCACCAGCATCCTTGAGTCTTCCCAGTCCGAGTAGGCCGCCGAGTCGTGCTGTGATGCTCTCTCTGCACTGTCGGAATCCCGCCGCCAGACCTCTTTCTGGGCGTCCTCGCTGTCTTTCCCAGATCGCCGGTTGCCGCTTCGGTCACGACGCTCCGCGTCAAAGGTTGCATCCAGCGTATCGTCTTCAACCCCTTGTGATGAGTCAGAGCCACCCTGCTTATACTTCGCCATCAAAGAACTCCCATGAGTGCAGCACCTGCAATACCAATGTATGCGACTACTGCCGTGACCGCACAGACAGAAATGAGGACGGTTACCCAGCGTTCCCGTCGCTTCTCGTAGGGTGTTCTTACCCGCGGCACTTCCGCGAGCACCGGTAACCCTATTGCGTTTTCCAGCTGTTCCCGGGCTCTGACTCTGGGATCAATCTGGAGCAAGCCAGCAATCGCTCCGAACGGTGCCAGAACACCCAGGAAGAGCCCGGCAAAGGCAAAGGTGGAAAACTGCATATCGGCAGGCGACGTCGGGAACTGTGCCGACTCGTATATCTCGAAATTGAGCCCCTGACCCTCGACGTCCAGGTGCATGGAAACCCGTGCTTTCTCCCTGCGCTTGAGAAGATCGTTGTAGATCTGGGTATTGACGTCCATGTCCCGGGTAATTTCTGCATACTGGGTTTTGTTTGCCTGGATTCGCTCCATCCGTTGTTCCTGCTCGTCGATCAGGCGGTTGAGCGAGTTGATGCGGGAGATGGAGGTCTGCAGGTCAGCCTCGGTTTTGGACAGTGACGCGCGGATATCCTGGTAGATCGGGTTGACGACATCTTCGCCAGAGACAACCTGATTGCCCGAATCCCCCTCTTCAACTGCCCGTTGCCGCTGCTTGCGCAGCTCTTCGATCTGCTCCTTGAGGATGACAATATCGGGGTAAGAATCGTGATACCTCAGCCGCAGGTCGTCGAGCTGCGATTCCATATCGCTGATGCGCTGCTGGAATGCATCGGAGGTTCTGCCCTGGCGAAGCGTGGGATCGATCGTGCTTAACTGGTCCTGCAGGGAGCGCACCCTGGATTCCAGTTCCGATTTTTCCATCTCTGCCAGCTCAAGCTGCGACTTGAGATTGTTCATGCGGGAACTGGCTTCGCCTTCGGTGCCTTCTTTATTTTCTGATAGAAAGTTTTCCAGCCGTTGTTCGACATCCGCCAACTGGCGCTCGTAACTTTTTACCTGTTTGTCGATGAAATCGTAGGCGCTTCGGCTTTCACTGCGCTTTCTCTCGGAGCTTTCCGCGATAAACAGCTGGCCCATTTTCTGGGCGACACGGAATGCCTCTATCGGCTTCTCTGACCGGTAGGAAATTGAAAAATAACGCCCGCCGGCCGGCCTGACGTCCATATTGCCCCTTAGCGTCATGATGCGTGACTCGAGCTCCTCGTCATCGATGTTGCGAGCATCATCGCCGTAAACATCGGTGTCCTTTGCGATTTGCGTGAGCACATCCCTGCTTGAAAGGGTTTGTTTGGCGGCGGAGCTTTGCTCACTTATTTTTGTGGTGACCGCACTCCCTTCCATCAGGGGCACGATAATATTCTGGTCATCCACAAAAATCGTCACTTCTGACCTGTATTGATAGGGCCAGATGAAGCCGGTGGCGAGCACCGCGAAACTCACCAGCGCGAACACGAAGAACACGAGCCACTTGCGTGAGCGAACTTCCCTGAGAATTTCAATCGGTAAGCTAGACAGAGGAAGTGCCATTTCAACCACCCAAAGTTTATTCAGCGATTAACACAAGACTCCTGACAGGACGCCAGCGTCAGAAGTTTCGTTCCGGAACAGCAAGGATATCGCCGGGCCGCAACGAATAATTGGTACTGATATCCCCTTTTTCCAGGATATCGTCCAAACGCACGGGAATAGCGACGACTTCGCTGTTCAGGGGCCTGTAGAGCATGGCGTTGTTGGGCGCAGCGAACGGAGTGGCCCCGCCGGCGCTGAGGAACATGTCAAGCACCGTCATTCCTGCCTGGTGTGGCACGGAAACAGGGCTCTCCACCGCGCCGGTGACGCGAACACGGTCCATGTACTCGTAGCTGCCCATGTTGGTCACCACAACGCTGACCTGCGGCTCCCTGATAAAGCCGGAAAGGCTGGATTCGATATCATCGGCAAGGTCTTCCGGGGTGCGTCCTGTCGCCTGCACGTCACCGACTAGGGGAACGGAGATTTTGCCGTCCGGTCGCACCGGCACGGAGATGCTCAGGTCTTCGTTTCGCCAGACAGACACTCGCACGACATCGGTTGCGCCGAGAATGTACTGGTCGACGCTATTAACCGTATCCAGTTCAAGTGCCTGCTCAATTTTGTCGTTGGAGGATGGGGAGTTTGATGCGCAGCCTGCAACAAAAGCTACCGCCGCCAGGGGCAGCAGAAGCGCCCGCAGTGAATACTTCGATGACATTGTCATTCCTCTCTGGTTCCGTGTCTGTTTCCGTGTCTCGGGGAGAGCCTGTCCCGAAACTACCTTGATCCTTTCTTGAACAATACCACTTCTACTGTCTGAATTATAATCAATAAATCCAGGAGCAAGCTCTGATTTTTGATGTAATACAGGTCGTAGCGGAGTTTTTCCCGCGTATCCTCTTCGTTATCGGCATAAGCGAAACAAAGTTGAGCCCAGCCGGTCAATCCCGGCTTGACCCGGTGGCGCTCGCTGTAGAAGGGAATTCTCTCGGAGAGCTGCTCTACGAACACCGGGCGCTCCGGCCGCGGACCAACAAAGGCCATGGTGCCGTTTAACACGTTGAAAATCTGCGGCAGTTCGTCGATCCGCACCTTGCGTATGAATTCTCCAACCTTTGTCACCCGGGCATCATTCTGGCTGGCCCACACAGCGCCGTTTTTTTCAGCATCGGTGATCATTGAGCGGAATTTGTGCACTCTGAAAATTCGGCCGTTGAGCCCCACCCTCTCCTGACTGTATAACACCGGCGCTTTCAGGCCGTCTTCGATTTTGATGGCGATGGCGGTCAGTATCATAAGAGGCAGGCCTGCCAGAAGCAGCATTGTTGCCGCCACTATGTCCAGAGAACGCTTACCGAATCCGAACACGGACGACACGGTAAAACCGTCCGAGAACACCAGCCAGCCGCGGGTGACCATTTCCAGCGCCACCTTGCGGGACTCACGCTCGTAGAAGTTGACGCCGTCGATAATCTTTACGCCTTCCATCTTGCATTCCAGAAGGTCTTCCATGGGCAGACCCTTACGGCGGTCGTCCACCGCGACTACAATTTCATTGACTGGATTTTTGACAATGTGTTGCTGAAGTGTGCCGGTTAATTCCAGCAGGTGATCGCTGGTGATTTCGATCGGCTCGTCCGGGAGGGGCACAAAGCCGGTAAGAATGAAGCCCTTGCGGTTGAAGGGTGTTCTCAGGTCTTCGTCAATTTGCCTGGCCCGGAAGCCGGCGCCAAGCACGAGCACTTTGCGCTTGAAGGTTTCCTTGCCAACCGTGGCGAAAAACAGTGAGCGAACAATACCCAGGAGGAAAAACCCGAACACAGACCCGGTCGTCAGCACGCTGCTGGAGCCGATATACCACAGCCATTCAGTTGAAAGCAGATAAGTGAAGCCACACAGAGGGACGCTGACGATCAATGCCATGATGGTGCGAAGCATCATCCCGGACATGCCCTCTTCAAGGCGGGACTGGTGAACCCCGATGGCGATCATAACCAGAAGGTTCAGTGCCGCGAAGACCACTGCGGACGGAAGGATAAACGCAAAATTATCGAGAAAAAGCGGGATATCGCCAAAATATCGGAAGAAGACCGCGATCGACAATGCGACAACCAGAACCGCGAAATCAATCAGTCCAAGAATGACATAAGGTAGGTGAATGTAATGCCTGAACAACCTGACGTGGGCCACGCCGACTCCTTGTACTACGTGCGATTTAAAGCATCCGATGCATCACACAGCATATTACGGTAAGACCCGCTGCTGTGACAACTGGAGATGCCCCGGGCAGTCGCCCGCGGGCTGGATCATTGTGTCGCAATTTGAACGTCGATTATCTTTACAGTCTTTGGAATACCATTTTTGCAAACATTTCCAGATAACTGATAATAAAAGCCTTTTTTTATTGGCACAAACCCTGCATTATCATCGAGCGAAGGGTTGCCATTGAGGCAGGAAGTAATCAAGAAGTAATGATCAGGAACGATCGAAGCCAAGGGAGATCTTGAAATGAACAATTTATCAAAAGCGGTTCTGGGTGTTGCGATTTCTGCGATGGCAACATCGGCAGGCGCCGCAATTATAAAGTTTGAGGCGGCTGGTGGTGATGGTACAGCTGGTATGCAAGCTGCGAACGACGCCCGCAATAACTTTGACAACGGCACTTACAACCAAGTGACTGAAACCTTTGACGAACCGGGGGAATTCGTAGCTTCAAATCCTGTGACAACGGAAAATGGGGTTGATCTTGACGCTTATGACTCGTCCAATCAGCAGGAGAGCTGGGTTGTGGCGCAGGAGAGCTTCAACACGCGTGTTGGCACCATTACCAATGTCCGGGAGGACGGCACCGCCGACGAAACCGATCCCGCTACAGACAAGCTGATGATCGAAAACGAGGACACCGGGGAATTTGGCCGTGACGCGAACCTTGATGGCCAGTGGCTCGATAGCAATGATGCTGAAATCGTCGAATGGGACATTGACGATGGCAATGGCGGCAAGTTCAATGCACTGGGCTTTTTCCTCTCCGATGCAAACGACCAGGGCGCAAGCCTGGAAATCACCTTTGCAGACGGTCTGAGCAAGACTCTGAACCTTAATGAAGCCCTTGGCGAGCCAACCAACGAAAGGCTTGGTGACGGCAACATTGCCTGGATCACTCTGTATTCCGATGTGTTCTTTGACAGCGCCACGCTGACGTTCGACAACGGTGTGAACGAGAATGACGGATGGGGCATCGATGACATGACCATCGCAAGGGTTCCGGAACCCGGAACGCTCGCCCTGCTGGGTCTCGGCCTCGCCGGTCTCTCGCTGACCCGTCGTCGCCGTAGCTGATCAATACATTTTGATCGGATAAGCACGGGCAGCTCAGCCAGAGGCTAGACTTAAACGCGAGTGAGAGAGCTTCTGGTGCTGCCAGCAAAATGCCCCGGACATTGTCCGGGGCATTTTTTTATACAAACTGGGGTCTGACCCCAGGACATTTGAGCTGACCAAATGCATTGGGGTCTGACCCCGGATTCCTCTTGCTGACTTCAGGGTCAATTATGTCGGCAAAATTTACAGTTAAGTTTAAAAGGCGCCACCTGACTATTTTAACCTCATGAATAATTTATTTTTTTAATTATGGTACGAATTTCGCTTTATCTGTCTCGAAGCAGTCCCAAAAGACGTTAAGAAACGTCATAAAAAACTTTTGGAGAAGTAGATATGAGTATCAGGACGAATTTCGCCATAGTCGCGCTCACTCTGGGTTTACCAGCTTTTGCAACCGCGATGCCGATAGTTTCC
>NZ_JAWLDU010000005.1:0-1942 GCF_041686475.1 Marinobacter sp.
CTGCTGCTGATGGCGAAAGAGCAGGAAGTTGCCCGCCTGCAAAGCGAAATCAGCGAGGAAGTGAACGAAAAGGTGCAGAAGCACCAGCGGGAGTTTTTCCTCAAGGAGCAGCTGAAAGTCATCCAGCGCGAACTGGGCATGGCCAAGGACGACAAGACCGCCGACGCCGAACGCTTCCGTGAGCGCATGGAGAAACTCGACCCGCCGGAACAGGTGCAGGAACGGTTTGATGACGAGCTGCAGAAACTGCAGGTGCTGGAACAGGGCTCACCGGAATACGGTGTGACCCGAAATTACCTGGACTGGCTAACCCAGGTGCCCTGGGGGCTGACCTCCGAGGACCATTTCGACCTGGCCGAAGCCAAGCGCATTCTGGACCGAGACCACGACGGCCTGGAAGACGTGAAGGATCGCATCGTCGAGTTCCTCGCAGAAGGCACCTTCAAGGGTGAAGTCAGTGGCTCCATCCTGCTGCTGGTGGGCCCGCCGGGCGTGGGGAAGACGTCCATCGGTCACTCGGTGGCCGACGCCCTGGGCCGCAAGTTCTATCGCTTCAGCGTCGGTGGCATGCGTGACGAAGCCGAAATCAAGGGCCATCGCCGCACCTACATCGGCGCCATGCCCGGCAAATTCGTGCAGGCGCTGAAAGACTCAAAGGTGTCAAACCCGGTGATCATGCTGGACGAAATCGACAAGATTGGTGCCTCCTTCCAGGGCGACCCCGCCTCCGCACTGCTGGAAACCCTGGATCCGGAGCAGAACCGGGAATTCCTCGATCACTACCTGGACGTGCGCATGGACCTGTCCAAGGTTCTGTTCATTTGCACCGCCAACCAGCTGGACACTATTCCCAGGGCACTGCTGGACCGTATGGACGTGATTCGCCTGTCTGGCTATATCGCCGAGGAAAAACTCGCCATCGCCAAGCATTACCTGATGCCACGGCTGCTCAAGCGAGCCGGTTTGCTGAAAAAGCAGATGAACATCACCGACGCGGCCATCAAGCAGATCATCGAAGGCTACGCCCGGGAAGCCGGCGTACGTAGCCTGGAAAAACTGCTGCACAAAGTCATTCGCAAAGGCATCGTGCAACTACTGGAACATCCTGACAAACCCGTGAAGGTGGGCGTTTCCGACCTGCAGACCTACCTGGGACAACCGGCATTCCGGAAGGAAAAATCCCTCAAGGGCACTGGTGTGGTCACCGGCCTTGCCTGGACCGCCATGGGCGGCGCCACCCTGAGCATTGAAGCGTCACGCATTCACAGCACCCAGCGCGGCTTCAAGCTCACCGGGCAACTGGGGGAGGTGATGAAAGAGTCCGCCGAAATCGCCTACAGCTACGTGTCATCAAACCTCAAGCGATTCAAAGGCGACCCGACCTTCTTCGACAAGTCCTTCGTGCACCTGCACGTACCCGAAGGCGCCACCCCCAAGGACGGCCCCAGTGCCGGTGTCACCATGGCCACCGCACTGCTGTCCATTGCCCGCAAGGAAGCACCCCAGCAGAACCTCGCCATGACCGGCGAACTGACCCTCACCGGCCAGGTACTGCCCGTCGGTGGCATTCGCGAAAAAGTCATCGCGGCCAGACGCCAGAAAATCAACAACCTGATACTGCCGGAAGCAAACCGGGGGGATTACGAAGAGTTGCCGGACTACCTGAAGGAAGGGCTGACGGTGAATTTTGCCAAGCAGTACAGCGATGTGTTCCAGGTGTGTTTCGGGGACAGGCCGAAGAAAGGGGCTTCAGTGCATTAATCAATTAAAGTGGCCGGAATCGGTCCCGGGGCGGGGGTGCCTTTTCTGCCAGAAAAAGGTGGCTGAGCGAAGCGAGTTCTTTTTCCAAAGAAAAGGCACCCCCGCCCCGGGACCAGCCCCTGACTCAGGCCTTGGCCTTCCACCCATCCTCACGAAGCACCGGCCCCACATCCAGCACCGG
>NZ_JAWLDU010000005.1:2042-85259 GCF_041686475.1 Marinobacter sp.
GCTGGAAGAGAGCAAGGCACTACGCAAGGAAATGATGAACACTCGGGCCGAGCTGATTGAAAAAGTGGTCGACAAGGAGCTGTCAGTGGCCGACAAGACAATGTCCTACGCTACCGACACCGTGACCTATTTTTTCTACCTGATTGCCGGTGCCACTTCCATCCTTGTCGTCATCGGCTGGAATTCCATTCGTGACATGCGCAACCAGCTGACAAGCCTGGCCGAAAAGCGGGTCAATGAACTGGTGGTGGAGTACGAGAAGCGCCTGGAATTCATTGAGGATCAACTCCGGCAGAAGTCCGACATCATCCACCAGAACCAGGCGGAGATCGAGCGCACCAACGAAGTGCATTCCCTTTGGCTGAAGGCCAGCCAGGAAACCTCCCAGCAAAACAAGATTTCTGCCTACGATACCATTCTGGACCTTCGCCCGGACGACGTGGAAGCGCTGAGTTATAAAGCAGACGCGGTTCTGGAAATGCAGGAACCGCTCTGGGCAATCAGCCTCTGCCAGCGCGCCCTGAAACTGGCGTCTGATAACGGCCACGCACACTACCAACTGGCCTGCGCCTATGCCGAGATTGGTCGGTGGGACGATGCAGTGGCAACACTGCGGAAGGCGATTAACATTTCCGAGGCGTATAAAGATGACGCCTCAGTGGATCCCAGCTTTGAACAGCTTCGGGATCACGACAGTTTCCGCAAATTGTTTTACCCGGAAGACGAGGAGCAGTCCGACGCCTGATACGACAGACCGGCACGGTCCTTGCTGCATTCCCTGCACGGATGTTCCTGCACGCCGGCCAGGCTTAACTGCTTGACAAGGCAGCATGTGTGGTGTTTGTTTACATCGCTGAGAACATAAGAATAACCCTGAAACAGGACAGACCCAATGAGTACACCAGTCAAGAAACTCGTAACTGCTATTACTGCTTCTATCGCGGTGATGGGCGCAGGCCACGCTGCTGCCGAAATCAAGATCGGCATCGCCGGCCCGATGACCGGTCCCGTCGCCCAGTATGGCGACATGCAGTTCTCCGGTGCCCGCATGGCCATTGAGCGCATCAATGCCGACGGCGGCGTAGACGGTGAGATGCTGGAAGGCGTTGAAGTGGATGATGTCTGCGACCCGAAGCAGGCCGTTACCGTTGCCAACCGAATGGTCAACGATGGCGTTCGCTTTGTAGTCGGCCATCTCTGCTCCAGCTCTACCCAGCCGGCCTCAGATATCTATGAGGATGAAGGCATCCTGATGGTTACACCGGCTTCCACCAGCCCGGACATCACCGAGCGCGGTTACGAGTTGGTGTTCCGCACCATCGGCCTCGACAGCATGCAGGGCCCGGTTGCCGGTAACTACCTCGCCAGCCTCGAGCCCGAGCGCGTTGCTGTTGTTCACGACAAGCAGCAGTATGGCGAAGGCATTGCCACCGCCGTGCGTGACACGCTTGAGGAAGCCGGCGTTGAAATTGCCATGTTCGAAGGCATTACCGCCGGCGACAAGGACTTTTCCTCACTGGTTACCAAGCTCAAGCAGGCTGATGTCGATTATGTCTATTACGGCGGCTACCACCCGGAGCTGGGTCTGATCCTGCGCCAGGCGCGCTCAGCTGACCTGGACGCCACCTTCATGGGCCCGGAAGGCGTTGGTAACAAGGATATCAACACCATTGCCGGCGAAGCCGCGGAAGGCCTGCTGGTTACCCTGCCCCCCAGCTTCGACGAGAAAGAAGAGAACCAGGAACTGGTCCAGGCCTTTGAGGAAAAAGGCGAAGACCCATCCGGGCCCTTCGTACTCACCTCTTATACTGCTGTGCAGCTGATCGCCGAAGGCATTGAAGCTGCAGGCTCCACGGATCCGTTTGATGTTGCCGCAGCACTGCGCGAAGGCAAATTCGAGACGCCAATCGGCACTGTCGAGTACGACAGCAAAGGCGATATGGAGTCGTTCGAGTTTGTTGTCTATGAATGGCATTCAGATGGCAGCAAAACTCCGGTAAACTGAGCCAAAATCGTTAACAAACGGTAATCATGAGGACACCTTCTCACCGCGATCCGGGAGAAGGTGTTTTTCTAGGCTCCTGTTGATCCTGTATTCAGAGCGCCCGGCACCCCGGAGCCATACCTGAATGCAGGGAAGGGGGCAGGCTATCGGAGTCCCACACAGATGCAAGATCTCCTTTATTTTATTCAGCAGCTCATTAACGGGCTGACGATCGGAAGCACCTATGCCCTGATCGCCATTGGTTACACGATGGTTTACGGCATCATTGGCATGATCAACTTCGCCCATGGTGAGATTTACATGATGGGGGCCTACACCGCCCTTATCGCCATTACCGGCCTGGCCGCACTGGGCATCGCCTGGCTGCCACTGGTACTGATCGTGGCCCTGATCTGCGCGATGATTGTCTCCAGCTCCATGGGCTGGGCAGTGGAACGCGTGGCCTATCGGCCGGTCCGAGGCAAACACCGGCTGATTCCGCTGATCTCCGCCATCGGCATGTCCATCTTCCTGCAGAACTATGTCCACCTTGCACAAGGGTCCCGCAACATCGGTTTCCCTGACCTGATCGACGGCGGTTTCCGGTTTGGTGCAGCGGATTCGTTCCAGACTTCCATTTCCTACATGCAGATCACCATTTTCATTACCACTCTGATCTGCATGACGATTCTCTCGCTGTTCATCTCCCGCTCACGCATTGGCCGCGCCTGTCGCGCCGTATCCCAGGATCTGGGCATGGCCAACCTGCTGGGCATCGACACCAACCGCATCATCTCTGCAACGTTCGTGATTGGCGCCGCACTGGCAGCGGTCGCCGGCCTGCTGCTGGGCATGTACTACGGTTCCATCGACCCACTGTTCGGGTTCATCGCGGGGCTGAAGGCATTCACCGCCGCCGTGCTGGGAGGCATAGGCAGCATTCCCGGCGCCATGCTCGGTGGACTGATCCTGGGCGTTGCCGAGAGCATGACCTCTGGTTATCTCAGTGGCGAATATAAGGATGTGGTTTCTTTCGGACTGCTTATTCTGATCCTGCTGTTCAAACCCACCGGCCTGCTTGGCAAACCGGAGGTTGAAAAGATCTGATGGCTGCTCATAACCTGAAACACGCGCTGTTTTGCGCTTTCATCACCCTGATCATTTCCTATCCGATTCTCGGCCTGGACCTGAAAGGCAGAGGCACTTCCGTGGTGCTGGAAGGCGTTAATGTCACCACCAGCATCGGCATCCTGCTGGCGGTCATTATTGTCTTTTTATTCCAGTATTTCCGCGAGACCATCATGAGCTCAATGCGCCAGCTACCGGCAGTGAACCCACTGGCAAACCGCGAGCCCATGGAACAGAGCAAGCGTCTGAAGCTGGAATCCATACTGCTCACCCTGATGGTGATCGGGGCACTGATCTGGCCTTTCATCGCATCCCGTGGTGCCGTCGACCTGGCCACCCTGGTGCTGATCTACATCATGCTGGCGCTGGGACTGAATGTGGTGGTAGGTCTGGCGGGCCTGCTGGACCTGGGTTACGTGGCTTTCTATGCCGTTGGTGCCTATACCTTCGCCCTGCTGTCCCAGTATTACGGCGTCTCATTCTGGTTCGCCCTGCCCATCGGGGCCGGACTTGCGGCCCTGTTCGGGCTGGTGCTCGGCTTCCCGGTGCTGCGATTGCGGGGGGATTACCTGGCTATCGTCACGCTGGGATTCGGCGAGATTATCCGAATCCTGCTCAATAACATGACCAGCCTCACCGGTGGCCCCAACGGTATCGGCGGCATTCCGGACCCCACCCTGTTCGGCATGGAATTCGGCCGCCGGGTGAAGGAGGAAGGCAACACGTCCTTCCACGAAACCTTTGGCATTGCCTACAGCGGCGAGCACAAGGTGATCTTCCTGTACCTGATTGCGCTGGTACTGGCGGTAATCACCGCGATTGCCATTCGCCGGCTGATGCGCATGCCGGTAGGCCGAGCCTGGGAAGCTTTGCGGGAAGATGAAATTGCCGCCAAATCCCTGGGCCTGAGCCGCACCGCTGTTAAGCTTTCCGCGTTCACCATTGGCGCTTTCTTTGCTGGATTTGCGGGCACCGTGTTTGCCTCCAAGCAGGGTTTTATCAGCCCTGAGTCGTTCGTGTTCCTGGAATCAGCCATCATCCTCGCCATTGTGGTGCTCGGTGGCATGGGCTCCCAGATGGGCGTGATTCTGGCAGCTATTGCCGTCACCATCCTGCCGGAGCTGGCACGGGAATTCTCCGATTACCGGATGCTGATTTTCGGTGCTGCCATGGTGCTGATGATGGTCTGGCGCCCACAGGGCCTGATGCCCATGCGACGCATCCATATCGAACTGAAACGGCAGGAGTGACGGGTAATGCTTGAAGTACAGAATCTGTCGATGCGCTTCGGCGGCCTCCTGGCGGTGGATCAGGTGTCGCTGGACGTACAGGAACATGAAATTGTTGCAATTATCGGCCCCAACGGCGCCGGCAAAACCACCGTTTTTAACTGCATGAGCGGCTTTTACAAGCCTACCGGTGGCAAGATCCTGTTTGAGGGACGCGAGATCCAGGGCAAGCCGGATTACAAGATCTCCCGGCTTGGCCTGGTGCGCACCTTCCAGCATGTTCGTCTGTTCAATCGTATGACCGTGGTGGAGAACCTGCTGGTCGCCCAGCACCGTCACCTGAACACCAACCTGCTCTCCGGTATTCTCAAGACACCGAACTATCGCGAAAGAGAACAGAAATCTCTCGACCGTGCCGCTTACTGGCTCGACCGGGTCGGCCTGACCGAGATGGCCAACCGCGACGCCGGCAACCTGGCTTACGGCCAGCAGCGACGCCTGGAAATTGCCCGTTGCATGGTCACCGAGCCCAAGCTGCTGATGCTGGACGAGCCGGCGGCGGGCCTTAACCCGGCCGAGACCAAGGACCTCAACCAGTTGATTATCAGCCTGAAGGAAGACTACAACGTTTCGGTGGTGCTGATTGAGCACGATATGAGCCTGGTGATGGACATCTCCGACCGCATCAATGTGATCAACCAGGGTTGTCCCCTGGCCAGCGGTACGCCGGATGAAATTCGCCGCAACGACGACGTTATCAAAGCCTATCTGGGTGAGGCCTGAGGAATTACCATGCTAGTACTTGAAGATGTCCATACCCATTACGGCAAGATCGAAGCGCTGCACGGCGTGTCTGTTGAAGTCAAAAAGGGGGAGATCGTTTCGCTGATCGGTGCCAACGGTGCCGGCAAAACCACACTGCTGATGACCGTCTGCGGTAATCCCCAGGCCACGTCCGGCCGGGTTATTTTCCAGGGGCGGGATATCACCCGCGACATGACGTCCAATATCATGCGCTCGGGCATTGCCATTGTGCCGGAAGGCAGGCGTGTGTTTTCCGGCCTTACTGTCGAGGAGAACCTCCACATGGGCGGTTTCTTCAACACCAAATCAGAGATCCGCAAAAGCCAGGACCACGTCTATGAACTGTTTCCGCGCCTGAAAGAGCGGGAACACCAGCGTGCCGGCACCATGTCCGGCGGTGAACAGCAGATGCTGGCCATCGGGCGGGCGCTGATGAGCAAACCCAACATGATCATCCTGGACGAGCCCTCTCTGGGCCTGGCGCCACTGGTGATCAAGCAGATTTTCGAGATCATCGGCAAGCTGCGGGAGGAAGGCATAACCGTGTTTCTGGTGGAACAGAACGCCCACCAGGCCCTGAATCTGGCAGACCGCGGCTACGTGCTGGAAACAGGACGCATCCGTTTGCACGATACCGGGAAGAATCTGCTGTCCAATCCGGACGTTCAGAATGCGTATCTGGGGGGTTAACCAGGTGACCTTTGCAACTTGCCTTTCTGATATATGAACTATACTCAGAGTCAACGGTCGACCTGTCTCCACGGGAAATCATTCAGGGCCGTTAGCGCGCCGGCTCCGGAGACCCTCTCAGGCGGATGTGGCGCGTTTGCGACGACAGCTAAATCAAACAAGGAGTGGATAATGAAAAAACTGATCGCAGGTGCATTGCTCATGGGTGCCTCTACCCTCGCATTCGCCCAGCCCGGCTGTGGCGTTGGTGCCATGATCTGGAAAGGACAGTCCGGCATTGCGCCTCACGTTCTGGCAGCAACCACCAACGCCACCTTTGGTAACCAGACTTTCGGCATGACCACCGGCACCCTCGGTTGTCAGACCAACCAGTCTGTTCAGTCCATGGCCATGTACATGGAAAGCAACATCGACAAGGTAGCCCGTGACATGTCCCGCGGCTCTGGTGAGAATCTGGATACCCTGGCTGTACTGCTGGGTGTTGACGAGGCAGACAGGGATTCATTCCGCAAGGTCTTGCAGGATAACTTCGCAACCATCTTCCCCGATTCGGACACCACATCCGGTGAAGCGGTGGATGCTATCGTAGCCCTGCTGGAACAGAATGAATCACTGAGCAAATACGTAACTGCCTGATTATCCAGTCTGGAATGGAATCGTCGCGCCAGGGACGGCGCAACCGCTAACAAGATTTCCACCCGTCTTCTAACCCGGAACTGACTGATCATCCATGCGCACTTCGCTTCGGTTCGCGCTGGCCCTGCTCTGGCTGGCAACAGGTTTTCACGCAAACGCCAATTCACTCCCGGACACTGGCGACCTTCACCAACACCCTGCATGGCTGGCTCTTGTACATTACCAGTCCGACCGCTTCGGTGATGGCTATACCAGCCAGGCGGACGATGACAGCTTTTTTCTCAGCGACCAGGGTAAAACGTCACCGGAAGCAGAGCTCGAAGCCACACTGGAAGCGATCACCCAGCCCGGAAACGGCGACGACCATGCCCGCTGTCGTTTCCCCGCCAGGGACCGCTGGCTGAGACAGCAACTGGACCTGCCACAAGAACCGGCAGACTGTCCTGCCTACGACGAATGGGCCGAAGAGCTGAATACCGAAACCGTAACACTGGTCTTTGCCGCCTCGTACCTGAACAGCCCGTCGTCAATGTTCGGCCACACCTTCCTTCGCCTCGATCCGCCACAGGAAGACGAAGAAACCAACCTGATCCTGGCCAATACCATCTCCTATGCCGCCGACGCCGCCGCTCACGACAGCGAGATTCTGTTTGCCTACAAAGGCATATTCGGTGGCTATCCGGGCATCACCTCCATCCAGCCCTACTACGAAAAAATCCGACTCTATTCCGATATCGAGCATCGGGACCTGTGGGAGTATCAGCTCAACCTGACCCAGCCGGAAGTGGACATGATGCTGGCTCACACCTGGGAGATCCAGGATCGCAACTTCGACTATTATTTCTTCGACGAGAATTGCGCCTACCGGCTGCTGGCCCTGATTGACGTAGCCCGGCCCGGCACCGACCTGCTGGATGAAGTCAGCACCCATGCCATTCCCTCAGATACCGTGCGCTGGGTAGTGGACAGGGGCCTGGTGGAAGAGGTCTATTACCGCCCCTCGGCGGCAACCAGCGTCAGCCACAGCATCGATTCCCTGCCCGGCGATCACCGGACACTCGCCGCCGCCATCGCGAACGGCTACGTGGATGCGGATGACCCGGAAGTAAAGGCATTAAGTGGTGAGCAACGGGCCAGGGTGCTGGATACCACCTATGACTATGTCCGCTACCAGAGCGAGGCAGACGGTTGGCCCCGGGAACATGCTGCCCCTCTGTCCCACGATCTGTTGCGCGAGCGCAGCCAGATCCGCGGCGTAGCCGCAAAGGACGGCGCCCCCGAACCTGCCATCCGTGACGACCAGGGGCACGACACCTTCCGCGCCAGCCTCAGCGGAGGCCGAATCGGCGACCGCAACTTCACGGAACTGACACTGCGCCCGGCCTACCACGACGTACTGGATCCACCCGCCGGTTACCGCACCGGCGCCCAGCTCCAGTTCCTGCGTCTGGATGCACGTTTATACACCGACAATAACGAATTGCAGATTGAGCAACTGACCGGCGTTGAGATCCGCTCGCTCTCGCCCAGGAACCAGTTCTTCTCGCCACTGTCCTGGCAGGTCGGCTTTGGCGGTCGCCGAACAGATACCGAAACCAATCGCGTCTTCACCCCCTACCTGGAAGGTGGCGCAGGCGGCAGCTGGCAACTGGCCAGTGGCACCCAGGCCTTCGCCATCGCCACCGCCGACCTGGAAATCGACGACGACCTGCGCCGGGGATACGACGCGGCCCCGGGTGCCGATCTGGGCATCCTCCATCAGAACAACCGGTTCAGCCTGCTCGGTGGCGTGAAAACCAAAGCCTGGATTGTCAGCAGCCAGCACCGTCAGGACCAGGCGTATCTCGAAGGCAACTGGCACTTCGGACGGGAGCTCAGCCTGTTCGGAAAGTTCAGCCGTGAAGACCACTACGACAGGTACCGCAGCGAATGGCAACTCGGGCTCCACGCGTATTTCTGAGAACACTGGCGGGCATAATGGCCGCACTCGCACTATTGCTGCAGACCGGCTGCAGCAGCGTGTTCTTCTATCCCGACCAGGTCACCTACGTGACCCCGGATCGCCTCAACCTCGAGTATGAAGACGTATTCCTCAACACACCCGATGGCGAAACCCTCCACGGCTGGTGGCTGCCCGCCAAAAACGACCCCAAGGGCACGGTCTACTTCCTCCACGGCAACGCCCAGAACATCAGCAGCCACATCATGAACGTCGCCTGGCTGCCTGAGGAGCGCTACAACGTCTTCATCATTGACTACCGGGGATACGGGCGCTCAACCGGCGCACCGGACATAGAAGGCACCCTGCACGACGCAGAGACCGGTCTCAGGTGGCTGATTGAGCAGACAGATGTCCAGCAACAGCCGTTATTCCTCCTGGGCCAGAGCCTCGGAGGCGCTCTTGGCACCGCTCTGGCCAGCGAGTGGGTCAAACGGGACGAACAACCGCCACTGGACGGCGTGATCCTTGATGGCACCTTCTCCGGATTCCGCGCCATTGCGCGGGAGAAACTGGGCGATTTCTGGCTGACCTGGCCGCTGCAGGTTCCCCTGAGCCTGACCATTACCGATGAATACGAAGCCCATGAACGAATCGGCGACATCAGCCCGGTTCCAGTGATGGTGATCCACAGTGTGCGGGACGGGATTATCCCGTTTCATCATGGGGAGCGGTTGTTTGAGGCGGCGGAGGAGCCGAAGCGGTTTTTACGGACGGATACCGGGCATGGGTCGACATTTGTGATTCCAGGGTATAAGGAAGCGGTTCTGGATTTTATGGCGGGGCAATAAAAAGCCCGCCAGACTCCTGGGAGCGGCGGGCTTTTTGTGGATTACCCCTGCGGCTAATCCGACCTGCGGAAGCAAAAACTTACAGCGCGGAGAGATCCGTGGGCTGTTCGCCTTCCTTTACTTCTTTCATGGACAGTTTTACGCGTCCGCGGTTATCTACATCCAGAACCTTCACCAGCACCTCCTGGCCTTCGCTGAGCTCATCGGTAACGTTCTCGATGCGGCGCTCGGAGATCTGGGAGATGTGTACCAGACCATCCTTGCCGGGCAGGATGTTGACGAAGGCACCGAAGTCCACGATGCGCTCAACGCGGCCGCTGTAGATGGCACCGACTTCGATTTCAGCAGTGATTTCCATCACCCGCTTCATCGCCGCATTGGCTGCATCCTGGTTGTCGGCGTAGATCTTCACGTTGCCATCGTCATCCAGATCGATGGAAGCACCGGTCTCGTCACAGATGGAACGGATGGTGGAACCGCCCTTACCGATCACATCACGGATCTTGTCCGGGTTGATCTTGATGGTGGTGATGCTCGGCGCGCGGCTTGAAAGCTCTTTACGCGGCGCGGAAATCACTTTCGCCATCTCGCCCAGGATGTGCAGACGTGCTGCGTTGGCCTGCTCCAGGGCAATTTCCATGATCTCGTCGGTGATGCCCTGGATCTTGATGTCCATCTGCAGCGCCGTGATACCTTCAGACGTGCCGGCTACCTTGAAGTCCATGTCGCCGAGGTGATCCTCGTCACCCAGGATGTCAGTCAGAACCGCGAACTGGTCGCCTTCCTTGACCAGACCCATGGCGATACCGGCAACCGGCGCCTTGATGGGCACACCCGCGTCCATCAGTGCCAGGCTGGAACCACAGACTGAAGCCATGGAACTGGAACCGTTGGACTCAGTGATCTCGGAAACCGCACGAATGGTGTACGGGAATTCTTCCATGGTGGGCATAACCGCTGCCACACCACGCTTGGCGAGACGGCCGTGGCCGACTTCTCGACGACCCGGTGTACCAACCCGACCGGCTTCACCAACGGAGTACGGAGGGAAGTTGTAGTGGAACAGGAACGGGTCCTTGCGCTCACCTTCGAGGGCATCGATGATCTGCATATCGCGGGCCGTACCCAGCGTGGTAGTCACGATGGCCTGGGTCTCACCACGGGTGAACAGTGCTGAACCGTGCGTGCTGGGCAGAACGCCGACCTCCACTTCGATGGGACGGACAGTCTTGTTGTCGCGACCATCGATGCGTGGCTTGCCGTCGATAACCTGCTTGCGAACGATGGTCTTCTCGACCTTGCCGAAGTACTTCTTGACGTCATCCACGGAAGGCTGGCCTTCCTCTTCGCCCGCCAGTTTCTCAACCAGCGCGGTCTTGATCTCGCCCAGACGCGCGTAACGCTCCATCTTGTCGCGGATGCTGTAGGCCTCCTCGATGGCGCTGGCGGATTCGGCGTTAACAGCATTCAGCAGTTCGGTGTTTTCCGGCTCAGCCTGCCATTCCCAGCGAGGCTTGCCTACTTCAGCGGCAAGTTCCCTGATGGCGGCAATCGCTGTCTGCATTTCCTGGTGACCATAAAGAACCGCACCCAGCATCTGGTCTTCAACCAGGCCCTTGGCTTCCGACTCAACCATCAGAACCGCATCCTCGGTACCGGCAACAACCATGTCCAGCAGGGAAGTTTCCAGCTCTTCAAAGGTCGGGTTCAGGAAATAGCCACGCTCATTGGTGTAGCCTACCCGTGAAGCGCCAATAGGACCGTCAAACGGGATGCCGGAGATAGCCAATGCGGCGGAAGCCGCCAGCATGGCAGCGATGTCCGGATCCTGATTCTTGCTGGATGACATCACCGTAGTGATCACCTGGGTTTCGTTCATGAAGCCCTTGGGGAACAGCGGACGAATCGGACGGTCGATCAGGCGCGAGGTCAGCGTCTCTTTCTCGGAAGGACGGCCTTCACGCTTGAAGAAACCACCGGGAATTTTGCCGACAGCGTAGGTCTTCTCGAAGTAGTTAACGGTCAGTGGGAAGAACGGTTGGCCCGGCTTGGCTTCTTTGGCAGCCACCACGGTACCCAGTACCGAGATGTCCTCAACGGTAACCAGCACGGAACCGGTGGCCTGACGGGCAATACGGCCGGTTTCGATAGTGACGGATTTGCCGCCGAGTTCGAACGATTTTTTTACGGGATTAAGATCCACGGTAACTCCTGAATTCATCATTTCAAATTGACTCAGACAATCCGCCCCTGCGAATTGTCCGTTTAACTGCACGAGGCCTGAACCGATGAACCGAAGAGCAACCCGTCTGAAAGCTAACAGGCTGTTGTAAAACCCCGGGCCGGAAATCACTGCTTCTGAGGCCGGGCTTTTCAACAACCTGCTATCAATTTCGGCTTTCCAATACGACAGGGAGTACCTTCAGAGTTCACTGACAGACTCAATGCAGAAAAAAAGCACAACCGACGGGGCAGATGCCCCGCCGGCCGTTAAGAACAACCGGACTAGCGACGCAGATTCAGACGCTGGATCAGTTCCAGGTAGCGGTCTGCGTTTTTACGCTTCAGATAATCCAGCAGCTTGCGGCGCTGGTTTACCATCCGGATCAGACCACGGCGGGAATGGTGATCCTGCTTGTTGGTCTTGAAGTGACCCTGCAGCTTGTTGATGTTGTGGCTCAACAGTGCAACCTGAACTTCAGGAGAACCGGTATCACCTTCACCCTGCTGAAAATCCTTAACGATCTGTGCTTTCTCATTGGCAGAAAGTGCCATAACTCACCTCATTGTCGCGATGCTATTGAATTCGGCCGAACCACGCATCTCTACAGCCCGGCTAATCAGCCACAACCATTACAGAACGGTTGTCAGCTACTCTTCACCAGTCGACGAGGCACCAGTTTGGTAGCCTCATCGTCCGGGAATCCTTCTGCCAGCCCGACGAAGCGTCCGTTGCCATAGAGGCGAACATACCCTTCGACGGGCTGGCCAGATATTCTAACTGGTTGTCCGTTCAATATCGACACCAGCGCACTGCCTGCCAGCTCCTGCTCCGGGAACATGGATAGCGCGGCATCCGGGGCCACCAACAGGCCATCAAGACTCTCGCCCTGCTCCCGCATGGACTCCAGAGTGCTTACCTGGACGGCATCCGCCAGTGTGAAGCCCGAAGCCATGGTGCGACGCAGAGCCGTTACGTGGGCACCACAACCAAGCGCTTCGCCGATGTCCTCCACCAGCGAACGGATGTAAGTGCCTTTGGTGCAACTCACCGCAATGTCGATCTCGGCTTCCCGAACTTCCAGCAGTTTCAGTTCGTATAGGGTAACCGGACGGGACGGGCGCTCCACTTCTATGCCTTCCCGTGCATACTCGTACAGGGGACGGCCCTTGTGCTTGAGCGCAGAATACATGGAGGGAACCTGCTGGATAGCACCGCGGAACTGATCCAGAACCGGTTCCAGGGCTGCAGCATCCAGCTCCGCAGGCACCGGCTTTTCAGCAACCACTGCCCCTTCACTGTCACCGGTTTCCGTACGGACTCCCAGGCGCGCGGTAGCGATGTAGGCCTTGTCGCTGTCCAGCATCATCTGGGAAAACTTGGTGGCTTCACCAAAACACAGCGGCAGAACCCCGGTGGCAAGTGGGTCAAGAGCTCCGGTATGGCCGGCCTTGGCCGCACCATAAAGCCGCTTGACCTGCTGCAGAATGCCATTGGACGTAATATCCATGGGCTTGTCGATGACCAGGATGCCGTTTACATCACGGCCTTTGCGGCGTCGACTCAAACGTCTCGCTCCGGGTCATTGGTGGAACCGTCAGCGCCAGGGTCTTCATCACTGTTAACCGCCGGTTTGTCACCAACGGCCTCGCGAATCAGGTTGTCCATATGGCGGCTATGCCCGAGCAGCGTATCGAAGTGAAAACGCAGCTGGGGCGTAACCCGGAGCTTCATGGCACGGCCAATCTGGCCACGCAGAAAGCCGGAAGCCTTGTTCAGTACCGCCAGGGAATCCCGCACCTGCGGCGATTCCTCGGTCAACTCCTCGGTGGTAAGCAGGGACACGTAAATGTCCGCATAGCCCAGGTCACGGCTTACCTTGACGGCATTGACCGTGACCATGCCCACCCGCGGGTCTTTGATCTCCCGCTGGATGAGCTGGGCCAGCTCGCGCTGCATCTGATCGCCGATGCGATCAATCCGGCTGAACTCTCTTGGCATCAGGCCCCCGTAGACTCAAGCTTGCGCTCAACCCGGACGCGATCAAATACTTCGATCTGGTCGCCGACTTTCACGTCGTAACCCTTGACGCCGATACCACACTCCATGCCGTTGCGGACTTCCGGTACGTCATCCTTGAAGCGACGCAGGGATTCCAGCTCGCCCTCGAAGATCACCACGTTGTCCCGCAGAACACGGATCGGCTTGTTGCGGTACACCGTACCCTCGATCACCATACAGCCGGCAACCTGGCCGAACTTCGGTGAACGGAACACGTCACGCACTTCGGCAATGCCCACGATATCCTCGCGGAATTCCGGAGCCAGCATGCCGGTCAGTGCTGCCTTCACATCATCGATCAGGTTGTAGATGATGCTGTAGTAACGCAGATCCAGACCTTCCTGCTCCACCAGTCGCTTCGCGGCTGTGTCGGCACGGACATTGAAGCCGAAGATGACCGCGTTGGTCGCCATGGCCAGACTCACATCTGTTTCAGCAATACCACCGACACCGGAAGACACGATCTTGACCTGGACTTCGTCGTTGCCCAGATCCTTCAACGACTTGGTAATCGCTTCCAGGGAACCACGAACATCGGTCTTGAGGACAACGTTGAGGGTTTTGACCTCGTCCTTGCCCATATTCTCGAACAGGTTTTCAAGCTTGGCAGCCTGCTGCCTGTGCAAACGCTGCTCGCGCTCGCGGGACTGGCGGAATTCCGCCAGTTCCTTGGCCTTCTTCTCGTCAGCCACGGCAAAGAACTCGTCACCGGCGTTCGGCGTGCCGTTCAAGCCGAGGATTTCCACAGGAATGGAGGGCCCGGCTTGCTTGACCTGCTTGCCGGCTTCGTCGGTCATGGCGCGAACCTTGCCAAAGAAACCACCGGCGACAACCATCTCGCCCTGGCGCAGCGTGCCGTTCTGGACCAGCACAGTGGCTACCGAGCCACGGCCCCGTTCCAGGCTGGATTCGACAACCACACCCTTGGCCGGTGCGTCCACCGATGCCTCAAGCTCGAGAATTTCTGCCTGCAGCAACAACGCCTCAATCAGATTGTCTATGCCCTCGCCGGTGTGAGCCGATACCGGAATGAACTGAACGTCGCCGCCGTATTCTTCCGGAATCACTTCCATACCAGCCAACTCGCCCTTGATCTTCTCGGGGTCAGCACCTTCCTTATCCATCTTGTTGACAGCGACAACAATCGGGACGCCAGCGGAACGTGCGTGCTCCACCGCCTCCTTGGTCTGGGGCATCACGCCGTCATCGGCTGCCACTACCAGGATAACGATGTCGGTACACTGGGCGCCGCGTGCACGCATCGCGGTAAAGGCTGCGTGGCCCGGGGTATCCAGGAACGACACCATGCCGTGATCGGTTTCCACGTGATAGGCACCGATGTGCTGGGTGATACCACCAGACTCGCCGGAAGCTACCTTGGTGCGACGGATGTAATCCAGCAGCGAAGTCTTACCATGGTCTACGTGACCCATCACGCTGACCACAGGTGCACGCTTGGTTTTTTCCTTGCCCTCGAAGGCAAACTCGCTCAGTACGTCTTCCTCGAAAGCATCCTCGCTGACGGTATTGGCCTTGTGGCCAAGCTCTTCGGTCACCAGCACGGCAGTTTCCTGATCAAGAGCCTGGTTGATGGTCGCCATTACCCCCATGCCCATCAGTTTCTTGATAACATCGGCTGACTTAACGGCCATCCGCTGGGCAAGTTCACCCACCGTGATGGTCTCGGGAATATCGACTTCTCTTACCATTGGCTTGGTCGGCCTCTCGAAAGCGTGACGCTTCTCTTTGGGTTTCTTCTTCGCGCGAAGTGGCTTGCGCAGCGTGGTGTCTTCTTCCTCTTCATTGATAATCAGAGGTTCTTCCACCGGACGGTTACGAGGCCCGCGATGACCTGCGGACTTCTTCTTGGGCTTGCCGTCATCCGGCTCATCACCGCGCTCGCGAGCTTTCTCTTTCTTTTTCTTCGGCTTACGATCCTTGCCCTCGCCCTCTTCGGGCGGCGGGATCGGCATGTCTTCCGGCGCGGGAACCGGTGACGGTTCCGGCTCGGCGGCTACCTCCGGCTTTTCTTCCTCGGCCGGCTTTTCTTCGCCTGCCGGTTTTTCTTCAGCGGCAGGCGCTTCCTGCTGCGCCTCGGAAACCGGCGTTTCCGGCTTCGGCGCTTCGGCAGGCTGAGCCTGCTCAGCGGCTACCGCAGGTGTTTCTTCCGGTGCCTCGGCGGCCTGCTCTGGGGCCTCTTCCTGCCTGGCGGCTTCCGGCTCCAGCTCGGCGCGCTTGATATACGTGCGGCGCTTGCGAACCTCAACATTGACCGTTTTCGCACGGCCCGCTTTCAGCGTGGTTGTTGTCTTGCGCTTGAGAGTGATCTTCTTCGGTTCCGCTTCACTCTCACCGTGATTCTTTCTCAGATAGGTCAGCAACTGTTGCTTCTCATCGCTGGTGACAGAATCCTCTTCGGAGCGGGCTTTCAGGCCAGCCTCCACGATCTGTCGCAGCAAACGATCCACGGGAGCGCCTACATCTGCGGCCAGTTGTTTTACCGTTACATCAGCCATACTGGTCCTCCTCCCGATTAAGCCTGGTCTTCAAACCAGGGGGCGCGTGCAGCCATAATCAACTGGCCGGCACGCTCTTCTTCCATACCTTCAATGTCGAGCAGATCATCAACTGACTGCTCGGCAAGATCTTCCATGGTACGGATACCCATGCCGGCCAGCTTGAATGCCAGGCCGCGGTCCATACCGTCCATTGCGAGAAGATCTTCTGCGGGCTCCGCGCCCTCAAGCGCCTCTTCACTGGCCAGGGCCTGGTTCAACAGGGCATCCTTGGCACGGCGACGCAATTCCGTGACGGTCTCTTCGTCGAAGCCTTCGATAGCGAGCATCTCCTCCATAGGGATGTACGCCACCTCCTCGATGGAGGTAAATCCTTCCTCGATGAGTACTCCGGCAAATTCCTCGTCCACGTCCAGGTTGCCGGTAAAGTGCTCCAGCAAACTGTTGTATTCCTGTTCCTGACGCTGACCGGCTTCTTCCTCGGTCATCACGTTCAGTGTCCAGCCGGTCAGTTCGGTTGCCAGGCGCACGTTCTGCCCGTTGCGGCCGATAGCCTGCGCCAGATTATCCTCGGCGACTGCCACTTCCATGGTGTGACGATCTTCATCCATCACGATGGAAGCCACTTCCGCAGGCGCCATGGCATTAATGACCAGCTGCGCGGGGTTGTCGTCCCAGAGCACGATATCAACGCGCTCGCCACCCAGCTCATTGGATACCGCCTGCACGCGTGAACCGCGCATGCCGACACAGGCACCCACCGGATCAATGCGGCGGTCATTGGTCTTGACAGCGATCTTGGCGCGGGAACCAGGGTCCCTGGCGGCTCCGCGGATCTCAATCAGCTCCTCGGCAATTTCCGGAACCTCGATACGGAACAGCTCAATCAGCATCTGCGGATCGGTACGGCTCAGAATCAGTTGCGGACCGCGGTGATCGGTGCGGATTTCCTGCAGCAGCGAACGAACCCGGTCACCCATGCGGAATGTCTCGCGGGGGATCAGATGTTCACGGGGCAGCAGGGCTTCGGCATTGGCGCCAAGATCCACGATGACGTTGTCCCGGGTCACTTTCTTTACGGTGCCGGATACCAGCTCACCTACCCGGTCACGATAGCTGTCGACAATCTTGGTGCGCTCGGCTTCACGAACCTTCTGGAAAATAATCTGCTTGGCCGCCTGGGCGCCGATGCGCCCGAAGGAAACAGACTCTACTTTCTCCTCATGGATGTCGCCCGGCCGCAGATTCTCGTCAATTTCCTCGGCTTCCTGCATGGTCAGCTCGGTACCAAGCGCAGGGACGGCATCATTATCAACCACCAGCCAGCGGCGGAAAGTTTCATATTCGCCGGTGCGGCGATCGATGGAAACACGGATATCCGCTTCCTCGTCGTCGTAACGTTTCTTGGCAGCGGTGGCGAGTGCCAGCTCGATTGCTTCAAAGATCACGTCCTTCTCGACACCTTTTTCGTTCGAGACGGATTCAACCACCAGCAAGATCTCTTTACTCATTGGATTGCCCTGCCCTTAAAATAAACTTTGCGTCCACTGACTTATTCAAATACTGGAACGATGTTGGCTTTCTCGATGCTATCGAATGGCAGCAGATACTCATGGTCATCAACAACCACGACAACGTCCTCGCCTTCAACACCCTTGATCAGGCCCTGAAACTTGCGACGCCCCTCGAATGCCATGCGCAATTTGATCTGGACCTGATGGCCGGCGAATGCCTCATACTGCTCCAGTCGGAACAACGGCCGATCCATGCCCGGAGACGAAACCTCCAGGGTATATTCTGTCTGGATGGGGTCTTCCACATCCATCACGCCGCTCGCCTGGCGACTGACTTTTTCACAGTCTTCAATGCCGATACCGTTCTCGGCATCGTCAATAAAAATTCTCAACAGGGAATGGTGTCCCTGAGACCGAAATTCAATGCCCCAGAATTCGTAGCCCAAGCCTTCCACGATCGGCCTGAGTATTTCTTCCAGCTGCTTCAACTTGGCTGACAAGGTTATTCTGTCTCCATTACGCGTTTTTTCCGACCCCAAAAACAAAAAAAGGGCTGTTGATCAGCCCTTTTTATGCACCAGGGCCTGATGCGCCAGGCCCCTTAATCAAAAAGCCCCTAAAAAGTGGGGCTCTTTGTTGCAAGAACTCGCAGAGGATAACCACAAACTGAAAACTCCCCTGCAGACAGACACCTGGCCTGTCTGGAACCGGCGAGGCAATCAGTGCCCGGAGCCCGCTCCAACATTCGCCGGAGTATAGAGACGCCGGCCTTACTGGTCAAGGACTGACCAAAAAAAACGGCCTGGTAATTCCAAGCCGCTTTTCTTCTATATGGTGCCCGGGGCCGGACTCGAACCGGCACGGCTTTCGCCACTACCCCCTCAAGATAGCGTGTCTACCAGTTTCACCACCCGGGCAACACTCTTACTCGAGCTCGGGGAGCTCATTGTCATCCCCGCGCCCGGCTTCGCCTTCTGCTGCCTCACCTTCAGCCTGCCCGGCGTCCGAGCGGGATTCCTGCACCACAGGAATGCCTGCCTCGCCTGCCACTTCGGCACGGTTCTTGGCAAATACAGCCAGCGAAAAACTTGTTACAAAGAATACGACGGCAAGCAGCGTCGTTGCGCGAACCAGGAAACTGGAACTGCCTTCGCTGCCGAATACTGTCTGGGATGCACCGCCACCAAAAGCAGCGCCAGCATTTGCACCCTTACCATGCTGGATAAGCACCAGACCCACCAGTGCCACCGCGATGACCACGTGGAGAACGACAACCAGTGTTTCGACCCAATCCATAATGTCTCTCTAATGACTCGTGCTAATGGCTTTAGCGAATCTTTACCTTTCAGGATTTGCCCGGCATGGCCTGGCAAATACTCACAAAATCTTTTGCACTTAGCGATGCGCCGCCAATCAGCCCACCGTCGACATCCGGCTGAGCAAAAAGTGCGGCAGCATTATCCGCTTTTACACTGCCGCCGTAAAGTAGGGATATTTCCTCTGACGGAGCCCCGAAGGCCGCCAATACGGCACGAATAGCGGCATGCATTGCCTGGGCATCTTCTGCGGTGGCGGTTTTACCGGTTCCTATGGCCCAGACTGGCTCATAGGCAATTACAACCTGTTGCCACTGCCCGGCACTCACTTCCGAAACAGCCTTGCGAACCTGAGACGAAACGACATCCTCGGCCTTGCCCGCCTCACGCTCCTCCAGAGTCTCACCGACACAAATAATCGCGTCCAGCCCTGAAGCCAATACCTTGCCAACCTTGACCGCCACCTGCTCGTCGGTTTCACCGAACAACTGCCTGCGTTCAGAATGACCTACCAGCGCACATGCGCTTCCGCTGTCCCTGGCCATTACCGCGGAAATTTCACCGGTGTAGGCGCCTGAATCCCAGCAGGCAACATTCTGGACACCAACGGCGATTTCCCCATCGGCCCGCCGAACAACATCGCCGACAAACAGGGCAGGAGGAATAATAACAATCTCCACACCATTGCCAGGCGATGCCAGCTCTGACCGGACTTGGCCAACCAGCCTGTCCACAAGGTCTTTCGACCCGTTCATTTTCCAGTTTCCGGCGACGATCTTACGGCGCATAAAAAACCCCTGATTCAAGGGAGGGCGAACTATACAGCAGTCTTTTACAGCAGACAACTGCCGCCAGACACAAAATCATGACCGGGAATTCTCCACAACAACAGCAAGTTCCTCGGCAATCCTGACAATTTCCGACTCATCCTGCCCTTCCGTCATGACCCGTATCAGGGGCTCGGTACCCGAGGCCCGCAGCAGCACCCGGCCACCACCGCCAAGCCTGGCTTCGGCTGACGCAACCGCGCTGACAATATCCTCACGCCCAAGGGGATCAAAGCGCTTGTCGACCCTTACATTGATCATCTTCTGAGGCAGCTTGCTCATACCTCTCCGCAGGTCCGCCAGCGAACTGCCTGAACGACTGATAGCCAGGAGTACCTGCAAGGCAGACACGATAGCATCACCCGTGCTGGTGCAGTCGCGGATCACCATGTGACCGGATCCTTCGCCACCCAGAAGCCACCCCCTTTCGATCAGCCTTTCCGTGACGTAACGATCGCCGACTTTGGCGCGCTCGAAATCGATACCCTGCTCCCTGAGAGCCAGTTCGACACCCAGATTGGTCATCAGCGTGCCAACGACGCCACCCTTGAGCGTACCGGCAGCGTGACGCTGGGTCGCAATCACGTACAGTAGCTCATCACCATCGACCTCCGAGCCGTCGGCATCCACCATCAATACCCGGTCACCGTCACCATCAAAGGCGATCCCCAGATCTGCCTGTTTTTCCAGGACGGCCTTACTCAGGGTATCCAGATACGTCGACCCGACCTTGAGATTAATGTTCAGACCGTCCGGGTCACCGCCAACCACCGAAATCTTCGCACCCAACTCACGGAAAACTTTGGGAGCCACGTGATAGGTCGCGCCATGGGCACAATCCAGAACAATGTGCAGTCCATCCAGGGAAAACTCATTGGGCACCGTGCTTTTACAAAACTCCACATAGCGCCCCGGGGCATCATCCACCCGGAAGGCCTTGCCCAACTCCTTGGCATCGCAAACCTCAATGGGCCGATCCAGCCAGCGCTCGATCTCTGACTCCAGTGCATCGTCCAGCTTGGTCCCTTCGGGTGAAAAAAACTTGATGCCGTTGTCGTGGTGCGGGTTATGGGAAGCACTGATCACAATCCCCGCGGAAGCCCGGAATGTGCGGGTCAGGTAGGCGATAGCGGGCGTGGGCATTGGGCCCAGCAGCTTTACATCCACCCCTGCCGCTGACAGGCCCGACTCGAGGGCTGACTCAAACATATAACCCGACAGACGGGTGTCCTTACCGATCAGCACACTGTTGCGCTGGCCTGCACGTTTGAACGCCTGTCCCGCTGCCCAGCCCAGATGCAGCATGAATTCCGGCGTGATCGGGTACTCGCCTACCCGGCCCCGGATGCCATCCGTGCCGAAGTATTTTCTGTCACTCATCGCCCAGCTTCCTCCATTGCCATTACTACTTTAACGGCATCTACTGTTTCCCTGACATCGTGGACACGAATAATCGACGCGCCCTTCATTGCAGATATTGTCGCGGCAGCGAGGCTCGCGGGCAAGCGCTCGCTGACCTCACGGCCGGTAATATGGCCCAGCATACTCTTGCGGGAAATGCCCACCAGAACCGGATGCCCCAGTAATTGTAACTGCTCCAGCGAAGCCAGTAACTGCAAATTATGCCGGGCTGATTTGCCGAAGCCAAAGCCCGGATCCAAGAGGATATTTTCCGGGCGAACCCCGGCCTTTTCAATGATCCGCATGCGCTCGGTCAGGAACGAACTGACTTCCCGCCGGACATTGCGATAGCGAGGATCGTTCTGCATGGTATCCGGCTCACCCTGAATATGCATCACACATACCGGAATATCTGCCCTTGCGGCTTCCTCGGGCGCCCCATTCCGTTGCAGTGCCCTGACGTCGTTGATCATACCAGCGCCGAGCTTTGTCACCTCAGCCATTACCTGCGGTGAGCTGGTATCCACCGACACAATAACGTCCAGTTCCCGTGTAATGGCTTCTACCACAGGGCAAACCCGCTCCAACTCTTGTTCGACAGCCACAGGGGTTGCACCCGGCCGCGTGGACTCTCCGCCGACATCGATAAAGACCGCGCCATCCGCGGCCATTTCACGGGCCTGGGCAAGAGCCGCATCCACCTGATTGAAGCGACCGCCATCGGAAAAGGAATCCGGCGTGACATTGAGTATGCCCATCACGTGGCAGTCAGACATATCCAGCATTCGGCCAGCGAAGTTCATTTGCATAAGCGACCTTCAATGCAACCTGCAAAAACAAACGCCGCCCCGGCCGGGGCGGCGTAAATGAGTTCGTGATCTCCGACGCGGTGCTACACCGGGTCAGTGCTCACCGGCCGGGCGGCCAACACCTGGCTGACGGCCGTCGTCGGAAGCTTTGGGGGCAGGCTCCTGCTCCGGCTCGTCTGCCGGTACGCCGCCAGACGGACCGCTATCGCCCCAGCCCTTTGGCGGGCGCGGCTCGCGACCTTCCATGATGTCATCAATCATATGGCGATCAATGGTTTCGTACTTCATCAGGGCGTCGGCCATCAGGTCGAGCTTTTCGCGATTATCAATCAGCAGCTGACGTGCCTTTTCGTAGCAGCTGTCGATGATGTTGCGAACCTCCTCGTCAATGCGCTGCGCCGTCTCCGGAGAGTACACAGTCTGCGCCTGACCGGCCGAGCGACCGAGGAAGGGCTCTTCACTGTCAGTATCGTACTGTAGCGGGCCAAGCTTCTCGGACAGACCCCAACGGGTGACCATGTTACGTGCCAGGCTGGTTGCCCGCTCGATATCGTTGGAGGCACCCGTGGTGACACCATCGAAACCAAGGGTCAGCTCTTCAGCGATACGACCACCAAACAGACTACAGATGGAGCTGATCAGGAATCGCTTGCTGTGACTGTACTTGTCTTCCTCCGGGAGGAACATGGTGACACCCAGGGCCCTACCCCGGGGAATGATACTTACCTTGTAGACCGGATCGTGCTCAGGCATCAGGCGGCCGACAATGGCGTGACCGGACTCGTGATATGCCGTATTACGCTTTTCTTTCTCGCTCATGACCATGGATTTGCGCTCGGCGCCCATCATGATCTTGTCTTTGGCGAGCTCGAACTCTTCCATGGATACCAGGCGCTGGTTGCGACGGGCGGCAAACAGCGCCGCCTCATTCACCAGGTTGGCCAGATCGGCACCCGAGAAGCCGGGCGTACCACGGGCAATCAACTGTGGCTCCACGCCATCCGCCAGGGGCACTTTCTTCATGTGCACCTTGAGGATCTGCTCCCGGCCGATGATGTCCGGCAGCCCGACCACCACCTGGCGGTCGAAGCGACCCGGGCGAAGTAGCGCCGGATCCAGTACGTCCGGACGGTTAGTAGCGGCGATCACGATAACGCCCTCGTTGCCCTCAAAGCCGTCCATTTCCACCAGCAGCTGGTTCAGGGTTTGCTCACGCTCGTCGTGGCCACCACCCATACCGGCACCGCGATGGCGACCGACCGCATCGATCTCGTCGATGAAAATGATACAGGGGCTCTGCTTCTTCGCCTGTTCGAACATGTCACGGACACGGGACGCGCCCACACCCACGAACATTTCCACGAAGTCGGAACCGGAAATCGAGAAGAACGGCACTTTGGCCTCGCCGGCAATCGCCTTGGCGAGGAGAGTCTTACCGGTACCCGGCTGACCCACCATAAGAACGCCCTTGGGAATGCTACCACCAAGACGCTGGAACTTGCTGGGATCCCGCAGGAAATCCACCAGCTCTTTCACGTCTTCCTTGGCCTCATCCACACCGGCCACATCGCCAAAGGTGGTCTTGATCTGATCCTCACTCATCAGGCGGGCCTTGCTCTTGCCAAAGGACATCGGCCCTTTGCCACCGCCACCACCTTGCATCTGTCGCATGAAGAACACGAACAGCGCGATGATAATCAGGATCGGGAAGGCTGCCACCAGTAGCTGAGTCCAGAGACTTTGACGCTCCGGCTCCTTACCAATGACTTCCACTTGGTTTGCCAGCAGATCGTCCATCAGCTTGTCGTCGGATAGCTGGGGCCTGATTGTCTGGAACTGGGAGCCGTCACCACGGGTACCCTGAACCTCCTGACCGTCAATGGTTACCTGACGGACCCGCCCGTCCTGGACCATTTCCACGAACTGCGAATAATTGACCTGTTGGCCGCTGGTGGTGGGAGTGAAATTCTGAAACACCATCAGCAGTACGGCGGCTATAATTAGCCATAGAACCAGATTTTTTGCCATATCGTTCAAGGATCATCACCTGTGAATTGAAGGATCTCCCCGTCAGGAGAAAGCCTTTTCTGACACCTTACACCAATTGTACGCCCGTCCACCAGATTCGGCCCATTCGTATCGGCCACTGCCGGGACGTCAATCCCCACGACCACTTCCGACCTGCGGGCGGGTCAGCCCTTAAATCCCTTGCACACCTGATATATCTCCCTCGATCTTGCCCGGGAGGAGTCAGGCTTCCTGCTGACAACGGTGCCAAAACTTGTTCGCATCTCGGCCAGCAGGGCGTCGAAACCCTCTCCCTGAAACACCTTTGCGACAAATACGCCACCCGGCTTCAATACCTGCTGCGCCATATCCAGCGCCAGCTCCACCAGGCCCATGGCGTTGGGAATATCCACTGCCGCCATACCACTCATGTTGGGTGCCATATCTGAAATTACAACATCGGCCCGTCGATCACCCAGTAATTCCAGCAATTCATCCAGCGCCGACTGCTCGGTAAAATCCCCCTGAACGAACTCCACGCCAGCGATCGGGCTCATGTCCAGAATGTCGCTGGCAACAACCACGCCCTTGTCGCCAACCCGCTCGACAGCCACCTGGGACCAGCCACCAGGAGCCGCCCCCAGATCCACAACAACCTGGCCAGGCCGGAACAGCCGATCTTTCTCGTCAAGCTCAATCAGCTTATAGCTGGCTCGGGAGCGATAACCGTCTTCACGGGACTTTTTGACCCAGACGTCGTCGAAATGTTCCTTCAGCCAGCGATCGCTGGTTTTCGAACGGGCCAAACCTACCTCCAGTAAACGTTACGCATCAGGCCGGGATACGTGGTAACTGCCATTTCACCGGCCAAAGGATCTGTTACAATCCCGCAATTATACGGAATCGTCAGTCGTTTCGCCGCTGACCTTTTGTTAATAGCATCCATAAAGAGATTACATAATGAGTCTTTCGCCAGAACAGCGCCGGGAATACCGGGGCATCGCCCACAACCTGAAGCCGGTCATCATTGTTGGCGACAAGGGCCTGACCGAAGGGCTTCAGGAAGAGCTTGAGCGCGCTCTGAACGACCACGAGCTGATCAAGGTCAAGGTGGCAAGCCAGGATCGCGAAGCCCGCCAGGAAGCAGTAGCCGCACTGTGCGAGGCGTCAGGCGCCGAACTGGTTCAGACCATCGGCAAGATCGCCGTGATCATGCGCCGGGCTAAAAAGCCCAACCCGAAGCTCTCCAACCTGCTGCGCCAGAAGCACTGATCCTCTGGCCGGACAGGCATGAAAAGCAAAAAGCCGGCAGGTAAATCCCTGCCGGCTTTTTATGCGGGGCAGGCTGCGCCTCAGATGTGGTCTACCTGCTCGATTTCATACTCGACGGTGCCCGACGGCACCCGGATTGCAACCACATCACCCTCGCTCTTGCCAACCAGTGCCCGGGCAATGGGCGAAGAAATCGACAGCTTGCCAGCCTTGATGTCCGCCTCGTCTTCACCGACAATCTGGTAAGTGACCTGCTCTTCGGTATCAACGTTTAGCAGGCGCACAGTGGTACCAAATATCACCTTGCCGGTGTTCTCGATGGTGTTGACATCGATGACCTGTGCCGCGGACAGCTTGCCCTCGATTTCCTGTATGCGGCCCTCGATGAAGCTCTGCTGCTCCCGGGCGGCATGATATTCCGCATTCTCTTTCAGATCGCCGTGTTCTCGGGCGTCGGAAATAGCCGCGATCACCCGGGGACGATCTTCGGACTTCAGTTTCTGAAGCTCCTCGCGCAGGCGGGTTTCGCCCGCCTTTGTCATGGGTACTCTGTCAGCCATAGTCTTACGTTCCTGCGTGGAGATCCTGAAGGCGGCGTACAGTGCGCTCAGGGCCGAACTTGATCGCCCGACAGAATGCTTCGCCGCCCGCCAGTGTCGTTGTGTAGGTTACCTTGGACTGCAAGGCCGACTGGCGAATCTGTGCCGAATCGGAAATCGCCTTACGTCCTTCGGTAGTGTTGATGATCAGCTGAACCTGACCATTCTTGATGGCGTCCACAATGTGCGGACGACCTTCCCGAACCTTGTTTACCCGGTCAACCGTGATGCCCGCTTCTTTCAGGGCCCTGGCAGTGCCGGTGGTAGCAATAACCTTGAAACCGGCGTCGACCAGATCCTGGGCTACTTTGGCAGCGCCGGGCTTGTCGACATCGCGGACTGACATGAACGCCGTGCCCTGGACCGGCAGACGCTCACCAGAAGCGAGGGCCGCCTTGGCAAAAGCCTCGTCGAAGCTGTCGCCGATGCCCATCACCTCACCGGTGGACTTCATTTCCGGCCCCAGGATCGGATCCACCGCCGGGAACTTGTTGAACGGGAACACCGACTCCTTGACGGAATAATGGGTTGGCACAATCTCCCGGGTGAACCCCTGCTCTGCCAGCGATTTGCCAGCCATGACCCGTGCCGCCACCTTTGCCAGGGACACACCGATAGCCTTGGAAACAAACGGAACCGTACGGGACGCCCGGGGATTTACCTCAATCACGTAAATCCGGCCGTCCTGCCAGGCCAACTGAACGTTCATCAGTCCGATAACATCCAGCTCGATCGCCATCTTGCGCACGGCTTCGCGCATTTCATCCTGCACGTTTTTCGGCAGCGTGTAAGGTGGCAGTGAGCACGCGGAGTCACCGGAGTGCACGCCGGCCTGCTCAATGTGCTGCATGATTCCGCCAATAACCACATCCTTGCCGTCACTGATGGCATCAATATCCACCTCAATGGCAGCATTGAGGAAGTGGTCCAGCAATACCGGGCTGTCGTTGGAAACCAGCACCGCATTGCGCATATAGCGGACCAGTTCCTCCTCGTCGTAGACAATCTCCATGGCCCTGCCACCCAGTACGTAGGACGGGCGGACCACCAGCGGATAGCCAATTTCCCGGGCTGCCAGAATACCTTCTTCGTGGCTGCGAACGGTGGCATTTTCAGGCTGAATCAGGCCAAGACGGCCGATCATCTGCTGGAAACGCTCGCGGTCTTCGGCACGGTCAATGGCGTCCGGGCTGGTACCGATAATGGGTACGCCGGCCGCTTCCAGGCCGCGGGCCAGTTTCAGCGGGGTCTGGCCGCCGTACTGGACAATCACACCCCTGGGCTTTTCGACGTTGATGATCTCGAGTACGTCTTCCAGGGTAATCGGCTCGAAGTACAGACGATCGGAAGTGTCGTAGTCGGTGGAAACCGTTTCCGGGTTGCAGTTGATCATGATGGTTTCATAGCCATCGTCGCGCATGGCGAGGGCGGCATGAACACAGCAGTAATCAAACTCGATCCCCTGGCCGATGCGGTTGGGGCCGCCACCGATAACCACGATCTTCTCGCGGTCAGAGGCGTCCGCCTCGCACTCTTCCTCATAGGATGAGTACATGTAGGCCGTGGAGGAAGCAAACTCAGCCGCACAGGTGTCTACCCGCTTGTAAACCGGACGGATATTCAGATCGTGGCGCAGCTTGCGCAGACTGACTTCCGAGATACCCAGCAGCCTCGCCAGACGGGCGTCGGAGAAACCCTTGCGCTTGAGGCGGAACATGGTGTTCCGGTCAATATCGGCCATACCGGCAGACTTGAGGGTATTCTCCTCTTTGATCAGGTCTTCGATCTGCACCAGGTACCAGGGGTCCACGTGGGTGTTACGGAACACATCATCCACGGACATGCCGGCGCGGAAGGCATCGCCAATGTACCACAGGCGCTCGGCGCCCGGCACATTCAGCTCCTGGGTAAGGGTTTCCTGGCCGTCGGTGGTGGTCAGATCCACCTTCTCTTCAAAGCCATCAGACCCCACTTCCAGGCCACGCATGGCTTTCTGCAGAGACTCCTGGAAGGTACGGCCAATGGCCATCACCTCACCCACGGATTTCATCTGGGTGGTTAGCCGGGCATCCGCCTGAGGGAACTTTTCGAAGGTAAAGCGCGGGATCTTGGTAACCACGTAGTCGATGCTGGGCTCGAACGAGGCCGGGGTAACACCACCGGTAATTTCGTTGCGCAGTTCATCGAGGGTATAGCCTACCGCCAGTTTGGCCGCCACCTTGGCGATGGGAAAACCCGTTGCCTTGGAGGCCAGGGCCGAGGAACGGGATACCCGCGGGTTCATTTCGATAACCACAACACGGCCGGTATCCGGATTGACACCGAACTGCACGTTGGAGCCGCCGGTTTCCACACCGATCTCACGCAGCACCGCCAGTGAGGCGTTCCGCATGATCTGGTATTCCTTATCGGTGAGGGTCTGGGCCGGAGCCACGGTAATGGAGTCGCCGGTGTGCACGCCCATGGCGTCGAAGTTCTCAATGGCGCAGACGATGATGCAGTTGTCATTCTTGTCGCGAACAACTTCCATCTCGTACTCTTTCCAGCCGATCAGGGACTCATCAATGAGCAGCTCGTTGGTAGGAGACAGATCCAGGCCACGGGTACAGATTTCCTCGAATTCGTCGCGGTTATAGGCAATACCGCCACCGGAGCCGCCCATGGTAAACGACGGGCGGATGATGCAGGGGAACCCGATGTCGTCGGCCACTTCCCAGGCTTCGGCCATGGAGTGGGCGATGGTGGCGCGGGGGCACTCAAGGCCGATCTTCTTCATGGCCTTGTCGAAGCGGTCACGGTCCTCAGCCTTGTCGATGGTATCGGCGTTGGCACCGATCATTTCCACGCCGTGCTTTTCCAGGATGCCGTGTCTCTCCAGATCGAGCGCGCAGTTCAGCGCGGTCTGGCCGCCCATGGTGGGCAGTAGCGCATCCGGCTTCTCTTTCTCGATGATCTTCTCGACAGTTTTCCAGGTAATCGGCTCGATGTAGGTGGCATCGGCCATGACCGGGTCCGTCATAATGGTAGCCGGGTTTGAGTTGACCAGGATAACCCGGTACCCCTCTTCCCGCAGGGCCTTGCAGGCCTGGGCTCCGGAGTAGTCAAACTCGCACGCCTGACCGATCACAATGGGGCCGGCGCCAAGGATCAGAATGCTTTTAATGTCGGTACGCTTTGGCATCAACGTGCCTCCATCAGGCGAATAAATTCATCAAACAGCGGCGCCACATCGTGGGGTCCGGGGCTGGCTTCCGGATGCCCCTGGAAACTGAAGGCCGGCTTGTCGGTGCGGCGAATACCCTGCAGGGAATCATCAAACAGGGACTTATGGGTAGCCTCCAGATTGTCCGGCAGGCTGGCTTCATCCACCGCAAACCCGTGGTTCTGGCTGGTAATCATCACCGTGCCGTCCTTGAGGTTCTGGACAGGATGGTTGGCTCCGTGGTGGCCGTGGCCCATCTTGACGGACTTCGCACCACTGGCCAGAGCCAGCAACTGATGACCCAGGCAGATGCCGAACACCGGTATTTCGGTTTCCAGCACTTCGCGGATGGCCTTGATGGCATAGTCGCAGGGTTCCGGATCGCCGGGGCCGTTGGAAAGAAAAATACCATCCGGGTTCATCGCCAGCACTTCCGATGCGGGCGTCCGGGCGGGCACTACGGTGATATCGCAGCCACGGCCCGCCAGCATGCGCAGAATGTTGAACTTCACGCCATAATCCCAGGCAACAACTTTGAACTTCGATTCGGTGCGCTCGCCGTAGCCGCTTTCGATATCCCACTCGCTCTGGCTCCAGGTCCAGGCTTTCTCTGAGGTCACTTCCTTCGCCAGGTCCATGCCCTTGAGGCCCGGGAAAGCGTTGGCCAGCTCCAGCGCTCTCTCTGCAGTGACGTCTGTGCCGGCAACCACGGCACCGTTCTGGGAGCCCTTATCCCGCAGGATGCGGGTGAGGCGGCGGGTGTCGATGTCAGCAATGCCTACTATGTTATTGTCCCGCAGGTAATCCTGCAGCGAACCGGTGCTGCGCCAGCTGCTCACCATCAGCGGCAGGTCGCGGATAATCAGGCCGGCGGCCTGGACGCGATCGGATTCGATGTCTTCTTCGTTGACACCGGTATTGCCGATGTGGGGGTACGTGAGAGTGACAATCTGGCGGGAGTAGGACGGGTCGGTCAGGATTTCCTGGTAACCGGTCATGGCGGTGTTGAACACCACTTCGCCGCTGGTTTCCCCTTCAGCGCCAATGGCGGTGCCGTAAAACAGGCTTCCGTCTGCGAGTGCAAGGATGGCTGGTGTACTCAAGGCTTGTATCCTCATCGAGTGGCGTACAGGTTCGTCACGAACAGGAACGCAAGCGCAAATTCAGGTCGCAAAAAAGCGAGAGGGAGTTGAACTCCGTCCCGCTTTTTCTATAGAGCGTTGTCAAAGCTACGCTTGGTGCAGTTAAACCGCGTCATTGTAAGAAATATGGGGCTTTGTGTCCATGTTCATTACAACCTACTTCAACCCCAAAACATCCTGCATGTCATACAACCCGGCTGGCTTACCATCCAACCACAACGCTGCTCGCATCGCCCCCTTGGCAAACGTCATCCGGCTACTGGCCTTGTGGGTAATCTCGATGCGCTCACCCTCGGTGGCAAACATAACCGTGTGATCACCCACTACGTCCCCTGCTCGGATGGTTTCAAAACCGATTTCCTTGCGGGTACGTTCGCCGGTAAAGCCTTCACGACCGTATACGGCACACTCTTTCAGATCGCGCCCAAGAGCATCGGCAACCACTTCACCCATGCGCAGAGCGGTTCCCGAAGGTGCGTCTTTCTTGTGGCGATGGTGAGCCTCGATGATCTCCACGTCGTAGTCGTCACCCAGGGCCGCAGCAGCGGTGCGCAGCAGATTAAGGGTGACATTGACGCCCACGCTCATATTCGGGGCAAAGACCATCGGGGTCTTTTCGGCGGCCAGGGCGAGCTGTTCTTTCTCGGCGTCGGTGAGGCCGGTGGTGCCGATAACGATCATCTTGTCGTTGGCTTTGCAGAATTCGGCGTTTTCCAGGGTCAGGTCGGGGAAGGTGAAGTCAACGAGTACGTCGAAATCATCTTTCACCTCGACCAGGCTGCCGGCCATTTTGATGCCGGTTTTGCCGATGCCGGTCATTTCGCCGGCATCGGCACCGATCAGACTGCTGCCCGGTTCGACTATGGCGGCAGAAAGCTCCAGGCCTTCGGTGCCGTCAACGGCTTCAATCAGCACCTTGCCCATGCGCCCTGCTGCGCCGATGATCGCTACCCTTGTATCGCCCATGTCACCTGCCCTCAGAATTTCATTTCGTCAAAGAAATTTTTCACACCCTCGAACCAGGAGCTTTTCCGTGGCCCATGCTGGTTGCCGCCACCGCTATCCAGGGTTGACTGGAATTCCTCGAGAAGCTCTTTCTGACGCTTGGTGAGATTGACCGGTGTCTCCACCACAACCCGACACAACAGGTCGCCGGAGGGCCCGCCACGAACAGGACTAACGCCCTTGTTCCGCAGGCGGAACAGTTTGCCGGTCTGGGTTTCCGGTGGAATTTTCAGTTTCACGCGGCCATCGAGGGTGGGCACTTCCAGCTCACCGCCGAGGGCGGCGTCCACGATGCTGATGGGAACTTCGCAATAGAGATTGCGGCCATCACGGGTGAAGATGGAGTGCTCGCGAACAGCAATCTGGACATACAGATCGCCCGGAGGACCACCGTCAACGCCCACTTCGCCTTCGCCGGAGAGACGGATGCGATCCCCGGTGTCTACGCCAGGTGGCACCTTGACCGACAGCGTCTTCTCTTCCTGAACGCGACCGGCACCATGGCAGGTCTTGCAAGGGTTCTTGATAACCTTGCCGGAACCACGGCAGGTGGGGCATGCCTGCTGGACAGTGAAGAAACCCTGCTGCATGCGGACCTGCCCCATGCCGTTACAGGTACCACAGGCTTCAGGACGGGAACCTTTTTCCGCGCCGCTGCCATCGCAGGTTTCACATTCGGTATGGCCGGGGATGCGGATCTGGACGGTTTTGCCTTTTACAGCTTCCTCAAGATCCAGTTCCAGGGTGTAGCGCAGGTCCGCACCGCGGGTAGTGCGGCCGCGACCACCGCCACCAAAGATATCGCCAAACACATCACCAAAGATGTCGGAGAAGCTGGCGCCACCGCCGCCTCCGAATCCGCCACCGGCTGAGCCATCAACGCCGGCGTGGCCAAACTGGTCGTAGGCCGCACGCTTGGATGAATCCGCCAGTATTTCGTACGCCTCGCTCGCTTCCCTGAATTTGTGGTCGGCATCCTCATCGTCTGGATTGCGGTCTGGATGATACTTCATCGCAAGCTTGCGGTAGGCTCGCTTGATCTCTTTTTCATCCGCTTCCCGGGCGACCCCGAGAATCTCGTAATAATCGCGCTTGGCCATGCTCTAAAACCCTGTTGGTAAAACGAGGAAAACGCGGGAGAGCTCCCGCGTTTTCCAACTGCCTGATGGTCTTAAGTTTTATCGCTTGTCGTCGTCTTTGACTTCTTCAAACTCGGCATCAACGGCGTCGTCGCTCTTACCGGACTGGGCACTCTCTTCGCCTCCGGCTTGCTGCGCCTGTTCTGCCTGGTCCGCATACATCTTCTGGGCCAGCTCGGAAGATGCTTCTGTCAGCTTCTGGGTCTTGGCCTCGATATCGTCCTTGTCGGAACCGGCCAGGGCTTCTTCCAGCTCTTTGATGGAAGCCTCAATGGACTCCTTCTCGCTGTCAGTTACCTTGTCGCCAGCATCGGCCAGGGTCTTGCGCACGGTGTGAACCATCGCGTCACCCTGGTTACGGGCCTGAACCAGCTCTTCGAACTTGCGATCTTCATCGGCGTTGGCCTCTGCATCGCGGACCATCTTCTCGATTTCGTCGTCATTCAGGCCGGAAGAGGCCTTGATAACGATAGACTGCTCCTTACCGGTCGCCTTGTCTTTGGCAGACACGTTCAGGATGCCGTTGGCATCGATATCGAAAGTGACTTCGATCTGCGGCGTACCACGGGGTGCCGGCGGAATGTCAGCCAGGTCAAACCGACCCAGTGACTTGTTCTGAGCCGCCTGCTTACGCTCACCCTGGACTACGTGAATGGTCACGGCAGTCTGGTTGTCATCCGCAGTGGAGAACGTCTGCGACTTCTTGGTCGGGATCGTGGTGTTCTTGTCGATCAGCGGCGTAGCCACACCACCCATGGTTTCGATACCCAGGGTCAGCGGGGTTACGTCCAGAAGCAGTACATCCTTGACATCACCGGAAAGCACGGCTGCCTGAATGGCTGCACCCATGGCTACGGCTTCGTCCGGGTTCACGTCTTTGCGCGCTTCCTTGCCGAAGAAGTTCTTCACCTTCTCCTGAACCATCGGCATACGAGTCTGACCACCGACCAGGATTACCTCGTCGATTTCGCCGATCTTGGCACCGGAGTCTTCCAGCGCGGTGCGGCATGGTGCGAGACTGCGCTCAACCAGCTCTTCAACCAGTGACTCGAGCTTGGCGCGGGTCACCTTCACGTTCATATGCTTGGGACCGCTGGCGTCCGCCGTTACATACGGCAGGTTGACGTCGGTCTGCTGACTGCTGGACAACTCAATCTTGGCCTTCTCGGCAGCTTCCTTCAGGCGCTGCATGGCCAGCGAGTCACCGCGCAGATCGATACCGCTGTCTTTCTTGAACTGATCAGCAAGGTATTCGATCAGCTTCATGTCGAAGTCTTCACCACCGAGGAAGGTGTCGCCGTTGGTGGCCAGTACTTCGAACTGGTGCTCACCGTCCACGTCGGCAATCTCGATGATGGAGATATCGAAGGTACCACCACCCAGGTCATAAACAGCCACGGTACGATCGCCGCTCTTCTTGTCCAGACCATAGGCCAGGGCTGCAGCGGTCGGCTCGTTGATGATGCGCTTCACATCCAGACCGGCAATCTTGCCGGCGTCCTTGGTGGCCTGACGCTGGCTGTCATTGAAGTAGGCCGGCACGGTAATAACCGCTTCGGTCACTTTCTCACCCAGGTAATCTTCAGCGGTTTTCTTCATCTTCTTGATGATTTCCGCGGACACCTGCGGGGGCGCCATCTTCTCACCCTTCACTTCTACCCAGGCATCGCCATTGTCTGCCTTGGTGATCTTGTAGGGCACCATCTTGATGTCTTTCTGGACCACGTCATCTTCAAAACGACGACCGATCAGACGCTTGATGGCGTACAGGGTGTTGTTCGGGTTGGTGACCGCCTGACGCTTGGCAGACTGACCTACCAGGGTTTCACCGTCTTCGGTGTAAGCCACGATGGACGGGGTGGTGCGATCACCCTCGGCGTTCTCGATAACCTTGACCTTGTCGCCATCCATGATGGCAACACAGGAGTTCGTGGTTCCCAGGTCGATACCAATGATCTTGCTCATGTAAACACTCCAATTCGATTGTTCAATTCAGTTCTGACTATTTTCAAAGCTGTTCCGGGAGCCCCGGTGCGCTGCCTGTTTACTGGCTATATTGGCGCGTTAATCTGCTTTTCAAGCCTGTTCGTCGATTTTTGGTGCATCCTCGGCCTTGGCAACCACCACCATCGCGGGGCGAACCAGCCGTTCATTCAGCATGTAGCCCTTCTGGACCACGGCCACGACGCTGTTAGGTTCCGCATCGGGCGCAGGCACCATGGACATGGCCTCATGCTGCTGGGGATCGAACGGCTCACCCACCGGGTTGAGCTGCTCGACATTGAATTTCCTGAGACTGTTCATAAACAGGTTCAGGGTCATCTCGACACCTTCACGGATGGACGCCACAAGCTCACCGGCATCCTCGTGCCCTTCGGTGCTTTCTACAGCCTTTTCGAGGCTGTCAGCAACCGGCAGAAGCTCCTTTACAAACTTCTCCAGCGCAAATTTATGAGCTTTTTCGACGTCAATCTCGGCGCGCCGGCGGACGTTCTGCATCTCTGCCTGCGAGCGCAGCATCTGTTCCTGGAACTCCTGCGCCTGCGCCTTAAGCGCCTCAATCTCGCCTTCGGAAGAGTTCTCCGCGGCATCGTCAGCAGCACCATTTTCCTGTGCGGCCGCTTCGGCCTTGCCCTTCAGCTCTTCCTCAACCTGTTCGTTACGCTTCTCGTCAGCGCTCATGGCAACTCCTGCTTGGTCGTCGACGGCCATAACAGCGGCCGGTTAACTATGGCTCCCGGTCATACAAAACCGGGAAAAACGTGTTTGCGAACGGATATGGGGCCCGCAAAGAATGTTTCAACCGTTGAGGCCATCATTCGTTCACAAATTCTACGGACGATGTTTGCAAACCGATAAATCCCTGTATATATTCACAGTCACTGTATGAATTAACAGTATTCAGGAAACGAGCGGAGGATATCTGCATGCTCACACAACTCACCGTCTCCAATTACGCCATTGCCGAACGGGTTGAACTTCAGTTTGCAAAGGGGATGACGGCCCTTACCGGGGAAACCGGTGCCGGCAAATCCATAGTGCTGGATGCCCTGGGCCTCGCCATGGGCGGCCGTGCCGATGCCGGCGCCGTGCGGCACGGAGCCAAACGTGCAGATATCACCGCCACCTTTGATGTTTCCGCAATTGCGGAAGCCAGGCAATGGCTCGAAGATCACGAACTGGATGATGACCATGAGTGCATACTGCGCCGCGTCATCAGCAAGGACGGCCGCTCCCGCGCCTATATCAACGGCCAGCCCTGCCCGCTGGCGCACCTGAAAGACCTGGGGAGCACGCTGATGGATATCCACAGCCAACATCAGCACCAGTCCCTGCTTCGCAAGGAAACCCACCGCAAACTGCTGGACGAGTTCGCCGGCGTGGATGCGCTGGCAGATCAGACCAGAGAAGCCTGGAAAATCTGGCACAGAACCCATCAGCGCCTGGCCGAACGTCGCCAGAACGCCGACGAGGCCGAAGCCCGCCTGCAACTGCTGAGATATCAGGTGGAAGAACTGGACCGCCTGGCCCTTCAAGAGGGCGAGCAGGAGCAACTGGAGAAAGAACAGGAACAGCTCAGCCACGCCGACGCCGTACTGCACAGCAGCCACCAGGCCACCCTGCTATGCACGGAAGATGACAACAGTGCAGCAAACCTTGTCAGGCAGGCGCTTCAGCAACTGGAACAGCTGCCTGTAGAGGTGCCGGCACTGGCTGAAACCGTCCAGATGTTGAACGAGGCCCAGATCCAGATTACCGAAGCAGGAGATAACCTGCGCCACTTCGTGGAAGATTACGACGCAGATCCGGCCAGGCTGGCGGAGGTGGAAGAGCGCCTGAGTTCGATTTACCAGATGGCACGCAAACACCGCATAACTCCGGAAACCCTGCCTGAGTTCCACCGCTCCCTCACTGCAGAGCTGGCTTCCCTGGACGATGGCGAAGGCAGCATTGAAAAGCTGGAAGCAGAGCTGGACGAACAGCTTGGCCTGTTTAACGGACTGGCCACACAACTGTCAGAGGCCCGGCAGCAGGCGGCTGCCAAGCTGGACCGGCGGATTGCTGAAGAGTTGGCCCAGCTGAGTATGCCGGCCGTACAGTTCGTTACCCATCTGAGCCGCAACAAGGATGAGGAGCCTGCACCCCATGGCCTGGAAGATATCGAATTCCTGGTCAGCGCCAACCCCGGACAGCCTGCACGGCCGTTGGCCAAGGTTGCTTCCGGCGGAGAACTGTCCCGCATCAGCCTGGCTATTCAGGTGGTGGTTGCACAGACATCCACCACACCAACCCTGGTGTTTGATGAGGTAGATGTCGGCATTGGTGGTGGAACCGCTGAGGTGGTTGGTCGACTGCTCAGAAGCCTGGGAGATAATGGCCAGGTTCTGTGTGTGACCCACCTGGCGCAAGTGGCGGCGCAATGCCACCAGCACCTGTTTGTCAGCAAGTTCACGGAAGCAGACGCTACTTACTCGAAGATCGAGCCACTCGACGAAGATGGCAGAGTAAGCGAAGTGGCGCGGATGTTGGGCGGCGTTGATATGACGGAGCATACCATTGCCCACGCCCATGAAATGTTCACCAAGGGCCAGGCAACGCACCACTGAGGAGTCGCAGATTCGTAAGGTATTCCCCTCTCGATCCTGAGAGTTTTTGGGGCGGGCTCAACACCCGCCCCTTTTTTCTATTCCGCCCCGCGACTCAGGACTTGATTGGTTTGACGTAGAGAATCAGGCTGTGGTCGACGATCTCATAACCACGCTCCTTGGCAATCTTCTGTTGCCGCTCTTCGATGATGTCGTCAACGAACTCGATGACTTCTCCGGTCTGGGTGCAGACCATATGGTCATGATGGTCGTCGCCCGCCATTTCGAATACCGCGTGGCCACCCTCAAAGTTATGGCGCAGAACCAGGCCCGCAGCCTCAAACTGGGTGAGCACCCGATACACAGTTGCCAGGCCCACGTCATCACCCTGTTCCAGAAGCTTCTTGTAGACATCCTCTGCACTGAGGTGATGTTCCTCGGAGTTTTCCAGGATATTGAAAATTTTCACTCTTGGCAGAGTGACTTTAAGACCGACTTTCCGCAATTCGGTGTTTTCGGATGACATGTTACGATTCACTCTTTGGTGTGCCTCACGGCTTCCGGTATGATGGAGCCGCATGTTAACGGTCAGACCGTGTCACACCTGCCCCTGGCAGGCGATTTCAAGATAGAGGATTTCCCCCGGCGATGCAAAAGATCACAGCTCTCATTCTCACTCTCATCATGACTGGCTGTGCCTTTCCAGGTGTGTACAAGATCAATGTGCAACAGGGAAACGTACTTACTGACGAAGAGCTGACTTCACTGGCCGAGGGCATGTCCCGCAGCCAGGTTCATTCCCTGCTGGGAACACCCCTGATGACCAACCCGGCGGATCCTTCCCGGGAATACTATGTGTATACCTTCCAGCGCAGCGGTGGTGACATCGAGGAGCAGCGGGTTATCGTCTATTACGATGACGAACAGTATTCCCACTACGAAGCGCAGCTGCTGGAAGAGACCCCGGCATACTGAATCTGCTTCAGGTTTTCTTCTTTGCCCGGTTAAGCCGGGCCTCCTTGGGATCGATCTTTAATGGCCGGTATATTTCAACCCGGTCACCCTGACGCAACTCGTGTGCAGACGGACTCTTGATCACCTTGCCAAAGATACCCATGTCGTCCTTTTCCGGATCAATTTCCGGAAAAATTGCGTCGATGCCGGAAGCCCGCACCGCTTCCACCGCCGTCGTGCCTTCCTCGACCTGTAACCGGACTATTTCCTGTCTGTCTGGCCGGGCGAACGCCACTTCCACATCGATCAAGCCACACCTCCTCGATAAAGCTCGTCTGCACGACGGCAGAAAGCATCCACCATGGTATTCGCCGCCTGGCTGAATACCGGGCCGAACGTCATTCGTGACAGAGACCCGGAGAACTCGAACTCCAGGGTCAGAATGACCTTGCAGGCATTATCATCCAGAGATTTGAAATGCCAGCGGCCACTCAGATTCCTGAAGGGACCATCCACCAGACTCATTTCAATAGTATCCGGCAACAGCAACTGGTTGCAGGTGGTCAGACGATGGCGAACCCCACCCCTGGCGATATCCATGGACGCCACAATCTGCTCGCCCGTTTCTTCATGTATTTCAGTATCTGCACACCAGGGCAGGAATTCCGGATAGCGGGCTACATCATTGACCAGATGGAACATGCGATTTGCCGGATGCATAACCAGCGCGGTTTTATCGATCTGATGGGGCATTAGAGGCAAACGTCCTGCTTGATACATGCTTGATTGGATAATGCTGGTGAGCCTTGCCGGATTTAGCCTGGCTCAGACGCTATGATAAAGGATCTCGTCGTCATTGGGACCACCCTCCTCTCCATTCTTTCCATTGGCGCCCTCCTGTTCACTCTTGCCATCGCTTTGCGGAGTTTCACGTCCTTCCCCATTGCCGGCTTCACCCTGCTCGTCGCTACCTGCCTCCGGAGAGCTTTTGTCAGAGCCTTCCGGGCGTATTGATTCCGTCGCCACCACATCCGCTGGGCCGCACCAGGGAGCAACACTCCCGTTATTGCACATGGCAACCAGTGACACTGCCGTGTACTGAATACCGACATATGCAACCACCAGGGGAAGCACCAGCCGCATGACCCAGAACCATATCCTGCGGAACAATCCCGGCGCCCTTCCCAGTATGATAAAGGTCAGGTTACGGGTCAGACACCAGCCCGCAAATATCGCAATCAGGATACTCACCAGCGGTATCAACAAACCGCCGGCCGCCAGCTCAAGCCACCGGAAAACCGTGCCGCCGGCCAGGCGATGCTCGGACCAGACATTGAAGGACAGCAGCGTCACGAGGCCAACCAGCCATACCAGCATGCCCATCAGGAACACCGACCACCCCCGGGGAGCGCCCGTCCATTCCCGGAACCACCCGACAACCGGTTCCAGCAGGGACAGCGAGGTTGTCCATACGATCATTACAATCAACAGGAAGACCGCCGCAATCACGAACTGACTGCCGGGCAGATCCGACAATGCCAGGGGCAGGGAGAGGAACAGCAGGCCAAAGCCACGCTCTCCCTCCATGGAGTGCCCCCCGGGTACAAGAGAGTAAATCGCCAGGCCGGCAACAATGGCGATCAGCGTATCAATCAGCACCACTGCAAGTACCGAACGCTTGAGCCGGGTACCAACCGGCGTATAGGCGCCAAACAGCGTCCACACCCCCATTCCCAGGCCCAGGGTGAAGAAGGCGTGAAACAGTGCAGCCTGCACGCTCTCCGCTGTTACGTCATCAGGGTGGAAGCTGAGCATGAAACCGGAGGCACTGGTGAAATCACCACTCCAGACAGCCAGTCCAAAAAGCGCCAGCAACATGATCAGCATTAACGGTGCAACCACGCGAACCGCCCGCTCGATTCCATCGACCACGCCCTGCATGGATACCCAGATAACCAGCACCAGGAAGAACCCGTGCCAGGCCATGAACACGCGATAGTCCTCCGGTTCCGAGACCAGCGCAGAGAGCGTGGCCGCCGCCTGTGCTTCGCCAGCGCCCAGGAAACGGCCCATGGCGCCATAGAACACGTACGCCAGGGCAATGGCTCCGAACACGGCAGTAAAGGAAAGCACAAGAAGTGCTGCAAGAATTCCCATCCTGCCGGCCCACACCCACAAACGGGAGCGCCGGGCACTGCGCACATAACCATCCAGCGACAGCACCAGACCATGTCGTGAATGACGCCCCATGGCAGATTCGGTAATCATCAGGGGGAGCGTCACCAGTACCAGACATACCAGGTAAAGCAGAATGAACAGCCCACCACCGTGATTACCGGCCAGATAAGGGAACTGCCACACATTCGCCAGGCCAAAGGTTGCCCCGGTTGCAGCCCAGAAAAAGGTGGTTGGCCGGGTCCAGGACCCGATGGAAGTTGCGTATGGAGTAGGCATTCCATTCCCTGACGACATCTGAGGGCACATTGTAGCGGAGTAATTGCGAACCGTACGACCAAGGATACAGCCAATCGCGTCGATTTCGTGACCAGTCTGGCACTACTAGGCTACAATGCGCGCTTTTCCGGCATGAATACGCCCGGCAAATTCCTTGTGCGACTCCGGATCATCGATTCATGAGCAAGAAGAAACCCGGCGCTCCGAGCGCCACCATTGCCCTTAACAAAAAGGCAAAACACGAATACCACATCGAGGAACGCTTCGAAGCCGGCCTGGCTCTGCTGGGCTGGGAAGTGAAATCCCTGCGTGCCGGCAAGGCGCAGCTGACCGATGCCTACGTGCTGCTGAAGGATGGTGAAGCCTGGCTGCTGGGCTCCCACATTACGCCATTGATCACTGCGTCTACCCACGTCATTGCGGACCCGACACGCACCCGCAAACTGCTATTGCACGCCAAGGAAATCGGCAAGATTGTTGGCAAGGTCAACCAGGCAGGTTACACCTGCATCCCACTGGCGCTCTACTGGAAGAAGAACAAGGTAAAATGCGAAATTGCCCTGGTGAAAGGCAAGAAGCTGTTTGACAAGCGCGCCACCGAGAAGGAACGGGACTGGAACCGGCAGAAGCAGCGTATCCTGCGCGACACCAACCTCTGACCACCACCGATAACCTGATCACGGCCCATTAAAAATTGCACAATACCTGACACCGGTCATGGGCAGCATGGGCCGGTGTGTTGCATACTCACCCTCTTTGTTAAGAATTCCAACAGGCCTATACTCGGGAGTCCCGGTGCATGGCAGAGGGAGAGCTTATGTCACCAAAAAAGATACCCATGTCTGCTGTTGACCGCGCATGGCTGCGCATGGACACACCGGAAAATCCGATGATGATCTGTGGGGTACTGACCCTGGATCAGCCGATTTCCATCAACCGCCTGAAACGGACACTCGAAGAGCGCTTCCTCTACTTTGAGCGATTTCGCCAGCGAGTGGTCGATCAGGGCGACCGCGCCTACTGGCAGGATGATCCCCTGTTTCATCTGGACAACCACCTTCACCAGATTGCCCTGCCGGGAAAGGCCGACAAGGCCGAACTGCAGAAACTGGCCAGCGACCTGAACAGTACCTCACTGGATTTCCGCCGGCCGCTCTGGCAAATGCACTACATCGACAATTACGAGGGTGGCAGCGCCCTGGTGGTTAGAATCCATCACTGCATTGCCGATGGCATATCCCTGGTGCGGGTAATGCTCTCGCTTACCGACAAAACCCCGGAACCCAGACTGAAGCGGGTAGCGACCAAGCCACGGTCCAGCCACAAGGCAGCCTCGACACTCCAGCGCACGCTCCACAGACTGGTGGACAGCACCCATGCTGCAACAGATCAGGCCAGGCTGTTTCTTCATTCCATGCGCGAAGAGCCCAGTTACCCCCTGAAACTGGCGTCCTCTGCCGGCGGTGTTGCCATGGACCTGCTCAAGCTGGGGCTGGCGCCGTTCGAACCCAAAACCGACCTCAAGAGCCCGCTTTCCGGGCGCAAACAGGTCTCCTGGGGCGAGCCGCTGGATCTCGAAGAAGTGAAAGCTTGCGCCAAAGCACTCGGAGGGACCGTCAACGACGCGCTGCTATACGCCACCACGGGCGCCCTGCAGCGGCATTTCGCTGCCAACAGGGAACCCATCCCGGAATGCGGGATCCGGGTAGCCGTGCCTTTCAACCTGCGGCCACTGAACCAGCCCATCGAAACCCTCGGCAACCAGTTCGGCATGGTTCTGGTGACGCTGCCTGTAGAAGTCCAGGACCCCATCATGTGTTTCCGGCAGGTACAGGAAAACATGAACCGCCTCAAACGCTCCTACCAGGCTCAGGTTACCTATAGCCTCCTTGATCTGTTCGGCCGTGGCCCCGATATACTGGAACGGCGCGCTTTGGAGCTTTTGAGCAGGAAAGCCTCTGCGGTGCTGACAAACGTCCCGGGACCCAAAGATGCCCTGTACCTCGCCGGCAGCAAACTGACCCAGCCCATGTTCTGGGTTCCCCAGAGTGGCAGCATTGGCATTGGCATCAGTATTTTAAGCTATGCCGGTACTGTTCAGTTCGGCATCACGGTCGACAAGGCAATCCATGCCAACCCGGAAGAGGTAATGAGCCACTTCCGGGAAAGCTTCCAGGCCCTGAGCCACTTAGCTCTTGCAGGCCGGAGCGGTGCCCGTGCGCGTAAGGCCAGCCAGGCCCGATAGGTACAACTACCGGGCCCGGCGCACAAAACTGCAACAAACAAACCTTGAAGTCCGGCAAACGGGCCACATATACTGTGAGTAAGGGGACGACATGGCTTCGACGCTGGTGGCGAACCCTTGGGTGCATGTCGAGATGGCAGCGAATCTCGTTAATCCAAAGCTGCAACGCAATAGTCGCAAACGACGAAAACTACGCACTAGCAGCGTAAGCTGCTAGTCGTCCTGACCGGGTCGCCCGTAGCCCGGAAGCAACATCTCAGGACGTCATCGCTTACGGGATGCTCCGTTATCCAGAGTTCACTGGCTAACGGCTAAGATTCAAAGAACTCGGTTCTTGCACCCTGGCTCTCGGGTCGCTTGAACTTAAACCAATAGAGAGACGCTAAGCATGTAGATCTCAAGGCTGAGTACTGGCGGACGCGGGTTCAATTCCCGCCGTCTCCACCAACCAACTAAAAAAGCCCCTGAATTCAGGGGCTTTTTTATGCCTGACAGTCCCGATCCGAATCACGTCTCGTCCGCGGCAATCTCCTCCCCATGCCCCATTTTCTCAAGATTCAACGGTGACTTTATCGGTTCCACCAGCAACGGTTCCCTGATTCGGGTCTTGAGCAGATGCTGCAGCGGGTCCGTGTTCGTCAGATGCGGGTCCAGCCACATATCAAACTCTTCCGGCCCGAGCATCAGCGGAATACTCTTCGGATGTATATGGCTGAACCTGGGGTGCGGCGGAAGGGTAACGATGGTAAACGAGGGCACAACATCGCCCCGGAAATCCCAGAGTTCATAAAGGCCCGCAAAAGCAATAGCGCTGTTAACGGGATGGATGTTGTAGCACTTTTTGCGGCCTTTCTCTCCGGTCCATTCGTGGAAGGCACTGGCCGGGATGATGGCCCGCTGGGAGTGAAAGCGCTGTTTCCAGAGCGGGCTGGTCCCCAGACTTCCGGCACGGGCGTTGAAGGTGCTGTATTTCGGTGAGGGCCGATATCCGCTGCCATCGGGTTTTGGCTCAATGAGCAGTGACCAGATGGCATCTTCCAGATTGCGGCCCTGCGAGGTTTCGTAAACCACCCGGGCATTTGCACCCGGGGCGATGTTTACCCGGGGCTCTATACTGAGAGGAATTCCAAGCTCCTCCAGCAGCCCCTGCACCAGGGAATCGTCACTTACGTTAAACCGGCCGCACATGTCATTGCCCCTTTTCCGTGGTTGGGGCCACTCCCCGGCGAGACCACGTCAGTCAGTGGTTGAACGAACCGCTGGCTTTGCAAGCCACTCGTGTCCTTTCAGCATACCGTGCCAGTATAGCGCAGGCAGCTGCTTGGCCTTCAGGAACCAGGCCGCCCTGGTAGCTTTGGTGCCGTCATTGATCCATTTGGGGAAGCTCGGCTGCAGGACGCCGCCGTAGCCGAACTCCGCCAGCACGATCTTGCCGTTTTCCACCGTCAGTGGGCAAGAACCATAGCCAAGATAGGCCGCACGCAGCGGTTCATTGCGCAGGCTGGCGATCAGGTTTTCTGCCACTACCGGCGCCTGTTTGCGAACCGCCGCTGCGGTCTTGGCATTGCCGGTTCCGCTGACATCACCAAGGCCAAAGATGTTGGAGAAGGTTTTGTGGCGCAGAGTGTCATCCGCCAGGTCCAGCCAGCCGTTTTCGTTGGCCAGTGCGGATTCGCGGATGAACTGCGGAGCACGCTGGGGTGGTACAGCGTGCAGCATATCGAAGCCGACTTCGCGGTCCTGGCTGTTGCCGTCGGCGTCGGAGCTTCGGAATACGGCGGTCTGCGCAGGGCCATTAACGGAAACCAGGGTGCTCTGGAAGTTCACATCGATGCCATACTTTTCAATGTAGGCTTCCAGTGCCGGCACATAGTCGGCAACGCCAAACAGGACTGCTCCGGCGTTGTGAAACTGGATGTCCAGATTTTTCAGCACGCCGTGCCTGAGCCAATAATCGGACGACAGGTACATGGCTTTCTGGGGTGCGCCGGCACACTTGATGGGCATGGGCGGCTGGGTAAAAAGGGCCGTACCCTGTTTGAGATTCTGAACCATATCCCAGGTGTAACTGGCCATGCCCTCACGATAGTTCGAGGTTACGCCGTTGGAGCCCAGTGCGGCCTCCAGCCCCTCAATGCCGCCCCAGTAAAGTTCCAGCCCCGGAGCCAGAACCAGCATCTCGTACTGTATGGCCGAGCCATCGTCCAGCTTGATCTGGTTACGGTCCTGATCCACTGCTGCTACTGCTTTCTGATACCAGGAAACGAATTCCGGCATCACTTCCGACATGGGTCTGGAAGTCACTTCCGGCCGGAAAACACCACCCCCGACCATGGTCCAGCCGGGCTGGTAATGATGTTTGCCGGCAGGCTCGATGATGGCTATGTCGAGATTACGATCACGCTTGTAAATGCTGGCCGCTACGGAAATGCCGGCAGCTCCGCCACCTACGATCACAACCGTATGCGTTTTGAGTTCACTCTGGGGCGTTGTTGTATTGCTGATCATGCCTCGAACCTCTTGTCTTTGTTTGGAGTCTGTGGCGATTGAGATATATTAAAGCCTACCAAACATTTGGTTCTATCGTTAGACTATTTATTCATATTGAAATCTCGCGCTCTACTTCTCAGTCATAGATTTAGATATTTCCGATCATCGGTTAGTTATTTATAGCTTTTCTGCATTAATCACATTTAACGGGACAATTAGAAAGATAAAACCTATAGCTATATGCTAATAACTATAAAGCAAGCCTACAGCGCTTTCAGGCAACGAGGAGGACGCGCTCATGAACAGATTTCAGAATTCCCCCGCAACCGAAGCAGGCACACCTGATGTGGCAGGCTTTTTCGACCCTCGTACATTCAGCGTTCAGTATGTGGTCAGCGATCCTGACACCAGGCAGTGTGCCATCATCGACCCGGTACTGGACTATGATGAAAAGTCCGGCGCAACGGCCACGCATCACGCTGATGAGCTCCTGAAGTACATTGATGCACAGGGCCTGTCGGTACAGTGGATTCTCGACACCCATCCCCACGCCGACCATTTCTCTGCCGCCCAATACCTCAAGGAGGAAACCGGCGCCCCCACTGCTATCGGGGGCTACGTGACCGGGGTTCAGGAACTCTGGAAGGACATCTACAACTGGCCGGAGTTTCCGGCAGACGGTTCCCAGTGGGACCATCTGTTCCGTGCCGGCGATGAATTCCGCGTCGGGAACCTGCACGGGCGGGTGATATTCTCTCCCGGGCATACCCTTGCATCCGTCACCTATGTGATTGGCGACGCAGCCTTTGTACACGACACCCTTTTCCAGCCCGATTTCGGCACTGCCCGGGCCGATTTTCCCGGTGGCGATGCGCATCAGTTGTGGGAGTCAATCCAGGGCATACTGGCCCTGCCGGAGGATACCCGACTGTTCACCGGCCACGACTACATGCCCGGCGGCCGTGAACCTGAATGGGAAAGCACCGTGCGCGAGCAGAAACAGGCAAACAGACACCTGGCCAACACCACGGAAGAGCAGTATGTGAAGTTGCGCAACAAACGCGACAGCGAGCTCCCCATGCCCAAGCTGATCCTCCACGCCCTTCAGGTAAATACCCGTGGCGGGAGGCTGCCTGAGCCGGAAGCCAATGGCACGCGTTACCTGAAGATTCCACTGGACGCTCTTGAAGGTGCCGCCTGGGAATGATCCCGGACTGAGAAATGAAACCCCGTTGCCGGGCCTGAAGCGCCCGGCTTTTTTGTGAAAAAAAGCGCATTTCAGACTGAAAGTGACTTTGTCACAGAAGGGTCCACATGGTCACGCTACTGTGGCGATGAGGTTTACCGATCAACCCAAAAAGGAGTTCTTTCCATGATCAAATCCCTGAAAGCCCTGGCCATTGCCACACTGATTGCGGTTGCGCCATTCAGCGCTCATGCTGATAACCACAAGGATGCCGTTGAAGAAGTGCTGGTTATCCTCTCCAGCGACTCCCTGCAAACCCAGGGCATGGCAATGGTGCTGTCCAATACCATGGCCGAAAAAGGTGCCAAAGTGAACGTGCTTCTGTGCGACAAAGCCGGTGATATGGCCCTGAAATCCTATGAAGCACCGGCACTCAAGCCAAAAGATGTAACGCCCGGGCAGATGCTCCGTGGCCTGCTCAAGAACGGAGGTGAGGCGAAAGTCTGTGCACTGTATCTCCCCAACAGCGACTATGATAAGGACGACCTGATTGACGGTGTTGGCGTTGCCATGCCGCCGGAAATGGCAGACCAGATGCTGAATCCGGGCATGCGTACGTTCACGTTCTGATTCTGTCTGGCAGCATGCCCGGGCAATTTGTCCGGGCATGCTTCGTTCAGCAAATAACCAGAGGTGAGTAGATGACCGAGGTGAAGCCCTCACGACTGCAGAATTTCCCGGTGTCCTGATTTGCGGTAATCATGGGGATGACAGGATTCACGGTTGCCTGGCACCACGCAGAACCACTCTTTGCACTCCCTGTCCGGCCCAGCGTTGTCCTGCTGGGGTTAACGATTGTTACCTTCGTGATTCTACTGGCTTTATACCTGACGAAGATTCTGAAATACCCGAATCAGGTCAAAGCGGAATATTCACACCCGATAAAGCTCAACTTCTTCCCCACTGTCTCCATCGGCCTGATCCTCATCAGTGTGGCTCTGCTGCCCTATAGTCATGCGCTTTCTCTGGTTTGTTGGGCCGCAGGCGCTTCTCTTCATCTGGCGTTCACTCTTCATGTGCTTTCGGTATGGATGCACCAGACCCATTTCGAGGTTGACCACCTGAATCCAGCCTGGTTTATCCCGGTTGTTGGTAACATCCTCGTGCCGGTTGCTGGCGTCAGGCATGCGTCACCGGAGATTTCATGGTTTTTCTTCAGTGTCGGCCTGATATTCTGGCTGGTGTTACTTACCATTATTTTCTACCGCATGCTGTTCCATCAGACTCTGCCGGCGAGATGGATGCCTTCGCCCGTATTCTCTATTACGTGGCCATCTTTCTGGCGCTGCTTACACTGCTGATAGGGATGCTGGTGTGGAGAACTGCCCGGGCTGTGCAGCGCCGGGCAATCTGTATTGAGGACTAGTGTCCAAGGAACACTAGGGACGATAGATTTTTTCCGGGTTCAGGTTCATTGACCAGGGCAGGCCGTCGTTCTGCCAGCCACTGACAATTCTCATGCCCTCTTTCTTGCCTTCTTTGGCGCCGCCGCCCTGAAAGCCATTATCAATATACTTCACATTGGTGAATCCGCGCTCCAGCAGGTACTCCGCACTGGGCTTGCCCCGGGTGGAGCCTGAACGGCACATGGTAATAATCAGAGCGTCCTTGCTGAGCCCTTTTTCCTCGAGTGCCTTTTCCACGTCCGCCGCGAAATCGGGATTGGTGTTCATGGCGAACCGGCCCTTGTCAGCCAGGAATTCAGAGCGGTCCACAAGTTTGAACGGAATGTTTTTGTCGATCACGTCTGTGTAGCCGATGAACATGATTTCCACCGGGTCCCGGACATCAACAAAAAGAATCTCATCCCCCTTTTCCTGGACCATGTCGTAGGTCTGCTGAGGCGTGAGAGACAGGGCATCTTCGGCATAGGCGTTAGCACCGAAGACAAAGGCTGTTAACAAAGCAAATACCAGATGTTTCATCGTCGTTTCCTCCTGGAAAAGAACACGCCTGCCAACCAGCAGGCGCTTTTTTTACTCCGCGAACGCGATTACAGCTTGGTGGTGCGGAGGTAGGGACGAATCTCATTCCAGCCGTTCGGGAACATTCCCTTGGCATCCTCGTTGGAGATGGAGGGCGGAATGATGACGTCGCCACCCTTGCGCCAGTCTGCTGGCAGGGCACAGTTGTTTTCATCACCGCACTGCAGGGCATCAATCACCCGCAGGATTTCGTCGAAGTTCCTGCCGACCGCCATGGGGTAGGTCATGGTCAGGCGGATCTTCTTGTTGGGGTCGATGATAAATACGCTGCGCACGGCGGCGGTTTCGCTTTCACCGGCATGGATCATTTCGTAAAGCTCGGCAACCTTGTGGTCGGCATCGGCAACGATAGGAAACTGCAGGTCGCAATTCTGGGTGTCGTTGACGTCGTCAATCCACTTTACGTGCTCTTCGACAGTATCGGTGGACAGACCCAGAGGCTTCACGTTGCGGGCGTCGAATTCTTTCGCAAGCTGGGCTGTGCGGCCCATTTCAGTGGTGCAGACCGGTGTGAAGTCGGCGGGGTGACTGAAGAAAAACACCCAGGAATCTCCTGCCCAATCGTGGAAATTGATCTGGCCGGCGGTGCTGTCGATGGTGAAGTTCGGTGCGGTATCGCCAAGTCTCAAACTCATAGTGGATCTCCTTTCGGGTTTTGCGTTGGGAGGCTGCATGCCTCGTCGTGACCAGATAACAATAACCTGATCAGGAGTCTTTATCCAATATAGTTATATCTATAGATCAAATAGGTTTAAGTCATGAGGCCTTTACCTGTTGGTCGATCTGAGCGAGCAGTAGCCGATATAATCCGGAGCGGGCCTCACGGACTGTTTTGATGGGTAGGCAGCATGGAAAGAAACCACAACGACGCCACTAGCATGGAACAACTGCTGGATCAGATTCGCGAATCGGCAACCGAGGCGGGGCAGGTGTCGGTCAACGCCATCCTCAATAGCGTGGGAGAGCGCTCATTCGGGCCGGTCGTATTGCTGGCGGGGCTGATTACCATCGCACCGTTGATCGGTGATATTCCGGGTGTTCCGACAATTCTGGGCCTGGTGGTGTTGCTGACACTGGGGCAATTACTGTTCCAGAGGCATTCCATCTGGCTGCCATCCTGGATTTCCCGGCGCTCGGTTCCACAGCACAAACTGCTGAAGGGGCTGGACTGGCTGCAGAAACCTGCGCGCTTTCTCGACAGGTGGACAGGACCACGTCTGGTTTTTCTGGTGGACGGACCGGGGCTTTATGTCATGGCGATCATCTGCATGGCGGTTGCCATGGGGATGCCACTGATGGAGGTGGTGCCGTTCAGCGCCAATGGCGCCGGTGCAGCGCTGATAGCGTTCGGCCTGGCGATTGTGGCACGGGATGGAGTGCTGGCTATTCTGGCAACATCATTTACGCTGGTGACCGGGTGGTTTGTGGTCACCAGCCTGGCAGGTTAGCCAACCGCTATCGGGTGCTGTCTTTCACGTCTTCGAGAAACCTTTTGGTGCGCCCACTGATTTCATCCAGTTGGTCTGACCACTTCCGCTGGTAACTGCTGAAGGACTCGTCACTCAGCTGCGACAAGCGGGCGCCAGCCTCTGCCAGTGCCCGGCCGTAGTCCTCCATGGCCTGCCAGAACTCCGCAGCCACTTCCTGGGGTGATTCCGGCTTACTGCAGCCGGCAACGGTCGCCATTAGCAGCGACAGCAGTCCCACCTTCAACCACGCGTAGCTCATCCACTCACCCTCACACCGATGTCGATTCAGCGCGAATCATACTACACCGGCTATAGATTGCAGGTCAGTTTTACCAATTCTTCATCAAACACACGGCGGTTCTCACTGTAGTCCACGGGCACTTCAATCAGGTGTACACCACCTTCGGTCAGGGCATGTTTCAGCGTGGGCCGGAGGTCCTCGGTGCGACTGATATGGTGGCCGGTGGCCCCGTAAGCGTCGGCGTATTTCACGAAATCCGGATTGTCGTAATCAAGCCCGAAATTCGTGAACCCTTCCTGGGACTGTTTCCACTTGATCATGCCGTAGGCATTGTCGTTGATAACCATGATCACCAGGTTCAGTTTCAGCCGCACGGCGGTTTCCAGCTCTTGGCTGTTCATCATGAAGCCGCCGTCACCGCATACAGCCATCACCTTCAGATGCGGATACAGCATCGCGGCCATCATTGCACTGGGCAGGCCTGCTCCCATGGAAGCGAGGGCGTTATCCAGCAACACCGTGTTGTTATCGTAGGCCGGGTAATTACGGGCAAACCAGAGTTTGTACATTCCATTATCCAGGGCGATGATGCCATCTTCCGGCATTTCCTGGCGGACATCGTGGATAATGCGCTGGGGGATGACCGGAAAGCGGCTGTCATCCACCTTTTCTGCCAGGTGACTGTCAACGGCCGCTTTCACCTCCGTGAAGCGGCTGAAATCATGTGACGAACACTGGCCACAACGCTCTGCAAGATATTCCACGCTGTTTGCGATGTCCCCGACCACTTCGTGCTGGGGGAAGTACACTGGGTCCACATCCGCGCCACTGAAGTTCACGTGGATAACCTTTTTACCACCGGGTTTCATGAAAAAGGGTGGCTTCTCAACCAAGTCGTGGCCCACGTTAATGACCAAGTCGGCATGGTCGATGGCGCAGTGTACGAAGTCGCCGGACGAAAGCGCAGCGTTACCAAGATAGCGGGCATGGCGCTCATCCACCACGCCCTTGCCCATCTGGGTGGTGAAAAATGGAATACCGGTAACATTCACCAGATGAATCAGGGCCTGGGACACCCGTTTGCGGTTGGCGCCGGCACCGATCATGATCAGCGGATGCCGGGCCTTGCGGATCATCTCGCAGGCGGTATCAAGGCTCTTGGTGCTGGCTGAGGGGCGGCGGGCGTCACTGGGCTGGAAGATATGGGTGTCGGATTCCGCTATTTCCGAGGCAATGTCTTCCGGCAACTCCAGATGAACGGCGCCGGGGCGCTCTTCCAAGGCCAGGCGAAACGCCTCCCGCACTTTGGCAGGGATAGTGTTGGCATTGCTTATCTGGCGCGTGTACTTGGTGAGTGGACGCATCAGGTCCACCACGTCCAGAATCTGGAACAGGCCCTGTTTCGACGACTTGATAGGCTTTTGCCCGGAAATCATCATCATGGGCATGCCGCCAAGCTGGGCGTAGGCAGCTGCGGTTACCAGATTGGTGGCACCGGGGCCAAGCGTTGACAGGCATACCCCAACCCGGCCGGTCAGCCGCCCGTAGGTGGCAGCCATGAATCCGGCTGCCTGCTCGTGCCGATTGAGCACCAATTCAATATCGGACTCCCTTACGGCTTCCAGAAAATCAAGGTTTTCCTCCCCCGGTACCGCGAAGATGTAACGAACACCTTCATTTTCCAGGGCTCGAACAAACAGTTCCGCACCGTTGCGGCGATCAGTGGCCTGAGCGGTCATCCTTTCTCCTGTTGCGGATGGATTGACTGAACCTGACTTTCAACTTTCCCGCGGGGGTTCTGCCTGCAATGCCTCGGCGGGCAGCCGGTCACGGCCCCAACTACGATGAACGCGGCCGATCACCCGTTCCAGTTCTTCCTCGCCAACCTCTGCAGGCTCACCCCGCTCAAGGGGGTCGTAGTGGAAGATATACAGCCTTGAAGCAAACTGCTCAAAAGGCAGAGAGGCCTCACCGAAGCGCTCGCCTTTGCCTGCGGTACTGACCACCACATCGTCCCCCCAGTTCTGACCGCTGTCGTTATTGGGGTTGAAGAAATACGCCCGCATGACGTCGTCCGGGTCCAGTGTTACGCGAAGGATGGTAATGGCGTGCCAGCCAATGAATCTTGCGGCACTATCGGTAACGGCTACGCCCGCCGGTTGCGGGTGGATCAATGGCTGGTTGCCGTTGTAATAGGGGTGGTAGCTGGCGTAGAAATGCCTCAGGAACGTCTCAAGGTCATCCAGCTGGCCGGTTGCCACATCCACATTGATGCGGAAGCCCCGCCCGGCTGACCAGCCATGGAATTCCGGATTCACCCATTGATGGGGGTCCCCCTGGCGACCGACACACAGGCGCCCCATCTCTGCATAGATCCGGTCCAGATGCGGAACCACCACCAGCGAAACCGGGTCAAGATCCAGCGTTACCTCAGAGGCCACGCCGCCCCGGCTGGCCGCCGAGGAAACCGGCTGACCTTCGAAGTGCATGATGATCTCGTTGTCCCGGGCCGCCCAGGCCACCATCTGCAGCAGGTAATCGGGATCGTTATAGGCCCACATGGACAGAGCCCGTGCCGACTGGCAGGTGGGATTGTTGCCCTGCCCTATACCGAGGGGCTGGCCCAGCATGTTCAGCACTCCCTGGATCAGCCAGGCCTTGGGCTGTGGCTGATAGCCATAGGCCAGCTGGAGACGTTCTCGCGCCTCGGAACAGATAGACAAACGGGCCTGTCGCCAGAGTGCCGGCGCCACCGGAGGCTGATAGAGAATCCCCCGCTCCAGTAGCAGCGCCAGGCCATAGAGGCCCTGGGCTGTTTCCGGGAACACCCCTTCGGCGACCAGCTCATGGACCAGGTCCTTGTAGCACAGGAGGCAATCTCGGCCGGTGCTGGAAAGGCCAAGGGCCTCGGTCATCATGGAGTCCTGTTTTTCCAGGATGTACCGCACAAAGGCCGCATGGTAGGGAGACACCAGCCCGGTGTCGTGCATGGAACGGGCGAATCCGGTGGCCTCACTCTGTAATGCCCCCGAATCCATGGACTGCAGGCGCTCTTCGTATACCGGAATGCCCGGGTCTTCCCGGCAGGCCTGGGTTGGTCCGTAGAGGCTGGAAATCAGGCGCTCGGCACCCTGGCCTGCACCACCAAGGTCCACATTGGGGTCAACCCTGCACAATGCGATCTGGGTAATCATCTGCCGCACGCTGGTCACCTGTATGGGCCGTTGCTGCAGTATCCGCCAGATTTCTTCTATCAGCTTGTCGATAACATGTTCATAGCCGATTTTTACCGCAATGTGCTGAACCACGGCACGGCTGACCAGCGCCAGCTTGCCCTGCTCACGTTCAGCCTCACCGGATTCGCCAAACAGCATGTTGAGGTTGATTGCCAGTACCTGGGTCAGGTAATGGTGCGCCTGTTCCGCCGACACCGACTCATGCAGGTAATCACCACGGGCGACAGCCAGCAGCCGCAGTTCGCTCATGGCCTCGATAATGACTGTATCGGCCTGGGGACTCTGCAGCGCGAAGGTGGTCAACGACGGCAAAAGAATGGAGGGGTCTGCCCAGTCGGTTCCCCAGAATACGCCGGCTTTCTCAAGCCATTCGGCGCGCTCCTGGATCGCAAGGCAGCCCCCCGGCTGTAGCAGCACCCGGCGAACGATGTCGAACACCCGGGGCAGCTTTCCGGGTTTTGCGAAAGCACGGCTCTCGTCGAGAGCCGTTATTGCATCATCCAGTCGCTGCACCAGCTTATCGAAGTTCACAACAGTTGCCGGGTTTTCAGCGTTGGAATTGCTCAAACTGTTTTCCTCAGGGTCTGCGCCAGACCCGTTGTTGTTAATTCCTTGCGGAATTATACATAGAAATCCAGTTCTTCCTGATGTTTCAGCATATCTCTCATCACATAGGGGTCTTCACCGAAGAAGTAAATCAGACCCCAGTGCGTGCCAAAGGCAGTACGCTTGGTAACGGTTTCTTCCATCGGTGGCGTCAGTTCATGAGACTCGAAGTACTCGTGATTCTCGGTCTCTTCCGGCATTTCCAGCTTGCTGACCACGCGGCGGCGGGGATAAACACCGAAACAACCTGCATAGCCCTTGGCATCCACCACCTCTTTCGGGAAGAAGGCCTTGACCTCTTCGTCGGTGGTTTTCGGGTCGAACGTCATGATCAATGCCTGGTAGGCATTGAAACCATAGGCGCGTTCAAGAAGCTCGAATACCTTGAAGCCCGGCGGCCGGTAAGCCACTTCGCCGAAGTACATGGTGCTGTCACTGGTCACAAAGTACTCGGGGTGAATAAACCCGAACTCGATATCAAAGGTTTTGATCAGTTTTTCAATCTCACGGGTAATCTGCTCCCGGTATTTCTCGAGATCCGGCGTGGCGGGAACAAAAACCGAGTAGCCAAGAGTGACGTATTCGGAGATGTTCAGGAACGCAATCTTGCCGTTATGTATCCAGGCTTCAACCGCAAATTCCCAGCCGTCCAGGTGGGATTCCATCAGCACCGGAAACTCTTCCTCGGGAATGGTATCCACTTCATCCGGCGTGCGGATAACCCGGTGGCCCAGGCAACCGGCCTTGTCGAAAGCTTTCAGGTGGATCGGGTCGTTGGGGTCGCCGTCAAGCTTCAGCAGTGTCTGGTTAACGCGCTTAAGGAAACGGATAACGTCATCCTTGTCATGGGCTTCCTCAAAGATACCCACACGAATACCGCCCAACTGGGCACGGCGCTTCATCAGAGCCTTGTCCCGTAACAACATGGACTGGCCGAACAGCTTGGGCTGATCCATCAGTACCGAGTTGATGGCACCGGCCCACTCCACGGTTTCCTCGAACAGCGGAATGGCCACATCCACACCCATTTCCTTGAGGGTCTGGGCAATCTCCACAGAGCGATCATTCAGGCGCTCGAAGTTCCAGGGAACGTAGGGAATGTCGTGTTCTTTGCAGTAGGTTTCCGCCCAATCCGGGGCAACCACCACGTAACGGCGGTCGAACTTGTCAGCGGCTTCCACCGCGTTCAGGCTCCAGCCCAGGAGTGCGACATAGCCTTTATTCGGATCGAACTTGTGCTCGCTCATATGCGTTCTCCTTCGTGGGTGTTCTTAATAACCTAACGTTTCAAGTGCAAATCGCAACCAGACCCAAACCCTGAAACGCAATAAGCGCCGACGGCACAGGTGGTTAAACCAGTGCTGCCGGCGCTTTTGCCGCGCTTAGATCATTTGGAAATATCACTTCAACCTGAGGGTTGAGAGGGTTCGTTCCCGCACTTTATTGAGTAGTTGCTCATCATCTACCAGCGACTGGCCATAGGAAGGAACCATAACTTTCATACGTTCCTGCCATTCCGGGGTCTTTATACGTTCCGGGAAGCAGCGTTCGATCACATCGATCATGGCATGGGTTGCCGTAGAGGCTCCCGGAGAGGCTCCAAGAAGGGCCGCCAGAGTGCCGTCTTTCGCCGCCACAATCTCGGTTCCGAATTCCAGTTTGCCACCACCATCCGGTGACTTCTTGATGATCTGCACCCGTTGGCCGGCATCCTGCAACCGCCAGTCTTCTTCCCTGGCGTCCGGGAAGTAGTTGCGCAGGGACGCCACACGATCGCTGTGAGACTGGAACACTTCGCCGATAAGGTAACGGGTCAGATCCATGTTGGTCCTGCTTACCGACAGCATGGGACGAAGGTTGGTGGGGCTCACCGAGCCGAACAGGTCGAATACAGAGCCCTTCTTGAGGAACCGCGTGGTGAAGCCGGCGAAGGGGCCAAACAGCAGGGCCGGCTCGCCGTTAATGATGCGGGTATCCAGATGCGGTACCGACATCGGGGGCGCCCCAATGGGCGCCTTGCCATAAACCTTGGAGTTGTGTTGCTCAACGATTTCCGGCTTCTGGCACACCAGCCACTGACCACTGACCGGGAAACCACCGTAACCCTTGGATTCATCGATATCAGACTTCTGCAGCATTGGCAGCGCACCGCCGCCGGCCCCCAGAAATACAAAGCCCGCCTCGAGCTTGGTCAGCTCGCCGGTTTTCTGGTTCTTGACACGTACCTTCCAGCGACCGTTGTCACGCTTGGCCAGGAAATGCACCGGGCTGCTGAGCATCAGCTCGAAATTGGGTGTGGATTCCAGGAACTTGACCATGCTGCGGGTCAGGGATCCGAAGTCCACATCCGAACCGTGCTTGACCCGCGTGGCGGCCACACGCTGCATCGGATCGCGGTTATTCACTACCAGCGGCATCCAGTCTTCCAGATCCCGCGGGGATTCGGTGTACTCCATCTCGCGGAAGAGGTGATGGGCACTGAGCCTCTCGTAACGGCGCTTGAGAAACTTCACCCCGTCTTCACCCCAGACAAAACTCTGGTGCGGTGTGCGGTTGATGAAGGTTCCGGGCTCCGGCAGGATGCCCTCCTCCACCAGGTGCGACCAGAACTGCAGCGAGACTTCAAACGAGGCATTGATTTTCAGCGCCCGCTCGATCGTGACATCACCATCTCCGGTTTCCGGCGTGTAATTGAGTTCACAGTAGCCGGCATGCCCGGTACCTGCGTTGTTCCATCCATCGGTGCTTTCATGGGCCACGTGATCGAGACGCTCCACCATGACGATGTCCAGGGAAGGATCCAGCTGCCTGAGCATCATGCCGAGGGTAGCGCTCATGACGCCACCGCCAACCAGCACTACATCTGCCTGTCTAACGGCCATTGGTTTTCACCCTAGCTAGTTTGAAGCCTGCAGCCCGCCCACGATCAGCAGAGGGGCCTTCTGAAGTTGTGGCGCGATTATCCCGTTTTTTCAACGGATAATAAATTGCGATTATCAATTGACAGTCGGCCAATGCTGGCCCGGAGCAAACGCCGGCGCATGCCTGGCGAGGGACAACACCAGACTTCCTGTACGAACAGTGGCCGCGAGTGGGTCAAACGTTTAAAATGCGCCCGCCGGGCGTGCTTGCTATCATTCTCGCGCCTGCGGCCCGGGATATCACCGCCACTTTAGTCTCATACCATGGGGCTTACATCATCAGGGCTACTCTATGTTACTGGCATTTGGAGCAATCATCGCCGGTCTGATTCTTCTTGTCTGGAGTGCTGACCGATTCATTGAAGGCGCAGCGGCAACCGCAGCACACCTGGGCATGCCCTCCCTTCTGATCGGCATGGTTATCATCGGGTTCGGCACCTCGGCGCCAGAGCTGGCGGTATCTGCCATGGCTGCATTGGATGGCAATCCCGGGCTGGCATTAGGCAATGCCTATGGCTCAAACATCACCAATATTGCCGTTATCGTAGGATTTACTGCGGTGATCGCCCCGATTGCGGTGCACTCACAGGTAATCCGCAAGGAACTGCCATTACTGCTGGTACTGACAGCAATAGCCGGTTATCAATTGATTGATGGTGAACTGACACGCACTGATGGCTGGGTTCTTCTGGCGGTGTTCGCAATCGTAATGGGCTGGTCCATAGTCCAGGGCGTTCGCGGCAAAGGCGACGCCCTGATCGGCGAGACCGATTCGGATCTGATCGCTCATCCCATGCCACTCAGGATTGCTCTGATCTGGCTGGCCGTCGGCCTGGTACTGCTGCTGGTCAGCTCCCGCATGCTGGTATGGGGAGCGGTATTCATCGCCCAGAGCCTGGGCGTCAGCGATCTGGTCATCGGCCTGACCATTGTCGCCATCGGCACGTCACTACCGGAACTGGCCTCGGCCCTTGCCGCTGTCAAGAAAAACGAACATGACCTTATCCTTGGCAATATCGTGGGATCAGGCATCTTCAACACGCTCGCCGTTGTCGGCCTGGCCGCCACCATCGAGCCAATGACGGTAGACATGGAGGTTCTCTACCGCGACTGGACCTTGATGACGGCCCTCACCATCGGCCTGCTGCTGATGAGCTTTGGCCTTAACGGTAAATCCCGGACCATCGGACGCCCCTCCGGCCTGTTACTTCTTCTGGTATACGTCGGCTACGCCAGCTACCTGGTATCAACCGTGGTGAGCTGACCAGTACCGGTCAGTCCTGATTCTCACGGAACACCATCGCCACCGAGTTCAGGCAGTAGCGCTGACCGGTGGGCGGTGGGCCATCGGGAAACACATGCCCCAGGTGACTGTCACAGCGGGGGCAGCGGATTTCAGTGCGGACCATACCCATGCTGCTGTCATCAAGATAGCGGATATGATCGGTGTCGAAGGGCTGGAAAAAACTGGGCCAGCCCGTGCCGGAATCGAACTTGGAATCGGAACTGAACAGCGGCAGTTCACACAGCCGGCAGTAATAGACACCGGGGTTCTTGTTGTCCAGCAGGGTGCCGCAAAATGGCCGTTCGGTGCCGTGGTCCAGTAACACACGGCGTTCTTCACCGGTCAGCCCGGCGGCTTTCTCTTCAATCTGTTCAGGTGTCAGCGGTGTCAGGTCGTAACCTGCTGCAGAAACGCTCATAGCAGCCTCCTCAGGCAATATCATTACCGGTGTAACCGGGTTTCAGCCGGTCACCGAATGTGTCCACAAGCTTTTCCATCTTCGGTGCTGCAACAGCCATAATGTAAGGCTGATAGGGATTTCTGGCCGCAAAATTCTGGTGGTATTCCTCCGCCGGGTAGAATGCTTCCAGTGGTTCCAGGCTGGTCACCACCGGATCATCGTAGATGCCGGCCGCATCCAGTTGGCGGATATATGCCTCGGCCACCCGTCTCTGATCTTCGGTTTCGTAGAAGATGGCTGACCGGTACTGGGTGCCCCGATCATTGCCCTGTCGATTGAGCTGGGTAGGATCATGAGCCACGGAGAAAAACACTTTCAGGATCTCTCCGAAGCTGACAGTTTGCGGGTCGTATCGAACATCCACCACTTCCGCATGCCCTGTCTGGCCACTGCATACCGCTTCGTAGCTGGCAGTGTCCGCGCTGCCGCCCGCGTAGCCAGACTCGACGCCGGTAACACCGTTGACCGCCAGGAATACCGCCTCCACACACCAGAAGCAGCCACCCGCCAGCACGATTCTCTGCTCGGCATCACTGGCAGTGGGCAGGTCACTTTCCGGATCCGGGAAGCGGCTCTTGGGTACGTTCAGGCCTGGAATATTGCAAGATGTCGACATATCAGCTTCTGCCTCTGAGTCATTACCAATGGTTCACTCACGCTTTGGCCAAGTGTGGCTTGACTGACCCGTTTTGACTACCCCTGACCGCCCTGATCAGAAAAGCATCAAACCTGCCAGAGCGCTCAGGGGCGCAAGAATCCACACTGGCACCCGCCAGACAGCCAGACTGACCCAGGTAAGCAGGACAAAAGCAATTGCGCCGGAACTATTTACGGCGGAAGTCCAGACCGGATCATAAAGTGCTGCCAGTAACAGCCCGACGACGCCGGCATTCACGCCAGCAAGTGCCGCTCGGGCAACCTCGTGGCTGCGAATGTAGGACCACAGGGGGAGACCGGCAAACACCAGCAGGGTTCCCGGCAGGAAAACAGCAACGACAGCTACCGCGGCGCCTGCCAAGCCACCTTCGGTACCACCGAGAAACGCAGAAAACGAAAACAGCGGGCCCGGCATCGCCTGGGCAACACCGTAACCGGCGAGGAAGGTATCTGCCGGCATATTGCCGGAAGCCACGAAGCCTTCCTGCAACCACGGCAATACAACGTGACCGCCACCAAAGACGAGTGCACCGGCACGATACAGTTCGGCCCATATCCAGCCGAGGGAATCCGAAGCCAGCGGCAGGAACGCCAACAGCAGCAACACCACGAAAACCGCGAAGAAAACCATGGGGCGTCGGGTCTGCATCGGTATGGTCAACGCTTCTTCAGACTGTTTCTGCGGCAGTTTCAGCGCCACACCCGCAGCGCCTGCCATAAGCAGGGCCAGAATCTGCATCCAGGTTGCCCCCACCGTCAGCAACAGTATCGCTACCATCATCGCTATGGATAACCGCGGAGAGTCCGGGCACAGACTACGGCCCATCTGCCATACGGCCTGGGCAACCACTGCCACTACGAAAAGCTTCAGGCCAGTAATCCAGCCGCCCTCACCGGCATCTGGCCACAACCCCAGCCCCATGGCAAACAACGTCATCAACAGGGCCGATGGCAGCGTGAAACCAAACCACGCTGCCGCAGCGCCGCTGTACCCTCGTTGCAGGAATCCGAGGGTCAAACCCACCTGGCTGGAGGCAGGCCCTGGTAATAACTGGCACAATGCGACCACCTCGCCATAGGCGGAGTCGGACAACCAGCGCCGGCGTTTTACGAATTCCTCGTGAAAGAACCCCAGATGAGCCGCCGGACCACCAAACGAGGTCAGGCCCAGACGCAGGAACAACAAAAAAATCTGCCAGGCAGGTAAGGCTCCTGCATAAACATCTTTCGACATGGAACTCTCTGTCTGTGACAACGTTTAGTATGAAGGATGAACATTATGACGTGCCTGTTGCATCACTCCCAGACCCAACCATAATGAAGGAACGTGTTGACCGGATCGTGACAGGAAACGTTCACAACAACCAACAGGATGAGTAATGACTGCCCGGGCACATACACCAGAAAATCAGAACGAGCTGCTGGAATACCGTCTGAGCCTCCGGCTTGGCCCGGTTCACGCCCGCCAGCGTCTCGGCATCGAACAGGAAGCAGAGTCAAAAGTTTTCGGGCCGGACCGGCACTCGTTCCATCTTGAGAATATCACCTCCGCACCGCGGTTTATCAGCACCTGCCTGAAACTGGCCGGCCTGTTCCGGCGGGGCCAGGCTAATAGCCGCCGCCTCGACACCGTACACAACCGATTTCACATCACTGGCCTTCCTGCCGCGTTCGAAGGCTACAGGATACTGCAACTGACCGACCTTCATGTGGATATGGACGAGGCCAACCTGCAAGCGGTGATCAACCGGATCAAGCCGCTTGAGTACGATCTGTGCGTGCTCACCGGTGATTACCGACGCCGAACCTGGGGGCCGATCGAAGATGCCATGGAGGGCATGGCAAGGCTGAGGGATGCCATCCAGGGCAAGGCCTATGCCGTGCTGGGCAATCATGACAGCGTGCGCATGGTGCCCGGCCTCGAGGATATGGGCTACCACCTGTTGATGAACGAGCATGCAATACTGCAGAGAGGTGAGGACAGGCTGTACCTCGCCGGGGTAGATGATGCCCATTTCTACAAGGTTCACAATCTTCACAAGGCCGGTGATGAAATCCCGCCTGGCGGCATCAGCCTGTTGCTCAGCCATACTCCGGAAATCTGGCGGGAAGCCGCCCATGCCGGCTATGACGTTTTTCTCTGTGGTCATACCCATGGCGGGCAGATCTGCCTGCCCGGCGGTTTTCCCGTCACCCTGGATTCCGATTGCCCACGGGAGCTGGGCCGCGGGTACTGGCGCCGCAACGGCATGCAGGGTTACACCTCACCGGGAACCGGCACATCGGTGGTCAACGTGCGTCTGAATTGCCCGCCGGAAGTAACCCTGCACACGCTCACCGGCGGGCCGGGCTAGTACAGCGGGATCAGTGGGGCTGGTGGCGAATACCCAATCGGTAGAGAACCGGCGACAGAAGTATATTGGAGACGGTGAACAGCACCACAACACCGGCCACCACAAACCAGCTCAGTTCCAGCCAGTACCACGCCATCACCATCGGCAGAAGCGCCTCGGGAATCTGGTCCAGGCCGATGGCGCGGGCACTGGAGGCCAGGCCGGCACGGCGTTTGATAAAGCTGCTGACCATGTCTCCGACCAGCCCCAGCAATCCAAACAACAGGCCGAACAGGAACCCCTGCCCGGTTATCAGCGAAAACAGCCCGCAGGCCAGCACACCGGAGACGACACCCCGCCAGGTTTTGCTTTTCCCCAACACCGGCCGGCCGTCGCGCCACTGTCGCCCGCCATCCACCGCCGCAGACCAGCGCTCTCCCAGCATCAGCGCGGCGACCACCGGTGCGCCGTTTGCCAGCACCAGCATAACGAAGAGCTCGAGTGAAATCAGCAAACTGCCCAGCCTCCGTCAGGTGCCGCCCATTGGACGGTTGTTTGTCAGCTTACGCCGCCCTTGGTCAGCTTCAGCGGATCCATCAATTCTTCCAGCCGCTCCCGGTCAAGACCGCTACGCTCTTCCGCAACGTCAATGATCGGCCTTCCGCTCTGATAGGCTTCCTTGGCAATGTCCGAAGCCAGGCTGTAACCGATCTCGGGATTCAAAGCCGTAACCAGGACCGGATTCTTGCCAACCGCTGCATTCAGATGCTCGGTATTCACGGTGAAATCGCGGATCGCCTTGTCGCCCAGCATTGTGGATGCGTTGCTCAGCAGCTCCATCATATCCAGCAGGTTCGCCCCCACCAGCGGCAGCATCACATTGAGCTGGAAGTTTCCGGACTGCCCGGCGATGGCAATGCTGCTGTCCAGGCCCATGACCTGGGCACCTACCATGGCTACGGACTCAGGTATCACCGGGTTCACCTTACCCGGCATGATACTGCTGCCTGGCTGTAGCGCCGGCAGGCTTATTTCAGCCAGACCGTGAATCGGGCCACTGTTCATCCAGCGCAGGTCATTGGCAATTTTGGTGAGCACAATGGCCAGGCCCCGGAGCTGCGACGACAGCGCTACCGGCGCATCAATGGCACTCTGCCCTACAAATTTGTGCTCCAGCGAGTGGAAATGGTAGCCGGTGTTGGATTTGAGGAATTTGACAAACTGCTCCGGGAATTCGTGCAACGCGTTCACACCGGTTCCGACCGCCGTTCCCCCCTGGGGAATCATGAGCAGATCGTCAGCCGCAGAAGCCAGACGCTTCTCTGTTGCCAGCAACTGCTCCCTCCAGGTTCGCAGCTCCTGGCCAAGGGTGACGGGCATTGCATCCATCAGGTGGGTACGACCGGTTTTGACCTGATCTGAATACAGCGCCTCACGCTCGTAAATAACGCCACACAGGTGAGTCATTGCCGGTATCAGGCGTTCGTGAATCCCACTCACGGCGCTGACATGGATCGCCGTGGGAATCACATCGTTGGAGCTCTGGCTCATGTTGACGTGATCGTTGGGGTGGATCTCGACACCCTCCTGCCGGGCCAGTGCGGCGATTACCTCGTTCACGTTCATGTTGGTGCTGGTACCGGAGCCGGTCTGGTAACGATCAACGGGGAACTGGTCAGAGCACTCACCGCTGAGTATGCGATTCCCCGCTGCCACGATGGCATCACGGACCTCGTTGTCCAGCAATCCAAGACTGGCATTGGCGTCAGCTGCCGCCTGTTTTACCCGAACCACCGCAGCAATGAAGGCGGACGGCATGGGCAGGCCACTGACCGGGAAGTTTTCCACCGCTCTCTGGGTCTGGGCTCCCCATAAAGCGTTTTCGGGAACATGAACTTCTCCCAGGCTGTCTTTTTCCGTCCTGAACGTGGTCATGACATTCTCCTCATCGGCCAGACGCGACTATTCGTTGATCGGGGACTTCAGTCTGACATGGTCGCAAATGCCGGTAACCCGATCAAAACTCAGAACCAGAGTGTGAACCGTGTTGGTGCCCTTGTCATGCAAGCGGAATTCAACCCGACCAGGCATTAGAGTGTAGACCGTCAATCCCGTTCAGGGTTCAGGGATGCCAAAAGGCTGGTCAACAGCGCTCTCAGGCGGTTTGGTTTCACCGGCTTGTTGAGGATGGGCAGGTATTGGGCAGTAATCAGCCGGCGGGTGTCATCACTGCGGTCAGCGGTAAGTACTGCTGCAGGGATATCACGATCAAAGTGACGACGCACGGTATGGATTGCCTCGCATCCGGTCAGCTCGTCATCGAGGTGAAAATCCGCGAGGATAATGTCGGTGCTCTGACAGTATTCCATGGCGCTGGCAGCGCTTCCTGCCGTGACTACCTGGCAGCCCCAGCGCGCCAGTAACGCGCGCATACTCTCCTGCACCGGCTCTTCATTGTCGATGACCAGAACCTGCAGCCCTCCAAAGGAAGACGATGCCGGCATTGGTGTTTCCCGGTCGGGAAGTCCGGCAGGCAACTGCGCCACGCTGGTCAGGGGGATAAGAACGCTGAAACAGGAGCCCCTGCCATAGACCGATTCCACCCGGATTTCGCACCGCAGTACCCGGGCCATCCGCTCAACAATGGCCAGTCCAAGGCCAACGCCCTGCCGGCTGCCGCCCTTGGGTAATATCTGTTGAAACTCCCGGAAAATATCCTCGAGCTTCGCCTTTTCGATGCCAATGCCGGTATCCCAGACTCCGATTTCCAGGTTCGGGCCGCGCTTTCGGGCCGCAAACAGGACGCCGCCCTCGGCAGTGTAGCGGAAGGCATTGCTCAACAGGTTTCTGAGTATCCGTGTCAGCATTCGAGGGTCTGTACGGACCCTGCCCACTCCCACCCGTACCCGGAAATTCAGTTCCGCATTTTCAGCTAATGGTTCAAATTCCTCGGCCAGACCCCGCATCAGTGCACCGATGTCGGTGTGGACGTAATCCGCCTGCATGGCTTTCTGGTCCAGCTTGGAAATATCCAGAAGATCCGCCAGCAAATCTTCTGCGCTCTCCAGAGAGCGCTGTACCCGCTGCACGAGGCGGCTTTCGTCCACAGGCAGATTGCTGTCGATCAGGGCGGAGACCAGAAGGCGTGCCGCGTTCAGGGGCTGCAGCAGGTCATGGCTGGCCGCCGCCAGGTACTTGTCCTTGCTTTCATTGGCGTCCCGCGCAGCGTCCACGGCCACAACCAGTTCCTGTTCCACCTTTTCCCGCTGTTCAATCTGGTACCGCAATACCACATTGGCGTTCTGCAGTTCGTCGGTGCGTTCCTCTACCCGGCGCTCCAGATCGGCATTGAGCTGGCGCAGCTTTTCCCGGGCCTGATGGCGTTCGGTAATGTCGGCAACAAACGCCTCAACCACTTCCGGCCCAAGGTCAGGACGCCTCAGCAGTGTAATCGCAACATGCACGGGCGTATTGTCCGCGCGCCTCAGCCGGGCTTCCCGGGCGCTGAGACTGCCGTGATCCAGGAGTTCCTGGCGGATAACGTCAAACTCTCCAGAACTGCAGAACAGCTGCTCCCGCAGGCGAACAACACGGGTTATCAGCTCTTCAACACTGTCATAGCCGCACATACGGGCCATCGCAGGATTGGCGGCCACAAAGCCACCCCTGAGGTTGGCCTGAAAGATACCGTGAAGGGCATTTTCAAACAGCCACTTGTACCGGTTGCGCTCCTTCTCCAGCTCCTCTATGCGGTCCTGGAGCGCCGGATAGTAGTTCTTGCGGACCGACTGGCTGCCAAGGCCGAGCAGATCCCCGATACCATAGCCGGTATCTCCGGAATCAGAGGGCTTCTTCATAGACGACTTCGACATCACGACGGGAAGACTTGCGGGGATTGGTGAGAATGCAGGGATCCTGCAGCGCAAAGCCCGACAGGTAAGGAATGTCCGATGTGGTCACACCCAGCTTGGCCAGTTTCGCCTCCAGACCCACGGCCCGCTTGAGCGTGATGATCCGCTCCATCAGCCGCTGTTTGATGACCGGTTTCGACATCCCCCGGGTGTCAATATCCATGGCCTCGGCCACCCGCCTGAAGCGTTCTTCTGCAGAGGTGTAGTTATAGGCCACCACGTGCTCCAGCAACAGCGCATTACAGAGCCCGTGGGGAAGATCCAGGAAGCCTCCCAGGCTGTGGGACATGGCGTGGACCGCGCCCAGAATTGCATTGGAAAACGCCAGTCCGGCCTGCATGGACGCCAGCATGATCTGCTCACGCAGGTGGGCGTCCGCGGTGTTGAGCACCAGCGGTTCCAGATTTCGGTTGATCAGCCGGATTGCTTCCAGCGCATTGGTATCGGTGAGCGGCCCGCTGCCGGTGGAAACGAAGGCCTCAATGGCGTGCACCAGGGCATCGACACCGGTGCAGGCCGTCAGGAAGCCGTCCATGGTCTCCGTGACTTCCGGATCGATCAGCGCCACATCCGGCACCACCGCCTTGCTGATAATGGAGAATTTGAAGCGCCGGTTGGGGTCGGAAATGATCGCAAACTGGGAAACATCCGCGGAGGTGCCGGCGGTGGTGGGGATCAGGATCATCGGCGGCGACGGCGAGGTGATGGTATCCACGCCCTCAAAATCGAGGATGCTCTGGCCATGGGCGCTGACAATGCCAATCCCCTTGGCGCAGTCCATGGGGCTGCCACCGCCAATGGCAACGATGACATCACACTCGCCGGAGCGGTAAAGCTCTGCGCCGGCCATGACTTCGTCCACTTTGGGGTTGGGCGAGACGCCGGTAAACACCGTGACACGAATGCCGGCTGCCACCAGGATGTCCACGATTTCCGTCACCCAGCCGGCTTTTTCCACGCCGGGGTCCGACACCAGGAACACCTGCCGGGCGCCAAAGTTACTGGCAAAATTGGCCACGGCTTTGCGGGAACCTGCACCAAAAACGATTTCAGGGGAAACAAACTTGCGCAGAGCGGAAATATCGTAGCTCATGGGCGTTCTCTTCGGCGATGCTGTTGTTATTGTAGCGGACTCAAGTCTACCTGAACCGGCGCCCGCCATCATCGCACTTTTGGCTATTCCGCTGATAGAAAGCCAGCAGATTCTCCAGCAACGCTATCTGGTTGTGGCGTTGTCGAAACCCGTGCCCTTCGTCTTCAAACCACCAGAGTTCGACGGCCTGACCCTGCTGCTCAAGCACCCGCACCATTGCCCGAGTCTGCTCGGGCACTACTACCTGGTCCTGTCCACCCTGGAAAAAGATCATCGGCCCGCGTATACGGTGCGCCTGAAGAACAGGGGTGCGCCGCTGCCAGCGCCCGGGAAACTCGGTTGGCGACCCCAGCAGCCAGTCCAGGTAACCTGATTCGAAGCGGTGAGTTACCTCCCGCAAACGGGCAGGATCGCTGACCCCGAACAGGCTCGCACCAGCCCGGAAACGCTGGCTGTGCGTCATGACCATCAGGGCCGTGTAACCTCCTGAACTTCGGCCCTGGATAAACAGGCGATGTGCATCCGCCCGACCGATGGCCACCAGATGATCTGCCGCCCGCTCCATGTCTTCCACGTCGGCCCGGCCCCAGTTGCCGGCCAATGCCTGACGGAAGTCACGACCGAATCCCGCGCTACCGCGGTAATTGACCTCAGCCACCGCGAAACCATGATGGCACCAGAACTGGACCTGGGGATTGAGTACCGGCCACGCAGTCGAGGTAGGGCCGCCGTGAGCGATCAGGATCAAGGGTGGAAATGTACCGTCCGATGCACCATCGATAGGCGGATACAGGAAGCCTGTGACCTCCTCACGCACATGCTGCGACGGAGGAATCCGGAAAATTTCCGGCGCCACTACAGGTGCATCGGTGAACGGTTTTTCACCGCCTGCAAGCGTGCGCACATGGCCCGACTCGAGAGTCAATTCCAGCACCGAGTCCAGCCGGGTGGCGGACCGGGCAACACAGAAGAGTTTGCCACCAAAGACTTCAAGGTGCCGGAAGTCGGTGTAGTCCGTGGCGACCCGGGATAACGGGCTGTCTGCGGCCAATGACAGCCACAGCTCACCCACACCTGACTGGTAACGTGCCCGTGCCCAGCCTCCCCGACCAAGCGGACAGTGGTGGCGCTCACCCAATTGCCAGGGCGCACTGGCGTGATCGGCCGGTGTCTCATCCAGGCAGATCCAGATGGCCTCGCCTTCCACAAAGGAAACCTGCCAGGGCTGCCACCAGCCACCGTGGTCCGACAGTACCTGCAGCTCTTCGCAATCAAATACCGGCTGCTGGACGCTGCCTGCAATGGCTGTGGGCCAGCAACGTGCACGAACCAGCACCCCATCCTCATCGATCTCCGCAGTCCAGAGAACCGATCGCACCCAGGGCATGTCAGGCAACGACCAGCAGACCCAGGCCATTCGCCTGCCGCTGGCCGACAGCGTCGGAGCACTGTAAAAATCCTCACTGTCGTGCAGGGGCAGAATCTTGCTGTTTTCCCGGATCGCCACCAGTTGCTGCTGGCCCGAACTTTCCCGGACGGCCAGAACACGTTGACGGCAGTCATCCCACACCAGCCCGCCAAAACTGGTATCCGGGGCGTTGGTCATGGCGTCCGTGACACCATTATCCGGGTCAATACGATGGATCTGCTGCCCGAAAGCCTCCACTGCAAACAGGTGATCCGGCCCGCCACATAGCGCACCACCGCCGTAGCCATTAACCTGGCTGCGAATACCAAAACCCGGGGGTGTTACCGACTGGGGACCATCTTCAGTGGCCTTTTTGAGCAGATTATTGCCGCTGGCAGGATCAAACTCCAGCCAGAAAATGCCAAGCCGGGACGCTGTTAACCCCGTGCGCTGGATAAACGCCGCGGAAGCCTGCTCGGCAGAAAGCGGCAAGAATGCTGGCTGGTCCGGTGTGTCAGCCCCTGAAGAACAACCGGGAGTTGTCGGTGTTGCGATAGGTCAGCTCCTCCAACCCGGCCGTGGCGTGGTCCGCCGCCTTGCGGGCGGCAAGGATGCGGTCGTGGTGGGGCGACTTGCTGCACACCGGGTCGGCGTTGTCAGCGTTACCGGTCAGCAGGTATGCCTGGCAGCGGCAACCGCCGAAATCCTTGTCTTTTTCATCGCAGGAACGGCAGGGCTCCGGCATCCAGCTATCACCCCGGTAATGATTGAAACCCGGGCTGTCGTACCAGATGGAGTGTAGCGAGGATTCGCGGACATTGGGAAATTCTATGGGCAGCAGCCTTGCGCTGTGACAGGGCAAGGCGGTGCCATCCGGCGCCACCGTCAGGAACAGGCTGCCCCAGCCGTTCATGCAGGCCTTGGGTCGTTCTTCGTAATAGTCCGGTGTGACGAAAATCAGTTTCATGGCCGACCCGCTGGCCGACAGGCGCTCGCGGTAACGGTTCACTTCCGCCTCGGCCTTCTCCAGTTGCGCTTTGGAGGGCATCAGCCCTTCGCGGTTTTCGAAGGCCCAGCCGTAATACTGGCAGGTGGCCAGCTCTACGTAGTCTGCACCCAGCCGTTCGCAAAGGCTGATGATGTCGTCCATCTGGTGGATGTTGTGACGGTGAATCACGAAGTTGAGCACCATCGGGTAGCCCGCTTCTTTTACCGCACGGGCCATGGCCAGTTTCTGGTCGAAGGCCTTGCGGGAACCGGCAACGGCGTTGTTCAGCTCCGGGTCCGAGGCCTGGAAACTCACCTGGATATGGTCCAGACCGGCATCCCGGAAGGCGTTTACCTTCGCTTCCGTGAGTCCCAGCCCCGAGGTGATCAGGTTGGTGTAATAACCCAGCTGCCTTGCCTCGGTGATCAACTCCGGCAGGTCCTGGCGCACCAGCGGCTCGCCGCCGGAGAAGCCCAGTTGCGCCGCCCCCATTTCACGGCCCTGGCGCAGCACCCTGCCCCATTCTTCGGTGGTCAGCTCCTGCTGGGTCTGGGCGAAATCCAGGGGGTTGGAGCAATAGGGGCATTGCAGCGGGCAGCGGTAGGTCAGCTCCGCCAGCAACCATAGCGGCGGGCCGATACCGGGGCGGTCTCCGGTGGGCATGGCATGACGGCCGTTCATGCGAACATTATCCATTGTTGCTGTTCGGCGTCTTTAAGGAACTCGCAGACATCAACCTCAAGCGAACCGGCATCCGGAAACTCCCGCTCCAGGATGGCGACAATATCCGCCACATTGCGCCGGCCATCCACTTCCTTGAGCACCGCGCCGGCACTGCCGTTCAGCCGCACCATTCCCTCCGGGTACAGCAGTACATGGGCACTCTGGGCCGGCTCCCACTGGAAGCGGAACCCCGGGCGCAGTTTTGGTACCTGCTCCATGGACACCGCCATCACAGTCCCCGGTGCCACACTGGCTGGTCGGTGACGGTATGATACGGTGGCGTCTGGTGCTGATAAGCCATAGTCAGGGCATCCAACATCGACCATAAGATATCCAGTTTGAATTGCAGAATTTCCAGGGCACGGGCCTGCTCGGCCGCGGTGATAAAGTGATCCAGGGTAATGCTCAGCCCGTGCTCGACATCGCGGCGGGCTTCCGACAACCGCTTGCGAAAATAGGAGTAACCGTCGGACTTTATCCAGGGATAGTGCTGTGGCCAGCTGTCGAGACGGGACTGATGGATCTCCGGTGCGAACAGTTCGGTCAGTGAGGAGCAGGCGGCTTCCTGCCAGGTCGCGCGACGGGCAAAGTTCAGATAGGCATCCACGGCAAAGCGGACACCCGGCAACACATGGCGCTGATCAATCACTTCCTCGCGGGTCAGTCCCACCGCTTCCGCCAGGCTGAGCCAGGCTTCAATACCGCCTTCGTCATCACTATGGCCATCGTGATCCAGCACCCGCTGCAGCCATAACCGGCGCACCGAGGCATCCGGGCAGTTCGCCATGATGGCGGCATCCTTGCGGGGAATGTTGATCTGGTAGTAGTAACGATTGGCCACCCAGCCGCGAATCTGTTCCGGCGTGCAGTCACCGCCGTACATCGCTTTATGGTACGGATGGTGGATGTGGTAGTACTGGCCTCTGGCCCGCAGGGCCTGTTCGAAATCCTCGCGGTTCATGACCGGGGTCGCGATTGCATTCATGAAGGCACCGCCATATCCAGGTGCATTCCGTCAAAGGACACCTCAATGCCGTGCTTGGACAGCACAGCCCGCTCCGGCGAATCCTCGTTCAGAATGGGGTTGGTGTTGTTGATATGGATAAGAATCTTGCGCTTCGCCGGCATGGTGTCGAGCACCTCGATCATACCGCCAGGGCCACTCTGGGCCAGATGTCCCATTTCCTGACCGGTACGGGTGCCCACTTCGCAACGCAGCATTTCATCGTCGCGCCATACGGTGCCATCAACCAGCAAGGTGTCGGCCTTGCGCATCCACTGCAGAATCTGCTCATCGGGCTGACCCACCCCTGGTGCATACATAACAGTCTCACCACTGCGGGTGTCTTCAATAAACAGGCCGATGTTGTCACCCGGATGCGGGTTGTTACGGCGTGGTGAATAGGGTGGCGCGTTACTGAGCAGCGGAATGGCTGTCAGACGCAGGGATGGTGCACAGGGTATGGTGAAGGACTGCTGGTCGATGCACGGTACTTCGCGCCATTGGGGGCCACCGTTCCAGTGCTGGAGCATGCGGAATAAGGGAAAACCGCTGCTTAGATCTTCATGCACCTGCTCGGTACACCACACGTCCAGCGGCAACCCCTCCCGCAGCATCAGCAGGCCGGTGGTATGGTCCACCTGGCTGTCTATCAACAGCACCGCACCGATACCGGTATCCCGCAGGGCACGGGCCGGCTGCATGGCGTCGAAAGAGGCCAGTTGGGCACGGATATCCGGAGAAGCGTTGCAAAGAATCCAACTAACACCGTCCTCGCTGATGGCGATGGACGACTGGGTACGGGCGCTGGCGTTCAGAGTTCCCTTGCGGAAACCGTCACAATTGGCGCAGTTACAGTTCCACTGGGGGAAGCCTCCCCCGGCTGCGGAACCCAGGATACGAATCTGCATGGTGGGAACTCCGGAAGCAAAACGGCCAGCGCGGACTGGCTGGCCATCTTTTCTCAGCGGTTGGCGAAGTACATGGTGACTTCGAATCCGATCCGCAGGTCTTCATACGCTGGTTTGGTCCACATAATGCTTACCTCTTGTGATGATTGTTGTGGCATTCAGAATCCGTTAACCGTTCTTCCGGCAACTCACTCTCAATGCTACCCAGTCTCCGGATGGTCAAATATGGTACTTTGGCACTGATTTTTGATCGGCCGGGGGCGCGAAATTCATCCTTTCGGACCATCTCTGCAGGCAGAGTCACCTGAACAAAAAAGCCCCGGGAAGGGGCTGAAATGGCAGGAAAACCCATAGCCCCGGCCAGTCGCCGGGAAAATGCACATCCATGTGCTGACTCGCCTCCGGGCCCCGTGTGGATGGGCCCGGGCACAACAATCAATGCTTTGCCAGGTTCAGAAGAAGCCCAGCGGGTTGATGTCGTAGCTGACCAGCAGGTTCTTGGTCTGCTGGTAGTGGTCCAGCGCCATCTTGTGGTTCTCGCGGCCAACACCGGACTTCTTGTAACCACCGAAAGCGGCGTGAGCCGGGTACTGGTGGTAGCAGTTGGTCCATACGCGGCCCGCCTGAATGCCACGACCCATGCGGTAGGCCCGGTTGATGTCGCGGGTCCACAGGCCGGCACCCAGACCAAACTCGGTGTCGTTGGCGATGGCCAGGGCTTCTTCCTCGTCCTTGAAGGTGGTAACACCCACCACCGGGCCGAAGATTTCCTCCTGGAATACACGCATGTCGTTCCTGCCTTTGAGCAGCGTAGGCTGGATATAGAAGCCGTTGTTGTACTCGCCTTCCATTTCCTCGCGACCACCACCGGTCAGCACTTCCGCACCTTCCTGTTTGCCGATATCCAGGTAGGACATGATCTTGTCGAACTGCTCTTTGCTGGCCTGGGCTCCCACCTGCACATCGGTATCCAGAGGATTGCCACGCTTGATGGACTTGGTGCGCTCGACGACCTTTGCCATGAACTCGTCGTACATGTCTTCCTGAATCAGGGCGCGGGACGGGCATGTGCACACCTCACCCTGGTTGAAGAACGCCAGCACCAGGCCTTCCACACACTTGTCGATGAATTCCGGCTCGGCCTGCATCACATCGGAGAAATAGATGTTGGGGGACTTGCCGCCCAGCTCCACCGTGGAGGGAATGATATTCTCGGCGGCACACTTGAGGATGTGGGCACCCACCGGAGTTGAGCCGGTAAACGCGATCTTGGCGATGCGCTTGCTGCTGGCCAGGGCCTGACCGGCCTCGATGCCGTAACCGTTGACAATGTTGATCACGCCCGGGGGCAGCAGGTCGCCGATCAGGTCCATCAGGATCAGGATGCTGGCTGGTGTCTGCTCGGCCGGTTTCATCACGGTGCAGTTACCCGCAGCCAGACAGGGCGCCAGCTTCCACACCGCCATCAGCAGCGGAAAGTTCCAGGGGATGATCTGGCCCACAACGCCCAGAGGCTCGTTGTAATGGTATGCCACGGTGTTGTTATCAATGGCACTGGCAGTGTCTTCCTGGGCACGAATACAACCGGCGAAATAGCGGAAGTGGTCCACCGCCAGCGGAAGGTCGGCGTTAACGGTTTCACGCACCGCCTTGCCGTTGTCCCATGTTTCAGCCACCGCCAGCATCTCGATGTTCTGTTCAATGCGGTCGGCAATTTTCAGCAGAATGTTGGAACGCTCGGTGGTAGAAGTCTTGCCCCAGGCCGGTGCAGCCTTGTGGGCGGCGTCCAGCGCCAGTTCGATATCTTCGGCAGTAGAACGTGGAATTTCACAGATCACATCACCGGTAACCGGAGTGATGTTTTCAAAATATTGGCCATTGGCGGGAGCGACCCACTCACCACCAATAAAGTTTTCGTAACGGGGTTTGAAGGAGACGACGGAGCCTTCCTTTCCTGGTTGTGCGTAGATCATGGTCTCGACCTCTTGTTGTGTTTGTCGAAGGGCAACGCGGCCTTTCGCGTTTACCCACTCAATGTAGACCCCCGAGACGGATAGTTGAATGATTCGATGGAGGTGAAAAACTCCTCCCTTGGTAGTAGATGGCATAAGGCCCGCGCCGGCACTGTCTTCACGTCAAAAACCCATGGCAAATAAATTGTCCACCCTGAACGCATCCGGTTACGCACTAAACTGGTGCGATCGCCCTTTCAGGATGCACCCTCTGCGACCTCGATAAAATAAAAATGTTCAAAAACAGATGGTTATTAATTGGCACGGACTCTGCAAATACGCTCACACGCAGCGAGACGTCGGTTACTGAAACCACAATCAAAGCGCCACAATCTGACCAATGGTCAACTAGGGTTCCGGCCTGCCCTTTTCTTGAGGGGACAACAGGCGACTGGTCCGAGAGTTGACGACCTTTTCCAAGGTTACACGGCGGGACAAAAGCCCGGGAGGATCGTTCAGTTACTGACGCCTCTCGTTTCTTTAACGCCCTAGCCAGGAGGAAAAGGCCATGTCATCCACAGCAGCCACCCTCTACGACGATCTGATTCCCGGCGGATCCCACTGGTCCTTCATCATGCGCCGCGGCCACGTGCTGCGCCTGATTGACGAAACCGGCGGTGCCAACGTCGGCATGCTGATGTACAACCCCGAGAACCCGCTCGAGCGGTACAACATGCCGGACACCCTGAAAAACCAGCACACCTTCCTGCTCACCAAAGGACATGTTCTGCTCTCAGACATGGGCCGGGTGTTCGCCTCGATCATCCGTGACGACCTGGGCTGGCACGATACCGTCAGCGGCACCTGCAACGCCGATCTTGTCCAACAGCGCTGGGGCAAAAAGACCTACCAGCAAGCCCACAACCACTACCATCGAAACGGCTTCAGCAGCTTTCTGAATGAGCTGGCCAAGTATGGCCTGGGCAAGAAAGACCTGACGGCCAACCTGAACTGGTTCAGCAAGGTGCAGACGGACGACAACGGCAACATGGCGTTTGCCAGCGATCACTCGAACGCCGGTGCAACCGTGGACCTGCGTTTCGAAATGGACACCATCGTGGTGCTGCACACCTGCCCGCACCCGATGAATCCGGCCAACGAGTACCCCAGTCATCCCGTGCGTTACCAGCTGTTCAAGGCAGCCCCCGTGACCGATGCCGACCCTTGCAGGCTGTCGTCACCGGAGGCCACCCGCGCCTTCGCCAACACTGCCCTTTATCACCTGTTTCAGTAACGGAGGTCGGACATGATCAAGCAAAGCGCATTGAAACCCGAAAACGCCGCCTTCCGCGAAACCGTACCGGCAGGCGAGTATTTCCTGAAAGTGGTGAAGGCCGGCGAGACCGTCCGCATTCTGGATCTGGAAGGCAACCAGGCGGCCGATACCCTGTTCTACAACGCCCACAATCCCACCGAACGCTACAGCGCGGTGGACACCATCCGCGAGCAGGGCAATGTCTACCTGACTGCCGGCTCGAAGCTGATGTCCTCGGAAAACAACGTGATGCTGGAAATCACCGCTGACACCTGCGGCCGCCACGACACCCTCGGCGGTGCCTGCGCAGCGGAGAGCAACACCACCCGTTACGCCCTGGAAAAAAAGTGCATGCACGCCTGCCGTGACAGCTGGCTGGTGGCGGTGACCGAGCATGAAGAGCTGGGCATGACCAAACGGGACATCACCCACAACATCAACTTTTTCATGAACGTGCCGGTCACCGCTGATGGCGGCCTGACCTTCGAAGACGGTATTTCCGATGCCGGCAAGTACGTGGAGCTGACGGCTGCCATGGACGTGCTGGTGATGATCTCCAACTGCCCGCAGCTGAATAATCCGTGCAACGGCTGGAACCCGACACCGGTCGAGGTGCTGGTATGGAGCTGAGCGGCGCCCTCAATAACCCCGACAAAATCCTGATTGCCAATCGCGGGGCCATCGCCTGCCGGGTCATCCGCACCCTGCGCGAGATGGGCATCACGTCCGTGGCGGTCTACGCCGAAGCAGACGCGGACTCGTTGCATGTGCGACAGGCCGACGAAGCTTACTCGCTGGGTGAGGGCTCGGCCGCAGCCACCTACCTGGATCAGGACAAGCTGTTTGAGGTGATCCGCAAGAGCGGTGCGGGCGCCATCCACCCCGGTTACGGATTTCTCAGCGAGAACGCCGATTTTGCCCGCCGCTGCGATGCCGCAGGCGTGGTATTTCTCGGCCCCACGCCGGAACAGATGGAGCAGTTCGGTCTCAAGCACACCGCCCGGGCCCTGGCACAGGAAGCGGGTGTGCCATTGTTGCCCGGCACGGAGTTACTGACAGACCTGGATGAAGCCCTGGAGGCGGCCGAAACCATCGGCTACCCGGTGATGCTGAAAAGCACCGCCGGCGGTGGCGGCATTGGCATGTCCCGCTGTTACAGCGCCGAGGACCTGGGCAAGACCTTTGAATCGGTACAGCGCCTGAGCCAGAACAACTTCAGCAACGATGGCGTGTTCCTGGAAAAATTCGTGGAACACGCGCGCCATATCGAAGTGCAGCTGTTCGGAGACGGCAAGGGACGAGTGGCTGCCCTGGGCGAACGGGACTGCTCCGCCCAGCGCCGCAACCAGAAGGTGATCGAGGAAGCACCGGCGCCGGGCCTGACCGACGACGTCCGCTCCCGCATGCACAGCACCGCCCGCCAGTTGGGCGAGAGCATTGCCTACCGCAGCGCCGGCACCGTGGAGTTCATCTACGATCCGGATACCACCGAGTTCTACTTCCTGGAGGTGAATACCCGCTTACAGGTAGAGCATGGCGTGACCGAACAGGTTTACGGCGTGGACCTGGTGCGCTGGATGGTGGAACTCGGTGCCGGCACCCTGCCCGATCTGGACGGACTGAGGAGCACGCTTACCGCCTCCGGCCACGCCATACAGGCGCGCATCTATGCCGAGGATCCCAACAAGGATTTCCAGCCCGGGGCGGGCCTGCTCACCAATGTGGTCTGGCCCGAGGACGACGCCCTGCGTATCGATACCTGGATACAGCCGGGCACGGAAGTATCGCCCCTTTACGATCCCATGCTCGCCAAGGTGATTGTGCACGAGCAGGATCGGGAATTGGCCCGTCAGCGGTTGATGCAGGCCCTCGACGACAGCCAGCTCTATGGCATCGAGACCAACCTCAAGTACGTGCGCCAGGTGCTGGATGACCCGCGTTTCTTGGAAGGCCGCCTGTTCACCCGCACTCTCAATGAATTCAACTACCAGCCAGCCACCGTAGACGTGCTTAGTGGCGGCACCATGACGACCATCCAGGATTACCCCGGGCGGATCGGCTACTGGGAAATCGGTGTACCACCCTCCGGCCCTTTCGACAGCTACTCGTTCCGGCTCGGTAACCGGCTGCTGGGCAACCCGGAAAAAGCGCCGGGCCTGGAAATCACCCTCAAGGGGCCGGTGCTCAGCTTTAATCGGGCCACCCAGATTGTGCTCACCGGCGCACCGCTGAACGCCACCCTGAACGATGGGCCGGTCGGTTTCTGGCAGGTGATTGACGTGCCCGCCGGTGCCACCCTGAAACTCAGCGCCACCACCGGCGATGGTGCCCGGGCCTACGTGCTGTTCCGCGGCGGACTGGACTGCCCGCAATACCTCACCTCCTGCAGTACCTTTACCCTTGGCCAGTTCGGCGGGCATTGCGGCCGCGCCCTGCTGGCGGGAGATGTGCTGGGGTTGAGCGACACCAGGCCGATTGCTGCGACTACCCTGTCCAACGAGCTGAAACCGACCATCGGCAAAACCTGGAAACTGCACGTAACCTATGGCCCCCACGGGGCGCCGGATTATTTCACCGGCCAGGACATCGACACCTTCTTTCGCAGCGAGTGGGAAATCCACTACAACTCCAGCCGCACCGGCGTTCGACTCATTGGCCCGAAACCGGAATGGGCCCGCAGCGATGGCGGTGAAGCCGGCATGCACCCCTCCAACATCCACGACAACGCCTATGCGGTAGGCACCGTGGATTTCACCGGCGACATGCCGGTGATCCTCGGCCCCGATGGCCCCAGCCTGGGCGGTTTTGTCTGCCCGGTCACCGTCATCAGCGCCGACCTCTGGAAACTGGGCCAGCTCAAGGCCGGCGACAAGGTGCAGTTCGTGCCGGTCAGCCAGGATCAGGCGGTTGCCCTGCGGGAAGCGCTGGATGAATCCGTGGCCACGCTGACGGCTGCCACCGCGCACATCACGCCCATCACGCCGACAACCCCGATTCTGGATTCGCTCAGCAACACCAACCATGAAACCGGCGTGGTCTACCGGGCCGCCGGTGACAACTACGTGCTGGTGGAATACGGTCCCATGGAGCTGGATATCCGCCTGCGCTTCCGCGCCCACGCCCTGATGCTGTGGCTGCGGGAACAGAACCACGACGCCATTCTGGAACTGACACCGGGCATCCGCTCCCTGCAGGTTCATTACGACAGCCAGCAACTGAACCAGCGCACCCTGCTGGACCTGCTGATCAGTGCCGAAAAGGAACTGGAAAAGCAGCCGGAATGGGACGTGCCCGCACGCATCGTGCATCTGCCCCTGTCCTGGGATGACGAGGCCTGCCAGACCGCCATCGCCAAATACATGCAGTCGGTGCGCAAGGACGCCCCCTGGTGCCCGAGCAACCTGGAGTTCATCCGCCGCATCAACGGGCTTGACAGCATCGACGAGGTCAAAAAGACGGTGTTCGAGTCAAGCTACCTGGTGATGGGCCTGGGTGATGTGTATCTGGGTGCGCCGGTGGCCACACCGCTGGATCCTCGTCATCGCCTGGTGACCACCAAGTACAACCCCGCCCGCACCTGGACCGCGGAAAACTCCGTGGGCATCGGTGGCGCCTACCTGTGCATCTACGGCATGGAAGGGCCCGGCGGCTACCAGTTTGTCGGCCGTACGCTGCAGATGTGGAATCGTTACCGCACCACAGACTTTTTCGAGGAAGGCAAGCCGTGGTTACTCAGGTTCTTCGACCAGGTGCGCTTCTACGAAGTCAGCGCCGAAGAACTGCAACAGATCCGCCGGGACTTCCCCAACGGGGATTACCCGATCCGCGTTGAGGAAACCCGCTTCAACCTGAAGGACTACGAACAGTTCCTGGCCGACAACAACGACGAAATAACGACCTTCACCAACAAACGCAAACAGGCCTTCGATGAGGAGCTGCAGCGCTGGATCGAATCCGGCCAGATCAATTTCAGTTCCGAAGCGCCTATTGAAGACACCGGCGAGGACGATATCGCCAACCTGCCGGCGGGCCAGCACGCAGTGGAAAGCCATGTGGCCGGCAATCTCTGGGAATGTCTGGTCAAGCCAGGCGACACCATAGAGGCCCAGCGCCCGGTGGCGGTCGTCGAATCCATGAAGATGGAAATTGAATTACTGAGCCCGGTTGCCGGTCGCGTGGTGGATGTGCGACGGGAAGCGGGCCAGGCGGTCTCACCGGGAACACCGGTGGTGATCGTGGAAGAGATCACCGAGTAATGCCAACAACTTGTATATAAAAAAACCAGATCTACCAACACGGGCAACACCCGAGGAGAGATACCATGAAAACATCTGACCTGAACAAACGTCTGGCGGCCGGCCTGCTGACCGCCTCCCTGTCCATGGGCGCCCTCGCCGAGGAGAAGGATTCCTTTAGCATCGCCTGGACCATCTACGCCGGATGGGTGCCCTGGCAGTACGCCGAAGACTACGGAATCATGAAGAAGTGGGCCGACAAGTACGATATCGAGGTGGATATCGTGCAGGTCAACGACTACATCGAGTCCATCAACCAGTACACCGCCGGCCAGTTTGATGGCGTGGTCGCCACCAGCATGGACGGCCTGTCGATCCCGGCAGCCTCGGGCCTGGATACCACCGCGCTGATCGTCGGTGACTATTCAAACGCCAATGACGGCCTGGTGTCCAAGGATGCAACCTCCATTGAAGAGCTGGAGGGTGAGACGGTTCACCTGGTAGAGCTGTCTGTATCCCACTACCTGCTGGTGAGGGCGCTGGATAGCGTTGGCCTGGAAGAGCGGGATATCAGCGTGGTGAACATTTCCGACGCGGACCTGGTTTCTGCCTTCCAGACCGACGATGTTCGCCATGTCGCGACCTGGAACCCGCTGCTGACCGAAGTCGCCAACTACCCTGGTGCGACGCAGCTGTTCGATTCCAGCCAGATTCCTGGCCACATCAAGGACCTGACGCTGGTTAACTCCGAGACACTCGAGGACAACCCGAAACTGGGCAAGGCGTTGGTCGGTGCCTGGTATGAAACCATGGGCATTCTTGCGTCAGACAGTGAAGAAGGCGAAGAGGCCCGCGCGTTCCTCGGGGAGATTTCCGGTACCGACCAGGCCGGTTATGAGGCGCAGCTGGCTGGCATGAAGATGTTCTGGGAGCCGGAGAATTCAGTGGAGTTTATCCGCAGCGATGAAGCCCGCGAGGCCATGGACAGCGTTCGTCAGTTCTCCTTCGACAAGGGGCTGCTGGGCCAGGGTGCCATGAGCCCGGACTTTGTCGGTATCGAGTTTCCGGATGGTTCCATCATGGGTGACGAGGGCAACGTGAAGCTGCGGTTTAACGACAGCTACATGCAGATGGCGGCTGACGACGAGATCTGATGATCTGTTTACTTGCCTGATTGGTTACCGAAGGGCACGATACTCGTGCCCTTTTTTGTTGGCTTTAGAGCCAGAATTTCAACCTTTGGAAGGGTTGCTGGGGGTACGGTGTTCCAAAACACGCTCCTTCGGCACATCCATGTGACGCTTGGACTCCGCCATCCATGGCTCCGTACAGTTTTGGAACACCGTACCCCCAGCAACCGTCGGATTTGGCAGTTAACCGGAGATTTGAACACCTATGCGTCGTACCAAGGAAGATGCTGAGAAGACACGCCAGACGGTGCTGGAAGCTGCGTTGAAACTGTTCAGTCGGGACGGCTATTCCCTCACCACCCTGAGCCGTATTGCCAAAGAAGCCGGTTGTAGCCGGGGGCCAATTTACTGGCATTTTCAGAACAAGGATGATCTGTACGAAGCGGTGCTCGCCTATTCCCAGGAACCGTTGGAAGCACTGGTGGCCGAGTGCGCAGGTATGCGGGATACCCCGATCGAAGCGATGGACCGGTTTATCGAGCAATGGCTGGGGCTGCTGGTTAATAACAGGCAATACCGACAGTCGTTCGAGATTCTGCTGAACAAAACCGAACTGACCGACGCCATGAGCCGGACGCTGAAGCGGGAGCGGGCGCTGACGAAGTCGGTTATCCGGTTGTTTCAGGATCTGGTTGAGCAGGCGGTAAACCAGGGCCTGATCACAACGAATGAAAACTCTGAAGACCTGGGTTTATTGAGTTATACCTACCTGATGGGCATCACTCAGACCTGGCTTTTCACGCCGAAACTGTTTTCATTAAAACAGGAAATACCGTTTTTCCAACGACAGTTCTGGGCGTTACTCGGAAAGAAATAACGATACCAGCGCAATTGGCAGTTTCAGGCAATACCAGAGTAGCGATGTCGGGAGGGGCCGTTCTCAGGGGATGTCGAAAACATGGATGTTTTCGTCAAGCGTACAGGGATGTATTTACAGCGTGCCCCTGAGAACGGCCCCTCCCGACAGCGCGGGCACGACAACGCTCCCAAAAAGTCAGAACATCTTCAGATAACGCTCAACTTCCCACTCAGACACATGGTTCTGGTAGCTCTCCCACTCGCCTTTCTTGTACTCCACGAAACTGTTGAACATCGCCTCCCCAAACACCTCTTTGGCCAGTGGGTCTGCCTCGAAAGCCTCCACTGCCTCACCCAGATTCCGGGGCAGGTATTCGATACCACGCTCGGCAATTTCTGCGTCGCTGTAGTTGTACATGTTCTCGTGATGGGGCGCACCGGCGTCCAGGCCTTCGCGAATGCCTCCCAGACCGGCGGCCAGAATCAGGGCGCTGCCGAGGTAGGGGTTGCAGGCAATATCCGCAGCGCGGCACTCAATGCGACCGCCCATTCCAGGGATGCGGATCATGTTGGTGCGGTTGTTGGAGCCGTAACACATGAACACCGGCGCCCAGGTGGAACCGGACATGCTGCCCTGGCGCACCAGGCGTTTGTAGCTGTTGACCGTGGGGGCGATGACGGCACTGATGGCAGCACCGTGCTTCAGTACACCGGCGGTGAAATGGTAGGCGATCTTGCTGATGCCACAGTTATGCAGGTCGTCACCGTCGGGCTCGAACAGATTCTTACCGGTTTTGATGTCTGCCAGGGACATATTGTAATGGGCGCCGCTGCCGGTGCGGTCGGCGAAAGGCTTGGGCATGAAGCTGGCGAAGGCACCGTGCTTGCGAGCGATTTCGTTGGCCATCATGCGAAAGAACACCAGGCGGTCGGCCATGGTCAGACCATCGGCGTATTTGAAGTCGGTTTCGAACTGACCGTTGGCATCTTCGTGATCGAAGGAATAGACATCCCAGCCCAGCTCGTTCATGGCATCCACCAGCTCGTCCACGATAGGGAGGTTGTCCATCAGGGTGCGTGGGTCGTAGCAGGGTTTGCCGAGGATATCGCGATCACTCAGGGGCGCGAAGCCACCGTCTTCGGTGTCGCGTAACAGGAAAAACTCGGTCTCGATGCCCAGGTTGAAGCGATAGCCCATGCCGGCAGCCGCATCCAGCTGGCGACGGAGGATGTTGCGGGAGCAGGCCTCAAAAGGTGCACCATTCAGGTACAGGTTGCCGGGAAACCACGCCAGTTGGCGGTTCCAGGGGCAGATTGCCACGCCATCGGCATCCGGCATCGCAGCCACTTCGTCGTCAGAGATGTCCTGGGGCACGCCGTCCAGGGCAGCCCCCGTGTATAACTCGGAGCCTTCCATCATCTGGCCAAGGTGTGCAACAGGCACAAACTTGCCTTTGCTGATGCCATGGATATCCACGTAGCTGGCGATGGCGTATTTGACGCCGGCATCCGCGAGCTTCTGTTTCAGGGCCTGCTTGTTGGTCAGGTCAGTCATCTTGATTCCTCTTTTCTGGCACGTTTCTTTCTACAGCTTTGCCATTCAACTTACATGCCAGTGTGTATATATAATCAACCAAAGGTCGATCCAGAACCTGGAAACAAGTCGGAAAGAGAGGGCAGAAATGACGGTAAAGCAGTGGCTTAAAGATGAGTTCGAGGCAGGCGACCTGCCCCTTTCCAGCGGTGAAACCCTGAATTCGGCCCGCCTGCACTACCACCAGATCGGGGAACTGAACGCACCAAAAGACAACCTGATCCTGTTACCCACGTACTATGGTGGTGCAGCTGCGGGCAATCATCCCTGGGCTGGCGGCGACAGCCCGCTGGATCCCGACAGGTACTGCATTGTCATCCCCTCAATGCTCGGTGCCGGGGAGTCATCCTCGCCGTCCAACTCCCGTGGACAGCAGGCTGGCCCCGACTTTCCCGCCATCAGTCTTTACGACAATGTGATGCTGCAGAAACGCCTGGTGGATGATGTGTTCGGTGGTGCCAGCATTGCCCTGGCGATGGGCTGGTCCATGGGCGGTATGCAGGCGCTCCAGTGGGGGTGCCTGTACCCGGAAAAGGTTCGTGCAGTGGTGGCCACCTGCTGCACCGCACGCTGCCATCCCCATAACCGGGTATTTCTGGAAGGGGTAAAAGCAGCGCTCACCTGTGACCGGGCCTTTCA
>NZ_JAWLDU010000005.1:85359-88217 GCF_041686475.1 Marinobacter sp.
TGCAGTGGTGGCCACCTGCTGCACCGCACGCTGCCATCCCCATAACCGGGTATTTCTGGAAGGGGTAAAAGCAGCGCTCACCTGTGACCGGGCCTTTCAGGATGGCCATTACCAGAATCCGCCACGGCGCGGGCTCAGGGCATTTGGCCGGGTATACGCGGGCTGGGCCTATTCCCAGGCATTCTTCCGCCACGAACTCTGGCGCGGCCTGGGATTCGATTCCATCGAGGCTCTGCTGTGCTTCTGGGAGGATGACCATCTGGGCCAGGATGCCAATAACCTGCTGTCTGTGCTGGGCACCTGGCAGAATGGCGACATCAGTGACAACCCGGTGTTTCAGGGCAACTACAAGGCCGCACTCGCTTCGCTCACCATGCCGACCCGGGTGATGCCTGGCAGTACCGACCTCTACTTCACCATCGAGGATGCCCTGGAGGATGCCCGCCAAATGCCGGGAGCGACGTTTGACCCTCTGACTTCTGACTGGGGGCATATTGCCGGAGGTGCTGGCAGGGAAGTCCGCAGTCACCAGAAGATTCTTGCCGCTGCGCAATTGCTGCTCGACAGCAAAGGCCCATGACTGTGCACCCATTTACACGGTGCACATTAATGGTGCGTCGCTTTGCCGCCGATCAGTCCGGACCGCCCCGGTTGTACCCGTTTTACGAAGCTGGCACGCCATCTGCAGCGTCTGCAATGTATGAACAGACGGTTTACGAAACCCCGATCCGTTCACGACAACACCGCGAAGCGCGCGGCGAAGACAATGAAAAAATGGGTGACTAGGGTTCCGGTCCGGGCGTGTCAGCAACAACAGCCCGGATGGCTGGTCCGAGAGTTACCGACCTCTGGGAGGTTACACGGCGGGACAAAAGCCCGGGAGACTGAATCGCAAGGGACGCCGTTGCCCGCGAAGGACTTGCCGTGTTGTGTGACCAGAGGAGACAACCTATGCGACTGATCAACCGCCACCCCGGGCGAGTATCGGCTACCCTGCTTGGCCTGCTGCCCTTCCTGTTGATCATGCTGATCTACAGCCTCGCCTCCCAGGAGCGACTGGCCGAGAATCCCAACGACAAACTGCTTCCCGGCCTCGAACAGATGACCGCCGCGGTCGACCGCATGGCGTTCCAGGAAGACCGGCGCAGCGGCGATTATCTGATGTGGAAGGACACCATCGCCAGCCTCGAACGCCTGGGGATTGGTGTGGGCATAGCCGCATTGCTGGGACTGGTGGTGGGTATTCTCAACGGCGCCCTGCCCCTGATCCGGGCCAATCTGGCACCGCTGGTCTCCGCGCTTTCCATGGTTCCGCCTCTGGCCATACTGCCAATTCTGTTCATCGTGTTCGGCCTGGGAGAGCTCTCCAAGGTCATGCTGATTGTCATTGGAACGGCACCGATCATGATGCGCGATGTGGCCCAGCGGGTGCGGGAATTGCCCGGTGAGCAGCTGATCAAGATCCAGACCCTCGGGGCCAATTCCTGGCAGGTCATCACCCGCATGGTGCTACCCCAGGTTCTGCCCCGCCTGATCGATGCCGTGCGCTTGAGCCTGGGCCCGGCCTGGCTGTTCCTGATCGCTTCGGAAGCCATCGCCTCCACCGAGGGCCTGGGTTACCGGATCTTCCTGGTGCGGCGTTATCTCGCCATGGATGTGATCCTGCCCTATGTCATCTGGATCACCATTCTTGCCATCGTTATCGACCAGTGTCTGCGACTGGCTAACCGCAGGCTGTTCCCCTGGTACAACGCAGGAGGCCACTTATGAGCTTTATCACGGTCAATAATCTCTGGAAGGAATACAGTGATCTGGTGGTACTGGAAAACCTGAACCTGAGCGTGAAACAGGGCGAATTCTGCACGCTGGTAGGCGCTTCAGGCTGCGGCAAGTCTACCTTCCTGAAAATGCTGCTGGGGCAGGAAACCCCGAGCCGCGGTCAGTTACTGCTCGAAGGTGAGGCCTTTCCGGGGGAGCCCGACCGCAACCGGGGCATCGTGTTCCAGCGCTATTCGGTGTTCCCCCACCTTACCGTGCGCCACAATGTGCTGATGAGTCTGGAACTGGAGCAGAAACCCTGGCTCGGCAAACTGTTTGGCAGTGCCCGGCGCGCGGCTCTGGAAAAGGTGGACGCGATGCTGGCTTCGGTTGGCCTGGAAGCGTCCGCCAACAAATGGCCGCACGAACTCTCCGGTGGTATGCAGCAGCGCCTGGCCATTGCCCAGTCGCTGATCATGCGCCCGCGCGTGCTGTTGCTGGACGAACCCTTCGGCGCGCTCGATCCGGGTATCCGCAAGGACATGCACGATCTGCTGCTGAAGCTGTGGCGGGAGACGGGCACTACCATCTTCATGGTTACCCATGATCTCAAGGAAGGCTTCTACCTGGGTACCCGGCTGCTGGTGTTTGACAAGGTTCGTCGTGACCCTCATGACCCAGAAGCCTTTGGCGCCACAATTACCTATGATCTGGCCATTGGCCAGGCCGACAGAAAACTGTTTGAAGACATCAACGAGTCGGTTGCCGAGACGGCTCGCCATCAGGCTGCCTGACCAGGCAAACAATCACTTCAACAAAAAGGGGCTACCCGAAGGCAGCCCCATAAACCCCGATAAAACGGGCACGACACTCGCTCAGTTACTGGCTACACGGTCACTCGGCAGCTTGAAGGTCCAGACGGTACCGCCCTGGTTGAAGTCCTTGACCACCTTGGCCACTTCACCACCCCAGAGAGGTACGGCACCGCCCCAGCCAGTGGAGATGGAGACGTACTGCTCACCATCCATTTCCCAGGTCACGGGCGTACCCACAACACCGGTACCGGTATTGAACTTGTAGAGTTCTTCACCGGTCCTGGC
>NZ_JAWLDU010000035.1:0-1423 GCF_041686475.1 Marinobacter sp.
ACTACAACCTGGACGCCATCGCCCGCACCGAACGGGTGGATGTGAACTACAACGGCGGTACATTGCTCGTGGCCGTAATCGCCATTGTGGCGGCATTCGTGGTGCAGTTGTGGCTGGGCTCGATGATTCTCGGCGCACTGGCAGGCTTCGTGCTGTTCAACCTGTCCGGTGTGGTGAAATGGAAAGAAGCCGATGACCTGTTCACCGAAGGCATGAAAATGCTGGCAATGATCGGCTTCATCATGATCGCTGCCTCCGGTTTTGCCGAAGTGATGCGCGAAACCGGCGAAATCACCACCCTGGTGGAAAGCTCCGTCGGCACCATAGGCGACAACAAGGCCCTGGCGGCATTACTGATGCTGGTGGTAGGCCTACTGATCACCATGGGTATCGGCTCATCCTTCTCCACCATCCCCATCATCGCCGCCCTCTACGTGCCCCTGGCACTGGAACTGGGTTTCAGCCCCCTGGCCATCGTAGCCCTGGTAGGCACCGCCGGCGCCCTGGGCGATGCCGGCTCCCCGGCCTCCGACTCCACCCTCGGCCCCACCGCCGGCCTCAACGTGGACGGCCAGCACAACCACATCTGGGACACGGTGGTGCCGACGTTCCTGCACTACAATCTGCCCCTGTTGGGCTTTGGCTGGGTGGCGGCTATGGTTCTTTAAGGCTGGGAGTTGCCTGCTTTTTTGTAGCCTGCCTGGATTGGGGGCTGCGAGGGGGCAGGGGGAGTTCTTTTTCCCAGAAGAAAGCACCACGACGCCCTCCAGGCCCCAAAAACCAGCAGGCTACAGAAAGAGGGCAAACTCCAAAGCATCAGTCGTCCTTGGAAGAAAAGAACACCACCTGTTTGACGGTATGGTCATCCTCGTTGTCGCGTTTGTTGACGCGAGTCTCCAACTCGGGATTAGCCGGAGCCGGTGGTGCGTCGGAAACCGCATCGGTGAAACCGCAGGCCACGCATTCGCGGACCTGGTCATCGTCGTCAGTGGTAAACATCATGATCTTGTCCATCTCCGCACAGCGTGGGCAGACGGCACCGGCGATGAAGCGTTTTGGGGTTGGCATGGGTTACTCCGCCTGTAGAACTTTAATTGTCGGATTACGCTGCATCGTCCGTAATACCGCTTTGCTTCAACAGCGCATCCACTTCCGGCTCGCGGCCCCGGAATGCCTTGAACAATTCCATGGGCTCCTGGGAGCCGCCCTTTTCGAGGATATTGTGCAAAAACGCCTTGCCGGTTTCCGGGTCGAAGATGCCGTGTTCCTCGAACAGTGAGAAGGCGTCTGCCGCCAGTACTTCCGCCCACTTGTAGCTGTAGTAACCCGCAGCGTAACCCCCTGAGAAGATGTGGGAGAAGCTGTTGGGGAAGCGGTTGAACGCCGGGGCTTGCACCACCGCGATTTCGCTGCGCACCTTGCG
>NZ_JAWLDU010000035.1:1523-31338 GCF_041686475.1 Marinobacter sp.
ACCCGCAGCGTAACCCCCTGAGAAGATGTGGGAGAAGCTGTTGGGGAAGCGGTTGAACGCCGGGGCTTGCACCACCGCGATTTCGCTGCGCACCTTGCGGTGCATCTCCAGCGGGTTGGTGGGCGCTTCGTTGCTGAATTCCGCGTGCAGGCGGAAATCAAACAACGAGAACTCCAGTTGCCTGACCATGGCCATGCCGGACTGGAAGTTCTTGGCCGCCAGCATTTTCTGCAGCAGATCCTCTGGTAGCGGCTCGCCAGTTTTGTAGTGGGAGGCGATCAGGGCCAGGGACTCCGGGTTCCAGCACCAGTTTTCCAGGAACTGGCTGGGCAGTTCCACGGCATCCCAGGCCACGCCGTTGATTCCGGATACGTCCAGTACGTCGACCTGGGTCAGCATGTGGTGCAGGCCGTGGCCGAACTCATGGAACAGGGTGGTGACTTCGTCGTGGGTCAGCAGCGACGGCTTGCCATTCACCGGCGGCGTGAAGTTACAGGTCAGGAAGGCCACCGGCAGCTGCAGTTGGCCGCGAAGGTTGCGCCAGCGGACCCGGCAGTCTGCCATCCAGGCGCCACCGCGTTTGCCCTGGCGCGCAAAGAGGTCGAAGTAGAACCAGGCCAGCGGCTCGCCGTGGCGGCTGATGCAATAGGCCGTGACATCCGGGTGCCAGGTTTCCACGTCGGGCCTGGCTTCAATCTGCACGTCGAACAGTCTCTCGGCAACAGCGAACAGGCCGGGCACTACCTTGTCGACCGGGAACCAGGGGCGCAGGGTTTCCGGCGAGATATCATAGCGCTGATGACGCAGCTTCTCGCTGAAGTAACCGATGTCCCAGGCCTGCAGGTCTTCTACACCATAGGTGTCTTTGGCAAACGCTTTCAGGTCAGCAAATTCCTGCTCGGCCATGGGTTTGGACTTGGCCGCCAACTGGTTCAGGAAATCCAGAACCTCGTCCACGCTGCGGGCCATCTTGGTGGCCAGGGAGCGCTCGGCGTAATTGTTGAAACCCAGCAGCTGCGCCATGGCATGGCGGCGCTTGAGAATTTCCGCCATCACTGGCGTATTGTCCCAGGTACCGGCGTCCGGGCCCATATCGGAGGCACGGGTGACAAAGGCCTCATAGACCTCGCGGCGCAGGTCCCGGTTCTCGCAGTAGGTCAGTACCGGATAAAAGCTCGGGAAATCCAGCGTGATGACGTAGCCATCAAGATCCTTCTGCCGCGCTGCCTGCTTGGCACCGTCCAATGCAGATTCGGGGACACCCGCCAGCTCCTCCACATTGGTAATGTGTCTGAACCAGTGCTGGGTAGCATCCAGCACGTTATCGCTGAAGCGGTTGGACAACTCCGAGAGCTCCATTGAAAGATCCGCGTACCGCTTTTTCTTCTCCTCCGGCAGGTCGACACCACCAAGATGGAAGTCCCGCAGGGTGTTTTCCACGGACTTGCGCTGGGCTTCACTCAGCTTGCTGAATTCGTCGCTTTCGGCAAGTTTTTTATAGGCGCCGCAGAGCTCGGCATTCTGGCTCAACTCAGTACTGTATTCCGTGAGTTTTTCCAGACAGTTCTTGTACACTTTGCGCAGATCGTCGTTGTTCATCACACCGTTAAGGTGGGAGATCACTGACCAGGCCCTTTCCAGCCGGTCCTCGGTTGCCTGCATCGGCTGCGCCAGGGTTTCCCAGGTGGGGTGCTCCTGCTGCGCTATTTGAGAGATTTTCATGCGGTTTTCGCTGAGAATCTGGTCAATTGCCGGTTCCATGTGCTCGGTGCGAACATGGTCAAATCTCGGCAACAGGTCATCGGTCAGTAACGGGTTGTTCATAAGTCCCCTTCTCAGCCATTAATTTGTCAGGTAGCTTCGAGTGTTAAACTTCGGGGGAAGGCACCTGTGGGGAGGCCTTTCCACAGGTGCCCCGAGCCTCCGGGTAAACGCTACATAGGTATATGTAATGTCTAATGTACGAACACACAAGGGTAACACGCCACAATTTGGACAACGCGCCTGGATTGATCCCAGTGCGGTGGTCATCGGGGATGTCCAGACAGGTGATGACGTTTCGATATGGCCAATGACCGTGGTGCGCGGTGACATGCACAAGATCCGCATCGGTAACCGCTGCAGTGTCCAGGATGGGTCGGTGCTGCACATCACCCATGCCAGCGACTTCAATCCCGGCGGCTGGCCGTTGATCATTGGTGATGACGTCACCATCGGCCACAAGGCACTTTTGCATGGCTGCACCGTTGGCAACCGGGTGCTGGTTGGCATGGGCTGCATTATCATGGACGGTGCGGTGATTGAAGACGAGGTGATTGTCGCCGCTGGCTGTCTGGTACCGCCAGGTAAAACCCTGGAATCCGGATATCTCTATGTGGGTTCACCCTGTCGTCAGGCGCGGGCGCTTACGGATAACGAGAAAACCTTTTTCCGCTACACCGCCAGTAATTACGTCAAGCTCAAGGACGAATACCTGAACGAGGTTTAATCCGGCAGTTTAATCTGAAACGGCCATTGCCAGCGTATCTGCCTATGTTGTACTCCATCTGAAAAGAGGTACTCATTATGAAAGCACCATTGCATCAACCGCTGTTTGAACGAGTTCTTGCGTACCTGAGTGCTTGTGGTATCGAGCTGTCTCCCGAGCGGCAGAGGCAGGCGAGGGCGCTGGTGTCCGCCGTGGCATCCGAAGGCCGGGGCAGTGACGTAGGCCGCGCTCTGGAACTGGCACCAGCGTACCTGGATATTCCCTCTTCCGATGTGTCCCGCCCTGCACCCAGAGTGCAGCGGGGAAGCATCGGCTACTGGCCCAATGCCCGTTAGCCAGTGTGGATGGAATATGGAAAAAGGCGCCCCCCGCAACATCCGGCCTGCGCGATGGCGGAGGGCAGCCTCCTTCCGGAGAACATTACTGGCGGTTCTGGTCCTGTGCCAGACAGCTTCCGCCGTGGTGGCTCTGACATGGATAATGCCGCTCGAAATCGGGCGCCTCCCGGACACCTTGCTGATCAGTCTGTTTGCCCTGCTCCATGGCTGGATTGCCGTGGGTTGCTGGACCGCGGTTTTCGGTTTCCTGGTTCGCAGAACCGGCGGCGACCGTTACAGCCTGGCCAGGCGTCATACTGAAGAATCCCTCGGTAAAACGGCCCTGGCGCCCACTGCCATAGTCGTCCCCATTTGTAACGAACCGGTTGAGCGGACGCTGTCAGGGCTGCGGGCCGTTTATCGGGAACTTGAGCGCCAGGAAACACTGCAGCACTTCGATTTCTACATTCTCTCCGACACCCGGGATCCCGAGGTCTGGCTCGCCGAGCAGGCAGCATGGCAGGCGCTCTGCCAGGAACTGGATGCGGGCGACAGGCTGTTCTATCGCAGGCGCACGATCAGTCTGAACTACAAGAGTGGCAACATTGCGGACTTCCTCCGGCGCTGGGGTCGGCGGTACCGTTACATGGCCGTGCTGGACGCTGACAGCCTGCTAGGGGGAGATACACTACTCAGACTGGTGCGGCTGATGGAGAAAGAGCCCGATGTGGGCATTATCCAGACCAGCCCGGTGGTGATTCGCGCCCGGACCCTGTTTGCCCGGCTGCAGCAATTCGCCAGCCGTGTCTATTCCCCCCTATTTGCAACTGGTCTGGCTGCGGTCCAGATGGGGGATGCCGCCTACTGGGGCCACAATGCCATTATCCGCACAGACGCCTTCATGAGGCACTGCGGACTGCGCAAGCTCCCCGGCCCCGGGCTGTTCAGCGGGCCGATCATCAGCCATGACTTCGTCGAGGCAGCCTACCTGGGAAGAGCCGGCTATGAAGTATGGCTGGAGCCGTCATTACAACACAGCTACGAGGAGTCGCCCCCGACCCTGGAAGATGAACTGATCCGCGACCATCGCTGGGCACGGGGTAATCTGCAGCATCTCTGGATTCTGTTGACCACGCCGAAACTCCGGTTCGCTCACCGCATGGCATTTGTGAATGGAATCATGTCCTATCTGGCGTCTCCGTTGTGGCTGCTCTTTGTGGCTCTGACCATGATCACGGCAACCCGCGTCATGCAGTCGGAAACCACAGCACCACTGTTGTCTGGCGCAGCAACGCCCTGGGCTATCGGTCTTGGCCTCAGCACCCTGGGCCTGCTGTTCCTGCCGCGGGTTCTTGCGATTGCCGATATCTTCGTCAACCGACAATCTGCCCTGTTCGGCGGTAAGGCCAGGCTGATTCTCAGTGCACTGCTTGAAGCCACCACATCGCTACTGCTGGCCCCGCTGAAAATGCTGGCCCACACCCGTTCGGTGCTTTACGCCCTGATCAATGTTCCTGTGCAATGGGCAGGGCAGAACCGCCACGAAGAGACCGGATGGCAACGGGCGTTCAGTGAACACCGGGTCGGTATTGGTGTCGCCCTGTGCTGGTTCGGTGTTGCCGGCTGGTACGGCCCGCCACTGCTGATCCTGTGGTCATTGCCGGTTATGATTCCCCTGCTGCTGGCTGCGCCCACGTCGGTGCTGCTTGGCAACAGATCAGCCGGGCGTGCTGTTGCCAGCGGGTGTTTGCTGTCGACACCGGAAGGCGTCAGGCCCGGACAGATGATCCGGGAGGCCAGGGCGGGTATCGTGCTCCTGCTGCCGGATAGTCTGGGCCTGTCGAACATTCAGCAGGCGGTGCTGTCACCAACAATGAATGCGCTACACAGGCAGCTTGCCCGAACCCGCCCGGAACGGAACACGGCGGCCATTCTCCAACATTGTCTTGAGCATGGCCCCGACGAACTGGAGCGCTGGCAGTTAAGCCTGCTGTGCCAGGACCGCCGGGCGCTGTCCAGCCTGCATAACGCTGCCTGGCAAGCTGGCAGCCAGAGCTATTGGGGCCGCCGGATCGCGTCACTGGCCCCCGATACCGGGCTATTCACCGGAGAACCATTTGAAACGACTGATAGTCACCATATTACTGCTCAACGCCCTGTTCCTGGCGCTGCTTCTCCCGCGTTATCCCTGGGTGCCGTGGATTGCGGCTGATGCCCTTTTGCTGTGTGGGCTCTTCACGGTATTGCCAGGCGGCAGGGCTAAGCGTTTACTGGCCGCGGCCGTTGGCACTGTGTATGCAGTGCTGGCTTTCTTTGCGCTGGGCGATGTTCTGGTCCGGCAGAGCCTCGGGAGACCGTTTAACCTTTACCTGGAACTGGGTGCGGCCGGGTCGGTCTTCGATCTGATGCTCGGCAACCTTGGCCTGGCGCTGTCACTACTGGTCATTCTGGGGTTTGTGCTTGTTTTTGCCGGCTTGGGAAGCGGTGTGGCCCGCCTGTTATCGCGGCTCGGTCCCGCGGCTCCAGCCAGTGCAGGCCGCTGGGTAGTATCCGCAGGCGTTGTAATGCTCGCGGTATCATGGCTTCCCCAGCCTGCTGTCGGGCTGAGCGCCTCCCAGCTCACGGCCCGACAGGTCCAGCTGGCGGCGGATACCCACAGGTCCTCGGCGGCTTTCCGGCACTACCTGGAGAACAACCCCGTTGCCGGACAGACTGCCGCTCTGGCCGGCCTGGCAGACACCGATGTGATCCTTGGTTTTATCGAATCCTACGGCATTTCGGCGGTCACCGACCCGAGATACCGGCCATTGATTGGCAGCCGTCTGGAGCAGATGGAACTGGCACTGGCGGACGCCGGCCTGCATATTGTGACCGGCCGCCTGGGTTCGCCGGTTCAGGGGGGCCAGTCCTGGCTGGCGCACACCAGCCTGCTCAGCGGCCAATGGATAAAAACCCAGCTGGATTACGAGATATTCCTGGCCAGCGATTTTCCCACGCTGATTGATGATCTGGATACAACCGGCCACGACACCGTCGCCGTAATGCCGGCCATCACCAAAGACTGGCCTGAGGGCCGGGCCTTCGGCTACAACCGGATCTACGAATCCTCCACCATGGATTACCGGGGCCCGGCACTCAACTGGGTCACCATGCCGGACCAGTACACCTGGTCCTGGTTCCAGCGGCAGATCCGCGAACAGGCCGGTGCGCCCCTGTTCGCGGAACTGGCACTGATAAGTAGCCATGCTCCCTGGGTGCCGGTGCTACCAGTACTGGAAGACTGGGACAGCATCGGCGACGGCGAGACGTTCAGGCGTTGGGAGAACAGCGGAGAAGCACCGGCAAGCCTGTGGCGTGATTCGGAAAGGGTGCGGGAACACTATGCCCTTGCCCTGGATTATGCCCTGAAGGTAGCCACCGAATACGCAACCCGCCATGTGGATGACCGGACAATGCTGGTACTGCTTGGCGACCATCAGGCCGCGCCACTGATCACCGGCGAGGACGCCAGCCGTGATGTGGTGGTACACATTATCAGTGCCGATCCCGATCTGCTGTCACCCTTTGTCGCCACCGGCGAAAACGCCCGTGGATTACCGGGATTCCGCTGGGGTGCGCAGCCGGAAACAGACCGTGAAGGCCCCACCATGGCGGATTTCCGCCCCTTTCTCCAGCAGCAGTTCGGGGCCCTTCCTGAAGTGATGGAAATTTCTGCCAGCGAAGCCATTGAAAACTGATGTCACTCACTCTGCCGCTGATTTCGCCCCGGCCTTTTTCAGGGTTTCTGCATAGGCCGTACTGCGGCGATGCCGGGAAACCAGATCCAGAATGGTGTCGCCGCTTTCATCCACGGCATTGATATCCCTGCCCGCTTCCACAAAAAACCCGACAAAACGATCGAAATCCTCGGCAATCATCGCCTGATACGCTTTGATCAGTGCGTTGAAGTCAGCATTGATGTGGCTGTCGTACGGCGTGATCGCCAGAAAACTCTTGACCCGCTCGTCACTCCATTCCTCACCAATGACTTTCGGCTTGTCTGGTCCGCTCATAATTGCTCTGGCCCTTTTATATCGACAGATAAAATCGATGAATGTGTTCCATCGAGGCAGCACAGTATAAAGATCTGAACGCGGGGGAGTTATATGAATTGACTATGAGAGTCTGCCTGTCAGGCATAAGGCGCCGCTATGGCATGATCTCTACCGGCAACTGCTCGGTTGCAATACTGTCGTCGCACTCCGGATCGCGGATGGCAATCTCCACCCGCCGGTTTCTGGCCCGGTTTTCGTCGCTGTCGTTCGGCGCCAGGGGATTGGTTTCCGCGCGGCCAGCAGCCACCACCCGCTCCGCCGGCACCTCACGGTTCAGCACCAGCTCGTGGACGACGGAAACCGCCCGTGCCGCAGACAGGTCCCAGTTGGAGCGGTAGCGACCGCTGGATATAGGTCGGTCATCCGTGTAACCGGCTACCAGCACATCGCCGGTGCAGCCCGCCAGTACATCAACCACCCGATCTATGATGGGGATCATTTCTGGCTTGATGGCGGCCTCGCCGGAACGGAAAGTGGCCTCCTCGGAAAAACGGATCACCACCCGGGTTTCATCGTAGGTGACATTCAGCGCCTCCGATGCCACTTCCGACTCCAGCTCCTGAATCATGCGGCTTGCCAGCTCAATGATCCCGGCGGAAATCTTCGTGGGGGCATCGCCCTCGGCACGCTCATCAATAAATTCCGGTTCACTGGTGGCGGTGTCCGTGGGTTCCGGCAGGGACACGGTGTCTGACTCAATCAGCGTCAGGGGCGACCCGCCAACGTCATCGGAGAGCACCTGGTTGCTGCCAAAAGCAACCGCCATGGAATTCGCCATGGCGCGGTATTTTTCGATATCCATCTCCGCAAAGGAGAGCAACAGGATAAAAAACGTCAGCAGCAACGTGGCCAGGTCGGCGAAGGTGACGATCCAGGCCGGAGAGCCGCGGCCGGGTTTCCTCTTTTTCACTGGCTGGCGCACAATCACTACCTATGCCTCCCGCTCCGGGGCAAGGTTGGTACGCTGTTCCGGGGTCACGAAGGAGGACAGCAATTCGGTCATTACCCGCGGGTTTTCCCCGCGCATGATATTGCGTATGGAGGTGGTGATCAGTAACTGATTGCGGGCCTCGTCTTCCGCTTTGAGCTGGAGTTTGTCGGCCAGGGGCAGGGCAATCAGCTGGGCGATAAAGGCACCGTAAAGCGTGGTCAGCAGAGCAATGGCCATTGCCGGGCCGATGGATGAAGGGTCGTCAAGGGTGTTGAGCATCTGCACCAGGCCCACCAGAGTGCCCAGCATGCCAATCGCCGGGGCGGATTCACCAATGCCCCGGAACACCCGCTCCGCCACGTCGTACCGTTCGGCAGTCTGCTGGGTTTCCTGGGCCAGCGCCTCTTCGACCAGTTCCGGTGGATGCCCATCCACGCAAAGATTGATGGCCTTGCGCAGAAAATCGTTGCTGGTGTCATGGTTTTCCAGGCCCAGAATACCTTCCTTGCGAACCACCATTGCCAGCGCGCCAGCTTCACGGATCAGTTCCGCCGGTCGTTCCACCCGCTCTGTGAATGCCGCAGCAAATGCCAGCCGGAAGGCGCTCATGACCGAAGGCAAACGAAACTTGATAAGGGTTACGGCAAAAGTGCCACCCAACACGATCGCCAGCCCGGGAAGATTGAAGAAGGTAAGAATCGATGCGTTGGCCAGCATGGCGAACACAACAATCAGAACGCCTGCGACCAGCCCCACTAGGGTGAGAATATCCATCAGATACCTTTAATCCGAGACCTTTAGAGAAACCCTTGAAGCGACTTTCGGGAATCCTTTACACCTGCAGAGCATAGCCCACGCAGCCGGGTTGGGCTCAGTCGTTTCGCAATTTGTCGATCACCGGCCGGGTCTGCGGGCTTACGCCGCGCCATATCCGGAAAGACTCCGCCGCCTGCTCGACCAGCATGCCCAGACCATCAAAGACCCGCGTGACGCCCTGTTCCAGCGCCCACTGGTTGAACGTTGTGGTCTGCAGAGAATACATCATGTCGTAAACGATAGTGCCGGCACCGATCACATTTGCGGATACCGGCGGCAAATCACCCTGCAGGCTGGCACTGGTGCCATTGATGATGAGGTCAAACGGCTCAGAGGGCTGTTCGAATCCGCAGGCCTCCAATCGGGTTGGCCCTGCAACGGGTTCAAACAATGCAACCAGTCCCTCAGCTCTGGCGACGGTGCGATTGGCGATGACCACGGCCGACGGCTGCTCTGCAAGCAATGGCCCCAGCACGCCGCGTACAGCCCCGCCGGCACCCAGCACCAGAATACGTTTGCCTGCCAGCGTGACGTAGTGGTTTGCAGCAAGGTCTGTTACCAGGCCTTTGCCATCCGTATTATCGGCGGTCAGTAAGCCTTCACTGCTAATGTAAAGAGTGTTGGCAGCCCCGGCCAGTTCCGCCCTTTCAGTGCGTCGGTCCGCCAGCTTCCAGGCCTGCTCCTTGAACGGAACAGTGACGTTCAGCCCCTTGCCACCGCGCTGGAAGAAGTCGGTAACGGTACCGGCAAAATCGTCTTCAGGCGCCTGGATAGCCGTGTATTCCAGCTGCTCGCCGGTCTGGCTGGCAAACAGGCTGTGGATACGGGGCGATTTACTGTGGCTGATGGGGTTGCCCACCACGGCGTAAAGATCGTTATTCATCAGTGTTCTCCAGCCAGTCCCGGCCGGTGAGGAAATGCTCCGTCAGCCGCGCCTCTTGCGAGCCCGGCTCGGGCGCATAACTGTATTCCCAGCGCACCAGCGGGGGTAATGACATCAGAATGGATTCGGTGCGGCCGCCGGACTGCAGGCCAAACAGGGTGCCGCGGTCATACACCAGATTGAACTCCACATACCGGCCCCTGCGATAGAGCTGGAAATCGCGTTCACGGTCACCCCAGGGCGTATCCTTGCGGCGCTGCACAATGGGTTCGTAGGCGTCGATGAAACTGTCGCCCACGGATTGCATCAGTGCAAAATCGCGGCCGAAATCCCCGGTATTGTGATCATCAAAAAACAGCCCGCCGACGCCCCTGGGCTCATCCCGGTGCTTGAGGTAGAAATAGTCGTCGCACCAGTGCTTGTAATCCCGGTACATCTGCTTGCCAAATGGATCGCAGGCGGCTTTGGCCACCCGGTGCCAGTGCACGCAGTCTTCGTCATAACCGTAATAGGGTGTGAGGTCGTAACCACCGCCAAACCAGTAGACCGGCTCGGCATTTTCCGGTGTCGCCACGAAAAACCGGACATTGGCATGGGAGGTGGGCACGTAGGGGTTGTGGGGATGCATTACCAGGGAAACCCCCATGGCCTGCCAGGGTGCACCCGCCAGGTGGGGCCGGTGAGCGGTGGCCGAGGCAGGCATGGTTGCACCCATCACATGGGAAAAGTTGACGCCGCCTTTCTCGAACACCTCGCCGTCCGTGATCACCCGGCTGATTCCGCCGCCACCTTCGGGTCGGTCCCAGGCATCGGTTGCAAAGCCGGCCCTGCCATCAACCGCTGCCAGCCGCTGGCAGATCTGCTCCTGCAGTCCCAGCAGGTAGTGTTTAACGGCATTACTGTCCGGTTGCTCTGGCATGAAGTCTCCTAACGCAGTTGGTTTCCGCTGACGATATCGATAATACGGCTGGGTTTCCGGTTTCCGCCCAGTTGCCCCGGCACCAGCCAGTCCAGCTGACCCTCGAAGTAGCGACGCACCTGCCAGGAAGTGCGCGCCGGCTGCCGACCGGCGGGATTGCAGGAGGTGGAAACCAGCGGGAAACCGGCTGTCTCGCATAACGCACGCACAACCGGATGGTCACTGACACGAACCGCAATGGACCTATGGCGCCCTCTGACCTGATCCGGAATCTGTTCCAGCACATCCGGCAGAAGGCAGGTAACCGGGCCGGGCCAGTAAGCCATGGCTTTTTCCTGCAGCTCCGGTGGCAGTGGGTCCAGCAGAAACCGTATCTGATCGATGGAGGCCGCCACAAGGATCACACCTTTCTCCACCGGACGCTGTTTGAGTTCAAGAATACGATCTACCGCTTCCGGGTCCCAGGGATCACAGCCCAGACCCCAGACCGCCTCGGTAGGGTAAGCAATAACACCACCACCAAGAAGGGTGCGGCGGGCACAATGAAGGTGCCAGTCAGACAGGGGTTGCTGCGGTTTTTTCATGGGATCTTCAGGTCACTGGATATAGCTCAGGCAATACGCTGGAACCCTCCGGGCGCCGCATCTACCAGCCCCTGGAGCTCAAGGAGCAGCAGCGACTGCATCAGCTGGTCAGCAGGGAGGCCTGTCACTGAACATAAGTCATCGGTTGATTTCGGATCATACCCTAAAGCCTCAAGAACCGCGATTTCCCGCGAGTCCAGCCCTGCCACAACCGGGTCTTCCGTTTGACTGGCCTGATCTTTCACGAGCGATCCCCCCTGGCCCTGGGTACTCCACCAGGCGCCAAGCTCGTCGCAGATATCGTCCACGGTTTCCACCAGCTTCGCGCCCTGGCGTATCAGGTCATGGCATCCCCGCGCCAGCGGGTTATGCACAGAGCCGGGAACGGCAAACACCTCCCGTCCCTGTTCCAGCGCAAGGCGGGCGGTGATCAGGGAGCCACTTTTCAGCCCCGCTTCCACCACCAGAATACCGCGGCTGAGGCCACTGATAATGCGGTTGCGGCGTGGGAAATGCCCGGCCTTCGCAGAGGTGCCCGGTGGGTATTCAGAGACAATAACACCCTCGCCAGCAATACGCTCACTGAGCGTGCGGTGGCGATAGGGATAGGGCTTGTCGACGCCGTTGCCAATCACCGCTAGCGTCGGAAACCCGGCGTCGAGTGCACCGGCATGGGCGGCGCCGTCAACGCCCAGGGCCAGGCCACTGGTCACCAGCAGCCCTTTCCTGCCCAGTGCCGCGGCGAATGAACGGGCATGCTCAAGCCCCGAACGGGTGGCATTGCGGCTGCCCACTATACCGATCTGCTCCCGCCCCAGGAGCGTTCGATCACCGCGCAGGAAAAGGACCAGCGGTGGATCCGGGATATGCTTCAACGGCTCCGGGTAGTCGGAATCCGCCATGGTGAGAACATTTGTGGCAGTTTTCAGGCAATCCCGGTAGATGGCTTCGGCACCGGCGACAACCGGGTGACCACTATCCCGGCGGCGCCAGGCTTCAAGGGCTTCGACGGTTTCCGTCCCCAGGCCCAGTGCTTTCAGGGTCGCAGCATTCTGCGATAGCAGTTCATGAAAATCCGACAGATGTTCAAGTATGGCCTGCTGGCGGCGGGCACCGAACTTCGGCAGGCAGGACAGAAGTATCCAGAACCCGGAACGAGACTGGAACAGGCTCTGGTCCGGTTGAGCAATAACGGGCAGTGGCATGGCATCCTTCCATGGATCAGATATCAGTGGCTGGTCTCGCCTTCCTGGCGGGGTGGAATGGAATTATGCCATAAAAAAGGAGCCAGCGAAGCGGCTCCTTTTGTCGGGCTGAGAGCGGAGGTTCAGCCCGTCAGGGGTTGGTTACCTTGTCACCCAACGAAAGCGGACGTGTGGCCTGCAGGACAAGGCCGTAGCTCATCTTTTCATAGGTCTGGAATACCATCAGCAGCCCGGCGCGCTCGGAGGGCAGCTCAATGGTTTCATTGGTCACCGGATCCCTGACCAGGTTACCGCTCTTGAGAACCGCCATGACATTCCCCGGCTCCAGGCCTTCCCGCTCGCCGCGGTTGATGGCCACCACGTCGTACTGACCAATCTGGTTGACGCCGCCTTCAACGGAAATCATCTGGCCTTCAATGTCGATGTCCGGGGAGCTGGGAACAAAGCTGGTAGTGATGCGACGGTCTTCGCTGACCAGCAGGCGGTCACCGATTCTTACTTCCTCACTCGACTGCTTGAGGTTGAGCGTCAGCACATCACTGTTTTCTGCAGTAACCTCACCACGGGCGATGCTGCGGGCCTCAAGGCCGAGGAATTCGCCGGTCTCAGGATCCCGGAATTCCTTGCTGCGGCGGAAAATACCGACGTTGTTCGCCGGCTTTTCGCCACGGGCATAAATCTTGTCGCCAGCGCCGGTGATAATACGTCCATCCTCGCCTTCCAGCACGTAAGGCGCACCGTTGAGCTTGTCCACGTCAACAATACGGGTGTCTGAGAGGAAGCTGCTGATGGCATCGAGGGGAATAGCCGGAATCGGCGTATCGATGGCCTCTGAACGCACCTTTGGCGACAGTTTCTCAACGCGATCACTGGACACCTTGGTCACCCGGGGTTCGCCATCGATATAAACCAGTGCCAGCTCATCGCCCGGATATATAAGGTGGGGGTTCTGGACCTGTGGATTCACGTGCCAGATTTCCGGCCAGTACCAGGGGTTATTCAGAAAACGTGCGGAAATATCCCACAGGGTGTCACCCTTCACGACAGTGTAACGCTCGGGATGATCGGACCTCAGTTCCGGGGCGGCGTGGGCCCAGGAAGTTAGCAGCAACATGCTTGCTGCCAGAGCGTACAGCAGTTTCCTCATTGTTTAAGTCCTTGATCGCGTGCCTTGAATCGATAGATTCTGTTCTTGGTATGCAGCCGGTACTCTGCCTTTTATACCACTACTATAGAAGATGTCTCGCAAATTGTGATGTTATCTTTTGTTCTTCCAGTAAATTCTACGTTACGGTTGAAAGTTTTTAACTATCAGCTGATCAGTTTGTACTCAATGAGCGAGTTGAGGGATAATACAACCATAAACGGCGTTAACCCGTTGAAACCGGCTCTTTCATCCCGATCATAATAGTCACGGGATGGAAAAATGCGCAGTACGCTGTCGCATTTCGGAGACAGTATTCACACCGTTACAAAAGATAACGGTGAAAGCCAGACACAGAGACCAAAAGTACGATCGCCATGATACTAGATATTCTCGAATACCCGGATCCCCGCTTACGCACGATTGCCAAGCCGGTCGACAAGGTGACAGACGAGACCCGCAAGCTGATCGACGACATGTTCGAGACCATGTACGATGCGCCCGGCATTGGCCTCGCGGCCACCCAGGTCAACGTGCACAGGCAGATCATTGTAATGGACCTGTCCGAGGACAAGAGCGAGCCACGGGTATTTATCAACCCCGAGGTAGAGGTTCTGGACGGTGAGCTTGAAGACATGCAGGAAGGCTGCCTGTCTGTGCCGGGTTTCTACGAAGACGTGTCACGGATTGAGCACTGTATGATCCGGGCCATTGGCCGCGACGGCAACCCGTTTGAGCTGGAAGCCCGGGGCCTGCTGGCAGTGTGTATCCAGCACGAGATGGATCATCTCAACGGCAAACTGTTTGTGGATTACCTGAGCTCACTGAAGCGTACCCGGATTCGCAAGAAACTGGAAAAGCTCCACAAGAAGAGTGCCTGAATCAGCCAGGCGGGCCGTTACCGACTGCCCGCCTGCAAGAGTGTGAACCGGGACCGGGTGCAAACCCGGTCTTTTCGTATTCAACGAACCAGAGAACGATACCCGTGCGACTTGTTTTTGCCGGCACACCCGATTTCGCAGCCACCGCACTCAAGGCATTGCTGGCAACCCGTCACCGGGTGGTTGGCGTATATTCCCAGCCCGACCGGCCTTCCGGCCGCGGCCGCAAGCTCACCCCCGGCCCGGTAAAAAAGGTGGCCCTGGAGGCGGGGATCCCGGTATTCCAACCCGAATCCCTGAAAACCACGGCAGCCCAGGAAGAACTGCGCTCACTGGATGCTGATGTAATGATCGTAGCCGCCTACGGGCTGATCCTGCCCCAGGCGGTGCTGGATATTCCCCGCCACGGCTGCCTCAACATCCATGCTTCCCTGTTACCCCGCTGGCGCGGTGCCGCCCCGATCCAGCGGGCCATTGCCGCCGGCGACCGCGAAACCGGTATCACCATCATGCAGATGGACGCCGGCCTGGACACCGGTGAGATGCTGCTGAAAGCCATTACCCCGATCAATGATGATGACACCGGTGGCAGCCTTCATGACCGTCTTGCCGACATGGGTGGTGATGCCATCGTCAAGGCACTGGAGCATCTCGGGAAAGGGGAGCTGCGTGGCGAAGTCCAGGATGAAACCCGCGCCTGCTACGCCAACAAACTCAGTAAGGAAGAAGGGCATATCGACTGGACACTGGACGCCCCTGCGATTGGCCGGCTGATCCGGGCCTTCAATCCCTGGCCGGGCACCTACACCAATCTCGACGATTTGCGGGTCCGCATTCATCAGGCGGAGATTCTGGAAGATACCAGCGACAGGCACCCGGGCACTGTCATCCACCGCAGCCGCGAAGGCATCGACGTAGCCTGTGGCCTGGAATCCCTGAGAATCACCCGGCTGCAACTGCCCGGCTCGCGCCCGCAATCGGCCAGTGATCTGATCAACGGCGGCAAGGAGCTACTGATGCCTGGCCAGGAGCTCCATTGAATGAGTGACCGGGGCCAGCCAATGCGGGCCGTGGCCGCCCGGGTTCTGCAATCCGTGGAGAACGGCCAGTCACTGTCACAATGCCTGCCTCCCGCCCTGAACGACATTGCAGACAATGAACGCCCGCAACTCCAGGCCCTGTGTTATGGCACCTGCCGCTGGTTTCATCGCCTTGATGCCGAATTACAGGCCCGCCTGAAGAAACCGCTGCGCAAGCCGGACCGCATAGTGCACCACCTGATGCTGGTGGCCCTGTTCCAGCTTCGGTTCAGCCAGCAGGCCACCTATGCGGTACTGAATGAGACCGTGGAAGCCTGCCGTGCCCTGGATAAACCCCACCTGACCGGGCTGGTCAACGGAGTTCTGCGAGCGGCGGAACGGGAAGGGGAGCCGGACTGGCCCGACGACAGTGCCCGCTTCAGCCATCCCCACTGGATGCTGGAAAAACTGCGCCACAACTGGCCCCATAACTGGCAGGCCATTCTTGCCGCCAACAACGCCCAGGCCCCCATGATACTGCGGGTCAATGGGCGCCGCTTTACCCGCGACAGCTATCTCCAGCATCTGGCGGACGCCGGTATCGAAGCCGCCGCCACACGCTACGCACCCTACGGGATCCAGCTGGCTGCCCCTGTACCGGTAGACCGCCTGCCCTGGTTTGCTGACGGCGCGGTAAGCGTCCAGGATGAAGCGGCCCAGCTCTGCACCACGCTCATGGATCTGGCCCCCGGCCAGCGCGTGCTGGATGCCTGCGCCGCACCCGGCGGTAAAACCTGCGCTATCCTTGAAAGCTGCGGACAACTGGCGGAGGTAGTGGCGATTGACGAGTCGGCGGATCGCCTGCCACGGGTACAGGAAAATCTGGAGCGGCTGGACCTTGTGGCCACCCTGAAACAGGCTGACGCGGCGGACACTGAGCAGTGGTGGGACGGGCAACCATTTGACCGCATCCTGCTGGACGTTCCCTGCAGTGCCACCGGCGTGATTCGCCGGCATCCGGACATCAAGCTGTTGCGCCGCGAATCGGACATTGTGCCACTGGCCAGCATTCAGCTTGGCCTGCTGGAAGCCATGTGGCGGGTGCTCGCGCCAGGAGGGCGTCTGGTCTATGCCACCTGTTCCGTGTTCCCGCAGGAAAATCACCGTATAATCCGTCGATTCCTGAAACAACAGGATGATGCAGCACTGGTTGAGCCCGATGTGCTGTGGGGACGCGACATGGAAACAGGCCGCCAGTTGCTGCCTGCGCCTGACAGCCATGATGGATTCTTTTACGCCGTGCTGGAGAAACCTTTACCATGAAAATCCTGATTCTCGGTGCTGGCCAGGTGGGCGGAACCCTGGCAGAAAACCTTGCCAACGAAGCCAACGACATCACCGTGATCGACAGCGACAGTACCCGCCTGCGGGAACTTCAGGACCGGCTGGATATTCGCACGGTCCAGGGCAAGGCGTCCTTTCCCACGGTACTGAGACAGGCCGGTGCTGAGGACGGCGACATGCTGATCGCCGTCACCAACAGTGATGAGGTCAATATGGTGGCCTGCCAGGTGTCCAAGCTGTTGTACAAGACCCCGACGACGATCTGCCGCGTCCGCGCCAACGCCTACCTGGCAAAACCGGAACTGTTTTACCAGCGCGAGCAGAAAAAGGATCTGGACAGCCTGCGGGGCTTTCCTATCGACGTACTGATCAGCCCGGAGCACCTGGTCACCAAGCACATTACCCGGCTGATCGAATACCCGGGCGCCCTGCAGGTACTGGAGTTTTCCAAGGGACTGGTACAGCTGGTCGCCATTCGTGCCACCGAAGGCGGGCCGCTGGTAGGCCATGAACTGTCGTACCTGCGCAGCCACATGCCTAGAATCGAGACCCGGGTGGCCGCCATCTTCCGCAAGGACCGGGCGATCATGCCCCAGGGCAACACCGTGATTGAAGACGGTGACGAGGTGTTCTTTATTGCCGCCTCCGACCACATCCGCTCGGTCATGAGCGAACTGCAGCCCCTGGAGAAACCCTACAAGCGCATCTTTATCTGTGGCGGCGGCAACATCGGCCAGCGCCTTGCCCACACGCTGGAATCCCGCTACCAGGTGAAACTGCTGGAGCGTGATCATGAACGCTGCGTGATGCTGTCGGAAAGCCTTCGCAAAACCGTGATACTGGAAGGGAATGCCGCCAACAAGGACATCCTGCTGGAAGAGAACATCGAAAACACCGATGTATTCTGTGCCGTCACCAACGACGACGAAGCCAACATCATGGCCTCGTTGCTGGCCAAGCGCCTCGGTGCCCGCAAGGTTCTGACCCTGATCAACAACCCGGATTACGTCGACCTGATCCAGGGTGGCGACATTGATGTGGCTATTTCGCCCCAGCAAACCACCATCGGCAGCCTGCTCACCCACGTTCGCCGCGGCGATGTAGTAAACGTTCACTCACTTCGCAGGGGCGCCGCGGAGGCTATCGAAGCCATCGCCCATGGCGACCACCGATCCTCGAAAGTGGTGGGCAAGCGCCTCGATGAGATCAGTCTGCCGCAGGGCACCACCATTGGCGCCATCGTCCGCCACAACGAGGTGCTTATTGCCCACGATCATCTGCGCATTCAACCGGATGACCACGTCATCCTGTTCCTCGTGGACAAAACCCGGATACGGGATGTGGAGAAACTCTTCCAGGTAGGGCTGACCTTCTTCTAGCGCAAAGTCAGGCCAGTGAAGCTGGCTTAGAAATACGCGATTGGCAGGCGTATAATGCCCCTTTTTTTCCAGCGTGCCCCGGCCAGATGCCCGGGCGCCACACACAGACTGACCAGCAGGCAAACGTCGTGACAGACAAGGCAACTTCCGAAAACACGCCGGATATCAAAACTTTCCAGGGCCTGATTCTGGCCCTGCAGAATTTCTGGGCGCAGCACGGCTGCGTGGTGCTTCAGCCACTGGATATGGAAGTGGGGGCCGGCACCTTCCACCCCGCCACCTTCCTGCGCTCCATCGGCCCGGAGACCTGGAACGCTGCCTATGTTCAGCCCAGCCGCCGCCCCACCGACGGCCGCTACGGCGAAAACCCCAACCGCCTGCAGCACTATTACCAGTTCCAGGTGGTGCTGAAACCGTCCCCGGATAACATCCAGGAACTGTACCTTGATTCCCTGAAAGCGCTGGGGCTGGACCCGCTGGTGCACGATATCCGCTTTGTGGAAGACAACTGGGAGTCGCCCACCCTCGGCGCCTGGGGCTTGGGCTGGGAAATCTGGCTCAATGGCATGGAAGTGACCCAGTTCACCTACTTCCAGCAGGTGGGGGGCCTGGAATGCTACCCGGTAACCGGCGAGCTCACCTACGGGCTTGAGCGTATCGCCATGTACCTGCAGGGCGTCGACAGCGTTTATGACCTGGTGTGGACCGAAGGCCCGGACGGCGTGGTTACCTACGGCGACGTGTTTCACCAGCAGGAGGTGGAGATGTCCACCTACAACTTCGAACACGCCGATACCGAATTTCTGTTTCACAGCTTCGATGTCCACGAGCGCGAAAGCGCCCGCCTGATCGAAGCCGGCCTGGCACTGCCTGCCTACGAGCAGGTGCTCAAGGCCTCCCATACTTTTAACCTCCTTGATGCACGGCATGCGATCTCCGTGACCGAGCGTCAACGGTTCATCCTGCGGGTTCGTACCCTCGCCCGTTCCGTAGCCCAGGCTTACTTCGACAGCCGCCGCAAACTTGGCTTCCCGCTGGCGCCAGAGGCGTTGCGCAAGGAAGTACTGGCAGCCGCAGAAGCTGCCGATGAAAAAGGCAAGAAGGGCAAGAAAGCGAAAAAGGCTCAGCAGGAACAGGGGAACGCGTAATCATGGCAACACAGGATTTTCTGGTTGAACTGGGCACCGAAGAGCTGCCCCCCAAAGCCCTCAAGCCACTGTCTGATGCTTTTACCCGTGGCATCAGCAAGGGCCTGGAAGAAGCAGGCATCCACTATGGCAAGGTAGAGGCCTTCGCCGCACCGCGTCGGCTCGCCGTGCGGGTTCGTGACCTGGAAGACGCACAGCCGGACAAACCGGTGGAAAAGCGCGGCCCGGCCGTGAAAGCCGCCTTCGACGATTCCGGCAACCCGACAAGGGCGCTGACCGGCTTTGCCACCTCCCTGGGAGTAACGCCGGATCAGCTCGACACCCTGGAAACCGACAAGGGCGCCTGGGTGGTCTATCGCACCATCGAGAAAGGCCGCCCCACCGTGGAGCTGATGCCAGAACTGGTGGACCAGTCTCTGGCAGCGCTGCCCATTCCCAAGCGCATGCGTTGGGGCGCTCACCGCACCGAATTTGTCCGCCCGGTACACTGGGCCATCATGCTGTTTGGCAACAAAGTCATCGAGACCCCGATCATGGGCCTGACACCCGGCAACAAAACCCGCGGCCACCGTTTCCACTGCCCCAAGTCGCTGATTGTTCCCAAACCCTGTGACTACGAGGTGGTATTGCGCCAGGAGGGCTATGTGATTGCCGACTTTGCCGAACGTCGTGAACAGATTCGCGACGGCGTTATGGCCCTTGCAAAAAATGAAGGCCACGGGCAAGCCGTGATTGATGAGGACCTGCTGGACGAAGTCACCGCCCTGAACGAATGGCCGGTGCCGCTGATGGGCCGCTTCGAGGACCGTTTCCTGGATGTGCCCGCCGAGGCGCTGATTTCCTCGATGAAGGAACACCAGAAATATTTCCACGTGGTCTCTGGCGACGGCAAGATGCTCCCGCTCTTCATCACCGTCGCCAATCTGGAAAGCAAGGACCCGAGCCAGGTAATCTCCGGCAACGAGAAAGTTATCCGCCCGCGCCTGGCCGATGCTGCCTTCTTCTACGACACCGATCGCAAGACCAGACTGGAAGATCGTATCGACCAGCTCAAGCCGATCGTGTTCCAGGACAAGCTGGGCAGCATCCATGACAAATCCTTGCGGGTCGCCGCCCTGGCCAGCAAAATTGCCGATGCCATCGGCAGCGATCCGGTGCTGGCCGAGCGGGCTGCCATGCTGGCCAAGACCGACCTGGTCACCGAAATGGTGCTGGAGTTCACCGACCTTCAGGGCATCATGGGCCAGTACTACGCCGCCAATGACGGCGAGAACGAAGAAGTGGCCAGCGCCCTGAACGAACAGTACATGCCACGCTATGCCGGCGATCATCTGCCCGCTACGCTGACCGGCTGCGCCGTGGCCATTGCCGACCGCATTGACTCCCTGGTGGGCCTGTTCGGCATCAACCAGCCACCTTCCGGCACTCGCGACCCCTTCGGCCTGCGCCGTGCGTCACTGGGTGTGTTGCGTATCATCATCGAACGGGAACTGCCGCTGGACCTGCAGACCCTGTGCGAGTGGGCGGAAGCAGAACACGGCAACATCACGGAACCGAATGTTGCCAACACGGTGGTGGATTACATGCTGGAGCGCTTCCGCGCCCACTATGAAGAGCAGGGCATCAGCGCCGAAGTCTATCTCGCGGTGCACGCCCGCCGCCCGACGCGCCCGCTGGACTTCGACCGCCGGGTGAAAGCCGTGGAAGCCTTCCGCCAGCTGCCGGAAGCCCTGGCCCTGGCCGGTGCCAACAAGCGGGTATCCAATATCCTCACCAAGCAGGGCGGTGACAGCATCGGCGAAACCATCGATACCGACCTGTTGCGCGACAGCGCCGAGAAAGCGTTGGCGGAACAGATCCGCCAACAGGCGGAAAAGGCGCTGCCACTGTTCGAGAAGGGCGACTACGCCACGGCACTGAGTTCCCTGGCCAGCCTGCGGGAACCGGTGGACAACTTCTTTGACGAAGTGATGGTCATGGCCGACGACGAGGCCGTTCGCGCCAACCGTCTGGCCATGCTCAACCTGTTGCGCAACCTGTTCCTGCGGGTGGCGGATATCTCCGTGCTGCCTACCGCCGGCTAACCGGGTTATCGGGGGGCCACTGAACCGGCCCTCCGATACCTGGTCCGCCTTGGCAGGCTCAGCAACTCTACGGATGCCGTTATGTCGTCCGGGGGCTGGTAAATAACCCGCTAATCCGTATAATACCGGCCGTTGATCGGCGTGTGGCGCAGCTTGGTAGCGCACTTCGTTCGGGACGAAGGGGTCGCAGGTTCGAATCCTGCCACGCCGACCACCTTCCCGCTCTCTTCTGTCATATTTTCCCCGATTCGCTAGCGACGCCAACACCACACTGATCAAACTCCGCCAGTTTGGCGAGGCCATGTGGCCAGAGCGGAGTGCATAAATTTTTCAGTTTTCTATATGCGTGACACGTCACACGCATAGAAAAACGTCGTTTCCTTTGCATATTCGCTCAAACATGTATAGATTTTTGGTTTTTCTATACATGAATCTAGAATAAGGACATTCTGTGCTGCCAACTTTACCTCTTGATCACGTCGAACAATGGGAAACTCGTGCCGTGCTTAAAAAGGCGGCAGAAGCCCACCGCTATCTGGCGGAGCTCAAAGGCGTATCGGCAACCATCCCCAACGAAGAAATACTGATCAACACGCTCACCTTGCAGGAAGCCCGACACAGCTCCGAAATTGAAAACATCATCACCACCCAGGATGATCTCTATCGCGCCATGGTGGCAGATGAAGCCAGTGTCTCGCCGGAAACCAAAGAGGTACAGGACTACGCGGCCGCACTGCGGGCCGGATTCCGAAGTGTTCGAAAGTCCCGCTTGATTCGGCTGAATGACATCCTGCTGATTCAGGAAACCCTGGAGAAAAACCAGGCGGGCCTGCGCAAGCTCCCGGGCACCGCCCTTAAAAATCAGGCCACCGGCGAAGTCGTGTACGAACCGCCCCAGTCAGCCCGGGACATCGAGGATCTGATGGACAATCTGGTGGCCTATATAAATGATGACAAACTGTGCGATGCCGACCCGCTGATTAAAATGGCCATTGTCCATCACCAGTTCGAAAGCATTCACCCGTTCTACGACGGCAACGGCCGAACCGGGCGCATCATCAACATGCTCTATCTGGTCTCAAAGGATCTGCTTGATCTTCCGGTACTCTATCTCAGCCGCTACCTGATACAGACCAAAGCTGGTTATTACCGGGAACTACAAGCCGTGCGTGATACCGGTAACTGGGAACCTTGGCTGCTCTACATGTTGGAGGGTGTCAGTCAAACCGCTCAGCAGACTATCACGCTGATTGGCCACATTCGTGAGCTAATGCAGCACACCAAACATCGCATGCGTGAAGAGTGCCCGAAAATCTACCGTCAGGAGCTGCTGAACAACCTGTTCAACCACCCGTATACCAAAATCGAGTTCGTGATGGAGGATCTGACCGTCAGCCGAATCACCGCCACCAAATACCTGGATGAGTTGGTCAACATCGGCCTGCTGGACAAAACCAAGGTAGGCCGCAGCAATTTCTATATCAATTCAGCACTTATGGCGCTCTTCCTTGAACGCGCATAACACTCTTCCCGGCCGTTGATCGGCGTGTGGCGCAGCTTGGTAGCGCACTTCGTTCGGGACGAAGGGGTCGCAGGTTCGAATCCTGCCACGCCGACCATTCCCGCATTTAGACAAAAAGCGGAAAATTATCCGCTTCCCCCTGTAATACACCTCAGGAATTCAAACGATTTTTCTTTTTGCCAACTCATCGGGTTGATGCTTTACTGAGGCAAAGACGGCGCTGCCTGGACCCGAGACACATTAATTGAAAGCCTCCATCACCAATCCGACAAACTGGTTGGCAAAGCTGCATACGCGGGTCCCGATCTGGTGCATTGCTCTCCCCGCGTTCGCCTGCATTCTGTTGGTTATCCTCCATGGGCGCAGCCTCGGGCCCGTGCTGGCTTTTATCTCCCTGGTGACACTCCTTGGGGTCGTGCTTGTCGCTGTCTACCATGCGGAGGTCATCGCCCATCGTGTTGGTGAACCTTTTGGCGCACTAGTCCTTGCCCTGGCTGTAACGGTCATTGAAGTATCACTGATTGTCTCGATGATGTTGTCGGATGCCGGTGATGCGAGCAGCCTCACCCGGGATACAGTGTTTGCGACCATCATGATCGTTTGTAACGGTGTGATTGGTTTATGCCTCCTGCTCGGCGCGCTGAAGCACCAGAGGGTGAGCTTTCGGGTCGAAGGAACGGCGCCAGCGCTGTCAGTCATCGCCACCCTTGCAACACTGACCCTGATCCTGCCGGATTTCACATTTACCACCGAGGGGCCAACCTTTTCCAACGCCCAGCTTCTGTTTGCCGGAACCATGTCTTTTTTACTCTATGGTTTATTCCTCTTTGTCCAGACGATCCGGCACCGAGATGATTTTCTGCCCGAGAAACAGCCCGACGAAGACCATGACGCCCACCACAGCGCCCCTTCCAAAGGAGCATTCGCCGCCAGCCTTGTGCTTCTGCTACTATCGCTGATTGGCGTGGTGGGCCTGGCTGAAACCATGGCCCCGCTGGTGGAGGCCGCGGTCGTGTCGTTTAGCCTGCCCCATGCAGTGGTCGGGGTCGCGATCGCACTGATGGTATTGCTGCCGGAAACCATGGCTGCGGTGCGGACGGCAATGCGTAATCAGATGCAAATCGGCTTCAACCTGGCACTTGGCTCAGCTCTGGCAAGCATCGGCCTGACCATTCCGACGATCGCCGCCATTTCCCTGTACCTTGAATTGCCCATGGACCTCGGGCTACCTCCCACGGAAATGGTTCTGCTCGTTCTCACTCTGTTCCTGACTGCAATAACCTTAACCGGCGGCAAGGCAACGATTCTTCACGGCGCAGTTCATCTGGTCGTGTTTGCGTGCTTTCTTTTCCTTTCCGTGATCCCGTGAATCAGCAACAAACACTCAATCTTCAAGGGGGGCCTGACCATGAACTCTCTCAGCAATAGTGAAGGCTCTTCATCTCATGCGACGTTGACCTCCCACGGAGCGTGTGTTTGTGGTTCTCCGCTGCTGCAGAAGTTCCATGAGCGAATGATGGCAGACATCAGCCGGCGGCAGTTCCTGGGTGGTGCAGCAGCATTGATCGCCATGTTCAGTGCACTTCACGCACCGACCGTTCTGAGCAACAAACCTAAGCGCTCGGATGGCCCGGTATTGCTGACTAACCTGACGTTGTTCGATGGCAGCGGCGGGCCTCTGCGGAAAAACGTTTCCGTCAGGGTTGAAAACGGTCGGATCGAAGCCCTGCTGAACGACAGCTCCGGCACTGAGGGGGCCGAAGTCATCGATTGTGGTGGACGGATACTGATGCCAGGCATTATCGATGCCCACTGGCACACAACTCTGGCGGCGATCTCGCAGATTGAGGCAATGACCGCGGACCCGGGCTATGTTCACCTGGTTGCAGCCCGTGAAGCCGAGAGAACGTTGCTGCGTGGTGTGACATCCGTGAGGGACGTGGGCGGTCCGTCCTTTGCCCTGAAACGGGCAATCGATAAAGGCATCATTCCCGGCCCCAGGATATTCCCGGCCGGGGCAATGATCTCCCAGACTTCGGGGCACGGCGATTTCCGTATGCGCCACGAGATTCCCAGGACGCCAACCTCGCCCCTGAGCCCGGCAGAGCAACAAGGCGTTGCCGCGATCGCAGATGGTGAAGCTGAGGTTCTACGGCGCACCCGGGAACAGTTAATGCTCGGAGCCTCCCAGATCAAACTGATGGCAGGCGGCGGGGTGGCATCCATGTTCGACCCGCTGGACAGCACACAGTTTACAGAGCGTGAGATCCGTGCTGCCGTGGAAGCGGCGGACGATTGGGGAACCTATGTAATGGCCCATGTGTATACCCCTCGCGGCATACAAAGGGCGCTCCGGGCTGGCGTCAGATCCATCGAGCATGGGCAGCTGGCTGATGAGGAAACGGTCAGAATGATTGCCGGAGAAGGTGCATGGTGGAGCCTGCAACCGTTCCTGCAGGATGAGGATTCGAATGTCTATCCGGACGCAGAGCGCAGAGCAGCCCAGACAAAGGTCGCCGAGGGCACTATCAGGGCTTATGAGTATGCACAGCGTTTTGACGCAAAAACGGCGTGGGGCACCGACATTCTGTTCAATCCCCAGAGCACCGGTAATCAGCTCAGACATCTGGCGAAGTTAACGCGTTTCTACGACCCGCTCACTGCCCTTTCAATGGCGACAGGCATCAACGGAGAGTTGCTGGCACTTTCCGGACCTCGCAATCCCTACCCGGGTAAGTTGGGCGTCATAGAGCCTGGCGCCCACGCCGATTTGTTGGTCGTGGACGGTAACCCCGACCGGAATCTCGATTTCCTTGTCGATATTGACCAGGACCTGCGCATGGTGATGAAGGGTGGTCGGTTCTACAAAGATGAACTGTGACCATGATTCGGCCATACATGCTATGAAGCCTTGATCAACACTCCCGGATTCAACATCCCCCCGGGATCCAGGGTGTTCTTTGTCGCCCTCAACACCTCCGCAAACAGCTCCGGCCTCTGGCGATCATAACCCGGCCGGTGATCACGGCCCACGGCGTGGTGATGGGTAATGGTGCCGCCCAGGTCGATCAGGGTTGCCATCACTGCCAGCTTGATCTCGTCCCACTGTTTTACCTGGTCACCACGCCGGCCCGGGGCAATCACGGTATAGTAGGGTGCCGGGCCGTCCGGATAGACGTGAGTAAAACGGCAGGTGACAAAGGCCTTGCCGCAGATCTCCCGGGTGACCCGGTTCACTGTTTCCATGACACCCTGGTGGAAATCTTCAAACCTGTCCCAGGTAATGGCGGTTTCGAAGGTTTCCGCCACCAGCCCCAGGCGGATCAGCGCGTCCCGCATGTAGGGAGCGCGGATAAACTGCTGGCGCCAGTCGCCGGCCTGGCCTTTATCAGGCGTCTGTTCCCGACTGGCCTGAACCGATCCGCCAGCGTCGGCGACAATCTCCAGCGCCCGCTCCATCCACGCGTCCACCGGGTGATCAGCGGATTCGAAGCCGATTATAAGTAAGTGCTTACTACCGTTACCGATGCCGTTGATCATGGCTTCACGGGCATCGATCAGCCGGCAGTTAGTGGGATAAAGGCCAGACTGGGACAACCTGCGGACCGCCTCCGCACCCTGTAGAAAATCTGCAAAGTGCACCGTGCGGGTGGCCCGGAACTCCGGCCTTGCCTGCAATCTCATCCAGGCGGAAGTGACGAAACCGAGTATGCCCTCGGAGCCCAGGAACATCCGGTCCGGCGATGGCCCGGCGCCTGATCCCGGTAGCCGCCGGGTTTCCAGCGACCCTCTGGGGGTCACCACACGGGTGGACTCCACCAGGTCATCAATATGGGTGTAGAGCGTGGCAAAATGGCCGCCGGAGCGGGTGGCGATCCATCCACCCAGGGTCGAGAACTCGAAGGACTGGGGAAAATGCCGAAGGGTGTACCCATGGGGCCGCAGCCCGTCCTCGAGGGCCGGCCCATAAATGCCACCCTCAATATGTGCCGCCCGGGACTGATGATCCACCTCGATGATGCGGTTGAAGCGCTCCATATCAATGGTAATGGTGCCGGCCCAGTCACCCTCGTAACGGGGTTCGGTACCACCTACAACACTGGAGCCGCCGCCGTAGGGTATCACCGCTGCACCGCTGCGGCTGGCATAGTCCAGCACGTCGACAAGCTCCTGCTCACTGGATGGGCGGGCGATCAGGTCCGGGGCGCAGCGATAATCCCCGTCCAGCCCCCGCACTATATCCCGAAAGGATTTACCGTAGGTATGACTGGCCCGGTCCCGGCGCTCCGCGGACATAATCGGCAACAATGACGCCGGGGGCTGCAACCGTGGTTCCGGCATTGCCAGGTCAGCCAGTGCCGGCGGGGCCTGACAGGCCAATTCCACGTTTGCGAATTGCAGGCCGACCATCTGCCGCAACTGGCCGATCTGCTGGTCATCAAATGCGCTTTCCTCGTTACCCCAACCCCAGAAATTGCGTTTTGTCATGGACATTTTCCGTCTATTGTTTTGCGTTCAGTCTAGTTGAAGGGGATAGTGGTGACATCCTCAAATTCATCTGAATTTCGGTTAAAGCAGCCCCCTTTCGGAGACTGGTTGATGGCCACCACTAACATCGAAAAGCGCAGGCTGGCCGCCCTTGACCGCCTGGGTATTCTCGATACTCCGCCGGAAGAGCGTTTCGAACGGCTAACGCGAATAGCGCGGCAATATTACGACGTAAAAATCGCGCTTTTCACCGTTCTCGACAACGAGCGGCAATGGTTCAAATCCCGGCAGGGTATGGATACACCCGAAACGCCACGTTCGGTCGCCTTCTGTGACTATGCCATACAGCAGGACAAGGTTTTCCTGGTGTCAGACGCCGCCGTGGACCCACGTTTCAGCAGCAATCCCCTGGTTACCGGCGAACCTTTCATTCGCTTCTATGCCGGCATGCCCGTTCGTGAGCCCAGCGGCTTCAAGATAGGCACGCTCTGCATCATTGACGACAAGCCACGGCAGTTTAACGAGATTGACCTGAACGTTCTGCGAAGCCTCGCAAGCATTATCGAGGATGAACTGGAGCGCTCCTACCTGGCCGCAACCGACCACGACTATGTGCATGTGTCGCACCTCAGCCGGGCCATACACCGGGCGCAGAACGTTTTTCTTACCAGTGACAATGACCGGGCGGCCTTCGAGCAGATGCTCAGCGACCTGCTGGCATTGACTGGCAGCCAGTTCGGGTTTATCGGCGAAGTACTCCGTCACGAGGATCAGCCCCCCTACCTGAAAATCGGGGCCATCACCAATATCGCCTGGAGCCCGGAAACTCAGGCGATGTATCAGGAAGTCGAACGGCGGGGGCTGATTTTTGATCGCCTGGACAACATTCTGGGGCTCCCGATGTTGACTGGCGAAGTGATCATATCCAGCGATATTGCCTCAGACCCCCGCCGCGGCAGCCTGCCGGGTGGTCATCCACCGATCAGCACTTACATCGGTATTCCGGTGTTTTCGGGCGACAAACAGATTGGCCTTATCGGACTGGCCAACCGGCTGGACGGTTACTCCACGCGGCTCGCCGAAGAGCTTGAACCGCTGCTGCAAACCGTTGGCAACCTCATCGAGCGCAAACGGCTCTACCAGGAAAAGCACGAACACCAGAAGAGTCTTGAGCAGGCGGCCAACTTCGACGCTCTTACCGGACTGCCCAACCGGCGCAGGCTGACAGCGCTGTTTGAACAGGAACTGTTTGAAGCCAATCAGCGCAGGGGTCTGGTTTCTGTCTGCTTTATCGATCTGGACGGTTTCAAGGAAATCAATGACAAGCACGGCCACTCGGTGGGTGACGCGGTGCTGAAATCCATTGCCCAGAATTTGCTGTCGTGCGTTCGCAGCCACGATATTGTGGCTCGCCTGGGTGGCGACGAATTTGTGGCCATACTCCGGGATGTGGACGACGCGCGAGTGTACGCACGGCTTCTGGAGGCCATACGCCAGCCCATAAGCTACAGGCATTATATTATCAACATCTCGGGCAGTATGGGGGTTACCGTCTACCCGGACGACGATTCCGATGCGGATCTGCTGTTGCGACACGCCGATCAGGCCATGTATGCCGCCAAGGAAGCGGGCAGGAATACCTACACCCTGTTCGATCTGGATTCACACTTTTCCCGCAAGGAACGGGTCAGGATTATCGAACAGGTCGGCGATGCCATCAGGCTCGGGGAGCTCGAACTCTATTACCAGCCCAAGGTCAGTTTCACCAGGCACTGCCTGGAAGGCTTTGAAGCACTGATCCGCTGGAACCACCCCCGGGAGGGGCTCGTGAGCCCTGGCTATTTCCTGGATCACATTGAGTACACGGAGCACGCCCGAAGTGTTGGTAACTTTGTGCTTTGCGAGGCGGTAGCTCGCTTGCAGGAATTTTCACAAAACCAGCTTCCTTACACCCTGAGTGTTAACCTCAGCCCTTCCCATTTTCTCGGCCCGGATTTCCGCAATGATCTGGCCAGTGTACTGGGAAACTGCCCCCGCGATATCCGCTCCCGTTTGATTCTCGAGGTGCTTGAAACCACCGCCCTGGACGATACCCACCGGGTGATGGAAAACCTCCAGGCATGCCGGGATCTGGGCGTGGACGTTTCCCTCGACGATTTCGGAACCGGTTATTCCTCACTGGATCTGTTTCGCCGTCTTCAGGCACAGGAAATCAAGATCGACCAGTCCTTTGTCATGGACATGCTGGAGAACGCCGACAACAATATGATTGTGAGTGCCATCATCAGCCTGTCCCGCAGCTTCGGGCGTCGCCTGGTTGCCGAAGGCATTGAATCCGCCGCTGTAGAGGCCAAGCTGATAGAGCTGGGGTGTGACCTGGGGCAGGGGTTCTTCTACAGCAGGCCCATGCCCCTGGACAAGGCCATGAAATGGGCAGGCAGCTTTAGCTGGGATTGTCGAGCAGGGTGACGCCCGAGTTCGGTTAATCCCACAAAAAATGTCTCCATCGGCGAGACCAACCCAGCCGCACAGTCGTTCAGAGCGAAGGGTGCGCCGGGAGGGTGTTACT
>NZ_JAWLDU010000036.1:0-31326 GCF_041686475.1 Marinobacter sp.
CAGCAAGTACAAGGACGAAGTGGCCAAAACCACACTGATCGAGCTGTTCGACAAGCTGGGTAACAACAACCCGGATGTGCGCACCTACCGGCGCAAGCTATATACACTGATGCACTAGTAGGTCGGGGAGAGCCGCAGGCGAAACCCGACGGGTACCCCCGAAAAAAACGGCCCCAATCAGGGGCCGTTTAAAAAAGGGCGGCTGTTATCCGTTACCCTTCTTCATTTCTTCATACTCGTCCTCGAAGAAGAACTTATCCTCTCCAAGGGCTGGTTCCAGCTCATGCAGCCAGGTGGCTGTCTCGCTGTATTTGGCAAAGAACGGGCGCTGCACCCAGTCCGGGTTGCGGGCCTGGATAAAACGCAGCACAAACACCTTCTCACCGTTGATCTCGGTGATGCCCTGCACCTCTACCTTGCCGGGGCCGGCGCTCATTGACGGGCCGCGGGCGGTGCGGGCCAGGCCCGAAACCTGTTTCATGGCCTCGCGGTAGATGTGGAATGCCTCCACCAGGGGCACTTCGAAGTAGTTCTTGGCGCCGGTGTCCCGCTCCACAAACATGTAGTAGGGGATGATGCCCAGCTGCACTTCCTTGTTCCACAGTTTCGCCCAGTCGTCGGCGTTGTCATTCACGTGCTTGATCAGTGGGCCCTGGGCGCGGATTTCAGCGCCGGTAGCGCGCAGGCGGCGAATGGCCTCCTCGGCGATATCGGTGGTGATTTCCTGCCAGTGGTTGTAGTGGGCCATGATGGCCACGTGCTTGCCGGCATCGACCAGGCGCGCAAACAGGTCGATCAGCTCGTCTGCATCCTTGTCGGTCACGAAACGGTAGGGCCAGAAGGTAAGCGCCTTGGTGCCGATGCGGATGGTCTGGATGTGGTCAAATTCCGGCGCCAGCAATGGCTCCAGATACTGGACCAGGTTCTTGGTCTTCATCACCATGGGATCGCCACCGGTGACGAGCAGGTCACTGACTTCGGTGTGCTCCTGCAGATAGCCGTGGAGCTTTTCCGCTTCAGTGCTGGCCATCTTCAGGTCTTTGTCACCCACAAACTGTGCCCAACGGAAGCAGAAGGTGCAGTAGGAATGGCAGGTCTGGCCCTGGGCGGGGAAGAACAGAACGGTTTCCCGGTATTTGTGCTGTACGCCGTCCAGAACCTCGCCGTTGAGCTCCGGCATGTTCATTTCCATCTGGCCGGCCGGGTGCGGGTTCAGCTCATCGCGGATCTCTTTCGCTACCGCCTGGATCTCTTTCTTGTCGGCCCCGTCCCGGTGCAGCGCAGCCATGCGCTCGTAATGCTCGTCCTTCAGCATGCCTTTCTGGGGAAATACCAGCTGATAGATGGGGTCGTTGGGCACCTTGTCCCAGTTGATCAGTTCGTTGATCACGTATTCGTTTACGCGGAAAGGCAGCACGCTGGCGACTACCTTCATTTCAAACAGGGTCTCTCCAGGGAGATTCTGTATAACGTCAATCTTGTCGAGCTGGCGGTCCGTATAGACCTTGAAACGCCGCTCTTCGAACTCGGCAGTGGGTATGCGGTTCGGGAACGTGACGATGGAGTTCATAGATCGCCCTCTTTGGTTATGCGCCAATTCAGGAGGGTGGAAATTCGCCACCGCTCCGCTGGTTAAAAAACGGGCAGGCGAGTATACATAAATCCAGAAGCATTTTCAGGTCTAAACAAAACAGTCGCGACAACGTTTTCGATTCGGGTAGGAATACTACGACATTGGTCGGAGCATGCTTGTTTGCAGATGAAAAAGGCGCCATTCTTGCGTAAGTAACCGAAATAGTCCGGCAGGCTGCCTGATTTTGCCCTGAAAATTGAAGTCTGGCATCAAAATGTAGTAAAAATACTACGCAAATCCAGGCTGTTCCAGGCGAGTGTGTGGTCGGTTTCCGAATCTGTCAGGCCAAAAGCCGTTAAAGCAAGGGTGCTTCAGGCAGTAAAACTGGCAATCGTGTTCTATGCTTGTTCAAGGTAACAGACAAGCGAATACCCACAACAAAACGCTCTGCATTTCATCGCAGCTTATCGACACTGCAAGGCGCTCAGTTGCTGATCGTGGCCCGCGCCGCACTTTTAAATGCCAAGGGGAGGTTTGATGTACCAGGACGATGATCCCATAGAGACCAGTGAATGGCTGGATGCGCTGGAGTCTCTGATCGAGCAGGAGGGCGTTGATCGCGCCAAGTACATTCTTGAAAGGCTCTCCGAACGAGCCAGCCGCGACGGCACCGAGTTGCCTTATTCCATCACCACGCCATTCCGCAATTCCATCCCGGTCACCCAGGAAGCCCGCATGCCGGGTGACCTGTTTATGGAGCGTCGTATCCGTTCCCTGATCCGCTGGAATGCCATGGCGATGGTCATGCGCGCCAATCAGCGCCCGGGTGAGCTGGGCGGGCATGTGTCTTCGTTCTCCTCGGCGGCGACACTGTACGATGTTGGCTTCAACTACTTCTTCCACGGTGGTAATGAAAAGCGGGAATCAGACCTGGTGTATTTCCAGGGCCACTCCTCGCCGGGCATCTACGCCCGCTCCTACCTGGAAGGCCGTTTTGACGAAGAGCAGTTGGACAAGTACCGGGAAGAAGTGGATGGCAATGGCCTCTCCTCTTACCCTCACCCCTGGCTGATGCCGGACTACTGGCAGTTTCCCACGGTGTCCATGGGCCTGGGGCCGATACAGGCCATTTACCAGGCTCACGTGATGAAGTACCTGCACAGCCGTGAGCTGATCGACATGGGCGACCGCAAGGTGTGGTGCTTCGTCGGCGATGGCGAGTGTGACGAGCCGGAAACCCTGGGCTCCATCTCTGTGGCCGGCCGCGAGAACCTCAGCAACCTCATCTTTGTCGTCAACTGCAACCTGCAGCGCCTGGACGGGCCGGTACGGGGCAATGGCAAGATTATCCAGGAGTTGGAAGGCGTCTTCCGGGGCGCCGGCTGGAACGTGCTGAAAGTTGTCTGGGGCCGCATGTGGGATCCGCTGTTTGATCAGGACACGGATGGTCTGATGCAGCGCGTGATGGATGAAGCCGTGGACGGCGACCTGCAGAACTTCAAGAGCAACGGCCCGGCTTACACCCGCAAGCATTTCTTCGGCAAATACCCGGAGCTGTCCAAGATGGTGGAAAATCTCACCGACGAGGACATCAACAAGCTGAACCGTGGTGGCCACGACCCCTACAAGGTCTATGCGGCCTATCATCATGCGATTAACAACAACGGCGGCCGGCCCACGGTCATTCTGGCCCACACCGTCAAGGGTTACGGCTTCGGCACCGCCGGTGAGGCCCAGAATACCGCACATTCCCTGAAAAAGATGGACATTGAGCAGCTGAAGGCCTTCCGTGACCGGTTTGCCGTTCCGCTCAAGGACGATGAGCTCAAGGATGTGCCTTACTACCGCCCGGCGCCTGACAGCCCGGAAATGGTCTACATGAAGAAACGCCGGCAGGAACTGGGCGGCTTCTATCCCAAGCGCCGTAAGGACTGCCAGCCGTTACAGACGCCGCCGCTGGATACTTTCAAGGCGCTGCTGGATGGCTCCAATGGCCGTGAAATTTCCACCACCATGGCCTTTGTGCGGTTGCTCACAGCCCTGACCAAAGACAAGCGCATTGGCAAACGGATTGTTCCCATCGTGCCGGACGAAGCCCGTACCTTCGGTATGGAGGGCATGTTCCGCCAGTTGGGCATCTACACCTCGGAAGGCCAGAAGTACGTGCCGGAAGACCGTGAACAGATCATGTACTACAAGGAGGACAAGAAGGGTCAGGTGCTTGAGGAGGGCATCAACGAGGATGGCTCCATGGCAGCCTGGATGGCGGCGGCCACCTCCTACAGCACCAACAATTTTCCGCTGGTGCCGTTCTACATCTTCTACTCCATGTTCGGCTTCCAGCGGGTGGGCGATCTTGCCTGGGCCTCTGGCGATATCCAGGCCCGCGGCTTCCTGATCGGTGGTACCGCGGGGCGCACCACGCTCAATGGTGAAGGCCTGCAGCACCAGGATGGTCACAGTCATATCCTGGCCCAGACCATCCCCAGCTGTAAGGCCTACGACCCGGCTTACGGCTACGAGATGGCGGTGGTGGTACAGCACGGCATCAAGGAAATGTTCGAGGACAACCAGAACGTCTTCTACTACCTGACCATCGAGAACGAAAACTACGAACAGCCCGCCATGCCGAAAGACAAGAAAGTCGAAGACGGCATCATCAAGGGCATGTACCAGATCGAGTCTGTTGAAACCAAGGGACGCAAGAAAACGCCCCGGGTTCAGCTGCTCGGCTCCGGTGCCATCCTCAACGAGGTGCGTGCTGCGGCCCAGTTGCTGAAGGACGACTTTGGCGTGGCCAGTGATGTCTGGAGTGTCACCAGCTTCAATGAGCTGGCCCGCGACGGTCTGCACATCGAGCGCTGGAACCGCCTGCATCCTGATGACACGGCCAAGAAGGCGTACGTTACCCAGTGCCTGGAGAAGCAGCAGGGGCCGGTGGTGTCTTCCACCGACTACATCAAACTGCTGTCTGAGCAGATTCGTGCCTACATCCCCAAAACCTACCTCACCCTGGGCACCGACGGCTTCGGCCGCAGTGACACCCGCGAGAAACTGCGGAGCCACTTCGAGGTGGATCGCTACTACGTGGCGGTGACCGCACTGGCGGCTCTGGCTCGGGACGGTGAGATCAAGGAGGACGTGGTTCTCGAAGCCATGCGCAAGTACGGAATCGATCGCAACAAAACGAACCCGGTGCTGGCCTAAGGAGACCGCCATGAGTGAACAGGAAATCAAGGTTCCGGATCTCGGCGGTGCAGACGAGGTCGAGGTTATCGAAATCCTCGTCAGCAAGGGGGATTCGGTTGAGGAAGAAGATCCGATACTGACTGTAGAGTCCGACAAGGCATCGGTTGAGTTGCCCTCGCCCGGTGCCGGCAAGATCACCAAGATCACCGTCAAGGTGGGTGACAAGGTCAAGGAAGGCGACGTTGTTGGCATGATGGAAGCCGGCGCGGCCGGTGGTTCCGGTGATGACAAAGGCAGCGGCGAAGAGGCCAGCTCCGCTGAGGAGGAGAAAACCGAAGCGAAGTCAGATGACAAGGAAGACAAAGCCGAAGAGAAAAAACCGGCGCCGAAGAAATCCGGCGGTTCCCGCAAGGAAACCGTGAAGGCGCCGTCGCTGGACGGCTTCGACGACGTGCCCGTTATCGAGATCAACGTCAGCGAGGGCGACGAGATAGCCGTGGACGACCCGATGGTCACCGTGGAGTCCGACAAGGCGACCATGGAGATTCCGTCTCCCTACGCCGGCAAGGTCGGCAAGATCCTGGTGTCCGAGGGAGATAAAATCTCCGAGGGCCACGAACTGTTGGAAATGACGGTAACGGAAGACGGTGGTGAAGGCGGCGGAAGCGACGAAGAAGAAGCCTCCTCTGACGCCGCAGAGTCTTCCGGCGGCGACAAGCAGGAAGCCAAGACGGAGGAGTCGAAAGGCAAGAGTGAAGAGCCAAAGCCCGAGCAGCCGTCGGCAACCTACGAGCCGCCCACGCCGGGGGCCAAGGTTCACGCCGGCCCTGCGGTGCGAAAGCTGGCCCGTGAATTCGGCGCGGATCTGACCCGCATAAAGGGATCCGGCCCGAAAAACCGCATCCTGAAAGACGATGTGCAGGCCTACGTGAAGAGCCAGCTGCAGCAGACCCAGCAGGGCAGCGCGGTTTCCTCGGGTGCCGCTGGTTCCGGTATTCCCGGTGTCAAACTGCCGGACTTCAGCCAGTTCGGTGAGATTGAAAGGGAATCCATGTCCCGCATGATGTTCGCCACGGCGAATAACATGCAGCGCAGCTGGCTGAACGTGCCCCACGTCACCCAGTTCGAGGACGCGGACATCACCGACATGGAAGACTTCCGCAAGGCGCAAAAAGCGGCTGGCGAGAAGAAGGGCGTGAAAATGACGCCGCTTCCATTCCTGCTGAAGGCCTGTGCCACGGCGCTGGCTGAGTTGCCCCAGTTCAATGTGGCGCTGGACATGGACCGCAAGGAAGTGATCCGTAAACAGTACATTCACATCGGGATTGCGGTGGATACGCCCAACGGTCTGATGGTGCCGGTGATCCGGAATGTCGACAAGAAGGGGCTCTGGGAGCTGGCCGCGGAAAGTGCGGAACTGGCCCAGAAGGCCCGGGACAAGCAGCTGAAACCGGCAGAAATGCAGGGTGCCTGCTTTACCATCACCAGTCTGGGTGGTATCGGCGGCACGGCGTTTACGCCGATCGTCAATACGCCGGAGGTGGCGATTCTTGGTGTGTCCAAGGCGGCGATGAAGCCGGTCTGGGATGGCAAGGGTTTCCAGCCGCGGTTGATGCTGCCGTTGTCGCTGTCCTATGATCACCGGGCAGTGAACGGGGCGGATGCTGCCCGGTTTACGTCCATGTTGAGTCAGTTGTTGGGGGATATTCGCTCCCTGCTTCTTTAAGGCTGGCTGTATAGGGCCCTGTAGCCTGCGGGTTATGGGGCTTTCGCAAGGCCGGTCAGGTTATTCGGAACACGCCCGTGGATACGTCCCTGTAGGGCTCGGTCGCGCCGTCCCTGGCGCTCCACGGTTCTGAATAACCTGACCGGCCTTGCTTGTTGTAGCGACTGTGATATCTCCTCCCTGGTTCCGCTTGGTCATTGGTCTGGTCTGGCTGTGATTTAGCCTTGACGATCTGCTGCCATGCCTTAACTTTGTTGACCAAAACAAAAACCCCGGCCGGAGCCGGGGTTTCTGCTGAGTTAACTTCTAAAAAGGTTTAGAAGCTGTACTGCGCTGAGAACATGACACGGTTGGCGTCAGAGCTGTCACCGCCCACGGTCTCCTGATCAAAGTAACCATATTCCACACCCATCATGACGTTCTGGACGGGGGTCCACATATAGTTAGCCAGAATGTTCTGGTTGGTTTCGGGGTCAGCATTTGTTGCTTGTCCGGCAGCTACCGCATCGTCCAGATCCAATTCTGTCATGCCATAGCCAACATTGATACTGCTTCCGCCACCCAAGTCGAAACTCACGCCAATCGATCCGCCGTAACCTTCAATGGTTTCAACATCATCGCCGTCAAGGTATGCGCTAGGTCCATAATAGTTAGAACCGGAGCGCCACAGATACCCGTTTGCACCGTCAGAGTAGTTGATAGCGCCCTGAATACTGACCATATCGGTCAGTGCGAATGATGCGGCACCAAAAGCAGCAAAACCGATGGCGCTGTCGTCATTGCTTCCATCGTCGTGCGTTACCTGGCTTGCAAGGGCAGCTGCAGAATAGGAAATTCCGCCAGCGGAGTCCTGAATGCGTGCAGTGAACGCGGGAGCAGAAGTCCGCCCTTCGCCACCAGAAATGGCCTGACTGCTCGGATCTTCCAGCGAGAAAGACATGGCGCCTGTGGTGTAACGAATCTGCTCGGCACGATCCTGGCTGCCTGCGGTGCCTGCCAAGCTGTCGAAGTCCAGAGTCGGCGTATTACCAACGAAACTTACAAAGTTCGACCAGTTACGACCAGCCATGAACCCCTGATATTCGCCGAATGCATGGCGTATCCGCAGGCTGCCGGGCTCGCTGCCTGAACCCCGGTAATCACTTTCGATGGTAACCGAGGCGCCGGAGTTGTGCATTACGTTCAGACCGATGCGGCTTTGCTGAACATTAGCGTCAAAGTGGCCCTCTCTGTCGGGATTCGCGGAAGGGGAAAATGAACCCGCACCGGTTGAAACCTGACGGTCGTCATCAATGTCGTAAGTCATGTTCAGGCGGGCGTAGCCGTAGATTTTCGCTTCTACATCGTCATTGACGTCCAGAGTCAGGGCGTGTGCCTGCCCGGCTACCCCCAAAACGGCCGTCGCTGCAGTTACACGAATTGCCATTCTTAATTTGTTGCTTTGCATCTTTGTTGTCTCCACACATTATTTTTGTTGGACCCACCTCAAAGTAGTTACGAATCCATGACATTTCAAATAAATTCTTGCATTAATTAGACGAATGTCTATACAACGAAATCGGTGGGTTAGGTGAACTTTTTGAGGATTGTGTTTATTTCTGCCCGCCAGTCGGGCAAAACATCGGTTATTTCCGGCTTTGCGTACCTATCTTCCATGACGAAAAATATTCGAATTCTTGATACCGCCACCTTTGCTTTTCTCGATATCGAGACCACCGGTGGCAACAACTCCCACGATCGCATTACGGAGATCGGCATCCGTTTCTGGCGTTCGGGGCAGGTTGTGGGGGAGTGGCAGACCCTGGTCAATCCGGAAGCGCGGATTTCCCCCTTTATTCAAAGCCTGACCGGCATCTCCAATGCGATGGTGGCTGATGCGCCGGTGTTTGCGGACATTGCCGGTGAGCTGGAGGAGCAGCTGAAGGACACCATTTTTGTAGCCCACAATGCCCGCTTTGATTACGGCTTTATCAAGGCCGAGTTCCGGCGGCTGGGGTTGCTGTTCTCCGCGAAGGTACTCTGCACCGTCAAGCTTTCCCGCAGACTTTACGCCGGTTTCCGGCGCCATAATATGGATGCGCTGATCGAGCGCCACGGGCTTGCACGGGTTCAGCGTCACCGGGCCATGGGGGATGTGTCAGCCATGATGTCTTTTTTTGATCATGCCCTGGCCGAAAAAGGTGCGCCAGCCATGGAGACGGCGATTGGCCAACTGCTGCAGCGGCCGAGCATTCCCTCCAACCTGCCTGTGGACGTGTTGCAGGATCTTCCCCGCGGGCCGGGGGTGTACCGGTTCTATGGTGAAAATGACGTGCTTCTGTACGTAGGTAAAAGTACTAACATCGCCCAGCGGGTCGCTTCCCACTTCTCCGGGGACCACAATTCCAGCCGTGGCGTTCGCATGTCGGAAAGCCTGCGGCGGGTGGACTGGACAGAAACCGCTGGCGAGCTGGGTGCGTTACTGCTTGAATTAAAGCAGATAAAACAGCTCAAGCCACTGTTCAATCGCCGCTCCCGGGCTGCCAAGAATTTAGTGAGTATCGAGCTTGCGAAGAATGCAGGCGGTTATCTGCAGGCCCGGCTGGTTCGTGAAATCGAGCCTCATCGGCTGGGTGATTACTTCGGGCTGTTTCGTAGCAAGAAGGATGCGGAGAAGGCACTCAGCGGTATCGCCGCGAAGAACGACCTCTGTAACAAGTTGCTGGGGCTGGAGCCGGAACACGAGGGCCCCTGTTTTCAGCGCACACTGGGCCGCTGTAAAGGGGCCTGTGACGGTGGCGAGGATGTGGTGAAGTACAACCTGCGGGTGCAGATTGCCTTTCACGGCCTGCGCCTGAAAACATGGCCATGGAAAGGGCCGGTGGCCGTGTTCGAGCACAATGCAGCAACCAACCGGACCGACATCCTGGTGGTGTATAACTGGATGCATGTCGCCACGTTGCACGATGAAGGTGAGCTGCAGGAGTTATCGCTGCGGGGGCAGGCTGTGAATTTTGACCTGGATTCCTACAAACTGGTGGTCAAGGCCCTGATGGGGCAGGATGGGCGTTCGCTGAAGATGGTTGAGCTGGAAGCGATTGGCCTGCCGGATGTGCACATGCCCTGAGTGGCGTATGATTGAACGTACCGTTTCATGTTTTTGTCTGAGAGAAACCGATGAACAGAGAACCCGTCAGCCGTGAATTATTCGATGAGGTAATGGTCCCCAACTACGCACCGGGGTCGGTGGTTCCCGTCAAAGGGGAAGGTTCCCACGTGTGGGATCAGGAGGGAAAGGAGTATATCGATCTGGCGGGCGGTATTGCGGTGACATGTCTGGGGCACTCCCACCCTGGCCTGGTGAGTGCGCTGATGGATCAGGCCGAGAAAATCTGGCACCTGTCCAATGTGATGACCAACGAGCCGGCGCTGCGGCTGGCAAAAACCCTATGCGACCTGACCTTTGCCGAGCGCGTGTTTTTCGCCAACTCCGGTGGTGAGGCCAACGAAGCCGCCTTCAAACTGGCCCGCCGGTACGCCTGGGAGCATTTCGGCCCGGAGAAGAACGAGATTATCTCTTTCAGAAACTCCTTCCACGGCCGCACCCTGTTTACCGTGAGTGTGGGTGGCCAGCCCAAGTACCTGGAGGGTTTCGAGCCGGCGCCGGGTGGCATTCACCACGCCGATTTCAATGACCTGGAATCCGTCAGAAAGCTGATATCGAAAGCAAAAACCTGCGCCGTGGTGGTAGAGCCTATCCAGGGCGAGGGCGGGGTGATGCCCGGCGATGCCGATTTCCTCAAGGGGCTGCGCCAGCTCTGCGATGAAAACGATGCCCTGCTGGTGTTCGATGAGGTTCAGTCCGGGGTTGGCCGCACTGGCTACCTTTACGCCTACCAGATGTACGGTGTTACACCGGACATTCTCTCTACCGCCAAAGGCCTGGGTGGCGGTTTCCCGGTGGCGGCCATGCTCACCACGGAAAAAGTCGCCAGGAGCCTCGGTGTTGGCACCCATGGCAGTACCTACGGCGGCAACGCTCTGGCCTGCGCCGTTGCCCAGCGGGTGATCGATACCGTCAGCCAGCCGGATATCCTCAAGGGAGTGGCAGCCCGCTCCGACAAGCTGCGCAAGGGCATGATGGATATCGGTGAGCGTTACGGCATTTTCAGCGAGGTTCGTGGCGCGGGCCTGTTGCTGGGTTGCGTATTGACCGAGGAGTGGAAAGGCAAGGCCAAGGAATTTCTCAACGCCGGCCTGGCGGAAGGCGTGATGGTGCTGATTGCCGGCCCCAATGTGGTAAGGCTGGCACCGTCGCTGATTATTCCCGAGCCTGACCTCGAGGAGGCGCTGACCCGCTTTGAAGCCGGCGTCAAAAAGGTTTGCGGGCAATAAACTTTGCAGACGATAACCACGGGAGCCGCCTATGTGGCTGGTACGTCCGGCTCAGCCGGGTGACCTGAAAGACATACTCGACATCGCCGGGGGCCAGGGTCCCCGGATGTCATCCACCTTGCCCAAAAAAGAAGAGGCACTCGCCCTCAAGATTGATCAGTCGGCCCGTTCGTTTGCGGGCAGAAATAAGCCGGATGAAGCCAAGCGGTTTCTGTTCGTGCTGGAAGACACCGGCAGCGGCAAAGTTCATGGCGTCTCCGGCATTGATGCCCGCGCGGGCAACGGCCAACCTTTCTACAATTACCGCCGGGACGCTCTTGTTCATGCGTCCCATGAGCTGGGGATCTCCCGCCGGGTGGAGGTTCTGTACCCGTCCCATTCGCTCACCGATCACACCCTGTTGTGCTCTTTCGCCATCAAACCCGAGCTGCGCGGCACCGGCGCCTTCGAGCTGCTCTCGCGGGCCAGAATGCTGTTTATTAGCGGCAACCGGCATCTGTTCACCGATCACATTGTTGTGGAAATACAGGGCGTGCAGACGGAAAGCGGCGAGGTGCCTTTCTGGGACAGTCTGGGCCGGCACTTCTTCAATATGGACTTCGAGACCGCTGACCAGTATTCCGGGATGCTGAGCAAAACCTTTATTGCCGAACTCATGCCACCCAACCCCATTTACGTCACGCTGCTCAGCAAGGCCGCCCGGGAAGCACTGGGCCAGCCACATCAGCAAACCCGTGCAACCTTTGAACTGCTGCAGCATGAAGGCTTCCACAGTGGCTGTTACCTGGATATTTTCGACGCCGGCCCCGTGCTGGAAGCACGAACCGACGCGCTCAAATCCGTTGTTACCAGCCACCCGAAAACCCTGCATGCGGCCAATTCGGAAGACGGCGAGCTTTGCCTGATTTCCGGTGGTGAGGGCGAAGGTTTTCGCTGCACCCTGACGTTACTGAGCGAAAGCCTCGGCGACGAGGTCAAGGTGCCCCTGAAAACCTGGAAGTGCCTGGGCAGGAACTCCGGTGACGACGTAAGGATCACACCGTTATGAACAGGGCGATCGCACTCAGGAGGCCGGTATGTTGTTGATCCGACCATTACAGGAGAACGATCTGGACGCCCTCTATGCCATGGCACAGGGGGCCGGCAAAGGCCTGACAACCTTGCCGGCGGACCGGGAGTTGCTGCAGAAAAAGATCAACCATACCCGCGAAACGTTCAACCAGCGTTGCGCCCCGGAAGCCGGGCTATACCTGTTTGCCCTGGAGGACACCGAGCTGGGCCAGTGCGTGGGCATCAGCGGCATTCAGGCCCGGGTGGGGCTGGACGAAGTGTTCTACAATTACCGGCTGAGCGTCACTGTGAATGCCTCACGGGAGTTGGGCGTACACGTACGCACGCCAACGCTGCATCTGTCCAACGACATGACCGATACCACCGAGATCTGCTCGCTGCTGCTGTCCGACTCCCATCGGGGCGGTGGCAGCGGGTTGCTGCTGTCTCGCTGTCGGTTCATGTACCTGGACGATTTCAGGAAGCACTTTTCCGAGAAGGTGTTTGCCGAGATGCGGGGTGTATCCGACAGCAACGGCCAGAGCCCCCTGTGGGATGCGCTGGGCACCCAGTTTTTCGATATGGAATTCAGCGAAGCGGACATCCTGTCAGGGCTGGGCAACAAGTCGTTTATTGCCGAATTGATGCCGAAATACCCGATTTATCTGCCGATGCTGCCGGATGCTGCCCGGGCAGTGATAGGCCGGGTGCATGACAACACTGCGCCGGCTCTGAAGATGTTGCAGGCGGAAGGGTTCAACTTCAACGGCATGGTGGACATTTTCGACGGTGGCCCGGTGGTTGAGGCTTTCGTTCACAACATCCGCACCGTGCGCGAGGGCATTAACCGCCATGTGATGATCCGCAGGAATCCACTGGATATGAACGTGCCGGCGGAAGACCAGGTAATGATATCCAATCGTTCGTTCCGGGACTTTCGGGTAACCACCATTCCTGCCGAGTGCATCGGGCTCGATACTGTCAGTATACCGGCCGAAGTGGCAGAGGCACTGGAGGTTGAATCCGGAGACCTTGTGCGGCTGGCCCCTTTGAAAGATACCGGGAGGAGGTAACGACTATGGAAAAAATCACCGGCCAATTGTTTATTGACGGGCTCTGGCTGGAAGGCCACGGCGACCTGTTCGAATCCCTCCAGCCTGTAACCGGCGAGACCGTCTGGGACGGCACCAGTGCCAGCATTGAAGATGTGGACGCCGCCGTACGCGAGGCCCGCTCCGCGTTCGTGGGCTGGCGAAAGCGCCCGTTTGAGGAACGCCAGGCGCTGGTGGAGAAGTTTGGCAAGCTGCTGGAAGAGCACAAGGAAGATCTGGCTCAGAGGATTGGCCTTGAAACCGGCAAACCCCTGTGGGAATCCCGCACCGAAGTGGCGGCGATGATTGGCAAGATCGGGATTTCCGTCAACGCCTATCATCACCGCACCGGCCATTCCGAATCCGAGGTGGCCGGCGGCCATGCGGTATTGCGCCACCGGCCCCATGGCGTTGTGGCGGTGTTTGGCCCCTACAATTTTCCCGGGCATCTGCCCAATGGCCATATCGTGCCGGCCTTGCTGGCGGGTAACACCGTGGTATTCAAGCCCAGTGAGCTGACTCCGGGTGTTGCCGAAATGACCGTGAAACTCTGGGAAAAGGCTGGCATCCCGTCCGGGGTGATTAACCTGGTTCAGGGGGCGGCATCCACTGGCAAATCCCTGTCATCCCATCCAGGAGTGGACGGTCTGTTCTTTACCGGCAGCTCCACCGTCGGGCATCTGCTGCACAAACAGTTCGGCGGCCAGCCCGAGAAAATTCTGGCTCTGGAAATGGGCGGTAACAACCCGCTGATTGTGCAAAATATCCATGACCTGGACGGCGCCGTGCACCATGCGCTTCAGTCCGCCTTCCTGTCTGCCGGTCAGCGCTGCACCTGCGCCCGTCGGCTGCTGGTGCCCAAAGGTACCAAGGGCGACCGCTTCCTGGAGCGCTTTACCGAGGTGGTCAGCCGGATCAAAGTGGGGGAGTTCGATGCAGAGCCGCAACCCTTCATGGGCTCGGTCATTTCGCCGGAAGCGGCTGATAAGTTGCTGGCTGCCCAGCGTGACCTGTTGACCCACGGTGGCAAATCGCTGCTTGAGATGAAGCAGTTGAAAGCGGGCACCGGCCTGCTGTCGCCGGGTATCGTGGACGCCACGGGCCTGGACCTGGTGGACGAGGAATTCTTCGGGCCCCTGCTGACGGTTTACCGCTACAAGAGCTTTGACGAGGCACTGGAACTGGCCAATAACACCCGTTACGGGTTGTCTGCCGGCATCCTGACCGATGATCACAAGCTCTACCAGCGGCTGGCGGACGAAGTACGCGCCGGCATCGTGAACTGGAACCGGCCATTGACCGGTGCCAGCAGTGCGGCCCCCTTCGGTGGTGTTGGCGCCAGCGGCAACCATCGCCCCAGCGCCTATTATGCTGCCGATTACTGCGCCTGGCCCATGGCCTCGCTGGAAGCGAAAAAGAGCGAAGTGCCGGATAGCCTTGCACCGGGGTTAAATTTCGACTGACGGAAAACAGATCATGGCCAAGCACGCGGTAGAAGCCAACTTCGATGGCCTGGTAGGGCCTACCCATAACTACGCCGGGCTTTCCTGGGGTAATGTGGCCTCCCGGTCCAACGTTCGCTCGGTCTCCAACCCCAAAGAGGCGGCACTGCAGGGGCTGGCCAAGATGAAACGGCTGGCGGACCGGGGCTACGTGCAGGGCGTGCTGCCACCCCATGAACGACCGCATATCCCCACTTTGCGGGCACTGGGTTTCCAGGGTTCCGAGAGCGATATACTGAAGGCGGCCGCTGAACAGAGCCCTTCCATCCTGGCAGCGGTATCGTCGGCTTCCACCATGTGGACAGCCAATGCGGCCACGGTCTCGCCGAGTGCGGACACTTCTGATCACCGCGTGCACTTTACCCCGGCCAACCTGAGCGCCAAGTTCCATCGTTCGATTGAGCACGAGGTAACCGGCCGGGCGCTGAAATCCATTTTCGCTGATGAGTCCTGGTTTGCCCACCACCCGGCACTGCCCCCGGTCAGCCAGTTCGGCGATGAAGGCGCTGCCAACCATACCCGCCTCTGCGCAGGCTACGGCGATCCCGGTGTGGAGCTGTTCGTCTATGGCCAGGTAGCCTTCAACGAAAAGGCGCCAGCACCCAGGCTCTATCCCGCCCGCCAGACCCTGGAAGCCTCCCAGGCCATCGCCCGGCTGCACGGACTGAGAGACAGCCACGCAGTGTTCGCACAACAGAACCCGGATGCCATTGATGCTGGCGTGTTCCATAACGACGTGATTGCGGTGGGAAATGGCAACACCCTGTTCTACCATGAACTGGCGTTCCTCGAGGAAGAGCGTGTCCTCGCTGACATCCGTTCCCGCCTGACCGACACAGACCTGGAGGCCCTGCGGGTGAGCAGTGAGGAGGTGCCACTTGAAGACGCGGTGGCCTCCTACCTGTTCAACAGCCAGTTACTGAACACACCGGACGGCATGATGCTGGCGGTGCCAGGGGAGTGCCGGGAAATTTCATCGGTCAACCGTTACCTGGATGAATTGGTGGATGGCACCGGGCCGATCACATCGGTGGAAGTATTCGACGTCAAACAGTCCATGCGCAACGGCGGCGGGCCAGCGTGTTTGCGGTTACGGGTGGTGTTGAATGATGACGAGCTCAAGGCCATGCATCAGGGTGTGTTGCTCAATGATGAACTTTACGAGCGGCTGACCACCTGGGTAGAGGCGCATTACCGGGAGGAGTTGTCCCGGAATGACCTGGGTGATCCGATGCTGCTCGATGAGGTGCGCAAGGCGCTGGATGAGCTGACGGGGATTCTGGGGCTTGGGTCGATTTACGATTTTCAGCTCTGAAGATCAAGACGCGATAGAAGAAGTCAGCATTTCCATGGTGTGCCGGATCAGTGATTCGGCAGGGAAGCTCTCCTCCTGGCCGCTTTCGGCCATTTCACTCTGGCACAGCATGATCACGCCGTGCAGTGCGCCGCGAAGATACAGTGCTGTTTCCAGCGGATCGTGGATGCGGTCGCGGTTCATGGTGCCGTCTTCCAGGCCCAGGTGGATGGCGCCTACCATCAGGTCCATGGTCTGTTCCTTGCAGCAGAACATCTCTTCCGCCAGTTCATCGTCCGCTTCCGCCATGGCGGTGGAGGCAGTCGTCAGCGCAGAGAAGTAATCCGGCTGATCACGGTAGAACTGGTAATACGCCACGCCCATTGCACTGATCTGTGCCAGCCCGGTGTCGGCAGTCTGCCGGGCTTCCTCGAAGCGGCGGCACAGGCTGTGGCCGGCGCGCAGCATGATGCCGCGCTGAATGGCGGCCTTGTCCTTGAAGTACACGTACAGCAGTGCCCGGCTGAGAGCTGCAGTGCGGGCTATGTCGTCCATGGACGTTCGCTCGTAGCCCTTTTCCGAAAATACCAGTTCGGCGGCATCCAGAATGGCCTCGTACCTGGCCAGCTTTTCTTTTTCTCTACGGGTCTTTAACGGCTCACTCATAGGGGATTCCGGATAATTGAGACAGCGCTCTCATGATACATGGTTAGGAATAAAAGCCGATTATTGACAAATTGTCAAAGAATGACATTATGTCGGATTATAAATTTTTGTCCATCGGATGGACGACCAACAAACATCATGAACATGGAAGAGAGGGTCTCTCAATGAACACCATCCGGCACCCCGCCATTCTGTCCCTCGCGGTTGCTGTCGTGCTGCTGGTCAGTGGCTGTAAATCCAGTGAGCCGTCTCCGGAGCAGAGTGCTGCCCCTATTACCGTGCGTGCCGCCGAAGTCACGGGCGGCCAGACAGAAGGTGTGTCACTGCGGTTCTCCGGCATTGTTCAGGCTGCCCAGAGGGCAACGCTGACATTCCAGGTCAGCGGCACCCTGCGTGAACGGGCGGTTGAACTGGGGCAGACGGTAAAAACCGGTGAACTGCTGGCGCGGGTCTATAACCCGGCGCTGGAGCCGGCCCGGGATTCCGCTGTGGCACGGCTGGAAGAGCTCAGAACACAGTTTGATCAGGCCCAGCGGGAGTGGGAGCGGTCGCGCCAGTTGCACGAGCGGGGTGTGGTTTCGGAGCAGGGGCTGGAACAACTGGCCTCCCGGCGGGACAGCCTCAAAGCCAGCATGGCGACGGCAGAAGCCGCCCTCGCCGAGGCCACCAGGCTGTTGCAGGAAAGTGAGTTGAGGGCGCCGTTTGATGGTCGGGTTGAGGCCCTGCTGGTAGAGCGGGATGAGTTTGTGGCGTCCGGGCAGCCGGTTATGCGCCTGTCGTCACCGGAGGGCCGCGAGGTGGAAGTGCGAGTGCCCGCCTACATGCTGAACCATGTGTCACTGGGGCAGTTGTTGCCGGTATGGTCGGTACAGGATCGCAATCGCCCGCCGGAAACCGGATCGATCGTGGAAATCGCCCAGTCCGGCGGCGTTCGCGGTGAGCTCCATCCAGTGCTGGTGGCCCTGCCTGCGGACACCCTGGAGCCGGGTGAGCCGGTGGAAATGGGGATTACACCCCGCGAAACTGTGGCCACTACGGTCCCTCTGCTGGCGGTGATGAAGTCCAATGGCGGTGCCAGCGTGTTTCGTGTCTCCGATGGCGTAGCCCGCCGGGTGTCGGTCACCGTTCAGCGGATTATCGGCGAGCGCGTTGTGGTGGATGCCACCGAGCTCACCGCCGGTGACCAGGTGGTATACGCCGGCATGACCCGGATCTCCGACGGTGATGCGGTGCAGGTGCGCTGATGTCGTTGCGCCTGCTGAATTTCCGACGTCTGCTGGGCATGGTGGTAACCATGCTCTGTTTACTGGGTATCGCCGCCTACAGCACCATGCCGCGCCAGGAAGATCCCACCTTCCCCTACCGCGCCGGCCTGATTACCATCAACTATCCCGGCGCCAGTGCAGAAGCGGTGGAACGCCTGGTGCTGCAACCACTATCGGATGAGCTTCGTCAGGTGGAGGAAGTGGACTTTACCAAGGCCACTGCGCGCACTGGCGTGGCGGTTTTCAACGTTCGCCTGAACGATACCATCTACGATACCGATTCCGCCTGGGACCGGGTGCGCCAGGCCATGGACCGGGCACGCCTGGATTTCCCGGACGATGTCGGCCAGATGGTGCTGGATGATCGCATGATTGATATTCCCGCCATCATCCTTGCGGTCAGTGGTTCCGATTCGGTGACCGAGCTTAGCGACGTGGCCGAGCGGCTGAAGCAGAACCTGGCGGACATTCCCGGAGTCTCCCGTATTGAGCTGGAGGCTGACGTCGATGAACAGATTACCCTGGCGCTGGATGACGCTGCCATGTACCGCCTGGGTATTTCGCCGGCCCGGGTACTGGACACTCTCGCGCGCCGTAACCAGACCACTCCCGGTGGTTATATCGTGGCGGACGGTCGCCGCCTTTCCGTTTTGCCCAACAGTGAATTCACCAGTGTGGAAGCCATTCGCGCCACGCCCATAGAGCTTCCGGATGGCTCCCAGGTGCCGCTTGCCGCTGCCGCGGAAGTCTGGCGCGGCCCGGCCGAACCCAGGCAGCCGGAAGCGTGGTATGACGGGGAAAGGGTCGTGCTGGTGTCGATGATCATGGAAGAGGGCAGTACCGACGCCATCCGTTTTGGCGAGCGCGTTCGTGAACGTCTGTCGACGATACGGGATGAGTTTGCTCCCTATGAAATCCGCGAAATGTTTTTCCAGCCGGACAAGGTGGAGCAGCGCCTGGATAACCTGGCCTGGAGCCTGGTGCTGTCGGTGATTATCATCGTCGCGGTGGTGTTCACCGGCATGGGGATTCGCATGGGCATCCTGGTGGCGTCGATCCTGCCCATGGTGGCGCTGATCAGTATCGGCCTCTATGACCTGGGCGGTGGGGTGCTGCACCAGATTGCAGTCATCGGCATGGTCATCTCCCTGGGTATCCTTATCGATAACGCCATCGTGATTGTGGAAAGCATCCAGGGTTACCTGGATGAAGGCATGCGCCGGCTGGACGCCCTGAAACGGTCGGTGAAAGAGCTGGCCGGCCCGCTGGGGGCCTCCACGGGAACCACCATCGCAGCGTTCATGCCATTGCTGCTCTCGAAGGGTGGGACGGCAGACTTCACCCGCGGTGTGCCGGTGATGATCATGCTTACCCTGTCGGTCAGTTACCTGCTGGCGATTTCTGCAGTGCCGCTGCTGGCGGCCCGGTTTCTTAAGCCCCGCAAGGTAGATGCCCGGGAAGACAGGCTGATCGGTCTGTCGCGGTACCTGGGTAGCCTGGTTGCAAGGCGCCCCGGCACGCTGATTCTGGCAGGTGCGGCACTGGTTGTATTCAGCCTGTCACTGACCCCCTTCATGAAACAGCAATTCTTCCCCAACGCGGATCGCCCGCAAGTGGTGGTGGAGCTGTACATGCCGGAAGGCACTGATCAGGAACGCACCTCGAGCGTGGCCGCGGATCTGGAGCGAGCCATTCGCACCCGCCCGGAGGCGGTCAAGGTGCACCGGTTTACCGGCTTTACCGGCCCCAGTTTCTACTACAACCTGCAGCGGGAACCCCAGGCGCCGAACCGGGGCCGGATAGTGGTATCGACACCTACCCTGGAAGACACCACGGGCCTGGTGCAGTGGATACGGCAATACGCCGGGCAGGAGATGCCCGAGCTGCAGGTTACCGCAGGCATTCTTGGCCAGGGGCCACCACGGGCAGCACCGGTGGAGGTCAGGGTCTACCACGCCAACGATGAAACCCGTGCCCGGGCGGTTGAGCAACTGTTTGCTGCCCTGCGCAGTGTTGATGGCACGGTGGATGTCCGTCACGACCTGGATATGGGCGTGCCCAGCATCGCCATTAACGTGGACGATGCCAGCGCTGCCCGCTATGGCCTGAACCGGTCCGACGTAGCCCAGAGCCTGTATGGTCAGAGTTTTGGCATGGTAGCGGAACAGTACCGCCAGGAGGAAGATCCCATTCCCCTGGTGCTGCGCTCCCGGGAAGGCACTAGCCTGTCGCTGCCAAGGCTGCTGTCGGTGAATATCTACAATGATCAGGTTGATGCGGTGCCCCTGTCAGCCATTGCCTCGGTGGAAACCTCCTGGCAGTCAGCAGCGTTGTACCAGCGTAACGGCACCCGGATGAACACTGTCTGGTCCAACCTGCAAGCCGGCTACAGTTTTAGCCAGGCCCTGGAAGGGCTGGATAAGGCCCTTGAGAGCAATCCGCTGCCGCCGGGAACCCGGTTGGAAATGGGCGGTGATGCCGAGGGCTCTGGTGATGCCAACAACGCCCTGCTGACCACCGCGCCCATCGGTGTGCTGCTGTTGCTGTTCTTCCTGCTGATACAGTTCAATTCCTTCCGCCGCGTCGGGGTGATCCTGCTGACGGTGCCGCTGGCCACTGTGGGTATCTTCCCGGGGCTGGTTTTGTCGGGGTCGCCGTTCGGTTTTCAGTCGTTGCTGGGGGTGATTGCGCTGGTGGGCATCGTGGTGAACAACGCCATCGTATTACTGGATGTGATGGACCGCCAACTGGAGAAAGGAGATGCCATCCGCGATGCCGTTCGCAAGGCGGTCGAGGAACGCACCCGGCCCATCCTGCTGACAACTGGCACCACCGTTGCAGGCCTGTTGCCACTGGCCTTTTCCAGCTCCACCCTTTGGCCGCCCATGGCCTGGGCGATCATCTCGGGGTTGCTGGCGTCCACGGTACTGACCCTGCTGGTGGTGCCGTCTGTCTGCACCCGGGTGATCAGTTGCAAGGTGGCTGAGCCGGAGAATGCACCCGCCTAGTTCCGACGCTTCACCATAAGGCCCACGCGATGGCCCACGGGCACGTGGCGATTGGGGAAAACAATGCCTTCGGCTGATTCGCCTACCCTGTAGCAGGTGGTGGCATCTTCCCAGATTACCGTGCCGGGGTCGTACAGGGTGAAATTGGCGACGTCATCCGGCACGTGGAAGTGGAAGCTGTCTCCGGTATTGATGATCTCGTGTACCACCTCGAATGTCGTTATCTTGCCTGCTGCCTTGTCCTCTGGCGGCGGTTTCTCACCTTTCATCCGCCGCCGCAGGGCGGTGGCAATGCCGTTGAAGCGCTCCAGGTCGTTGTGACCGAAAGGCCGCACCTTGCCAAGCTCCACGGTAAAGCTTTCTGCCCCGAGCAGGGTTGAGGAGAACGAGGCAAACGTGGTGCCTTCCCGGTGCTGTAATAGCAGCGTGTCCACGTCTGCCTCCAGCAGAAAATCGATCTGGCCCTGGGGCACGTCACGCCCCTCAACAAACGGATAAAGTGCAAACTTCTCTCTCAGGGACGGGCGGATGGCGGTGTGCAGGTCGTAATGGCAGACATTGGAATGCTTCGCGGCAAAGGCTTCACAGGCCTGCTCCAGCGCGTGGGCGCGTTCTGCCTCGGGAAGCCCCTGGTATTCGGGATTGCGGTGGGCGCCGCCGAACAGCCGGTTCAGATTCACATCAACAAACCGCTCACCGGCATCCATCGCTGGCGGATTGCCGAGAATCAGCAGCAGCGGGCAGGCCAGTTGCCACTGGCCGTCGAGTAATTCATTCAGCAGATTATTCAGCACTTCTATGGGCGCTGTTTCGTTGCCATGGACCCCGGCGGATACAATCAGAGACTCGTTGTTGGGGTTGGGGTTGGGCTGCCTGGCTGGCGGTTCCAGGTACAGCAGCCCTGAATCCTGAAGTTGAAGTCCGGTACCATCGTCCAGCACCACGACTTTTTCCGAAGACGCATGTTCGGCGGTGGACAGGGTATGGGAAAGCCAGTCGCGACCAGAACCAAAAATCAAATCACGAACGCTCATGCGCCTCCCTTAACGCCCGGGCATCAGACCTGACTGTCAGCCATTGACCGGTCTTTGATGCTGCAACAGATAGTTTTCCAGTTTGCGGAATGCGAACACCAGTAAGAAGGTTAATGCCATATAAAGCAGCGCGACAAAAATAAACGCATCAAAAGGCGCATAGAATCGGGAATAGATATTCCGGGCGGCACCGGTCAGGTCCACCAGCGTTACCACGCTGGCGATTGCACTGGCGTGAAGCATGAAAATCACTTCGTTGGAGTAGGCCTGCACCGCACGCCTGGCAGCGCTGGGCAGAACGATACGGCGCATACGCAAAGCCCAGCTCATGCCATAGGCCTTGGCCGCTTCAATCTCACCGTGTGGAGTGGCCACAATCGCGCCGCGAATGATCTCCGTGGTGTAAGCCGCCGTGTTCAGGGTGAAGGCCAGCAGGGCAGGGTAGAAGGCTTCACGGAAAATGTCCCACCAGAATGTCTGCTGGATGCCTTCAATCTGGGCAAGACCGTAGTAGATGATGTATAGCTGGATCAGCAGCGGTGTACCCCGGAAAACATAGGTGTACAGCCAGACCGGCGTATTGATCAACGGGTTTTTCGAGGTGCGCATGATCGCCAGCGGTACCGCCAGCACCAGACCAAGCACCAGCGACAGGAAAACCAGCTGAACGGTAGTGACCATGCCACCCCAGTATTCCATGATGGTGGACGCGGTAAAGATATCGTTGCCGCTCAGCAGTTCAGTGAGAAATTCAGGCATGGTTCAGCTCCCCTGTACCACGCCAACATTGGCGCGTTTGGTGAGCCACTTGATGAACAGCTCGGACCCGGCCGTCAGGCTGAGGTAGACAAACGCCACCGGAATGAAAAAATGGAACGGCATGCGTTCCGCCTTGGCGGCTTCTTCCGCTACACGCACCATATCTGTCAGGCCAATAATGGAAACCAGCGCGGTGGTTTTCAGCAGTACCTGCCAGTTGTTGCCAACGCCGGGCAGGGCATGGCGGAGCATTTGCGGGAAGATGATTCGGTGGAATGTGCGCCAGCGGCTGAAACCGTAGGCACGGGCTGCTTCAATCTGGCCGCTGTCTACCGCCAGGAAGGCGCCGCGGAAGGTTTCGGCCATGTAGGCACCGAAGATAAGGCCAATAGTAAGAACGCCGGCAATAAACGGATCAAACTGGAAAAAGAAATCCACGCCGTAGGCGTCATAAAGATAATCTGACAGGTTGTTCACGGCCACCTGACCGCCGTAGTAAAACAGGAGCATCATCACCAGATCCGGTACGCCACGGATCAGGGTGGTGTAGGTAGTGGCTACGCCTATGGCTACCCGGCTGCTGGACAGCTTGGCGGACGCGCCAACCAGCCCGAGAATTACCGCGAGAGCAAGGGAAAGGAAGGCCAGTTCTATGGTGACTACCGCCCCGTTCAGCAGGGCAGGCCCGTAGCCTTTCAAGTCGATCATGGGAACATCCGGTAAGCAGGGGCAGCCAAAGCGGCTGCCCCTCGGCCTGTTTTACATCTTGATGTCGTAGTCGAAGTACTTTTCCATGATGGTGTCGTAGGTACCATCTTCCTTCAGTGTGGCAAGGGCCGCATTGACCTCTTCGGCCACGTCCTTGTCACGCTTGCGCATGGCAACGCCCACGCCTTCGCCCAGCTTGACCGGCTCGCCAACTTCCTTGAAGCCGTCCTTGCTCAGGACGGTTTGCTCACCTACCGGGTAGTCAACGAAGACCACATCCAGGCGTTCGCCTTCCAGGTCAAGAACCATGTCGTCGGCTGTGGTGTAGCGCTTGATGGAAACCACGCCACCCATTTCCTCTGTCACATAGGTGTCCATCGTGGTGCCACGCTGAACGCCAACGGTCATCCCTTCCATGGCTTCCATGTCGGTTACGTCGGTATCGAAGCTTTCAGGGGCGAACCAGCCGCCCGGGGTGTTGTAGTACGGGTCAGAAAACAACACCCGCTCAGCGCGTTCGGGGGTGATAGACATGGAGGACATGATCAGATCGAACTTCCGCGCCATCAGGCCAGGAATCATGCCGTCCCATGCCTGGATTACAAATTCGCAGTTGGCGTTCATTTCCTCACACATGGCTTCAGCCAGTTCCACTTCAAAACCGGTCAGTTCGCCATCTTCATCCTTGTATTCGAACGGCTCGTAGGGCACGTCGAATGCGATGCGTAGATCACGTTCCTGAGCGTGAGCGACGCCTGCCGTCATGGCCAGGGCGACACTTGCTGCAACAATCAGTTTTTTCATGAGTCACTTCTCCAGTCGTTATTTGCCTTGTGGGCTTTATTATCGGCAGTGGTCTGCCATTTTGCTGATTTCAAGATAGCACGCACATCAGAACTTGGGAGCCAGAAACTGCTTCATTCGCTCCGAGTCCGGATTGTCGAAGACCTTGTCCGGTGTGCCTTGCTCCTCGATCACGCCCTGATGCAAGAACAGGACCTGCGAGGACACATCCCTGGCAAAAGACATCTCGTGAGTAACCACGATCATGGTTCTGCCTTCTTCAGCCAGGTTCTGCATGACCCTCAGTACTTCGCCAACCAGCTCCGGATCCAGCGCGGACGTCGGTTCGTCAAACAGCATGACTTCCGGTTCCATGGCCAGTGCGCGGGCGATGGCGGCGCGCTGCTGCTGCCCGCCGGACATCTGCGCGGGATAATAGTCCTTGCGCTCATAGATGCCCACCTTGTTGAGATAGGCCTCGGCCCTTTCAATGGCTTCCTTCTTGGGAACTTTGAGGACATTAATCGGGGCTTCAACGATGTTTTCCAGAACCGTCATATGAGACCAGAGATTGAAACTCTGGAACACCATGGAGAGGCGGGCACGAATCAGCTCAACCTGTTTGTTGTCTGCAGGAATACGCTCGCCCTTGCGGTTGGTTGTGAACCGAATCGGGTCGCCGTGCACGATAATGTCGCCCGATGTCGGTGTTTCCAGCATGTTGATGCAGCGCAGAAAGGTGCTTTTACCGGAGCCGGAGCTGCCGATCAGGGATATGACATCACCTTTCCTGGTTTCCAGCGAAATACCCTTGAGTACCTCCAACTGGTCAAAGGTCTTGTGAATATCCCTGCAGATCAGAGGCGACATTTCCGCCATGGATAGCTCCTGAGGCTGTCTGAACAAAGGCGCAAGTTTTACGGACAGCGGTCTTGAAAATCAATCCCCCCAGAGAGAGGTTTTATAATTTTCGATCCCTTATCCGCCAATTCAAGTGTGGATGAACGCAACAGTGATGCAAGCCATTTGCCAATCAAGGGTTCAATGTGGTGGAAACCTCTGCCCCTGGCGTACTGACCGGCCTTCTTATAATGGTTGTTCCTCGACGCTCAATCTCCCGCATGGTATCACTGACAAAACGCACGTGTTCCATGGCAATGCGTTTGGAAGCTTGCGGTTTTCTGGCCATTATCGCCTGGTAAATGCGCTTGTGATGCCGCGAGATCGTTTTACGCAACTCTGCCCTGGGGTTAAGGTTTGCAACCGATGCCTCCACCGTCAACAGCATAAGGTTTTTGAGCCCGCTAAGGACATGCATCAGCACCGGGTTGTGGGACGCTTCTACAATAGCCTGGTGAAAGCTGTGGTCGGGATCGGCGTTGGCGAGCGGGTCAGTCTTTTCCAGGATTTCATAGGCCTTCGCAATGCGGTGAAGGTCCAGGTCATTGGCGCGTTGTGCCGCCAGGTAAGCCGCTTGGCCCTCAAGTTGTTCCCGTACTTCCAGCAGGTCGTAGAGGGTGCGCGGGTGGCCGTTAAACAACTGCTGTAATGGGCTGTCGCCATTGTTGCCCTCGTCAATGGCCACAATACGGGCGACAAACGAACCTTTGCCATGCCTGGTTTCGATAACGCCACGGCCCTGCAGCTCATGCAGAGCCTCCCGTATGATGGCGCGTGATACACCAAGACGGGTCGCCAGTTGTCGTTCCGATGCCATTTTCTGTCCCGGCACCAGGCCACCATCAAGAATCAGCTTTTCAAGTCGAAAGGAAACATCCTGAGCGATCGCCATGGTTGTACCTGCCAGTGCTTGCTGGACTGACCAAATATTTTTATGTGTTCGATAATCCTGAAATCATCTTCCGGGGGCTTAAATATGGCTCATTGCGTCGTATTCGTCCATCGGACGGTCAAAAAACTGGTCTGACCACCGGCCATTGCTCTGGACTAAAGGCGGCCAGACACCGACTATCGTACACAACACCTGTGTTGCGGCTTTTTGAGAAGTGAGAGTCGCAGATTCAAGGTTCATTAAAATGAGGCATTTATGTTGACAGTTACAAGGCTCGACCTGGCGGACGCCAGGCTATTGATCGAAGGCGCCGCAGAAAAGGCGCAGGAAATCGGCGTGCCAATGTGCATCGCGATCACGGATGAATCCGGCAATCTGATTGCGTTCGAGCGAATGGACGGCGGCAAGATCTCAAGCGTGACCATCGCCCAGGACAAGTCGTTCACTGCGTCAGCGGCCAAGAAAGCAACGCACGATTACAATGCAGTCAATGTGCCCGGCAAGCTGGCATTCGGAATCCACACCGAGGTGGGTGGCCGTATAAGCTCGGTAGGTGGCGGATTGCCGGTTATTGTCGACGGTGAGGTAGTCGGCGGCATTGGTCTCAGTTCGGGCACGCCCCAGCAGGATATGGACTGTGCCCAGGCCGGCATCGACTATTTCGAAACTAAACGTGGTTGAGGGCTGTCACACCTGAAGCCATTTACACCAGAGAACGATATGACCACCAAGCCGAAAGTCAGCAGAGCGGAACTGGCGGAACAGTTCCGTTCGTTCATCGATCCGGATTTTGTCATCACTGATGACGAGACCATGAAGCCTTACGAATGCGACGGCATGTCCATGTACTGCGAGATGCCGATCCTCGTGGTGCTGCCTGAAACCGCGGAGCAGGTTCAGCGGGTCATGCGCATCTGTAACGAGCACGAAGTGCCCGTGGTGGCCCGTGGTGCGGGAACCGGCCTCAGTGCCGGCGCCATGCCTCACAAGGAGGGCGTGGTGTTATCGCTTGCCAAGTTCAATCGCATCCTGAACATCGACCCACTGGCGCGAACGGCACGTTTGCAACCGGGTGTTCGCAACCTCGCCATCAGCGAAGAGGCGGCCCAGTTCGGCCTGTATTACGGGCCTGATCCGTCGTCCCAGATTGCCTGCACGATTGGTGGCAACGTGGCTGAGAATTCCGGTGGTGTGCACTGCCTCAAGTATGGCCTGACGGTCCACAACATCCTCAGTGTTGAAATGATAACCGCCGAGGGCGAGCGGGTGACCATTGGCAGTGATGCCCTCGATGTGTGTGGCATGGACTTGCTTGCCCTGATGACCGGCTCCGAAGGCCTGCTGGGTATCGTGACTGAAGTGACGGTAAAACTGCTGCCCAAACCTGAAGTAGCACAGGTGGTAATGGCCGGCTTCGACAGCGTTCAGAAAGCCGGCGATGCCGTGGGTGGCATCATTTCCCACGGCATTATCCCCGGCGGCCTGGAAATGATGGACGGCCACGCCATTATCGCTGCTGACGATTTTGCCCAGGCGGGTTATCCACGTGAGGCCAAGGCGCTGCTGCTGTGTGAAGTGGACGGCACGGAAGAAGAAGTGCACGAACACATCGCACAGGCTGAAGCGCTTTTCCGGGAACTGGGCGCCACCTCGGTCAAAACGTCCCAGAGCGAGGAAGAGCGGGCCCTGCTGTGGAAAGGCCGCAAGTCCGCGTTTCCGGCCGTTGGCCGTATCTCACCGGATTATTACTGCATGGATGGCACCATCCCGCGGCGGTACCTGGCCCACGTGCTGCTGGAAATGGAAAAAATGTCGGAAGAATTCGGGCTGCGAGTCGCCAACGTATTCCATGCCGGCGATGGTAACCTCCACCCGCTGATCCTGTTTGATGCCAACGTGGCCGGAGAATTTGAACGCACCGAAGCCTTCGGTGGCCGCATTCTCAACCTTTGTGTGGAAGTCGGCGGCTGCATCACCGGTGAGCATGGGGTGGGCGTGGAAAAAATCCGCCAGATGGCGGTGCAGTTCAACGACGAAGAGCTCCAGCAGTTCCACGATGTGAAAGCCGCTTTTGATCCTGCCGGAATCCTCAACCCGGGCAAGGGTGTTCCCGCCCTGCGTTTTTGCCAGGAATATCGTTCCCTGGAACACAAACAACACAAGCACGACACGGTGGAAGCTGCGCATGGGTGATATCTCGCAGACGTTTAAAGAGCAGATTCTCCAGGCCCGCCAGACGGGCCAGAAACTCAACATCGAAGGCGGTGGCACCAAGACATTCATGGGCCGCGCCGCCGATACCGACGCCGGCACCCTGAAGCTGGGTGAACACACCGGGATCGTTGAATACCACCCGGTGGAACTGGTGCTGACCGCCCGTGCCGGCACCACCCTGGCGGAAATAGAAGCCACATTGGCGGAAGAAGGCCAGTGCCTGCACTTTGAGCCACCCAGGTTCGGCGAAGGTTCCACCCTCGGCGGAACCCTGGCCTGCAACCTCTCCGGCCCGGCACGCCCCTGGTCCGGCTCGGTAAGGGACCAGGTCCTGGGCATTCGCCTGCTCAACGGAAAAGGCGAACATCTGCGCTTCGGTGGCCAGGTAATGAAAAACGTGGCCGGCTACGACACCTCCCGGCTACAGGCCGGCGCCATGGGCACTCTCGGCGCCATCACCGAAATCAGCCTGAAAGTCATGCCCAGACCGGCCACCTCCCTGACCCTGGTGCAGGACATGCCACTGGGCGACGTCATTCAGTACATGAACAGCCGCGCCAAGGAACCCAAGCCCATCACCGGCGCCGCCTGGGTAGACGGCAAAGTTTACCTGCGCCTGGCTGGCGCGAAATCCGCGGTAGAAGCCACCGCCGACAAATGGTCCGGCGAGGTAATGGAGCAGGGCGATGCGTTCTGGCAACAGCTCCAGCACATGCAACACGACTACTTTGCAAGCGACGAACCACTCTGGCGATTCTCCCTCGGCTCCACCGCCGAAAACCCGAAACTGGACGGCCCCTGGCTGATCGACTGGGCCGGTTCCCAGCGCTGGTATCGCGGTGAAGCCGACATCGCCCGAATGGAAACCCTGGCTCAACGCGCCGGCGGCCAGGTAAGCCTGTTCCGCGGCGGAGACCGCACGGATGAAGTGATGCACCACCAGCCGAGGGCGTTGAAAGAAATCCAGCATCGGCTGAAAAAGTCGTTCGACCCCGACGGTATTTTCAATCCAGGAAGGCTTTACAGCTGGTTGTAAAGTATCGAAAGGTTCGGGAGGTGAGCGGGTAACCCGATCACCTGTGCTCCAAATTCAGAAAGCAGGTAAACAATGCAAACCAATCTAGTCCAACAATTCGCCAACACAGCAGAAGGCCAGGAAGCCGAATCCATCCTGCGAGCCTGCGTCCACTGCGGCTTCTGCACCGCCACCTGCCCGACGTACCAGGAACTGAACGACGAACGCGATGGCCCCAGGGGCCGCATCTACCTGATGAAAATGTTCCTGGAAGGCGAAGAAGTCACCGAAAAATCCCGCGAACATCTCGACCGTTGCCTCACCTGCCGCAGCTGCGAAACCACCTGCCCATCCGGCGTAAAATACGGCCGCCTCGTCGACATCAGCCGTGGCCTGATGGAACAGGAAATGCCCAGGCCGCCCAAAGAGCGCTGGATACGCTGGTCACTGGCTCGGGTAATCCCCAATCGCAGACTGTTCGGCCTGTTGCTGCGTATGGGGCAGGTTTTCCGCCCGGTATTGCCCGCAAAACTGCGCACCAAAGTGCCGCCCAGGAAGCACGCCAGCCCATGGCCGGCGGCTAGCCATGAACGCATCGTTCTGGCCCTGGCCGGCTGCGTTCAGCCTTCTGCCACTCCGAACACCAATGGTGCCGCTGCCCGAGTGCTCGACAGGCTCGGCATCACCATGGTGGAAGCGCCGGAAGCCGGCTGCTGTGGCGCGGTGAACCATCATCTCTCCGAACATGAGAAAGCCCTGGAAGCCATGCGCCGCAATATCGACGCCTGGTGGCCGGCTATCGAAGCCGGTGCCGAAGGCATCATCATGACCGCCTCCGGTTGTGGTGCCATGGTCCAGGACTACGGTCACCTGCTGCGGGACGATCCGGTCTACGCTGCCAAGGCCCAGAAAGTCAGCGACATGACCATCGACCTTGGCGCCTTCCTGCTCAAACAGGATCTGGAAAAACTGAAAGTCCCGCAGGGCGCCGGCAAGGTTGCCTTCCATTGTCCCTGTACCCTGCAACATGCCATGCAGCAAAACGGTGTGGTGGACCAGGTATTGCGCAAGGCCGGGATCGAACTGGCGGACACCAGGGAAAAGCACCTGTGCTGCGGTTCCGCGGGTACCTATTCGATCTTGCAGCCGGAACTCAGCCAGCGCCTGCTGAATAACAAGCTCAAGGCGCTGACCGTGGACAACCCGGACAGGATCGTTACCGCCAATATTGGTTGCCAGATGCACCTGGAAACAAAGGCGAAAGTGCCGGTTCAGCACTGGATTGAGCTGCTGGATGCCTGATCTGTGGCCTGGGCCTCTCATACTCCCCTGTTATTTTGTTTATAATGCTGCGCTGTTTAAACAAACCACAGGGAGTGGAAACCAATGCCATGGAGGCAAGCCGCAGTATTCGTAGTGCTTTTTATCCCCGCCGTATCGACTGCAGAGGTATATACCTGGATTGACGACCAGGGTGTTGCCCATTTCACGGACATCAAACCCGAAGCCCGGGAACACCAACCGGTTGAAATCCGTCGCCCTTCAATGATTCCCATGCGGGAGAACATATCCCGGGGCGAGCGGGTCAGTACCATTAACCGCCAGATCAACCGCAGCCTGGAGGCCAGAGATGGTGGCAATCGAAAGGCCGCCTCCCGGCAGGATGCCCGCGAGCTCGAACGCAAGAAGGCCCGTTGCGCCGGCTACCGGGAGCGGCTCGAGCGCATTCAGCAGAAGTTGCGGGCGGGGTACTCCAATGACCAGGGCAACCGGCTGCGGCGCCAGCGCCGGGAAGTCAGCCAGAAGCTGTCACGGGAATGCATGCTGGGTTGATCGCACAGCATCTTGGTCTTGATTCTGAGTTGATACTGATCACTTTACGTACTGGCGATCAAGTCCATACTTGCCGTAATGGATGTCCCACCAGCAAGCAACAATGGAAAGGAGATGCCACGTGACTGATGAAAAACTCCCCTCGTCGAATCCTGAAGAAGACCTGGCAACACGATTCCCCACAGCCTACACCATTCTGTTTCTGCTGATCATTCTGATAGCAGCATTGACCTGGATTATTCCTGCGGGCGAGTACGAGCGCTCGATGAACGAAGATGTGGGCAGGGAAGTGGCGGTGCCTGATACCTACCAGACCGTTGACCCGAATCCCCAGGGCTTTGTTGATGTGATGCTGGCGCCTACTGCCGGCTTCTACGACCCCGACAGCTATGCTGCCAACGCCATTGATGTTGCACTGTTTGTTCTGTTTCTCGGTGGTTTCCTGGGCGT
>NZ_JAWLDU010000086.1:0-7337 GCF_041686475.1 Marinobacter sp.
GGAGGAAGCATGAAGATCATAGCGTTTTACAGCCTCAAAGGTGGTGTGGGTAAAACCGCAGCGGCTGTAAACATCGCCTACCTCGCCAGCCAGGCTGGTATTCCTACATTGTTGTGGGATCTGGATCCCCAGGGGGCAGCAAGCTGGTATCTGGCGGGCACTGAGGACATCAAGGGCCGGAAACTGGCTGCGCTGATGGATGGCAAGACTCCGATTGGCAAGTTTATTCGCGACAGCGCCTACCCCAACCTGGACTTTATTCCTGCCCACAACAGCTTCCGTAATCTGGATGTCCGGCTGGATAAGGATGACAGCAACAATACCCTCAAGAGCTGGCTGGCGCCATTGTCGGAAGAAACCAGCCTGGTTGTCCTGGACTGCCCGCCTTCCATGTCGAGGCTGTCCGAGCAGGTTCTGAAAACCGCCGATGGCGTGTTTGTTCCAGTGGTACCTACCTGGCTGGCGCTGAACAGCTGGCATCAACTGCAGGCATTCACGAAAGACAAGAAACTCAAACCCGGCCGCTTGCACCCGTTCTTCTCCATGGTGGACCGGCGGAAAAATCTTCACAGGGAGATGGTAATTAACCGCAAGAAGCACCTTGAGGGCGGCCTGAACGCGCTGATTCCCAATGCCAGTATCGTCGAGCGGATGGGTGACAGCGGCCAACCCGTTGAGCTGATAGACCGCTCTTCGACGGCCGCTGATGCCTATCGGCGGTTGTGGAAGGAAATCCGCAAGCTGCTCTAGCGACAAACAGCAGCGGTAATCAGCAAAAAAACGCTGGCCAGTGCAAGACTGGCCAGCGTTTATGTATACAGCCAATCACAGGGCTATCACACTCCCCGCGGGCCAGGTGTTCAGCCTACTTCTTTCAGCGCCTGCTCAACAATTGCCAGACCTTCCTCAAGGATGTTGTCCTCGATGGTTACCGGCATCAGGAAGCGAATGGTATTGCCGTACATGCCGCAGCTGAGCAGGATCAGGCCGTTTTCCTTGCACTTCTTGGTCACTGCTCCGGCAAAGTCCGCCCTTGGCTCCCCGCTGGTCTTGTCAGTCACCAGTTCAATGGCTGCCATGGGGCCCAGATTGCGCACATTATCCACATGGGGGAACTGCTCCTGCCACTGGTCAAAGCGCTGGCGCAGTTTCTCACCCAGGCGCTGGCTTTTGCCCAGGATGTCTTCTTCCTTGAATACATCGAATACCGCCAGAGCCGCAGCACATGCCGTCGGGCTACCGGTGTAGGTACCGCCGAGCGAGTTCGGACCGGAAGAATCCATAACCTTGTCGGTGCCGACAATGGCGGAGATAGGCATCCCATCGGCCATGCTCTTGGCCATGGTCATCATATCCGGCTCAACGCCGCTGTGTTCGATGGCAAACATTTTGCCGGTTCGACCAAAGCCACTCTGAACTTCGTCCGCAATCATCAGGATATCGTTCTCATCGCAGATCTTGCGAATCTCTCTCAGGAAACTGGCGGGTGCAGCGTAGAAGCCGCCCTCGCCCAATACCGGCTCAATCACGATGGCAGCTGTGTCTTTGGCTGGTGAGTCCGCCTTCATGGCCATCTTCAGGCCACGGAGCGCTTCGTCTTCGCTGACACCGTGGTATGGCACCGGATAGGGGGCGCGAAAGACAGTTCCCGGCATCGGTCCGAAATCGGTCTGGTAAGGCGCCGCCTTGCCGTTCATCGCCATGGTGTAGAAGGTGCGTCCGTGGTAACCACCGTCAAAGCAGATAACGTTGGTTTTACCGGTCGCCGCCCGGGCGATTTTCATGGCGTTCTCGAGCGCCTCAGCGCCACTGTTGGCCAGCATGACCTTGGCGTGGCCACGGACTGGCACAATGCCGCTGAGCTTCTCTGCCAGCCTCACATAGCCCTCGTAGGGCATGACTGTCTGGCAGGTGTGCATAAGCTTGTCCAACTGCCCTTTCACCGCCTCGACCACTTTGGGGTGACGATGGCCGATATTCAGTACACCGATACCGCCAGCGAAGTCGATCATCCGCTTTCCATCCGCATCCCAGAGCTCCGCGTTGGTCGCGTGATCCGCGAACTGCTCGTTAGGACTGGCAGCACCCGCCGCGACATAACGTTCTTTGAGTGCCTGCAATTCTTTGTTCGTCACTTTGCCTCTCCTCGAATTCGGTTTGGTACCGTCAGCATACACGAAATGACGGCCCGGTTTGAAAACCCGGCCCTGATGTTTCTACGTACTACTGCCGCCGTTGTCCTCCCGGAACTGGAGTTCTGCCAGTCGCCGATACAGCGGATTCCGTGCAACCAGCTCATCGTGGCTACCAATATCCTGAACAATGCCTGCTTCCAGCACAATGATACGATCGGCGTGCCTGACGGTGGCGAGCCGGTGAGCAATCACCAGTGTCGTCCGGTCCGACATCAGACCCGGCAGGGCCTGCTGGATCAGGTGTTCGCTTTCCGCGTCCAGTGCACTGGTTGCCTCATCCAGTAATAGTATAGGTGCATCCGCGAGCAATGCCCTGGCAATTGCCAGCCGCTGTTTCTGGCCTCCAGAGAGCCCCAGCCCGGTGTCGCCCAGGTGGGTTTCATACCCTTGTGGCAGCCTGCGGATAAACTCATCGGCATGGGCAATCCGTGCGGCCTCCACCATCGCTTCATCGCTGGCATCCGGGCGGGCGTAGCGAATATTGTCGGCAATGGAGCCGTGAAAGAGCGCGGGGTTCTGGGGAACCAGTGCGAAACAACGGCGCAGGTCATCCAGTGCCACCTGGCGGCTGTCGATTTGGTCCATCAGTATCTGCCCGGTATCCGGATCGTAGAATCGCAGCAACAGATCAAACAGCGTGGACTTGCCTGCCCCGGAAGGACCCACCAGGGCCACGGTTTCACCGGCACGAATGCTCAGCGAAAGCTCTTTAAGCACCCTGGTCTCGGGGCGAGAGGGATAGCAGAAGCTGAGGTTGGTGATCTCGATATCCCCCTGGATGGTTTCAGGCAGTATCTGCGTGGCGACCGCGTCCATGGCAATGTCACTGGGCGTCTGCAATAACTCGAATATTCGCGCTGCGGCTCCGGCGGCCCGCTGCAACTCACCGATCACTTCGCTGATCGCCCCGGCCGCAAGACCGACCAGCAGGCTGTAGAATACAAACGCGGCCAGCTCCCCGGGGCTGGTGCGCCCGGAAATCACATCCAGCCCGCCAATCCAGATCACCACACCAACGGCACCCATGACCAGGGTAATGGCGATGGTGGTCAGCCACGCCCGCTGGCGAATCCTTACCCGCGCAATATCAAAGGCGTTCTCCGCCACACGGGCGAAGAACCGGCGGTCATGAGTCTGGTGGTTGAACGCCTGCACCGTCTTGATCTGGGTGAGGTTCTCCCCCACGTAGCTACCCACCTCCGCGACCCGGTCCTGACTGAGCCGCGACAGCTGCCGGACACGGCGCCCGAACACCAGGATCGGAATGATCACCAGCGGGAAGCCAAGGATAATGATGCTGGCAAGCTTGGCATTGGTCACGAACAGCAATATCAGCCCACCGATCAGCATCAGCGTATTACGCAGGGCAATCGACACGGTGGAGCCAATCACGGATTGCAGCACCGTGGTATCGGCCGTAAACCGGGATTGAATCTCCAGCGCACGGTTGTGCTCGTAGAAACCGGGGTGCAGGTCGATCAGATGATTGAACACCTGCTTGCGTATATCCGCCACTACCCTCTCGCCAATCCAGGAAACGAGGTAGAAGCGGGCAAAGGAACCGATCGCCAGGCCAATAACCAGCAGGAAAAACAGGCCTACCGCTTTCGACAACATGGCCGGGGACTGAGTCGCCAGTCCCTGATCCACCAGAATTCTTAACCCTTGCCCAAGTCCAAGTGTGATGCCAGCCGTAAATACCAGGGCCACAAGGGCACCAGCGACTGCCTTTTTGTAGGGGCTGATAAAATCGATAACCAGCTTCAAAGCTTTACGGTGACGGGTGTCGATGATGTGCCTCCTGGTTGGCGGTACTGTAAACTCTGGCAACGATACGGTTTGAACTCCGGAAAAGACCTATTACAACTGCTGACAAGAGTGCACGGGGTGGGGATGGCCTGCCAGGACCGTCAAAAGCCATGGATGGCTTTTGCCGAGCGTACAGGGACGTATTTACAGCGTGTCCTGGCAGGCCATCCCCACCTCGGGCGCTCGACAACTCCCAATTCTGACAGGAAAACTAATTGCGCGCCTACGCCGATAACGATTACCCCGCCGACCACAAACCGGACTGGAAAATTATTTCCGGCCTCTGGCCCTATCTGGCGGAGTTCCGTGGGCGTGTTGCTCTGGCATTGGGGTTTCTGGTCATTTCAAAACTGGCCACGGTTGCCACACCGGTAGCCCTGAAATACATCGTCGACTACCTGGATGAGAACCGGAGTGGTGAGGTGCTGTTGTGGATTCCGGTGCTTCTGGTCGTCGCCTACGGCCTGCTCCGGTTTGGCAGCACCCTGTTCAGCGAACTGCGGGATGCGGTATTTGCGCGGGTGGCGGAACGGGCCATGCGGCGGGTGTCGTTGCGGGTTTTCGAACATCTGCATAATCGCGAACTGGCGTTCCATCTGGACCGCAAGACCGGTGGCCTGGCGCGGGATATTGAGCGGGGTACCAACGGCATCAGTTTCCTGCTGCGTTTCACCCTGTTCAACATCGTACCCACGCTGCTGGAGATTCTGCTGGTGGCCGGCATCCTGTTCGTGGTGTTCAACGTGGGCTATGTGCTGGCGATCCTGGTGGCGGTAGTGGTGTATGTGGTGTTTTCCATCAAGGTTACCGAGTGGCGTACCAAGTTTGTGCGTGAAGCCAATTCCCGTGATAACCAGTCCAATTCCCGGGCCGTGGACAGTCTGCTGAACTACGAGACGGTGAAGTACTTCAATAACGAGCGTTTCGAGGCGCAGATGTATGACCAGAACCTGGATGACTGGGAACGGGCGCGCCTGAAAAACCGCCTGTCCCTGGCGGCGCTGAATTCCGGCCAGGCACTGATCATCGGCCTGGCGATGATTGCAATCATGGTGATGGCAGTGCGGGAAGTGGCCAGTGGCGAGATTACCCTGGGTGATTTCACCATGATCAACGCCTATCTGCTGCAGCTTTTCATCCCCCTGAACGCGCTGGGATTTGTCTACCGGGAAATACGCCAGGCGCTGGTGAATGTGGAACGGTTGTTCGGTTTGCTGGGGGACGAGCCGGTGGTTGAGGATGCGCCTGATGCCAGAGCACTGGTGGTGGATAAGGGTGAAGTCCGTTTCGATCATGTCCACTTCGCCTATCGCCAGGACCGGCAGATTCTGCGCGATGTCAGCTTTTCCATTCCGGCCGGACACACCGTGGCAGTGGTGGGTGCCAGCGGTGCGGGCAAGTCTACCCTCGCCCGCCTGCTGTTTCGTTTCTATGATGTGGATCAGGGCCATATAGCCATTGACGGCCAGGATATCCGAACCGTGACCCAGGACAGCCTGCGCGCGGCTATTGGCGTGGTGCCCCAGGATACGGTGCTGTTCAATGACACTCTCTACCGCAATCTGGCCTACGGAAGGCCGGATGCCAGCGAGGAAGAGGTTTACCGGGCCGCCCGCATGGCGCACCTGGATGGCTTTATTCAAAGCTTGCCGGATGGCTACCAAACCCAGGTTGGCGAGCGTGGGCTGAAGCTCTCCGGTGGCGAGAAACAACGTGTCGCGATTGCCCGCGTGATTCTCAAGAATCCACCAGTGCTGATACTGGACGAGGCTACGTCTTCCCTGGATTCCCTGTCTGAACAGGCAATTCTGGGGGCGCTGAAGGAAGTCAGTCGTCAGCGTACGTCGCTGGTCATCGCCCATCGCCTGTCTACCACCCGGGATGCCGATACCATCCTGGTGATGGACGGCGGCCGCATTGTCGAAAGCGGTAACCACAGCGCTTTGTTGGCCCGTGGCGGCCATTACGCCCATCTCTGGGCACAGCAGCATCGAAGCGGAGACGATAACAGCGACGCCTGACCTTTGCCCTGTGTCCCGTTGAATCAATCCTGAAGCCAACGGCCACCGTATGTGACTGCAGGCATGGCCAGTATCAATCGACCGGCCACCGTAAAGCGTTTTCAAACGGGAGCAGTCATATGTGGACACTGATCACCGGTGCAGGCTCCGGCATTGGCCGCGCGTTGGCCCTCGAGCTGGCGGGACAGGGCCATCAACTGATCCTGGCTGGTCGTACCGGGTCCAGGCTGGAACAGGTCGCTGGAGAAACCCGCAATGCCTCGCCGGAGTGCCAGGTCATGACCATGACCGCGGACTTTTCCGACCCGGCCGAGACCCGAGATCTGGCCGATCGGGTCTGTCAGGCGGTGGATCATCTGTCGGCATTCATATACTGCGCCGGTGTAGGCGAGCCTGCGGCAGATTTTGCCAGTCTTGACCTGATCGACTTCCAGGAAGCCCTCGCTGTAAATGTGTCGGCGCCCATGTTGCTGACGCAGTCACTGCTACCTGTTCTGGAAGGCCCTGACCCGGCCGCAAGGATTATCATGGTCGGTGCCGGCATGGATAAACAGGCGCAACCGGGGACAGGTAGTTACGGTGTCAGCAAGATGGCTCTGAGGAGGCTGGTGCAACAATTGTCCGTTGAGTTCGGGACCATGGAAAACGGACCGGTGATCAGTCTTTTCCAGCCCGGATTGGTCGACACCCCGGGGATCAGGCGCCATATCGTTAAAGCTGCGGGGCTGCAACTTTCCCATGCACACTGGCTCAGTGACCGGCTTGACAACGGCGAGTGCCTGACAGCCGAACAAGCTGCCAGCGCGCTGGCGTTTACCCTTAATCAGACGCCGCAAAGCGATTTCCAGGGTGCGGTGTTCAATGCCCCTGAGCTGGTGGATTCGCTCTCGTTCGCCGGCAGTTAAAAGGACACCGCCTACAGCGGTACCCGCATGGTTTCCGAGCTGCTGTCTGGCATGCCTATCATTTCGTCGGTGCCGGTGGGGGGAATGATCTCGATGTTCTCCACATGGAAATCATGGAAGAATTCCTTGACGGCGCAGGCCCCAGTAAACATGAGCACCTTGTCGTGGGTATCGGTCAGCACGTAACCCTGTCCGTCGAGATAGAAGCGGGCCATGTAATAGCGGCCCTCCATGGAGACAATCTCCAGCAGCGAAATCGTATCGTGTTTGTGGGACTTCAGTTCGCCAGTGTGCATGTGCATCGGGAATCTCTCTTTCTGTTGTAGTCGTAACAGTGATTACGGAACTTGCGATCAAACAGGTCAATAAACGAGCAGCTATGAGCAGGATTGAGTTAGTCAGGCACT
>NZ_JAWLDU010000037.1:0-19357 GCF_041686475.1 Marinobacter sp.
TTCACCATTGCCATCCGGCAACAGGCATGCAAGGGCGTTTCGCCATTCGTCCAGGTCGTCGTCTGCCACATTGCCGTTATCGATTTCAAACTCTGTGTCACAGGCAAGGGCATTCGGATTGGCAAGCACATAGTCATTGATGTTCGGTCGATTCGCGCGGATACGCTCAACGATATCGTCCGCCAGTAATATCGCCTGGGTGCGAGTTTGGCTGCCGGTCGTCTGTTGCAGGCTGGTAGTCTGCAAAGACGCCATGCCCAAGAGGCCGATCGCAAGTATCAGCAGTGCAACCAGAATCTCAATCAGACCAAAGCCCTTTTGTCGGCTGCTCATCAGCAATCTCCCTTCTGAGTCGACCCACGCCCGGAAAGAGATACGGTAATAGTGCGGGTTTTGTCGGTCTCACCAGCCTCACAGCCACTGGGCTCGAGGCTGATATTAAAGGCGGCATTGGTCATTTCACCCCGGGAATTAAGGGTCAGTGAGTTGGCAGAGCCGGAATAATCCAATTGGTTTATGGCATCAAACTGCCGCAGACCATTCGCTGCGTCACAGTCGGCACCCAGATGTACGCACCAACCTTCATCAAAACCACCAGAGTCAGCAGTCAGGGAAACATCGTCGCCAACACGCACCGCTTCGCTGCGGGCAAAACTGATTGCTGACAGAATTCGGTTCGATTCCGTCGCCAACCGATTGTTTTCGATCAGTTGCTGGAACGAGGGAACGGCGACTGTCGCCACGATGGCCAGCACAGCTACTACAACCATCAGTTCTATGAGAGTAAAACCTCTCTGGACATTATGGACTTTCATGACCGCATCCTAAATTTGTCTTAATGAAGCATAGAAGAGCCTCTATTCCCGTGCGAGGGCATAGCGACGAGCGGCAAAAAATAAAAGACAGACGGCACTGGAGGCCGCTATTTTGTGACAGGAATCAATTTTCCGGGAGGGCGCGATCGCTTTTTCGGCGATTAATCAACCCGCCGAACAGCGGCGACAGCATGGAGCTCACGAAACCTCAACCGCATCAATCCTGAGCTCTTTCGGCATGGAGAACACAATATTCTCCTCACGGCCGGAAATTTCCTCCGGCACTTCACCACCAAGATCTCTCAGCCTCGAGATCACATCGTTCACCAGAACCTCGGGAGCGGAGGCACCGGCCGTCACACCGACAGAGGTCTTGCCCTCAAGCCATTGCGAATCAATCTGTGAGGCTTCGTCAATAAGATAGGCAGGTGTGCCCATACGTTCCGCCAGCTCACGCAAGCGATTGGAGTTGGAGCTGTTCGGGGAACCTACCACCAGCATCAGGTCGCAGTCGCCGGCGAGCTGTTTCACCGCATCCTGGCGGTTCTGGGTGGCGTAGCAGATGTCATCTTTGCGGGGGCCCTGGATTTCAGGGAAATGCTCCCTGAGGGCATCGATGACACGGGCTGTGTCGTCCATCGACAGTGTTGTCTGGGTAACGTACGACAGCTTTGAAGGATCCTTTACCGTTAATTCGGCAACGTCTTTTTCGTCTTCAACGAGGTAAATTTCGCCGCCATTGCTGTGATCATATTGCCCCATGGTGCCTTCCACTTCCGGGTGCCCGTAATGGCCGATCAGAATACATTCGCGCCCTTCACGGCTGTATTTCATTACTTCCATGTGAACCTTGGTAACCAGCGGACAGGTGGCATCAAAAACCTTCAGTCCCCGTCGCGCTGCTTCATTCTGAACGGCCTGGGAAACGCCATGGGCGCTGAAAATCACCAGCTTGTCGTCAGGCACCTCTTCCAGCTCCTCGACAAAAATAGCACCGCGTTCGCGCAGGTTATCCACCACAAACTTGTTGTGTACAACTTCGTGGCGCACATAGATTGGAGCGCCGAACACATCCAGGGCACGGTTCACGATCTCGATGGCGCGGTCGACACCAGCACAGAAGCCACGTGGATTAGCGAGTCGGATTTGCATAGAATTTGTGCCCTACGGAATTGAACAAAGTTTGCGCTAGCCTGCTGGAAAATGCGATCAATGGGCCTGACCAGCAGGTTCCACATCAATAATTTCCACTTCAAACGTCAGTGTACGCCCCGCCAGAGGGTGATTAAAGTCCACATCAACCTGGTCCCCCTCAACACGGCTGACCACCCCCGGCAACTCGCTCTGGCGAGCATCCGCAAACGAGATCATTACGCCCTTCTCCAGCACCATATCGGCACTGAATTCGCTGCGTTTGAAGGTTTGCACATTGCTGGGGTTGTGCTGGCCGAAAGCCTTTTCCGGCGGCACTTCATAGCTGTTCCGGTCTCCGGCCTTCATACCCATCAGGTAGGCCTCGAAGTTCTCCGGCAGGTTCTCGTCACCGATCTCCAGCGTTGCCGGCTCCTTCTCAAAGGTAGAGTCGATGATTTCACCATCACTGAATTTCAGGGCGAAATGAAGCGTAACGCGGGTACCCTGATCTACGGGAAGTTCTTTCATTGGCAGCTATCGCTCCTGTCTTCCTTCACTCCGGATCGCCATCTGGTTCCCGGGGCTTGCGGAATATGTCAAGAATCATCATGCCGGCGCCAATGGTGATGGCCGTGTCGGCAATGTTGAAAGCGGGGAAGTGGTAGTTGTTCCAGTAGAAATGCAGGAAGTCCACCACATAGCCATGCACAACGCGGTCATACACGTTACCCAGGGCACCGCCAAGAATTAATACGATGGCAATGGCCGACCAGGTTTCATGGCGCCGCAGGGATTTGAGCCAGAACACCAGCACGACACTGACCACCAGCGCCAGAGTAATAAAGAACCAGCGCTGCCAGCCGCTGCCACCTGCCAGAAAACTGAACGCGGCTCCGGTGTTATGCAACAGGGTGAGGTTGAACATGGGCATCACCGGCACCGGGTTGCCGTACGTCAGCATGGCAGTTGCCATGGCCTTGGTGCCCAGATCCAGCACTACCACCAAGGCCGCCAGCCAGAGCCAGCGGAGTTTGGAGCCGGTTGCTTCCGTATCGTTCATTACCTTTTCCACAGTCCGGCTTCCGTCAGGCAAAGGACCGGGACTCGCCCTGCCCTTCCACGTTAGTTACACAGCGGCCACATAGGTCGCTGTACTGCTCACTCTGGCCAACGTCCGCCCGATGCTGCCAGCAGCGCTCGCATTTTGCGTGGGTTGCAGGTGTCACCTTGACCAGCAATCCTTCGTGAGAGGTCTGCTCTGCATCGCCGGCTTCAGTTACAGGCCTTACCGTGGCCTCGGAAGTGATCAGCACAAATCGCAGTTCCTCACCCAGGTGGTTCAGGTCTTTCGCCAGATCACCTTCGCAATAGAGCGTCACTTCCGAACTCAGAGAGCCCTTGATCTCACCGCGGCCACGGGCCTCTTCCAGGCACTTGTTCACTGCTTCTTTCACGCTGTAGATCCGGCTCCAGTAATCGCGGCCGAGCTCTACGTCTGCGGGCAATGCAGTGAGTCCCTCGTACCAGGTCTCATAGAATACGGTATCGCCACGCTTACCCGGCAGGTGCTGCCAGATTTCATCAGCGGTGAAGCTCAGGATCGGTGCAATCCAGCGCACCAGGGCTTCCGCAACATGGAAAAGTGCTGTCTGGCAGGAGCGGCGCTCGCGGCTGTCTGCCTGGGTGGTGTACTGACGGTCCTTGATGATATCCAGATAGAAACCACCCAGTGTCGCCTCGCAGAAGTTATATACCTTCTGGTAGATACGCAGGAAGGCGTAGTTCTGGTAGTCCTCGTGCAGTTCGTCCTGAAGTTGCAGAGCCTTGTCCACCATCCAGCGGTCCAGGGCAATCATGTCTTCCGGCGCCACGGCGTGTTTTTCAGGATCGAAGCCGGAAAGATTACTGAGCAGGAAGCGGGCGGTGTTGCGGATCCGGCGATAACCGTCTGCGGTCTGCTTGAGAATGTCCTTGGACACCGTCATTTCACCGCTGTAATCGGTGGCAGACACCCACAGGCGCAGGATATCCGCACCCAGTTCGTTCATCACTTCCTGGGGCGCGATCACGTTACCCAGGGACTTGGACATCTTGCGGCCCTTGCCATCGACGGTGAAGCCGTGGGTCAGCACCTGCTTGTAGGGCGCCACGCCGTTCATCGCGATGGACGTCTTCAGGGATGACTGGAACCAGCCGCGGTGCTGGTCAGAGCCTTCCAGGTACATATCCGCCGGGAACTGACCGAGCTCTGGGCGCGGGCGCAGCACGGACTCGTGAGTGACACCGGAATCAAACCATACGTCCAGGGTGTCGGTAACCTTTTCATACTGATCAGCGTCGCTGCCCAGGAATTCTGCCGTATCGATGTCGTACCAGGCATCAATACCGCCTTTTTCGATTTCCTTCGCCACCGCTTCCATCAGGTTCTGGGTATCCGGATGCAGTTCCTGGGTTTCCTTGTGGATAAACAGGGTGATGGGCACGCCCCAGGTGCGCTGACGGGAAATGCACCAGTCCGGGGACTGTTTGAACATGGCCTCGATACGATTCTGACCCCATCCCGGCACCCAGCGAACGCCCTTGATGGCTTCCAGGGCGTTGTTGCGGAGGTTTTCCTTGTCCATGCTGATGAACCACTGGGGCGTGGCGCGGTAGATCAATGGAGTTTTGGTACGCCAGCAATGAGGGTAGCTGTGGCTGAACTTCTCGGCGCGCACAAGCTTGCCTTCCCGTTCCAGCGCTGAGCACACCGGGTCGTCCGCCTTGTAGACGTGAACCCCGGCAAATTCGCCAGCCGCCTTGGTATAGGTGCCATCGGCCTTCACCAGGCTGATAGTGCCAATGCCATTGGCCTTGCCTACTTCAAAGTCTTCCATGCCGTGATCGGGCGCGGTATGCACCACACCGGTACCGGCGTCGGTAGACACGTGATCGCCCAGGATAAGCGGAACCTGCTTGTCAAAAACCGGGTGCTGCAGGGCCAGCTTATCCAGCTTTTCGCCGATGACAGTCGCCAGCACTTCAAAATTCTCGACGCCCCAGCGGGCCATGATGCCCTCGACCATTTCTGCGGCCACAATCAGACGCTCCGGACCATCACCGGTGTCTGCCTGTACCAGCGCATATTCCAGCTCAGGGTGGATGGAAACCGCCTGGTTGGCAGGAATGGTCCAGGGGGTGGTGGTCCAGATCACCACCGAGACATCGCCCTGTCCTTTATTGGTGCTGAAAAGATCAAGTACCTTTTTCTGATCAACGGCCGTAAAACGTACGTCGATCTGCACCGAAACCTTGTCCTGGTACTCCACTTCGGCTTCCGCCAGCGCAGACTGCCCCACTACACTCCAGTAAACCGGCTTGAACCCGCGAACCAGGTGCCCCTTGGCGACGATCTTGCCCAGGGCGCGCACGATGCCCGCTTCCACTTTCGGGTCCATGGTCAGATAGGGCTTGTCCCACTCACCCATGACACCCAGGCGGATAAAGTCTTCCTTCTGACCGGCAATCTGCTTGGTGGCATAGTCGCGACAGGCCTGCCGGAAGGTTTTGTAGTCTACCTTCACCCCGGCCTTGCCGATCTCCTGCTCAACCTTGTGTTCGATAGGCAAGCCATGGCAGTCCCAGCCCGGCACGTATGGGGCGTCGTAGCCCATAAAGCTGCGGGACTTGACGATCATGTCCTTGAGAATCTTGTTGACCGCATGACCGATATGAATGCTGCCGTTGGCGTAGGGAGGGCCATCGTGAAGGATGAACTTTTCCCGGCCTTCCCGCTGCTGGCGCAGCGTGCCGTAGACGTCCAGGTCCTGCCAGCGCTTGAGCATGTCCGGCTCGCGCTTGGCGAGGTTACCGCGCATGGGAAAGGCGGTTTCAGGCAGATTCAGGGTGTGCTTGTAGTCGCTCATGGTTTTGGTGCGTAGCTCAGGTTGTTAAATGTCGGTCAGTGTCCGGTGGCTGAAGAGCCATGGTCTGCAATCCACGCCCGGGCCTCATCGAAATCACGGGCAATCTGCTTTTTGAGGTCATCCACCGAGTCGAATTTCACTTCGTCCCGCAATGCATGGCGGAAGACCACATCCAGTCGCTGGCCGTAAAGTGTGCCAGCAAAGTCAAACAGGTGCACTTCCAGCGACGGCTGCTTGCCGTCCACCGTGGGGCGCAACCCGATATTGGCGACGCCGTCGAATACCCCGCCGTCTTCGAGGCTGGCGCTGACCACGTAGACACCTTTCAGCGCCGGCATCTGCGGCAGCAGCAGGTTAGCCGTTGGCGCGCCAATCTGTCGGCCAAGCTGGCGCCCGTATACGACCCGCCCGCGGATGCGGTAAGGATGTCCCAGCAGCTCTTCGGCCTCCTCTATCCGGTTCTCTGCAAGCACGTTGCGAATCCGCGTACTGCTAACACGCTCACCGTTAACGGTGACGGTGCGGGTGTTTTCAACCGTGAATCCACGCTGTTCCCCGACTTCCCGCAGCAACGCGAAGTCGCCTGCGCGGTCGCAGCCGAAACGGAAATCGTCCCCCACCACAAGATGACGGACACCAAGGCCGTTGATGAGCACGTCCTCGATGAACCCCATGCCGGAATAACTTCGGAAACGCTCGTTGAAACGCAGACAGAGAACAATATCAATGCCGGATGCCAGCAGGGCTTCAAACTTCTGCCGGAACGCCGTTAATCGCGGTGGTGCTTCCCTGCCCTGGAAAAACTCGCGGGGCTGGGGTTCAAACACCATCACCACGGAAGGTACGCCCAGTTCAAGGGCTTTTTCATGCACCTGATCGATGATGGTCTGATGGCCCAGGTGAACACCGTCAAAGTTTCCGATAGTTGCAACGCAACCATTCGCTAGCGGCCCATCGGCCTGCTGTGCAAAGTTTTTCAGGTTGGTCAGGCCCCGGATCAGACGCATGTAAAGCGAACCCTTGTTTGCCAGCGGTGCATGGTTTCACTGGTGAGAAAACGCGCGATTATAACCTACCTGTGGCGAAAATGTCTTACCCGCACCCCGGCCAACGCCAACACAATAAAATACACCGCAACGCCAGAGACTACGAGAATACCCATATCGGTGGCGCGCTGAAGGCCGCCAGCCCCCAGCCAGCGGTCTACCGGCGGCTGCAACCACACAATTGTTCCTGCCAGCGCCACATTGGCAAGCCCGATCTGCAGCAGGAACCGAGGCCAGCCCGGCTGCCATTTCCAGGCGCCTTCCTTTATCAACCCCCGCCACAGCAGGCCCGTGTTCAGCCAGGCCGACAGGGACGTAGCCAGTGCCAGCCCTGCGTGAGCGAGCGGAAAGATCAGCGCCAGGTTGAACACCATATTGGCCACCATCGCAATAATGCCGATCTTGACCGGAGTTTTGGTGTCTTCACGGGCAAAATAGCCCGGCGCCAGCACCTTGATCAACATGAATGCCAGTAACCCTGCGGAATAGGCGCGCAGGCTCTGGGCGGCCATGGTGACGTCCCGGTCGGTGACCTCCCCGTAATGGAACAGGGTTGCGATCAACGGTTCCGCCAACAGGGCCAATGCCAGCGCGGCCGGCAGCCCGATCAGCAGCACTGCACGGACAGCCCAGTCCAGTGTTGCAGCAAACTGGTCTGCGGAAGCCGCGGCGTGTTTGCGGGACAGGCTCGGCAGAATAACGGTGGCGATGGCTATACCGAACACACCCAACGGTAGCTCAGACAGCCTGTCGGAATAATAAAGCCAGGAAACACTGCCAGTCTGCAGGAAAGAAGCCAGCACAGTATCCAGTAACAGGTTGATCTGACTGACAGAAACCCCGAACAGTGCCGGCACCATCAGCTTCAGGATGCGACTGACCCCCTCATGCTTGTAGTCCACCTTTGGTCGCGGCATCAGCCCCAGTTGCATCAGGAAAGGGATCTGGAAGAACAGCTGCAATGCACCGGCAATAAAAACGCCCCAGGCCAGGGCAATAATGGGCGTTTCCATCAAAGGCGACAGGAAGATCGCAGCACCGATCATGGCCAGATTAAGCAAAACCGGTGTAAACGCGGGTATGGCGAAGCGATCGTAGCTATTGAGGATGCCACCGGCAAAAGCCGTTAACGAGATCAGCAGCAGGTACGGAAAGGTGATGCGCAGCATGTCGCTGGCCAGGCCGAATTTGAGATCATCACCGAGGAAGCCCGGCGCAAAAACCGCAGTCAGCAGCGGCGCGCCCAGCATGGCAACGGCGGTCACTCCCAGCAATACCAGCCCCAGGGAGCCGGCAACGGCATTGACCAGGCGCCGGACTTCGGTGACAGACTCCTGCTCCCGATACGAGGAGAGCACTGGCACAAAGGCCTGGGAAAACGCGCCTTCGGCAAACAGACGGCGCAGGAAGTTGGGGATCTTGAACGCAACAAAGAAGGCATCGGCGCCCGCTCCGGCGCCAAAATAACGGGCAATGACCATGTCCCGCACCAGGCCAAGGACTCGTGACAGCATGGTCATGATGCCGACAAGCCCGGATGACCTGAGCAGCCCCGGAGGTTTCGGCAATGCTTTCTGGGTTTCTGTTTGCTCAGGTTCGGATGACATTCGTGGCCTGGACGATGATTCGGTAGACTCTGGACAATTCGGGAGCACAACGGGCCCGGTTTCGGTAATTCCCTAGGACCCTGGAGGGCTCTCCGGCGACGAGCGGCGAGTTTACCACAGGCCTTGTGAATACCGGGATGAAATAGCGTTGAGTCTTGACATTTTGGGACGTTGGCGGCATAGTTCCGCGTCATTTATTTCGACGCGCTGGTTTTGGCGCGCCCGCGATTTTTACGAATCGTTTCACACGAATTTCGGATTTCACAGATCTCAGGAGTTATACGGTGGCAAATTCCCCGCAAGCCAAGAAGCGCGCACGTCAGAACGAGAAGAACCGCAAGCACAATGCCAGCCTGCGTTCCATGGCGCGCACTTACATCAAGAAAGTCCAGGCCAACATTGAAGCTGGCAAGCCTGAGGAAGCGCAGGCAGCGTTCCAGAAGGCCCAGCCAATTATGGACAGCATGGTTAACAAGGGCGTGTTCGCCAAGAACAAGATTGCTCGCCAGAAGAGCCGTCTGAGTGCCCGCATCAAGGCTCTGAAGAGCGCGTAAATTGCTCTTTCGGAACTTTGAATGAAGAAACCGGTCGATTGGCCGGTTTTTTTGTGTCTGTTTATTCGCTTGACTGCTGACTCGGAGCGCAGGCAGGCCTGCCTCCAGAGTTGGGTGGAACCTTCTAGACAATCACCATGTTATCGCGGTGGATCATTTCTTCGTCGGAGATATAGCCCAGCACTTCTGTGATGCGATCACTGGAGCGGCCGGCGATGGCTCTGGCTTCGTCGGCGTCGTAGTTGACGAGGCCGCGGGCTATTTCTTTGCCGGTTTCGTCGACGCAGGAGACCATTTCGCCGCGGCGGAACTGGCCGGAGATGCTTTTTACGCCCACAGGCAGCAGGCTGCGGCCGCCCCGGCAGAGGACGTTGACGGCGCCCTGGTCGAGGGTGAGTTTGCCGCGGGTCTGGAGGTGGCTGGCGAGCCATTGTTTGCGGGCGGCGATGCGGCCCTGTTCGGGGAGCAGGAGGGTTCCGATGCTTTCGCCGTCGCGCAGGCGGGCGATGGCTTTTTCGATTCGGCCGCCGACGATAACGGTGAAGGCGCCGGAACGGGCAGCCAGGCGGGCGGCGCGGACTTTGGTCTGCATACCACCGCGCCCCAGGTTGCCGGCTCCGCCGGCGGCCATGGCGTCGAGCTCGGAATCACTGGCAAGGCGCTCGTCCACCATTTGAGCGTCCGGGTTTTTGCGGGGATCCTTGTCGAACAGGCCGAGCTGGTCGGTAAGGATAATCAGGCCGTCTGCCTCGATCAGGTTGGCCACCAGGGCGCCCAGGGTGTCGTTATCGCCGAAGCGGATTTCGTCGGTGACCACGGTGTCGTTTTCGTTGACGATGGGCACTACGCCGAAATCCAGCAACGCCCTTAAGGTGCTGCGGGCATTGAGGTAGCGCTTGCGGTCAGACAGATCATCGTGGGTGAGCAGGATTTGAGCGGTATGAATGTCATGGCGCTTGAACTGGGCCTCCCAGGTCTGCACCAGCCCCATCTGGCCCACGGCAGCTGCGGCTTGAAGTTCGTGCAGCTGCTCCGGGCGCAGAGTCCAGCCGAGCCGGCTCATGCCCTCAGCCACAGAGCCTGAAGACACAATAACCACTTCAACGCCATCACTGACCAATTCTGCAATCTGGTCCACCCATAATCCCAGGGCGGACACATCCAGACCGCGGCCATCGTTGGTCAGCAGCGCGCTTCCGATTTTTACGACCAGGCGGCGGGCCTGGCGAAGCTGGATGCGTTTGCTCATTGTATTCCAGTCCACGGGGGCGGGCAGGCAGGGACCATGTCGGTGGATACGCTGTGAATACGTCCATGTACGCTCGACAAAAACATCCCTGTTTTTGACGATCCACCGACATGGTCCCTGCCTGCCCGACGATACTTTGGCGTTAGATCAAGCAAAATTCTTACTCTGGGGCGTAAACTACCTCGACATCGTAATCATCGTCATCGAAGTCGTCGTCATCATCGTCGTCAGCCTGGCGGGCTTCGCGGCGGATCTGACGCTCCGCTTCGATCCTGGCACGCGCTTCTTCGTCCATCTGACGGCGACGGGCAGCTTCACGCTCGGCGAACTCGGGGTTTTCGGCTTCTTCCTGGGCCTGGTCTTCGATCCAGCGCATGACGGCCTGGGTGAGCGGCTTGGTGCCTTCGCCGCTGAGGGCGGAGATACTGAATACAGGACCTTCCCAGTCGAGTTCGTCGATGATGGCCTGACAGTGTGCCTCACGGTCTTCTTCAGAGACCATATCCACCTTGTTCAGCACCAGCCAACGCTCGCGGCTGGCGAGGGTTTCGCTGAATTTTTCAAGTTCGTGTTCGATGGCGCGAACGCTTTCAACAGGCGAGGAACCGTCATAAGGCGCCACGTCTACAAGATGCAGCAACAAGCGTGTGCGAACCAGGTGCTTGAGGAAACGGATTCCCAGCCCTGCACCTTCTGCCGCGCCTTCAATCAGGCCCGGGATATCGGCGATAACAAAGCTCTGGTGGGCCTGCACGCTGACCACACCGAGGTTAGGCACCAGGGTGGTAAACGGGTAGTCCGCCACTTTCGGCCGCGCCGCGGATACCGAACGGATGAAGGTGGACTTGCCGGCGTTGGGCATGCCCAGCAAACCGACGTCCGCCAGCACTTTCAGTTCCAGACGCAGATTACGGAGCTCGCCTTCGGAGCCCTTGGTAGTCTGGCGTGGAGCGCGGTTTACCGAGGACTTGAAGCGGGTATTACCCAGACCATGAAACCCGGCCTGAGCCACCTTTAGACGCTCGCCGGCGCGGGTCAGATCGCCCAGCACTTCGTGGGTGTCCATGTCCACAACCGTGGTGCCCACCGGCACCGGCAACACCAGGTCTTCACCCTTGATACCGGTGCAGTTACGGCCGGAGCCGGGCTGGCCGTTCTCGGCCTTGTGCTTGCGCTGGAAGCGGTAGTCGATCAGCGTATTGAGCGCGCTGTCCGCTTCGAGGTACACAGACCCACCGTCGCCGCCGTCACCACCATCGGGGCCACCCTTGGGCACGTATTTTTCACGGCGGAAGCTCAGGCAACCGTGGCCGCCCTTGCCCGCCTCAACAATGATGGTGGCTTCATCTACGAACTTCATTCATTAACCCTTTGCGCAATGCGCATAAACTAAAAAGCCCCGCAGCCTCATGGAAGCTATGCGGGGCTCCAGGCGACTCTGATATCAAATCATATCAGGGCCACCCAAGGTTCGACAGAACCTGAGATCGCCGCTGCTTACGCAGCCGGGACGATGCTCACGAACTTACGGTTCTCAGGGCCTTTCACTTCGAACTTGACCTGACCGTTCGCGGTTGCAAACAGGGTGTGGTCCTTGCCGAGGCCAACGTTGCTGCCCGGGTGGAAACGGGTGCCACGCTGGCGAACAATGATGCTACCTGCAGATACAGACTCGCCGCCGAAGCGCTTGACACCAAGTCGTTTTGACTCGGAATCGCGACCGTTACGGGTACTACCTGCTGCCTTTTTATGAGCCATTACAAGCCTCCTTATCTAAGGGGTTACTCGAGGGTCTTAGCCCTGGATACCCGTGATCTTGACTTCAGTAAACCACTGGCGGTGGCCCTGACGCTTCATGGAATGCTTCCGACGACGGAACTTGATGATCTGGATCTTGTCGTGACGGCCGTGGTTAACCACTTCCGCTGTCACTTTGGCACCATCAACAACCGGCGCACCAACCTGAACCTTGTCACCATCGGCGATCAGCAGAACGCGGTCAAACTCGACGTTGCCGCCGGTTTCCACTTCCAGCTTTTCCAGCTTCAGAGTTTCGCCTTCTTTTACACGGTGCTGTTTACCACCGCTAACAATAACTGCGTACATTAACGTTCTCCGCGATTGACCCATCCCTGCTCTTATCCGCCTGGTTCTAAGGGAAGCGCTTCGGCAACCCTATAGCAGGGAGCGCAGGTTGGGATGAGTTGGGCGCGTGATTGTACGAAAACCACCACTGCTTTACAAGCCAAGTTGACACTGAACACCGCAATACCTAGCATTGCGCCACCTGCCTATTTTCCAACGAAAACGCCAGACAAGGGACCGGACCAGCCGCATGACAGCCCAGCGCATTTACGACACCGTCGCGGAGGACTTCACCCGCGTCAATGATCTGATCATCAAGCGGCTCTCCTCAGACGTTCCCCTGGTGGAAAAAATCGCCCAGTACATCATTGAAAGCGGCGGTAAGCGCCTGAGGCCACTACTGGTTTTGCTTTCAAGCCGGGCGCTGGGCTATGACAGGGACGACCATCTCAAGCTGGCAGCGGTGATTGAATTCCTGCATACCGCAACGCTTCTGCATGATGACGTTGTGGACACATCAGACATGCGCCGGGGCCGAAGCACCGCCAACGCCCGCTGGGGCAACGCCCCGAGTGTACTGGTAGGTGATTTCCTCTACGCCCGCGCCTTCGAGATGATGGTGGAGCTGCAGAGCCTCCGCATCATGGACGTGCTATCCCATGCCACGGCAGTCATTGCCGAAGGCGAGGTTCTGCAACTGGTGAATGTGAAAAACCCGGACGTCAGCGAAGACAAGTATATGGAGGTCATCCACAACAAGACCGCCATGCTTTTTGAAGCCGCCTCCCATACCGGCGCCCTGCTGGCCGGAGCCGATGAAGAACGGGAGCAGGCACTGAGAGATTACGGCAAGCACCTGGGCCTTGCCTTCCAACTGGTGGACGACGTACTGGACTACCGGGGCGATGCCGAGGCCATGGGTAAGAATGTAGGCGATGACCTGGCTGAAGGAAAAACCACGCTACCACTGATTTACGCCATGACCGAAGGCAGTGATGACGAGAAACAACTGATTCGCCAGGCGATCCGTAAAGGCGGACTGGATGACCTGCCCCGGATCCTCCAGATCGTCAATCGCTCTGGTGCCCTGGAGTACACCATGGCCAAAGCCAGGGAGCAGGCCGCCCTGGCAGCGGCGTGCCTGAAAACTCTTCCCGAATCAGATCATAAGGAATCGCTAGGGTTGTTGACCGAAATTGCGGTTGCACGGGTTAGTTAGTGAGCCTGTCGGCAGTGGGTTGTCGGATGACGGCTTCGCCTAATCCGACAAGACTCACCCCAGAGCTTCCCTACCATGAGGCGCCTCAAAATCCAGAACCGGCCCCACCGGTACAATCTGCGTCGGATTGACCGTACGCTGACTCACATAGTAGTGACGCTTGATCTGCCTGAGATCCACCGTATCCGCCACGCCCGGCACCTGGTATAGATCCCGCACATAGCCGGACAACGCCGGGAAATCCGCAATCCTCTGCCGATTGCACTTGAAATGGCTGTAATACACCGCGTCAAAACGGATCAGCGTGGTAAACAGCCGCCAGTCCGCCTCGGTCAGCCGGTTGCCCGACAGGTAACGCTGCCCTGACAGCCGCTCCTCCAGCCAGTCCAGTGAATCGAACAGCGCACCATACGCCTCTTCATATTTGTCTTGGGCTGTCGCGAATCCCGCCTTGTAAACACCGTTATTGACGGTGTGGTAAACCCGGTCGTTCACTTCTGCAATCTCGCCGTGCAGCTCTTCCGGATAGAAATCCAGATCACTGCGCACGCCCTCAAGCCCGTCAAACGCCGAATTGAACATCCGGATAATATCCGCAGACTCGTTGCTGACAATTGTCTGGTTCTGCTTGTCCCACAAAGTCGGCACCGTCACCCGCCCGGAATAATCCGGCGCTGCCTTCAAATAAACCTCATACATGAAACGCTTACCATTCACATCATCCCGATGCGCCGCCTCATCCGGCCGGAACTCCCAGCCGTTCTCCACCATATCCGGATGCACCACCGACACTGAAATATGCTTTTCCAGCCCTTTCAGGACCCGAAAAATCAGCGTGCGATGCGCCCAGGGACAGGCCATGGACACATACAAATGATACCGCCCCGACTCCGCCGGAAAGCCCCCCTCCCCGTCAGGACCGGGCGAGCCATCCGCCGTTACCCAGTTCCGAAACCTCGCGGCTTCGCGTTCAAACTTGCCACCGGTTTTCGAGGTGTCGTACCACTGATCGTGCCATTTGCCATCTACAAGCAGTCCCATAAGACCTCCGCTGAACGCATATTGGGTAATTTGAGTGGGCGGCAAGCACTCTGTTGATCAAGGGAATTGGGGCAGGCCTTTGCAAACCGTGCATTGCCATGGATGGCAATGCCGAGCCCCCATGGATGGGTTCACGGCGTGTTTGCGAAGGCCTGCCCCGATTCCCGCGCCACCAAACTGGCCCACAAGAAATCAGAGGAAGAATACCGGCCACCCTGCTACGCTCTCAAACAATCAATTCTGGCCAACACAATCAGATAATTCGAACATGCACACAGCCATCACCATAGACGCCCTCAAAGTCCTCGATGCCATTGACCGCAAAGGCAGCTTCGCCGGTGCCGCCAACGAACTCTTTCGCGTACCGTCCGCCATCAGTTATACCGTCCAGAAACTGGAAGAAGACCTCAACGTCGCCATCTTCGACCGCACCGGACACCGCGCCGCCCTAACCCCGGCCGGCCGCTACCTGCTGGAAGAAGGCCGCACCCTGCTGGAAGCGGCGGAAAACCTGGCCCACACCACCCGCCAGGTCGCCCAGGGCTGGGAAACCCGTCTGCGAATCGGCTTCAACTCACTGCTGCCGGCAGAATGCCTGTTCCCCGCAGTAAAGGAGTTCTATGAACTCGGTGTGCCGGTGGAAGTACAACTGGTGGAAGAGGTGTTTGCCGGCTCCTGGGATGCCCTGCAAAGCCGCCGGGTTGACCTCATAGTCGGTGCCGACCAGATGAGCAAACCCGCCGGCGCCTTTACCACCAGCCCACTGGGAGAAATGCGATTTGTTTATGCTGTGGCACCCGAGCACCCCCTGGCGACGGCCGAGCAACCGTTGACCGAAGAGGACATAGCCCGCTTCCCTGCTGCCGTGGCCGCTGACACCTCGCGATCATTGCCACCAGGCCATGCCGGCATATTCCGCCGCCAGAGAACCATTACCGTTGCCAATATCGACCAGAAAATCGCCATCCAGCGACAAGGGCTTGCGGTGGGCTGGCTACCAGAAGCCAGAGTACGGGAACAACTGAGCAACGGCACCCTGATTGCGCTTAGCGTCCACGAACCACGCCAGCCAATCATGCTCCATCTCGCGAGGCACTCGGAGGACCAGGGTAAGGCGCTGATGTGGTTCTGGGAAAAATTGGGAGAGTCAGCCGTCATTGGCTCCTGGCTGGAAGCCTGATTCCATGCATCTTGTGTGCTGACTAAGGAACAGGCATATACCCGGCAAAAGAGCCAACGGAATCGGTCTCTATTGGTTTATACTGCCCCGACGCAAGAACCTGTGAACGGAGCTCAAACCATGCGGCAGTTGTCTGAGCTGGATGCCTCATTCCTTTACCTGGAATCCGAAACCGCCCCCATGCATATTGGTGGCGTCTATCTTTTCGATGCCCTGGAAAGAGAGACCCCGCTGGCGTACAGCACTTTTGTAGCTTACCTGCGCAGCCGACTTCACGTCGTGCCGCTTTTCCGTCAACGGCTGAAGGAAATCCCACTGAGACTCGGGCGACCCTACTGGATTGACGACCCGAACTTCAGCATTGAACGACACCTTGCCTATGTAAACCTGGGGGATCATGGCCAGCTGGAAAGTCTGATGGGGCTGGCCTCGCGGATTCTGGAGGAACCGCTGAAGCGAGATCGGCCACTCTGGCACATCACCTTCGTTGACGGTTTCCAACTGGATGACAACGACCTCGACAGCAAGAGCTTCGCACTGATCGTCAAGCTACACCATGCCGCCATTGATGCATTCAGTGGCGAGGAAATCATTGGCAAGCTGCTGGAGTACACGCCAAAGGCCCGTGCCATAGAAGGCCCCCGGCCATGGAATCCGCGACCGGAGCCATCGGAAGAACGGGTCATGCTGCAAGCTGGCGCCAATCTGCTGCGCAAACCCCTTCAGGTAACGTCCCTGGCCGTCAATGCGGCGGAGGCAACTGCACGGGGGCTGATCCAGAGGCAAATGCGAAAGCTGCCATTACCGTTTCCACTGTTTTCCGCTCCCCACAGCCCGTTTAATCGCCAGATCACCGCGAACCGCCAGATTGTCGCCACCAGCCTGGACCTATCGCGGCTCAAGGCAATCAAGGCAACGCTGGGAAATGTCACGTTAAACGATGTGGTGCTGGGCCTCTGTGCAGAGACTCTACGCAGGTATCTGGCCAACCATGATATAAAAACGAGTCGCTCCCTGGTTGCCATGACGCCGATTTCGGTCCGTTCCAGCAGCCTGCGCAGAGCAACCGGAAACCAGATGTCCGCCATGCTCCTTAACCTGGCGACCAATGAACCGGATCCTGCGAGGCGGATCTACCGCATACACTGGAACGCAGTAGAGTCGGAGCCTTACCGGGAGGCCATTGCCGCAGACCGCCTGACGGAACTGCTGCCTTCCAACATGCTCGCCCTCTCGGCGCGGCTTTATTCGGAACTCCAGATCGCCCAGCGTTACCAGCCGGTATTCAATCTGCCAATCACCAATGTGCCCGGGCCCCAGGTTCCGCTGTATCTGCAGGGTGCCAGGCTGGTCAGGCAGTTCAATTCCGCACCGCTGTTCGATAGCCTGGGACTGGTTATCGTGGCGGTCAGCTACCAGGGCAGCCTCACCGTGAATTTCACCCTGTGCCCTGATGTGGTGGCTGATGGCGACTCGCTGACGGGTTTGCTTGAGGACAGTCTTTCAGCCATCGAGGCGGCGGCAGTGAAGCTCGCGCCGGAGAACGAGGAACCGGACTACGAGCTGGATCACCATAAAACCCTGACGGACGAAGCGTTTACCCTGATGGAAGACGCTTTAAAAAAGGTGTTCAAGAACTTCCGCCTTTAGCTGCCTCGGGGTGGCTTCAAAACCACCCCCGAAGGTTACTCGAAAGCCCAGCGCAGAAAGCTGCGGCGCTCCTCTTCACTGGCTTCACCCCATAAAGCCTTGAGCTCTTCCAGAGTACCCTCATCTTCCTCACTACCGGAATCACCACCGCCGGAGCCAACAGGTGCCCGGGCGACCGCAGATTCTTCAGCAGAGCGCCCGTCCCAGGCGCTGGCACTGGCAATAACCTCACCGGATGCGTTCACAACATCGGCGGCAAAGTCGCTGGCAAAGGCCTCTGCTTCCCCCCTGTTGGCAGGTGGCTCAAAACTGAAACGATAGGTCTCGCCCGGCTGAGCGTCGATGGTCACCGCCTGCGGAGCCGTTTCGACGACATGCACTTTGGACTCGCCATTACGGACAACCCCGCTTTTGGCCCAGATGGTTTTATATGTGAAGACCACCTGGTTTTCACCCGGAAGCATCTCGAAGTCCAGGGCCAGGTCCTCCATCAGAAAATTCGTCAGCCTGCGACCATTCACCTGCTGCACCTCGATCTCACTGGGCGCCTCCAGGATTGCCGTTTGTGAGGCATCAGCATCCCCTTCCCAGGTTTTGATATTGCTCATGTTGGAGCTGCAGGCGGAAAGTACAAAAAGCGCTGAAAACGCCATTGCCAGACAGCGGGCTTTCTTGAAAAAGACCAGAACGTGATAGGTACTCATATTATATCCTTGTGCTTTTCACCGGGAATGCCTGATGGATGGTCGCTTGGGGTTGAAAGGCATTTTGAAGAGAGGCAGAGCCAAGAGCAAGACATACCGCCTGTTTACAGCAACCAGGTGACACTTCGGTTACCTGGTCAAGGCTCTGCGAGAGCGATAAATGTAAAAAAATGTTGAATTTGGCGGGAATTGATTTAATTTTAGACAATCGGCGTCCAAAAACATCCCACTGCCCGATATAAGAAAAACGACAAAGGGCTCAGGAGCAAACATGGATACCCAACGTCGGACCGGAGAAAACGGCCCCGCACCTTTCCGAAGCAGCCGGTTCTTCTGCGTCGGGAGCAAGTGGTATTTCACAACCCGGGAGGGCTTTGACAGCGGTCCCTTTGCCTCCCGCCAACGGGCAGAAACCGGTTTGCGGCGCTTTCTGCATGTCGTCCGGCTTTTGCCGGAAGAACAACAGATTCACTGAGCCGGGCTCCTTCCCGCCTCAGTTCCAGGTTCAGACAATGACCGGCATCAACCACTGGTCAATGGCGAACAGGCATGCCAGTGCCATAAATCCCGCCACCACGTCGTCCACCATAATTCCGAGCCCGCCGGGCATGTACTGATCAAGCCAGTTGATCGGCCAGGGCTTCACCACGTCAAAAAGCCGGAACAGGGCAAACGCCATCAGAATGCCGTAGACGGTATCCGGAAACAGCGCGAGGGCGATCCACATGCCCACGAATTCGTCCCAGACGATGCCGCCATGGTCGTGAACCTTGAGGTCTTCTGCCGTCTTTCCACACAGCCAGATTCCCACCAGAAAGGCGAAAACAACGAAAATCCAGTAGCCAACTGGTGGTAACCAGGAAAAGCAGAACCAGACCGGTATCGCCGCCAGGCTACCCCAGGTGCCCGGGGCGCGGGCGGCAGCGCCACTGCCCAACCCGAAGGCCAAAAAATGTACCGGGTCCCGCAGAAACCCTGGAGGCAAACTGGCCTCGGGAATATCCGGCTCCTGTAGGTTATTGTCACTGCTCATGAATCGGTCCTGAAATGATCGTAGCCTCCGGCAACGAGGGCTCGCGGCTGACCATTGTGCGTGATGGCAAGGTCATTTCCGGAAGTCACCTCACCAATAACTGTCAATTGGCGACGAATGTCCCCTGGCAGGCCT
>NZ_JAWLDU010000037.1:19457-22320 GCF_041686475.1 Marinobacter sp.
GCCGCTTTCGCAAGCCCGCGGGCATAGGCATGCAGCCAGCCCGGATCAGCATCAGGAAGCGTTAATGCAAGAGTAAAACAGACCGGGTCAGCCCCCATGGCTGCCAGATCGCTCGCTGCAACCGCGAGGCTTCGCCAGCCCAGTTTTTCCGGGTCGTAACGTTGGGGAAAATGAACGCCTTCAACCAGGGTATCCACAGAGAAGACAAGGTCCGTGCCCGGCTCGACTCGCTGAATGGCGCAGTCATCACCGGGCCCGAGCAGAACCGCAGAGGTGTTTCCCACTTCGGCGATGGGAAAGAAGTAACGGCGGATCAGCTCGAATTCACCCATCACTCAGCGCGGACGTGTCTCGGCCAGGCGCAGGCGATGGCTCAGTTTATCCAGCAGGCTGTTAACGAACTTGTGGCCTTCGGTGCCGCCAAACTTCTTGGCCATCTCGATCCCTTCATTGATCACCACTTTATAGGGAACATCCAGCCGGTATTTGAGTTCGTAGGTGCCCAGGCGCACGATGGCCAACTCTATCGCATCCACCTCGTGGATTGGCCGGTCGAGGAAGGGCTCCAGCAAACGGTCCAGTTCCGCCTGCTCCCGATGAACACCCCTGAGCAGATCCCGGAAATAGGCGGTATCTACCTTCGACATGTCATTATCGACGATAAATTCGGACTCAATGTCCGTGATCGAGCTTTTGCTGAAGTGGCGCTGATACAGGGCCTGCATAGCCAGGGCCCTCGCCCTTCGCCTGTCGCCCGCCTTGGGCTGATCCGAGGGAGCAGACTGCGCCGTGGTATCTTCCGGTGTGCTCATCATTCACCCAGCTTCTTGAAGAGGCTGACCATTTCCAGGGCTGTGATTGCTGCTTCGGCGCCTTTGTTACCGGCCTTGGTGCCGGCACGCTCGATTGCCTGTTCGATGGAATCAACCGTCAGTACCCCGAAAGTGACGGGTACGTCGGTTTCAAGACTGACTGCGCCAAGGCCGCTGGATGCTTCGCCGGCAACATACTCGAAGTGAGGTGTACCACCACGGATAACCGCACCGAGAGCGATAATGGCATCGTGGTTACCTGTCTCGGCCACACGCTTGACCGCCAGCGGCATTTCGTAAGCGCCGGGAACCCGCACGATGGTAATGTCCGCATCGGCTATACCATGGCGTCGCAGGGTATCGACAGCACCTTCAACCAGGCTCTCCACCACAAAACCGTTAAAACGGCCCACCACCAGCGCGTAGGTTCCGCTGCAGTGGGTAAAATCACCTTCAATTACTCTGATATCTGCCATGCATGGCTCCTTCATTGGCAACCCCGCCCTTCCGGCGCGGCGTTGCCGGGGTTCGTCATTCGGGGGTGTAGGGCACGTATTCCACAACTTCCAGCTCAAAACCGGAAATTGCGGAGAATTTTATGGGCGGGCTCAGCAGCCGCATTTTGCCAACGCCGAGGTCCCGCAGGATCTGTGAACCGGTACCGACGGTGAAGTAGACACCGGAACTGCCCTTGCCCGCGGACTTCTTGTCCTGCTCGAAGAATTCGTGGATACGGTCTTCAAGATTGTAGCTGTCTTCCGCACTGTTAAGCAGCACCACAACACCCCGGCGTTCGCTCGCAACTTTCTCAAGGGCATGGTGGATCGGCCAGCTGCGGGAATCCGCACGACGGGCACCCAGCAGGTCACGCAGGGTATCGGTGATGTGCACCCGCACCAGCACCGGTTCATCGGCGGAAATCTCGCCCATCACCATGGCTAGATGCGTGGAGCCCTGGATATTGTCGCGATAGGTGCGCAGATTGAAGACGCCGTATTCGGTATCCAGGTCGTATTCTTCCACACACTCGATGGTGCGCTCGTTCAGGGTGCGGTAGTGAATCAGGTCGGCAATGGTGCCAATTTTCAGGTCGTGGGCCTCGGCAAACTTCTCGAGATCCTCACGGCGGGCCATGGAGCCATCGTCATTCATGATTTCACAGATCACGCCGGCAGGCTCAGACCCGGCAAGGGCCGCCAGGTCGCAGGACGCCTCAGTATGGCCGGCACGGCTGAGAACACCGCCGGGATCTGACATCAGCGGGAAGATGTGACCGGGCTGCACCAGGTCTGCAGCGGTGGCGTTACGCGCAACGGCTGCCTGAACGGTGCGGGCACGGTCGGCAGCGGAAATGCCGGTGGTTACGCCCTCGGTTGCCTCGATAGACAGCGTAAACTTGGTGCCAAAGCCGGACGCATTCTGATGGACCATCAACGGCAGGCCAAGCTGCTCACACCGCTGGCGGGTCATGGGCATACAGATCAGACCGCGACCGAACCGGGCCATGAAGTTGATGGCCTCTGGCGTGCAGTGTTCCGCCGCCATTACCAGATCACCTTCGTTTTCCCGGTCTTCATCGTCCATCAGGATGACCATTTTACCCTGGCGGATATCTTCAATAATGTCTTCAATGCTGTTCAGTGCCATACCGTATTTGCACCCTTTTGGTCTGACCGCGCTGTTGCCGGCACCGGCCCGCCATGAATTTAAACCCGTTAAGCCGGCGCCAGGATCAGTCGCTGATCCTCACCCAACTGACGGCGATCCAGCACTTTCCATTGCACCTTGTCCGCCATGGATTCCAGTGGCAGATTGGCCGTTGGCCGGCCGGTACTGCCAAGGAACACAGGTGCCTGGTAAAGCCATAGCTCGTCTACCAGGCGTTCGTTGATAAAGGTTCCGGCGAGCGTGGGGCCGGCTTCCACCAGCAGTTCGTTGATACCCAGCTCACCCAGAGAATCGAGCAGTTCCCTGACATCGATTCCGTTGTCCTTCCAGGCAACGCCGGTCAGCCCCACCCCCAGTGCAGCAAGGTCCTGCGCCGGCGCAGT
>NZ_JAWLDU010000037.1:22420-30477 GCF_041686475.1 Marinobacter sp.
CCCTCGGTCACCCGGACACCTGACTCCCGCAGCATGTCGAGACCACGACCTGAAACCGAGGGATTGGGATCCTTGGTGGCGGCAAACACATGAGCAATGCCGGCTTCAACGAGTGCCTTTGCACAGGGCGGCGTGCGACCGAAATGGCTGCACGGCTCCAGTGTTACATAGGCCGTCGCACCGCGGGCATCAGGCCCGGCCTGGCTCAGTGCGCGAATTTCCGCATGGGCCTCGCCCGCGCGTTCATGCCAGCCTTCCCCGAGAATCTTGCTGCCACGGGCAATCACACACCCCACACGGGGATTGGGATGGGTCGAATAGCGGCCGCGCCAGGCTAGCTGGACCGCCCTGGCCATGAATGCCGTGTCCTGGGCGTCGATCATGCCTGTCCTTTGGACGAGTGGTTATCCGCCAGCGCCTTGGCCACATCCACGGGATCATCGCCCGAAGTCGCGGAAAGCCGTTCAATCTCTTCCTTGAACTCGTTAACATCCTGAAAGCTGCGGTATACCGAGGCGAATCGCACGTAAGCGACCTTGTCCAGCTGGCGCAGTTCCGTCATCACTTCTTCACCCAGCTGCATGGACTTTACTTCCCGCTCGCCGGTGGCCCGCAACCGGAACCTGATGCGATTTAGAGCCGCCTCGATTTCCTCGATACTGACAGGACGCTTTTCCAGCGCCTTCATCAGTCCCGCTCTCAGCTTGTCCTCATCAAATGGTTGGCGCGTGCCATCCTGCTTGACGACACGGGGCATCACCAGCTCGGCCGATTCAAAGGTGGTGAAACGCTCACGGCATGACAGGCACTCCCTGCGGCGACGCACCTGATCACCCTCGGCCACCAGCCGGGAGTCGATTACCTTGGTATCCGCTTCACCACAGAAAGGACAATGCATAAACTGACGCTCCTGCAATCCGTCAGGCGATGCTCGTTGCAGTGCGCCTGGCGGTGCGTTCGGGCTGATTAGCCAGCGTAGACCGGGAAACGATCACACAGGCCTTCGACCTGCTGACGAACTCGGTCATTGACTGTCTCGTCTTCCAGGTTGTCCAGGATATCGCACATCCAGCCAGCCAGATCGCGACACTCGGACTGCCCAAAACCGCGGGTGGTGACCGCCGGCGTACCAATACGCAATCCGGATGTCACGAACGGCGAACGTGGGTCATTGGGGACCGCATTCTTGTTGACGGTAATGTGAGCTCGGCCCAAGGCTGCATCTGCGTCCTTGCCGGTAATGTCCTGCTTGATCAGGCTGACCAGGAACAGGTGGTTCTCAGTGCCACCGGAGATAACGTCAAAGCCGCGGGACACGAACACCTCGGCCATGGCCTTGGCATTCCTGATAACCTGCTTCTGATAGGCCTTGAACTCATCACTCATGGCTTCCTTGAAGCACACTGCCTTCGCCGCAATCACATGCATCAGCGGGCCGCCCTGGCCGCCCGGGAACACTGCGGAGTTCAGTTTCTTCTGCAGGTCGGCGTCATCACAGGCCAGGATCAGGCCACCACGGGGGCCTCGCAGGGTCTTGTGGGTAGTGGTTGCAATCACATGGGCGTGAGGCACCGGGTCCGGATAGACACCAGCTGCCACCAGGCCGGCCACGTGCGCCATGTCCACAAACAGCCAGGCGCCGATCTTGTCTGCGATCTGACGGAAGCGGGCAAAATCCAGTTCCTGGGAATAGGCCGAGAAGCCGGCAATGATCATCTTCGGCTTGTGCTCAAGGGCCAGGCTTTCCACTTCATCGTAATCAATCAGGCCGGTTTCCGCATTGAGACCGTACTGCACGGCGCTGTAGATCTTGCCGGAGAAATTCACGCTGGCACCGTGGGTCAGGTGGCCACCGTGGGCCAGGCTCATGCCCAGAACAGTATCGCCCGGCTTGAGCAGTGCCATGAAAACAGCGGAGTTGGCCTGGGAACCGGAATGGGGCTGAACGTTGGCGTAGGCAGCACCGAACAGTTCCTTGGCGCGGCTTATGGCCAGGTCCTCGGCGATATCCACAAATTCGCAGCCACCGTAATAACGCTTGCCGGGGTAGCCTTCCGCGTACTTGTTGGTCAGTACACTACCCTGGGCTTCCATCACCCGCGGGCTGGTGTAGTTTTCAGACGCGATCAGCTCAATGTGAGCCTCCTGGCGCTTCTCTTCCGCCTGCATGGCGTTCCAGAGCTCGTCGTCAAAGCCGGCGATTTTCATATCACGATTAAACATTGATGCGCTGCCTCTGTGTGCGTAGCTACCCGAAAAAATGGGTCGCTATTCTATCTTACAAATGGGTGAAAAATCATCCTTTATACCGTCCGCAGATACCGACACACGGCCAGAGACGGTTTTTGCTCAATTGCTATCCCTGTTTGGTTTCGATACCTTACCCGATCAAATATACGCAACCAGATCGAGGGCGGCGGGGCAGGCCTTCAGGGATCGTCAAAATCAGGGATGATTTTGTCGAGCGTACAGGGATGTATTCACAGCGTATCCCTGAAGGCCTGCCCTGCCGCCCGCGCCTCCGGCGCCAGAATTCACCAGCCTGTTTCCAGAGAGGTTTAGCCAACATGGCACAATACGTCTATACCATGAACAGCGTGGGCAAGGTGGTTCCGCCCAAGCGTGAAATTCTCAAGGACATTTCCCTGAGTTTCTTTCCGGGCGCCAAGATCGGCGTGCTGGGCCTGAACGGCGCCGGCAAGTCCACTTTACTACGAATTATGGCCGGCGTGGATCAGGATTACACGGGTGAGGCTCGCCCCCAGCCGGGCATCAACGTTGGGTACCTGCCCCAGGAGCCGGAACTGGACGACGACAAGACCGTCGAGGAAATTGTCGACGAGGCAGTCGCCGGTGTCCACAATGCCCTGGCCGAGCTGGACCAGGTCTATGCCGCCTACGCCGAGCCAGACGCCGACTTCGACGCGCTGGCGAAGAAACAGGGCGAACTGGAAGCCTTTATCCAGGCCAGCGACGGCCACGATATCGAGCGCAAAAAGGAAGTGGCCGCCGACGCCCTGCGCCTGCCAGCCTGGGATGCCAAGGTGAAAAACCTCTCCGGCGGTGAGCGCCGCCGTGTCGCCCTGTGCCGTTTGCTGCTTTCAAATCCCGACATGCTGCTTCTGGACGAGCCCACCAACCACCTGGATGCGGAATCCGTGGCGTGGCTGGAGCGCTTCCTGCACGATTACAACGGCACCGTGGTTGCCATCACCCACGACCGCTACTTCCTGGATAATGTGGCCGGCTGGATTCTGGAGCTGGACCGTGGCCACGGCATTCCATTCGAGGGCAACTACAGCCAGTGGCTGGAGAACAAGGAAAAACGCCTGGAAGTTGAGGCCAAACAGGAAGCCTCCCGCCAGAAGAGCATCAAGCACGAGCTGGAATGGGTGCGCAGCAACGCCAAGGGCCGCCAGTCCAAGAGCAAGGCCCGCCTCGCACGCTTTGAGGAAATGAGCTCTCAGGAATTCCAGAAGCGCAACGAAACCAACGAACTGTATATCCCGCCCGGCCCGCGCCTGGGCGACAAAGTGATCGAGGCGGACGGAATCAGCAAGTCTTTCGGTGCTCACCTGCTGTATGAGAATGTATCTTTCAGCGCACCCCCCGGCGCCATCGTGGGTATTATCGGCGGTAACGGTGCCGGCAAGTCCACACTGTTCCGGATGATTGCCGGTCACGACAAACCGGATTCCGGCACCATCACCGTGGGCGAAACCGTCAAACTGGCCTACGTAGATCAGATGCGGGATCTAAACGGGGACAACACTGTCTGGGAAGAGCTCAGCGACGGCAACGACATCATCAAGATCGGCAACTACGAGACACCGTCACGGGCCTACGTGGGCCGCTTCAATTTCAAGGGCTCCGACCAGCAGAAGCGTGTGGCCGATCTGTCCGGCGGTGAACGCAACCGCCTGCACCTGGCCAAACTGCTCAAGGAAGGCGGCAACGTGCTGCTGCTGGACGAACCCACCAACGACCTGGACGTGGAAACCCTGCGGGCATTGGAAGAGGCCCTTCTCAACTTCCCCGGCTCCGCCCTGGTAATCTCGCACGACCGCTGGTTCCTGGACCGGGTGGCCACCCATATCCTGGCGTTTGAGGATGATGGTGAAGTGGTGTACTTCGAGGGCAACTTCAGTGAATACGATGAGGACCACAAGAAGCGCAAAGGCGATTCTGCGATGGTGCCTCAGCGGATGAAGTACAAGAAGCTGGCCTGATGGCAAAAGCCAAAACCGCCTACGTCTGCACCGAATGCGGCGCCGACTATTCCAAGTGGCAGGGCCAATGCACCGCCTGCCAGGCCTGGAACGCCATCAGCGAGGTTCGCGGCGTCAGTGGCGGCAATGCCAAGGGCGCCCGCGGTGCACGCTTCGAGGGCTTCGCAGGCAGCCTGTCGGAAGTCAAGAGCCTGGACGACGTCAGCCTTGCCGAGCAGCCTCGTATCAGCTCCGGCATGCAGGAATTCGACCGGGTGCTCGGCGGCGGCCTTGTAGAGGGATCTGCCGTCCTCATGGGTGGCCATCCTGGCGCCGGCAAGAGCACCTTGCTGCTGCAGGCGGTCTGCCATTTGGCATCCAGCGTCCCTGCGCTTTATGTCACCGGTGAGGAATCACTGCAACAGGTTGCCATGCGCGCCAAGCGCCTTGGGCTGCCCACCAAAGACCTGAAAATGCTGTCGGAAACCAGCGTCGAGCGGGTAATGCACGTGGCGGAAATCGAGAAACCCCGCATCCTGGTGGTGGACAGTATCCAGGTTATGCACGTGGCCGAAACCGAGTCGGCCCCTGGCAGTGTCTCCCAGGTGCGCGAAAGCGCCGCCTACCTGACCCGCTTTGCCAAGCAGACCGGCACTATCCTGTTCCTGGTGGGCCATGTCACCAAGGACGGCAGCCTGGCCGGACCAAAGGTGCTGGAACACATGATCGACTGCTCCATCCTGCTGGAAGGCTCCAGTGACAGTCGTTACCGCACCCTGAGAGGCATCAAGAATCGCTTTGGCGCGGTCAATGAGCTGGGCGTGTTTGCGATGCTGGAGCAGGGTTTGAAGGAGGTGAAAAACCCCAGTGCGATCTTCCTGAACCGGGGCGAGGAAGCGGCCCCGGGCAGTGTGGTGATGGTGGTCTGGGAAGGCACACGGCCGATGCTGGTGGAGATACAGGCGCTGGTGGATATGGCCCAGGGCGGCTATCCACGGCGCGTGGCAGTGGGTCTGGACCAGAACCGGCTGGCGATGCTACTGGCAGTGCTGCATCGCCATGGGGGCATGCACGTGTCGGATCAGGATGTGTTTGTGAATGTGGTGGGCGGCGTCAAAGTCAACGAGACCAGCGCAGATCTGGCGTTACTCGCGGCCATAGTGTCATCCTTCCGCGACCGCGCCCTGCCCCAGGATCTGGTGATCTTCGGTGAAGTAGGCCTGTCTGGCGAGATCCGCCCGGTGCCCAGTGGGCAGGAGCGTATCTACGAAGCCGCCAAACATGGCTTTACCCGCGCACTGGTACCCAAGTCCAATGCGCCTCGCAAGGCTATCGAGGGAATGAAGGTTATCCCCGTTAACAAGCTTAGCGACGCTCTTACGGCCTTGGAGGAGCTTTAGGCTTTTTCTGTAGCCTGGATGCCTGGCGCCACGCTGTAATCCGATAACAACCATTGGGCTACTCAATCAAATGCCCAAACTCCCTCTCCAATAACGCCTGATCCCCCAGATTCAACTCCACCAGCCGCTTCAGATGGGTCGCACTCTCAAGATCAATATACTGACACTTGAACCCAAGCCTTTCCTCTTCAATATGCCGTAACTCCACCGCCATGACGATTGCGGTTTCATGATCGTCAAGATGGACGATCACCTCGCACGGCTGTTTCAGCGGGACGCTCCATCCCTCTGGCCGCTTTAGCAGAACGCCCTTCAGTGAAATGTCCAACACCTCCGTACGCCACACTTCATCATGGCAATGCAGTTCGCAATCGGCATCGAAGGAGATTCTGTGGAAACGACGTTTTTCGGAGGATTTGGCTGGCAAGGGTTACTCCTGTTTACCGGTCTTGTCTAGTATGACTATAGACCGCACAGGGAAATCTATCTAGCGCTAGCACCTGGCAGCGCTAACTTCGGGGGCGTTAACGCGAAAGTGCGACAAAGGTTGGTTGCCGGGCCGTTTCAAAACCGTGGAGCGCCAGGGATGGCGCGACCGAGCCCTACAGGGACGTATTCACGGGCGTGTTTTGGAACGGCTCGGTAACCAGCCGATACTCCCAACTATCAATCTTGATTATGATACGGAGGGCTAAGCTCGGTCACAGCGCGAATAAACGCCCCGGCATGCTCCGGATCAACATCCGGGGTAATCCCATGCCCGAGGTTGAAAATATGCCCCGGCCCGGAACCATAGCGGGACAGGATATCCGCCACTTCCTGCCGAATCCGCTCCGGCGGCGCATACAGCATGGCCGGGTCCATATTGCCCTGCAAGGCAACCTTATCGCCGATCCGGGCACGGGCATTGCCGATGTCTGTGGTCCAGTCCAGACCCACTGCATCCGCACCGGAATCCGCGATAGACTCCAGCCACTGGCCGCCGTTCTTGGTGAACAGGATCACAGGCACGTGGCGCCCGTCGTTCTCGCGGATCAGGCCAGCGACAATTTTCTTCATGTAGTTGAGGGAAAACTCCTGGTAAGCCCAGCTGCTCAGCACGCCACCCCAGGTGTCGAAAATCTGCACGGCCTGGGCGCCCGCGCGAATCTGACCGTTGAGGTAATCGATCACTGAATCCGCCAGGTGATCCAGTAGCTGGTGCATGACCTCCGGCTGGCCATACATCAGTTTCTTGGCTTCGCGGAAGTCCTTGGACGAGCTGCCTTCAATCATGTAGGTCGCCAGGGTCCACGGGCTGCCGGAGAAGCCGATCAGTGGAACACTGCCATTGAGCGCGCCCCGGATGGTGGACACCGCATTCATCACGTAATCCAGGTCCACTTCCGCATTGATCCTGGGTAGCGCGGCCACATCGGCTGCGGATCGGATAGTATTGCGGAATTTCGGGCCCTCTCCGGTTTCGAAATAAAGGCCCAGCCCCAGCGCATCCGGGATGGTAAGAATATCCGAGAACAGGATTGCAGCGTCCAGCGGGAAACGCTCCAGGGGCTGCAGGGTAACCTCGCAGGCCAGCGGTGTATTCTTGCAGAGACTGAGGAAATCCCCGGCCCTGGCACGGGTTGCGCGGTATTCCGGCAGGTAGCGGCCGGCCTGACGCATCATCCACACCGGTGTGCGATCTACTGGCTGACGCATCAGCGCGCGCAGGAAACGGTCATTTTTCAGCTCGGTCATAGCATTCCCAGTCTGCTGTCGGTAAAAGTTTCGGAGGGCAATGATACCCGGTTTGCGGCAATAAAAAAGGGCGGCTCACTATCAGCAAGCCGCCCTTCTGATCCGGATCAAATACCGGAGGCGATCAGATATCGAGATAGTCCATGATACCTTCGGCAGCCTGGCGCCCTTCCCAGATAGCGGTTACGACCAGATCCGAGCCACGGACCATGTCGCCACCGGCAAAGATCTTGGGATTGCTGGTCTGGAAACCGAATTCCGTCTCCTCAGGCGCAGTAACTCGGCCGGAGTCGTCGGTGCTCACCTTCTGCTCGTCAAACCAGTCAGCCGGGCTCGGGCGGAAGCCGAAAGCTACCAGCACAGCGTCAGCGGGGATGACTTCCTCACTGCCAGCGACCACTTCCGGACGGCGGCGGCCGTTCTCGTCGGGTTCGCCGAGACGGGTCTGAACCACCTTCACACCTTCAACCCGATCCTCACCAATGATGGCAATGGGCTGACGGTTGAACATGAACTTCACGCCCTCTTCCTTGGCGTTGGCCACTTCACGGCGCGAGCCCGGCATGTTCTGCTCATCGCGGCGGTAAGCACAGGTCACGCTTGTCGCCTGCTGACGGATAGAAGTGCGGTTGCAGTCCATGGCGGTATCACCACCACCGAGAACCACCACGCGCTTGCCTTTCATATCGATAAAATCTTCGGCATCCTTTTC
>NZ_JAWLDU010000087.1:0-7195 GCF_041686475.1 Marinobacter sp.
CTGATGAGCAAGCTGGGCAAGAAAGAACTCCGGCTGCACCTGCAGACACCGCTCGAGAAAATGCCCGGGCAACTTGCCCTGGAACCACTGGAACTGTCAGACGACGGCTATGAGCTGATCTATACCTTCGACGCCCAGCAGCAGCAGGCCGGAGTTGCCAGGCTGCTGAGAACGCTGGGTGAGCTGGGTATCGAGTACCGGGATATCCAGACCAGGGAAAGTTCCCTGGAAGAAATCTTCGTGGGCCTGGTCAATGAATAATGCGGGAGTAATGTAATGAATCTGTACGGTGTCCGTGCAATCTACAAGTTTGAAATGGCCCGCATGCGCCGCACCCTGATGCAGAGCGTGGCCTCACCGGTGATCTCCACCTCTCTGTATTTCGTGGTGTTCGGTTCGGCCATAGGCAGCCGCATGGGTGACATCAACGATATCAGCTACGGCGCTTACATTATCCCCGGCCTGGTGATGCTGTCCCTGCTGATGCAGAGCATTTCCAATGCCTCTTTCGGCATCTACATGCCCAAGTTTTCCGGCACCATCTATGAGGTGTTGTCAGCGCCGGTTTCCTATGTGGAGGTAGTGCTCGGCTACGTGGGTGCCGCCGCCACCAAGTCGGTGATACTAGGCATTATCATATTGATAACCGCCAAGCTGTTCGTGGACTATGACGTGCTGCATCCGTTCTGGATGTTTGCGTTCCTGGTGCTCACGGCCATCACCTTCAGCCTGTTCGGTTTCATTATCGGCATCTGGGCAGACGGGTTCGAAAAGCTCCAGATTGTGCCGCTGATGATTGTCACCCCACTCGTGTTTCTGGGCGGCACCTTCTACTCCATCGATATGCTGCCGGAGGTCTGGCAGACCATCAGTCTGTTCAACCCGGTGGTGTACCTGATCAGCGGCTTCCGCTGGGCCTTCTACGGTGTGTCGGATGTGCATGTAGGGATTAGCGTGGGTATGACGTTGCTGTTCCTTACCGCCTGCATGGTAGCCGTGTGGTGGATATTCAAGACCGGCTACCGGTTGCGTTCCTGATGACCGGGCACAAACCGGTATTCAGCCTCAAGGCCCTGATACCACTCATGGGCCTGCTTTTCTCCGGCTGCCTGGCAGCCCTTCCGGAAAACGATGCATTGCCGGTACAGCAGGCATGCCTGATGTCCGCTGAAAAGGTCATTCCCATTACCATTGAAATCGCCACAAGTGCCGATGAACGCAGCCGTGGACTGATGGAACGGGAGGCTCTGGAGCCTGACAGCGGAATGCTGTTTGTGTACAGCGAACAGCGCCGGGCGGATCACGGTTTCTGGATGTATCGCACGCTGATTCCGCTAGATATTGCCTACCTGGATCGCAAAGGCATCATCGGTGCCATACGGCAGATGGAACCCTGCCCGTCAGATCAGGGCCGGGACTGCCCCACGTATCGGGCCGGGGTTCCATTTTACCTGGCCCTGGAAATGAACCAGGGCTTCTTTGAAAGCCAGGGAATCCGGGTGGGCGACCGGCTTTCAATGGAGCCTTCAGACTGCAGCTAGCCGGCCTACTCGTCTTTCCATTCTGGTTTGCGCTTCTCGAGGAACGCACCGATTCCTTCGTTGGCGTCGGCGATCTGCATGTTACTGGCCATGACCTCCGAAGTGTAGTCGTAGGCGTCTGCCAGCCCCATTTCCAGCTGCTTGTAGAACGCCTCCTTGCCAATTTTCAGGGTGCAGCTTGATTTGCCAGCGACGGTTGCAGCCAGGCGATACACGGATTCATCCAGCACCTGCTCGTCGACCACCTGATTTATCAGGCCGATCCGTTCCGCCTTGATGGCCCCTACCATCTCACCGGTAAGCAGCATTTCCATGGCGTGCTTGCGGGATACATTGCGTGACAGCGCTACCATGGGCGTGGAACAGAACAGGCCAATATTCACCCCCGGAGTGGCAAATCGGGCAGTGTCGGCCGCGACGGCCAGGTCACAGCTGGCCACCAGCTGGCAGCCGGCTGCGGTAGCAACGCCTGTCACTCGCGCAATGACCGGCTTGGGCAGGTTTACGATCTGCTGCATCACCTTGCTGCACAGGTTGAACAGTTTCAGCTGAAAATCATGATTGTCGATCTGCTCGCGAACTTCCTTCAGATCATGCCCGGCGCAGAACACCTGGCCTGCCGCTGCAAGCACTACGACACGGGTGTCCTGGTCGTCGGAGATCGACTCCAGCTCGGTCGACAGCGCTTCCAGCATCGCAACAGAGAGGCTGTTACGGCGTTCCGGCTGGTTCAGTGTGAGCGTGGTGATTCCGTTTTCTGTATACCGTTTTACCAACGCTTCGGTTTGCTCGCTCATCGTACCCCCCGTTCCGCTCTCATAGCGGGTCATTCAACAGATACTGCAGTATTAGGCAGCATATCAGAAGTGTCGAAGCGACTTTGGTCGGAGTCTTCCGCTCTACTGATGTATCCTGTACCTCATGAGAGATACAAAGAAGCAACATCGGGAACTGGAAAGACAACTCGCCGAAGCCACTTCCTATGATCAATGGTATGCCGTTTCAGAGCAAATCGATGATCTGGAAGGGACACTGGCCTGGCGGGACGAACCTGGCTGCGAACTTCTGCATGAGAAGCTGATTCGCGAGCACATCGACGCCATGGTGCACTGCCGCAATAAAGGCGACACCCGCGGCCTCACCCGCGTGCTACAGGAGAGCCTGTATCGACACCTGGGTGAAATCGCGAATCCGGATCTGTATGCCGTCGCCTGGACAGGCACCAAGTACCTGGTCACGGAGTTTCTGGATGAAGTGGAGCGCTCGATGAACTTCATCTGCGACCACGACATGCCCGGAGTGACCGAGCAGCAGAAACTGCGCCTGTTCCGGGATGCCGAAAGGGTCTACGGACGCCCCGCCCTGATGCTCAGCGGCGGAGCAGCTTTCGGGGTCTACCACATTGGCGTTACCCGCGCACTCTGGCAGCAGGGACTGTTACCGGACGTGATTGCCGGTTCCAGCATGGGCGCCATTGTGGCCGGGGCTATTTGCACCCGAAACGATCAGGAGCTGGAGCGTTTTTTCAACGAGCCGGGCGAAATCCACCTGGATGCGTTCCGCTGGCTGGAGCCTGCGCGAATCTGGCGCAAACGCCACGCCATGGACCAGTCCCAGCTGCTCCACCACATCCACACCAACATCGGCAGCACCAGCTTCCGTGAAGCGGCAGAACACAGCGGGCGCACTCTCAACATTTCGGTGTCCCCCACCCGAACCCGCCAGAAACCAAGACTGCTGAACAGCCTGGCATCGCCGGAAGTGCTGGTGGATTCGGCTATCCTGGCCTCCTGTGCAGTGCCTGGCATCTACCCCCCGGTTACATTGCAGGCAAGGGACAGTGCCAGGGGCAAAGCCGGCAAAAAGCCCTACATGCCCACAGAACGCTGGATTGACGGCAGCGTCCATGGCGATCTGCCATTGATGCGAATGGCCCGACTCCATAATGTGAACCGTACAATTGTCAGCCAGGCCAATCCCCATGTGTTGCCGTTTATCAGCCATCACCATCAGCGCGGGCCGGGTGCCTCTGCCAAACAGGCGGCCGCTTCAATATTGCACGCCCAGGTTGCAACCACGCTGCAACTGACCCGGAACAGCTGGTCATCATCCATTGTGCGGCCATTGCTGGAGCAGGCCCATGCCATGGCAACACAAACCTATCTCGGGGATATTAATGTGCAGTTTCCCTTCCGGCCGCTGCTGTATCGAAAACTGCTTACCAACCCCGGCCGTGAAGACCTGGAAATGTTTATCAGGCTGGGTGAACAGGCCACCTGGCCGCGGATACCCATAATCCGGGACCAGACCCGTATCAGCCGCACCTTCAGCAACTGTATCGCCAGGCTGGAAAAGGCCTGCGCAGCCAACGACAACGCCCGGGAGTAGCCGCTTGCAGACCACGCGGATCAAAGGCCTGACCATTGCCGCCCTGGGCGTGCTGTTTATTGTTCCTGATGCGCTGCTGGTCAAGATTACCTCGGTGGAACCGGTGGTATTCCTGTTCTGGCGAGGCCTGCTGCTGGCCATCAGTTTTCTGGTGATCAGCTGGCTGAGATACCGGGCCCGTCTGAGTACTGAAATCAGACGCTGCGGCTGGAAGGGCTGGTTCTGTGCCGGCGCCTTCGCGATAAGTACCCTTGGCTTTGTTGTCGGCATGAAAAACACCGCCGCTGGCAATGTTCTGGTCATCCTGAATACCGCGCCGGTAATCGCGGCCCTGATCGCCTGGCTGGTCTGGAAGGAAACCCTGCCCTGGAGAACCTGGATCGTCATCCTTGTGTGCGTCACCGGTGCAACCTTCATGGCCATCGGCGAATGGGGCAAAGGTGACCCCCTGGGGCTGATGATGGCCGGTATTGCCGCAACCGCGCTGGCCTCCAACCTCAACGTGGCGCGATCGCGGCCGGACAGCGACATGAGCGTGATGCTTATGTTTGGCGCCCTGGCGCTGGCCATCGTGGCGGCGGTCATGGGTGGGGCCCAGATGCTTTCTGCGCGGGACGGCTTCTTCATCGCCCTGCTCTGCCTGGTATTCCTGCCAACAGCCTGCATTCTGATCCAGATCGGCCCCCGCTACATCCCGGCCGCGGAAGTCAGCCTGATGCTGCTGCTTGAAACCGTTCTGGGCTCATTTCTGGTGTGGCTGTTCCTGGACGAGGTACCGCCAAACCTCAGCCTGATTGGCGGCCTGATTGTCTTTTCAGCATTGGCCGCTCATGGCTGGACAGAAGTAAAACGCTACCGGAAAGCCCGGGTGGCAGTTGATTAGCGGCAGGCCCGCGCGCGAAGATACGCCATGATTAACAACAAGGACTCCTAGCAATGGCCACTGTACCGAAACTTACCGATGCCCTGCTCACACTGGAAAGCCGGGTAGCCACGCTCACCCTGAACCGTCACGATCTGCGCAATGCACTGACAGGGTCCAATCTGATCGAAGATATCGTGACCACGGCTGAATGGGTAAACCAGTGTGATGAAGTATCAGTAATGGTCATCACCGGTTCCGGGTCTGCCTTCAGCGCCGGCGGCAACATCCGCGACATGGCCACCCGCAGTGGCGATTTTGCAGGCGATGTGGCCGAGTGTGCGGACCGTTACCGCAAGGGCATTCAGCGAATTCCCCTGGCCCTTCAGGCCGTGGAAGTGCCGATCATCGCCGCCGTAAACGGCCCCGCCATTGGCGCAGGCTTTGATCTGGCGAACATGGCCGACATCCGCATCGCCTCGGAAAGCGCGAAGTTCGGCGAAACCTTCCTCAACCTCGGCATCATTCCCGGTGACGGAGGAGCCTGGTTCATGCAACGGCTGATTGGCTACCAGCGCGCGTTTGAACTGACACTCACCGGCCGCATCATTGATGCCAATGAAGCCAGAGAGCTGGGAATTGTCCTGGAAGTGGTACCTGCAGATGAATTGCTAGCCGCCGCAAATGCCATAGCCAACCGCATCGCCAGTCAGCCACCGAAGGCCACACGGCTGACCAAACGGCTGATGACCATCGCACCGCGCATGGAGCTGAAGGATTTTCTCGATGTGTGTGCCAACTTCCAGGGCATGTGCCATAACGAGCCCGAGCACCTGGAGGCGGTTCATAGGATGTTAGAGGCGATGGGCAGAAAGTGAGCATGTGTGGATTCAAATACCTGGCGCCCGAAAAATAGAAAGCGATTTCTCCAAATCACCGCAACGATACAGGAACGCCCGGGTGTCCATTCAGTAAAGACATCCGGGCGCACCGCTTTCTGTTACCAGCAGTGCTACATCCTGCCTTCCTGCACCAGTAATTTCCGTTCGTGATGGAGGCCCTTGAACAGGCTGTAACTCATCACCAGAAGCACCAGCGTAAACGGAAGCCCCACGCTGAGGACGCCTGCCTGCAATGCACTGAGAGCCTCTTCGCCACCGACGAAAAGCAGCACACCAGCGATGGTGCCCTCTGTAACAGCCCAGAAAATGCGCTGGGCCTTGGGCGCGTTCGTCTTGCCGCCCGAGGTGATGCTGTCGATTACGAGGGAACCCGAGTCGGAAGAGGTGACGAAGAAAGTCAGCACGAGTGTTATGCCGATGAACGACGTAATGGCCGATAGAGAGATGTTTTCCAGCATCTGGAACATGGCCAGAGACACTTCGGTCAATCCCTCGGAGCCCAGTTCACCGACCTCATTGCGAACCTGCTCCAGGGCAGTACCGCCGAAAGTGCTCATCCAGAACAGCGTGATAATGGTCGGAATGATTAAAACCGCAGTCACAAATTCGCGCACCGTGCGTCCTTTGGAGACACGGGCGATAAACATACCAACGAACGGCGACCAGGAAATCCACCAGGCCCAGTAGAAAACAGTCCAGCCATGGAACCAGGTGTTATCTTCGCGGCCGAAGGGATTACTCAGTGCCACCATGTTGGAAGCGTAGGAAGCTGAGGTTTCCCAGAGCCACTGGAAAATCGCGAGAGTCGGGCCGGCAAACATGACAAATGCCATCAACACGGCAGCCATAATCATGTTGGCATTACTGAGGACCCGCACACCGCCATGAATCCCGCGGATGACGGAAAGCGTTGCTACCGCCGTCACACCGGCAATAACGCCTACCTGGACGTTGAGACCACCCTCCACATCGAAAAGGTAGGAAATCCCGGAAGCAGCCTGCTGAGCACCAAAACCGAGGGACGTAGCCAGACCAAAGATCGTTGCCAGCACGGAGACAACGTCGATAACATTGCCTGGCCAGCCCCAGACTCTGTCACCAAGAATAGGGAAAAACGCAGACCGAATGGTCAGCGGCAACCCTTTATTGAAGGCAAAAAACGACAGAGAAAGCCCGACGATGGCGTATATTGCCCAGGGGTGTAGACCCCAATGGTACATGGTCGCACCCATCGCAAGACGGGCACCTTCCTCGCTGTTCGCCTCAACGCCCAGTGGCGTTCCGAACCAGTCCGTATAATAGGCAACCGGCTCCGCAACAGACCAGAACATCAACCCTGTGCCCATGCCGGCGGCAAACAGCATCGCAAACCAGGACAACAGTGAAAATTCGGGTTTGGCATCAACCCCACCAATCCGGATTTTCCCCACAGGCATGAAAATCAGGGCCAGGCAGATCAGAACGAAAAGGTTTGCACTGAGGAGGAAACCCCAGTCGAATAC
>NZ_JAWLDU010000088.1:0-7075 GCF_041686475.1 Marinobacter sp.
GCTGGCCGGAACCACAATGCTGATTACGCTTGCATGGAACAGCTGGCTGATCTGGCCCGCCATGTTCCTGCATGGAATCGTGCTGGTGCATCATTTCTCGCTACAACATGAATGCGTGCATTACACCGTGTTCCGCACCCGCAAACTGAATAATATCGTCGGGCAGATCTGCGGATTTATTATCCTGCTGCCGCACCGCTTCTTCCGCTATGAGCATTGCGATCACCACACCTATACGCAGCTGGACGGCCATGACCCTGAGCTGATCCCGATGCCGAAAACCTATGGTGAATACTTTCTCTATCTGTCCGCGATTCCTTACTGGAAGGCCAAATTCACCGAGGTTTCGCGCCACGCCATGGGGCGGCTTTCGGAGGTCGAAAAGCACTTCATCCCGAAAGAGGAACATGCCGCCGTGTTTCGGGACGCACGAATAATTCTCGGACTATACGCGCTGATCTTTGCGTGTATGGCAGTCACCGGCTGGTGGGGGCTGATCTGGTACTGGATCATTCCGCTGTTTCTCGGCGAACCGGTGATGCGTTTCATCCGGATGACGGAACATGTGGGTCGCCCAACCGTGGCGAAGATGAGTGAGAACACCCGCACCAACCTGGTCTCGGCCCCGTGGAGGTTCCTTTGCTGGAACATGAACTACCACGCCGAACATCACTATGTACCCCTGGTTCCCTACCACACCCTGCCGCGCCTGCACAGAAAGCTGCGCGACCATGTTCATGTCGAGCCGGACGGCTATCTCGGCGCGCATAGGGACATCCTGACTCAGATCCACGGGGCGCGGGCATGAGCGACAAGCCCTGGCGCGACGTGATCGCGGTGGACGAACTGGAAAAGGACTGGGTTACACGGGTCGAGGTCGGACGGCGCACCATCGCCGTCTATGATACGCCTAGCGGGATATATGCCTCGCTCGCGCTTTGCAGCCATGGTGGTGCGGATCTTTGCGACGGCTATTTCGACGATCACGTCATCGAATGCCCGCTGCATCAGGGCGCTTTTGACGTTCGCGACGGAAGGCCCATCGCCGCGCCGGCGACGCGGGCAATGCGGACGCTTGAAGTACGGGTGCACGATGGACAGGTTCAGATCCGGATCTGATTGCGCCCGTGACGGGAATAAGGCGTACACTTCCTGACATTTACCCAAGAACCTGACCAACGAGGATTCCCAATGACCAGCAACCTGCCCAGCGACAGAAAACCCGCCATCATTGCAGCCCTGGCCGGCGGCTGGGTCGCGGATGCCGCCAGTCTGGGACTGCACTGGCTGTACGACAGCCAGAGAATCCATGAGGTGGGCGGCCAGTCACCGGAATTCCTGCCGCCGAAGGCCAGCTATTTCACCGGCGGCTTCGGGTACTTTGCCCACGAAGGCAAGCAGTCCGGCGATATCAGCCACTACGGCGCGGCCACCGGGGTGCTGATCGACAGCCTTCTGGCCAGCGAGGGCGAACTGGATATCCGCGATTACCAGCGCCGGTTCCGGGGTTTCTTCGGGCCGGGCGGCCAATGGGTGGGCTTTCTGGACAACCCGACGCGGGTCACCCTGAATAACCTGAACAGCATTGAACAGAACGCCATCGACCAGGCCCTGGCCACCACCGAAGCCGATCTTACCGATCAGCAGAAGCGCATACTGGTTCAGAAAGTGTTGCCCTACACCCGCCGCCTGACGGGCAATGAACTGGCAGCTCCGGTTCGCCGGGCCATCGACCTGACCTATCATGAAACCGAAATTCAGGAAGCGGGCGTTCACATTGCTGAAACCATCGACCAGCACCTGCTGCCGGAAAGCGGCGCCGATGACATGCAGCTGCCCACCGTCTCCAAACTGCCGCCACTGGTAGCCCGCTATTGCGGCAGCGACACACTGATGGAGGTTACTGAAGCGGCGGTGCGGGTGACCAATCACAACGACGAGGCGGTAGCCTGGGCAAAATGCGCGGCGACTCTTCTGGATCAGCTTTTCCAGGGCAAAACCATATCGGCCGCCCTGGAAGCCGCCAGAACCGGAGCGCCGGACCAGGACAACCTGAGCAATGCCCTGTCCGGTTCCTCACTGGATGCGGTCAAAGCCGGCGATACCTTCGGCCGCACCTGCTACCTGCATGAAGCCATGCCAGTGACCTTTCACATCCTCAGCCATGCCAACAGTTATACCGAAGCCGTTCGCGCCAACATCCAATGTGGCGGCGACTCCTGCGGCCGGAGCTGGATTATCGGCCCGGCCATGGCGGCAATTCATGGCGTTGGCGGCGAACAGGGTATCCCACTGAGCTGGCTGGCCCGGGTGACAGATGCGGATACCCTGTTCGCAGACATCGAATCACTGGTTAATGGTACATGGACACCCAAGGAGCCGGAGAAGGCTTCAAGAGGCTGCCCGGTGCGGTAAGAGTTGCATACGGACGAAATAGAAGCATAAAAAAGGCGGGAGCCACATTAGCAGCTCCCGCCTCTCCGTCTGTTTACGCTGACCCGGTCTTAGTCCGGATCAGATTAGCAGCATGACAATCAGCGCCATCCAACGCGGTCAAAGATGCGAACCGCTTCGGGATTATTCTCCCCCAGTACGCTGACATTGATGTCATCAATGTTCAGATGGCCCCAGGAATCCAGAACCGGGTTCTTGAGCACACCCTCTACAGCAGGGAATTCGTGGTTGCTGCCGGCAAAGACTTCCTGTGCAGTATCGGATGCCAGAAACTCAAGGAAGCGCACAGCATTTTCGCGGTTTGGCGCATTTGCGACCACACCGGCACCACCGATATTTGCATGCACACCGCGGCCGGACTGATTGGGGAAAATGATGCCGACCTTGCGAGCAACTTCACGATCGGCTTCATCGTCTGAGTTCAGCAAACGGGCATAGTAATAATGGTTACCAACGGCCAGGTTGCATTCACCGGCAGCTACGGCACGGATCTGGTCGGTATCCCCGCCCTGAGGATCCCGCGCCATGTTATCGACCACGCCCTGCGCCCATTCCTCGGCGCCATCCTCACCGTGGTACTCAATCATGCTTGCCAGCAATGACTGATTGTAGATGTTGCCGGAAGAACGGATGCATACCTCGCCTTCAAACTCTGACTTCGCCAGGTCCTCGTACTCACTGATCTCTGACGGATCGAACTCCGAGCGGTCATAGTAGATAACACGCAGGCGCTGGCTGAACCCGAACCAGTGGCCGTCCGGATGACGCAGGGAATCGGGCAGACGGCTATTGAGCGTTTCGGAATCCACTGGCTGAAAGACACCTTCCTGGTCGGCACGCCAGAGGTTGCCCGCGTCGACCGTGACAAGGATATCGGCCGGACTGGCAACACCCTCACGGTTGATTCGTTCAATCAACGAGTCCGACTTACCTTCGATGAGATTGACCTCGATTCCGGTCTCTTTGGTAAACGCCTCATAGATTGCCTGGTCAGAGTCGTAGTGACGGGCAGAATAGAGGTTGACCTCGTTGGCCGCTACGCTGGTAGCCGCCATTGTTGCAGTTAGTGCAGCAACCCCCAGCTTTGCTTTGAAAGTTATCACAGTTCTGATCTCCCTGAGTCATCCAATATGATATTGATAACGATTTGTATTCAGATGTAAGTTAAACTGGGCCTGATGCAATGTCAACGAATGGAAATCAATCTCTTTTACGTTTACAGTACAGAAACAGAGCCAGCAAACTGATAATTCCAGTGCGCTGACGGCTTCCGCATTAAGATTTGGATGACCTTTATGGGCGTTTACCAAAAAAAGTCTGTCGGCACCCTTGCGCAAAGCGGAAGGCCAACTGATCCGACACTCATGCTGGATCATGTGCATTGTCAGTTTGACAGGCACAAAGCGGTAACCGACATCAGCCTGGAGATCAAGGCAGGCGAAGTCGTATGTCTGCTGGGGCCTTCCGGGTGCGGAAAGACCACGCTGCTGCGCATAGCGGCGGGCCTGCAGATACCGTCTGCGGGCAAAGTGTTTCTCGGCGGTAATCTGGTTTCAGCGGCGGATGGACTCCACTGGCCACCCGAAAGACGCAACCTGGGCCTCGCCTTTCAGGAATCCGCCCTGTTTCCCCATTTGACGGTGCTTGAAAACGTCTGCTTTGGTATCACCTCGTTACCGCGAAATCAGCGCAAATCCCACGCCCTGGATCTGCTGGGCCGCTTGGGAATGGCCGAGTCTGCCAGGGCCTATCCCCATACCCTCTCCGGCGGGCAGCAACAAAGGGTTGCCCTCGCCAGGGCCCTGGCTCCATCGCCGCACGTAATGCTTCTGGACGAGCCTTTCTCCAGCCTTGATGCGCGCCTGCGCGACCAGATCCGTGACGACACCCTCCATGTTCTCAAGGAATTGGGCACGGCAACCTTGCTGGTGACACATGATCCGGAAGAAGCCATGTTCATGGCGGATCGTATCGCACTGATGCGAGAGGGGAAGATCGTGCAGACAGGCACTCCGACCGATCTTTACTGCAACCCGGCTGACCCTTTTGTTGTCAGATTTTTCGGTCAGGTGAATGAATGCACTGGCGAGGTGCACAACGGTTCTGTCAGAACACCGCTTGGCGACCTGGATGCCCGCAAATTTCCGGAAGGCAGCACTGTGCAGGTGTTGATCCGCCCGGAGGCTGTGCAAGTCAGACCGCTGGACAGCGATGAGGAGGATACCCGCAACAGTCATGTGCTGGTATCACGGTTACTGGGCTCCACCAGCCTGCTCCATATCTGCGCACATGGTGCGGGCGGGCAGGAAACGCACCTGCATGCCCGGGTTCCCGGTGTATTCCTGCCCAAAGAGGGTCAGCCCGTGTCTCTTGGCCTGGATATGTCACAGGTCTTTATGTTCAGGCAGTAAGCCGGAAAGTCAGCGCCGGTCGCCGCTGCCAGGGCGGGAGTTGCGCATTGCCAGGCTCAGAATGATAACCGGGATAATCCCCACGGCCACAATGAACAGCGAGGAGGTGGCAGATTCCGCCAGTCGCTCGTCTGACGCCAGACTGTAGGCGCGCACCGCGAGCGTGTCGAAATTGAACGGGCGCAGAATGATAGTGGCGGGCAATTCCTTCATCACGTCCACAAACACCAGGATTCCCGCGGCCAGAAGGCTGCCGCGCATAATGGGTGTATGCACTTTGCGCAGGGCGCCGCCAGCGGTCTGACCCAGTGTTCTCGCCGCAGCATCCATGGATGGCGTGACCTTTCCCAGGCTTGCTTCAACGGTGTTGAAAGAAACCGCCAGGAAGCGAACCGTGTAGGCATAGATCAGCACGAAGGCCGAGCCGCTGAAAACCAGCCCAACCAGAAACCCGTAATTGTCGCGCAGAAAAAGATTCAGCCTCTGATCCAGCCAGGCCAGCGGTATCATGATACCCACGGCGACAACCGAACCCGGAATGGCGTACCCCATCGCTGCAATGCGATTTGCTCCCCTGACCCAGGTGCTGCTGTTCAGCCGTGCGCTATAGCTGAGCAGCACCGCCAGAACGACAGCGACCACTGCGGCGCCCGACGCCAGGAACAGGCTATTGAGCGCAAAGGTGAGAAAACGGGTACCAAAGAGCGGGTCCCCGGTCGTTATCGCCATCTCCAGTAATATCAGTGCCGGAAAGATGAAACCGATCAGTATGGGCAGGAAACAGGCAACAAATGCCAGAACAGCTCTACCCGAGCGCAACGAGTACTGTGGCAGTGCCTGATAGCGTGCGGAAGCGTGATACTGCCGGCCCCCTCGCGAAGCGCGTTCCAGCAGCACCACGATGAATACAAACACCAGCAGGCAGGCCGCCAGCTGAGCGGCAGCAACCTGTTCACCCAGGCCAAACCAGGTTCTGTAGATGCCTGTTGTAAACGTGTCGACCCCGAAAAACTGAACAGCACCAAACTCATTAAGTGTCTCCATCAGTACCAGAGAGACGCCTCCAATAATGGCCGGGCGCGCCAGCGGCAACGCCACACGCCTGAACATCTTCCACGGCCCCAGTCCCAGAGTGCGCCCTACGTCAAGGGCACTGACCGACTGTTCCATGAAGGAAGCACGGGCAAGCAGGTAAACATAGGGGTATAGCACCATGGTAATGAGCAGAGAAGCGCCGCCCAGTGACCGGACATTCGGAAAGTAGTAGTCACCCTGCTGCCAGTCAAACCAGTTGCGAAGGGTGCTTTGCAGAGGTCCTGCAAATTGAAGGAAATCGGTGTAGGCGTATGCAATTACGTATGTCGGCACAGCCAGCGGCAGCAAAAGTGCCCATTCAAACACCCGCTTTCCCGGGAAACGGCACATGACCACCAACCAGGCGCATGCCGTACCAATAAACGTGGTACCCAGTGCAACGGTAACGCTCAGCACCACAGTGTTATTCAGATACCGCCCCAGAACGGTACTGGCAAGATGAGCCCACACCTCTCCGGAGGGGAAAAAGACGTGGGCGAATATCACGATTACCGGTAACGCCACCAGTAGGGCAATGAGAAAGGTGCTTACTGCCCAGACGCTCGGCCGTCTGACACGGAAACCTTTACCGGATGAATGGAGCTGGGTGCTGGGCAGAACGCCCTCCTGGTGAGTCGAGTGTTTAGCCATACGGAATTCGTGGTTTGTTTATGGCCATGCATTATAAAGGAGGGGAAGGCGTAATAATAATAAGTTCGTGCATGGACCTTTCCAACTTTGGGATCAGGCCATCGCCAATAAACGGCTCATATAACCGATAAGCCCGCATGTTCCCATGACCACGAGGTACCAAACCATGAATAATGTTGCTGACCGTTGAGTAAAACGCATGGCAACTCCTGATCTTGCGATAAATGGATGATGCCGGCACTGACCCATGAAAAACGAATCTGTTACAGCCCTAGCGCTTTGGGCCGAGTTGCAACCAGCGGGAAAGGGCAGAATCCGGCCTGCAGGTGAGGTACCAGGGAAGAAGGCTCATCACTATCAGAATGGCCAGGGCCGCAATGACGGTCACCAATGGATTCAACTCGAAGGTATTGCCCAGCCCCGCAAACACGAACGTCATCGGCAACATCCCCAGCATTGATGCCAACGCAAAACGCCACCCATGA
>NZ_JAWLDU010000089.1:0-6864 GCF_041686475.1 Marinobacter sp.
ATTACAATCAGACCCGGTACCACCAAACCCTTGATTACCAAACACCGGATGAGGTGTACTACCAACAACCCATGACCCTGGCAGCTTGAGCCGGGAATAAAGCCGGATCAGAGCTTAACTGCACCTTCAGGCTGTCCAACTGATGGGGTCCACCTCAAATACCATGATGGAGTCTAATGTCTGGCTTGCGCTCCACTAAACATAATTCCATAGCCGATCGCCACAATTCACGTTTCGCTTCTATCTGAATCCACAATGAAGTTCAGATACAATCATTCATTTACTTCTTAATGGCCGAAGCTAATGCCTGAACTATCTATTGTCATTCCGACTCATAACCGACCTGAAATGCTAAAAAAAGCCGTCATGTCAGTGACGGCTCAAACCTTCAGCGACCTCGAAGTTATTGTGGTCGATGACGGTAGCAGCCCGCCTATCACTGACGATCTATTTGAGACCGAAGTTTCAATTCACCGTCATTCATCACCTAAAGGCGCTTCTGCCGCTCGTAATACCGGCCTCTCACACGCTAAAGGCACGTACGTCGCGTTTCTCGATGACGACGATACCTTAGACCCTGACTACTCTGCAGAACTGCTTAATTTCATGGACAATAACGGGGCTGACATCGATTTTTCCTGGCCGGCTCTCCATGTTATTGATATCCCCAAAGGCACCACTTCCATTGCTCAGAGACTTCCTTGCCTTATTCGTCGGAGCCAGCCGGCAACTGAACTGTCATATGCCGCCGCGGCTTACACACGAACCACGGGCATGATGTTCAGGGCTACTTCCATCCGAGAGTTTAACTGCTTTGATGAAACCCTCAGTGTTTCCGAGGACAGGGAGCTTATTTTCCGCATGTTAAGCCGAGGTTGCGGCTGTGGGGCTATTCCAGCACCTCTCGTTAATTTCTTTATTCACACAGGGCCTCGACTGAGCACTAATGACAACCTTCTGAGACAAGCCAACTGCGACGCAGTAGTTGCTCAGAGGCATGCAGATTTTATCGCCCAACACCCCAAGCTCGCATCACGTTACCTGAATCTTCTCGCCCGCAGGCAAAAAGACGCTGGATTGATCCAGGAATACCGATCGACCTTGAAAACGCTCCTAAAAATTAATCCATTGGACGCAAGGGCTCTGAGACGCTTCATTTTCTCATGGCCCCTATTAACAGGTCGTCAGTCAAATTGACGAGGCGCTATATTCCGGCTGGCACGTTTTGCCTCCAGCATTTCCCTCCAGCCCTTTACTCCAGCCCAGAAGGCTCCGTCATCCCATTCTGAGTATTTTGCCACGAAAGCCACTTCGAGATAGGCCTCTAAAAGGATTTTTACCATTTCCTCATCAGGCAATCGGGCCGCAACATTAGCGAGGTTGGAAATGGCAACCCCTATCGGCAGCATGCCAGAATGAACGCGGATGTCATCCTCATCAACCATGGAGAGTTCGTCGTCCGCCCCCATCAAAAAATTAGTCAAATTACCGTCTGGTTGTTCAATTCCCCGCTTATGGGCATCAGCCATGGTATGCCCAAGCAGGCGAATAATATCTATCTGTCTAGAGCGAGATGTTTCATGCATCAGCACGGCTCTGAGGGGCCGATACCCTTCCAGAAAAGCCGTTCCGTAGCCAAAACACTTCTCGGCCCTAACCCAACCGGCAAATACAATGGGCGGGACAGGACCACCCGCACGACGAATTTTCTTTCCTCGTCGTAGCGCCCGTAGCCAGTGAATCAGCCCGAATAGTGGCTTCCGATAACACTTGATAGCTGCTGGTTGACCGCCCACAAGGCCCCGATAGGTAATTCGGGTTCTGCGAGTATTGGAATGGAGCTCTTCTTCAAGTTCGACTGTAGTCATTAACGTGGGTCAGGCCTGCTTGGGGGAATGGCATTATGAATGGCGATGGTAGGCCTTCAGTAGTTTCTGCCAGAGGTTTTCACGTTGAGTCGAGGGCAAATACTTACACCGTTTCCCCACAGAACGATGAAGCCGCTCCAGGTTACGGTGCTTCCATGCGGAGTTCGCTGCATTGTCGCTCTCGGGTGCTAGCCGGCAACGGTCAAAGTCGATCAGATAAATCTGCTCGTCCGCCACCAGGATATTGTCACAGTTCAGATCGACGTGATCGAGCCCGCTGTCGTGAAAACGGCGAATAATCTGTCCTAACTGCTCCCAGAGCGACTCATCGCTCAGGCGTGAGCTGTCTGGGAACGTAACCGCGTTCGGTATGCGTTTCACCAGTATCGCCGCCTGGTACCAGAAAAGCCGGTATTTCCAGGCGACAGCAGAGACAGCTTCGGGCACCGGAAGCCCCATGGACCGGAGCCGGCCCAGCAGGCGGAATTCCGCCAGCGATCTGGCCTGATCAAAACCGGTAAACAGGTACGTCTTTTCTGCCAGCCGCGACATCAGGCCGCCCCGCTTGTAATGACGAAGCACCATGGCTGAAGGTTCCGTTTCGATAAACCAGGCGCCACCCCGCCCCCCGGAGGTCACCGGCTTTGCCCGGTCGCCCCAGAAGTCGGGAGAAAACCAGGACGCAGTAACACCTTCATACTCCGGCGATACCAGCAGTAATGACTTTCCGGAACGTGTAGGACTGCCCTTTGCAACTGTCAAAAGATCGGTACCCTCGGCCCGGTGAACATCGGATTCCCGGGTAAAGACGTTAAAAGCCGGTTAGGCTAGAATGGCGCACAGTTTACCAACGAGCCTCCCCCGGCTCCACATCCGGCAGTTAAAGATTGGAAACGGACCGTACATTGATCAACTCCATCTGCATATTACGCCTGTCCGCCATTGGCGACGTCACCCATGTCATCCCCGTTGTATTGAGCCTTCAAGAACAATTGCCCGGTGTTAAAATCACCTGGGTAATCGGCCGAATTGAAGCCAAGCTGATTGGTGACCTGCCCGGTGTCGAGTTTGTTATTTTCGACAAGAAAGCCGGCCGCCGGGGCTACGCGGACTTGCGCAATACTCTGAAAAACCGCAACTTTGACGCACTTCTGCACATGCAGGTAGCCTTCCGGGCCAATCTGGCCGCCGCGATGATCCCGGCAAAAATAAAGGTCGGCTACGACAAGGCCCGTAGCAAAGATCTTCACAGCCTGTTCATCAATCGGCGGATTGCCCCGGCGCCACAGCAGCATGTGCGGGATTGCCTGGCGAGCTTTCTGGAACCGCTGGGGCTGAAAGCGGCTGCACCAAAATGGAACATTCCCCTGACTCCAGAAGATCAGGAGTTTGCCCGTCAGCAACTCGCAACCGACCGCAAGAACCTGGTGATCAGCCCCTGTGCCAGCCACACCCTCCGCAACTGGCCGGCTGAGCGTTATGCCCGCCTGGGGGATCACGCAATTCATGTTCATGGCATGAAGGTGATTCTGGTGGGCAGTCCGGCGCCTTTTGAGGCGGAATTTTGCAATGCCATAGAAGATGCTATGGAGGAGCAGGCCCATAACATCTGTGGCAAGGATACATTGAAGCAGCTGGCTGCGCTGCTGGAGCATGCCGATCTTTTGGTAGCACCGGATACTGGCCCGGCGCATATTGCCAGTGCAATGGGGACGGATGTGCTTGGCATTTATGCCGCCAGCAATCCTTACCGGTCCGGACCTTACAATTCGCTTGAATGGTGCGTGAATCGTTACCCCGAGGCGCTGGAGCGGTTTACGGGGAAAACTGTCGACGAAGCTCGCTGGGGGGCCAAGGCGGAGTTTGAGGGAGCTATGGAGATGGTTTCTGTGGAGGATGTTACGGGGATACTGGATCGATGGGTTGCTGAACATTAGCAACGCTCCCCCCTCTCCCTGACCCTCTCCCGCGAGGGGAGAGGGAATACACATCCCAATTTCCGAGAGCGCCGTTTTACTTGCGGGCGGTGTAGTCCTGGTAGGACTTTTCTTCTACGAAGCGGGAGCCCAGGGCCAGGTTGACCTCTTTCTTGATGGCGGCGCGCTTGTCGTTGGTTACGTAGACAGCGCGGGCCAGTTCGATGAATTTCGGGCCGAAATCCTGGGCGGCTTCCTGGTCACGGATGTCGTCTTCGATTTCCCAGAGTTCCTCGTTGACGGCTTTCAGCTGTTTGCGCAGGTCCGCAATGGCGGCCTGACCCGGAACGGCCTCGTTCCAGGTAGCGTTCAGTTCCCCCAGTTCCAGACGAACATTTTTCACCTTCTCCGGGTCGGCAATCCGTTCGGATTTGATTTCGAGGATGGTGATCTTGTCCAGCACTTCGCCGAAGGAGACCGGCACTTTGATAACGTCTGCCATTTGCTCTTCCTGCAGGTGTTGTTAATGGAACCCGGCGTTAGCCGTTAACCTCTGTGAGCCAGTGTGAGTGCTCTGCGCTCTTACCCTTCACCGCGTCGAAGTACATGCCTTGCAGCTTCTCAGTCAGCGGACCACGCTTGCCGGCGCCGATCGCACGGCCATCCAGTTCACGGATCGGCAGCACTTCGGCAGCGGTGCCAGTGAAGAATGCCTCATCAGCGATGTAGACCTCGTCGCGGGTAATGCGGCGCTCTTTCACCGGTATGTTCAGCTCTTTGGCGAAATCCAGGATGGTCTGGCGGGTGATGCCTTCCAGGCAGGACGTCAGCTCCGGGGTGTGGAGCACGCCGTCACGCAGGATGAAAATGTTCTCACCAGAACCTTCAGCAACGTAGCCTTCGTTATCCAGCAACAGAGCTTCTTCGGCGCCACCGGAAATAGCCTCGTTCAGGGCCAGCATGGAGTTGATGTAGTTACCGTTGGCCTTCGCCTTGCACATGGTGATGTTGACGTGGTGACGGGTGTAGGACGAGGTACGAACCTTGATGCCCATCTCCTTCGCCTCCGGCGACATGTAGGACGGCCAGCTCCAGGCGGCAACCATTACGTGGACTTTCAGATTGTCGGCACGCAGGCCCATGCCTTCAGAGCCCAGGAACACCATCGGGCGCAGATAGGCTTCATCGAGGTTGTTCTCCCGAACCGCCGCGCATTGGGCAGCATTCAGCTCGTCCTTGCTGAACGGCATCTTCATGTTGAGGATATGGGCAGAGCGGAACAGGCGGTCGGTATGATCTTTCATACGGAAAATCGCGGCGCCCTTCTCTGTGCTGTAGGCTCGCACGCCCTCGAAGCAGCCCAGGCCGTAGTGCAAGGTGTGGGTCAGCACGTGGGTTTTGGCTTCCCGCCAGGGAACCATTTCGCCATCCATCCAGATGAAGCCATCACGATCAGCCATCGACATTGTTTCTGCTCCTAAAGCGCTCTTTTCGGGGACCCGGCATTCTAGCAGGAAAAACCCGGCTGACGAAGAGGCGCAACCACTGTTCCATCACTCCAGCATCACACGGTTCCACATACTCCGGATGTAGTCACGTTCCTCGGGAAATGCATCCCCCGCCACCTGGCTGTTCAGGTTCTGAAGCGCCCGGCGGTGAATGGTGGAACGCAGCACAATATAGACCTTCCGAAGCTTTTCGGTATCCTCGACCGGCAAGACCCCCGCACGGCCCAGCTCCTCCATCTGTCGAATATTATCGGACCACTGGGTCAGCTCCGGATGCTCCGAGCACCAGGCCAGCATCAGGTACTGCACCATGAACTCGATATCGATAATGCCGCCGAAGTCGTGCTTGATGTGGAAAACCTCAGGTTCCTTACCTTCAACCTGCGGCGTGCCCAGCGTTGTGCGCATTTTCTCGCGCATGGTAACTACGTCTTCCCTCAGCTTGTCCCGGTCCCTCTGCTGGCAAAGGATATCGCTGCGAAGTTTTTCAAAGGATTCGAGTGTCTCTTTACAACCAGCCACGCCACGGGCGCGGGCCAGGGCCTGGTGTTCCCAGGTCCAGGCATCGTTGCGCTGGTATTTCTCGAAAGCGGTCAGGGTGCTGACCAGCAGCCCCGAGCTGCCGGACGGACGCAGGCGCATATCCACTTCGTAGAGCTGGCCTGAAGGCGTCTGGGTGTTGAGAATGTGGACGATGCGCTGCCCCAGCCGGGTATAGAAAACGGCATTGTCGATGGACTTTTCTCCGTCCGTCGACTGTTCCGGGTCAGCGTCATGGATAAACACCAGATCCAGGTCCGAGGTATAGCCCAGTTCGATACCACCCAGTTTACCGTAACCAACAATGGCGAAATCCGTGTCGCAGGCGGAGCCATCCTTGCGCCGGGGATACCCGTGGCGGCTGACAAGATTGGCGAAAGCGACGTCCACCACATGGTCCAGCACCACTTCCGCAATCCAGGTGAGGTAATCGCTGACTTTCATCAGCGGCAGGGTTTCCCGGATCTCCGAGGCAGCGACCCGCAGGATGTGTGCCTTCTTGAAGTGCCGCAGATTTTCCATCTGCTCTTCGAGATCCTCGAAGGGTATCCGCAGCATTTGTTGGCGCAGGTCATCCTGGAGTTCGGTTTTCGCCGGCGGGCTGTAAAGGCTTTCTGCATTCAGCAACTCGTCCAGCAGCAATGGGGTTTCCGCCAGCTGGCTGGCAATCCACGGGCTCTCGCTGCACAGGCGCACCAGCTGGGTTCGCGCACCCGGATTCTCCATCAACAGCACCATGTAGGCCGTCCGCCGAAGAATGGCTTCCACCAACTGCAGAACCCGGGACAGGGTCTGGGACGGGCCGTCTACGTGAACCAGCGCTTCCAGCAACACGGGCATGAACTTGTTAAGCCGCTGTCGGCCCTGGGTCTGCAGCGTTTGCAGAGTACGGGTTCCCCGCAGGTCACTGAGAGCGGAATAGCTGCCTTGCGGATCTTCAAAGCCATGCTCGCGGAGCCAGGCTGTCGCGGCTTCTTCATCCATTTCGCCAAGCCACAGCTCCTGCCAGCCTTCATCGAGAACCGCCGCTTC
>NZ_JAWLDU010000038.1:0-9856 GCF_041686475.1 Marinobacter sp.
GGGCAGACGTCGATGGTCATGTCCTCGAGGCTACGGTTGAAAGCGTAATCCTCAAGGCGCACCAGCCGCTTCAGGCGCTTGACGCCAAAACCGGTCTTGCCACTCATCCACATGGCCTTGAACTGCCTGATGTAGTCCGGGTCGTTGAGGATTTTCAGCCTGCCCTCGCGGTCCTCCAGTTCGGTTTCATTGAGGATGCGCAGCTCTTCAATCTCCTCCGAGAGCGGCGTTACTGCGCCATCGGACCATACCTTGAAAGGTGCCGCCAGGGCCTGAAGATGGAAGTCACCTTTCAGCAGCCGGGAATTGAGCACTCGGGCCAGCAAGCGTGCCAAACGCACGATCTTGCGGTTGCTGTGTACATCCAGCGCTGCCACAACGGTGGTTTTCAGTGGCTTGCCGTGGAAAAGACCGCAACTGAGCAGGAAGGTCTTGATGGTGCCAATGGTGCTGTCTTTTGGCGGTGTGGCCTGCCAGACACCACCTTTGCGGCGGACCACATCCGTCAGTCGCTTGATTTCCGGGTATTTGGCAAACTGGGTGGGTATGGTCTTACGAGTGTTGGGCTGGTTGGCCAGATAGTGGAACGGCAGGGCGTCGGTAGAGAAGCCTGCGTAGCCGTCGTCCAATGCCTGTTCCAGCAGGGATTCCATGGCTCGGAGTTCGTTTTCCGTGGGGTCACGGGAGATGCTGGCCTCAAACCCCATCACCTCGATGCGCAGCATGGAGTGGGGTACCAGGGTGACCAGGTTGGGGCCCAGGCTGAGTTTATTCAGGTGTTGGATGTATTCCTTCGGGTTTTGCCAGTTCACCCGGTCTGCCGTTGCCCGCAGCACGCCCTTGGGGATGTTTTCCACGCGGGCGTAGCAATCCACAATGGGGTCTGCCCCATCCTTGCGCTGGGCACCAAAGGCCAGACCCAGGCTGCAGTTGGCAATGACCACAGTGGTGGTGCCATGGCGCACGGATTCCGGCAGGCCGGGGGCGACTTCCAGTTCCAGGTCGTAGTGGGTGTGGATATCGAACAGTCCCGGCATGGCCCAGCGCTCGCTGCCATCGATGACTTTGCGAGCCTTTTGCGGGTCGAGACTGGTGCCCCGTGCGGCGATCTTTCCGTCGGCCACGGCTATGTCCTGGTAAGCCGGCAGTTTGCCGCTGCCATCGAACACTTTCGCGCCCTGGATAAGGTAGTCCCAGGTAGTATTGGTCGTTTCATCGCTCATGGCTGTTTCACCCATTGTTGTTCTGGTTTTCGAAGTAGGCCGCCAGTATCTGTGTGCCCCTTTCAATCAATTCGTCACGCTGGACATCCTGGTGCCCCTGGAAAACATGCCGGTGTACCATGCCCTCGGCCATGGAAAACAGGCAGAAGGCGGTGGTTTCCACATCATCCCTGACATAGCGCGCAACAAAGGCTCTCACCCGCTCCATCAGAACGGTCTCACCGTTATCCATCAGTTCGGCCAGGGCAGGATCCACCCGGCGGCGGTATTCCAGCACCTCGTGAAGGCCTGATTCCTGCTGATGGAAATCGTAGAGAAAGCCCAGCGCCTGGCGGAATACAACTCGAATGTCGGCGTTATTGTCGGGAGTGACACCAAGCCTGGCTTCCGGAACCTGCAGGTGCTGCTGCAGCTGGGCGAAACGCTGCCGGGTGATTTCCAGCAGCACATCCTGCTTGTTGTGGAAGTACTGGTAGAAGGTCCCGGTTGCAACACCGGCGCGATCAGCAATGGACTTTGCCGTGGTGGCTTCAAAGCCCTGGCTGGAAAACTCGTCAAACGCGGCCGCAAGCAAGGCATTGCGTTTGCGGATGGCTCGCTCCTGTCTGGGTGCTGGCTTCATGATTGGTCCCCGCTCGGAACCAGAATAATTAACAAAAATCAAACTTGACGTCAAGTTCAGGTTTTCGCATGATCTTCCCATAACAATATCAACAAGACGCCCGATGTGGCACCCGGAGACAACATGCGTCCAAGCGAGTGGCAGTCCAGGGGCAAGACCCTGACCATCAATGGTTTCAGGATATTCACGGTGGATGAGGGAGAATCGGACCAGGAAACCATTCTGTTGATCCACGGCTTTCCCACCGCAAGCTGGGACTGGCATAGAATCTGGCCGGCGCTGCGCCAGTCTTATCGTGTGGTTGCCATGGACATGCTGGGTTTCGGCTTTTCCGATAAGCCCGCATCACACCGATACTCCATTCATGAACAGGCGGACGTTGTAGAGGGTGTGGTCAGGCAGCTGGGGCTGGACCGCTTTCATGTGCTCGCCCATGATTACGGCGATACGGTAGCGCAGGAGTTGCTGGCGCGGCAGAATTCAGGTGAGAGCGCCGGCCGGTGGCAGTCGGTCTGTTTCCTGAACGGCGGCTTGTTCCCTGAAACCCACCGCGCTCTGCTGACCCAGAAACTTCTGCTCAGTCCACTGGGTGCACTGTTCAACAGGTTGTCGAGCAAGAGCCGCTTCGACAGCGCCATGGCCCGGGTATTCGGGCCGAATACCAAACCCGATGCACAGGCGCTCAACGATTTCTGGGCCCTGGTGACCTACAACAACGGCAAGCACATTTTCCACAACCTGATCACCTACATGAACGATCGCAAGCAATATCGGCAACGCTGGGTGGATGCGATTCGTGATGCTCGTGTACCGGTAGCACTGATCAACGGCTCCGCCGACCCGGTATCCGGCGCCCACATGGTGGCCCGCTTTCGTGAACTGGAACTGCCGATGGCCTGGTTTGGTGAACTGCCCGCTGTTGGCCACTATCCCCAGGTGGAGGCACCGGATGATGTGGCCGGTTCCTATCTTGCATTCCTGGACACGGTGTCGGGTTAGGGCTTTATCTCGGTGGTGTCCCCGGCCGGGTTGGCAGGGTCATCTCTGGAGATGACGGAGATTGCACCAATCACGATCACCAGAGCCGCAACCAGCACCGTGGCAGCCCCCAGGATCATCTTCAGCCTCGACGTCTGAAGGTTGCCGCACTCCGGGCATTTTTTGCTTCCCGGTGGGATGCTTGTTCCACAGTTGGAGCAAATGGTATTTGCCATAGTGGTTGTTCCTTCGGTTTCTCAATGTGCCTGAACCAAGGGTAAGCCCCGGAAGCCAAGGGGCACAAATACGTAGTCACCCGGATTCAGAGGGCAAATACAACCAGCAGTACAGTCACTGCAGAGAGAATGCCAATAATGACCACAAACTGTTTCCAGGGGAAAGCCGGTTTGGGCTGCACCTGCAGTTCGGTTTCCAGATAGTCACGAAGCAGTTTTGCATTCTGTGTTGCCATGCTGGCGTTTCCGTCAGTCCCAGGATTTGTTCTTGAGCCGGTAGAATTCTTCCACAACAGCGTCCATGGCATCGGCGTTGTAATCCCTCAGGCCACTGACCACCAGCTTCTTGGAGACCTCGCCGGCGACTTTGCCGTCCGAAAGCAACCGATAGTCCAGCGACACGTTGCCCCGCTTACCCTCAGGCTTGAGCTCGGCATTGTGCAGCTCCAGATCGGGGGAGGGCGCATCCAGGGTGTTCATGGTCAGGCTCATGCTCTGATACATGATCATCGGGCGGTCAGGGTTGAACATCACCCCCTCGCTTTCCATCAGCGGTTTAAGAGTGTGGGGAAAATTCTTGCCGGAGGCAGCAACGTAACAACGGATAAAATTCTCGATGACGGTGTCATCGTGGGTGGCCTCGCCGCTGCGTTCAACCTCGATGTAGACCTTGCCCTTTTCATCGTAGACACGGATCAGGCCGTCGCTATCCTCACGGAATTCAAGGGGAACATTCTCTCCAAGAAGGCTGCGGAAATGGAATGTCATGTTCCGGGACAGACCGAAGTGTGACACCAGCAAAGCGAACAGCAGATCCCCGGGAACGCAAAAGCGCCGGGCGTCGGGGTTGTGAATGGGGTTGAAATCCCCCGCCACTTCCTTGGCAAAGCGGCTGGCCTGGTTCGCGCTGATCAGCACGTGTCCTTCCTGGATTGAGTGGTAGCGTTCGAGAAACATGCGGTGCCTTTTCGTTTTCGCAAATATGGATGGTGACGATAGTGGCCTTAAAAGCCGCCTGCAGCAAGATGCAACGAAACCAATGTCTAAGGCAAACCTGAAATTAGTTCCCCACAGGGCGTAATCCTGGCCAGTGACAACGGATCGTTGCACATGATTGGCTACACTGTTCAATGCAATGACACAACCTGATTGGCGGAGCAGAAGAATGGATTTTGGTACTGAATTCGCAACGGGGCGCATTCGCACATCGGGTGCCGATATCCACTTCGTTCATGGGGGCAAGGGGCCACCACTGCTTCTGTTGCACGGCTATCCCCAGACCCACGTGATGTGGCACCGGGTGGCACCTGAACTGGCCCGGGATTTTCATGTGGTGTGTCCGGATCTCAGAGGGTACGGCGACAGCTCAAAGCCACCATCGGATGCCAGTCATAGCGCCTATGCCAAACGGGCAATGGCCATGGACATGGTGGAGTTGATGTCGCACCTGGGCCATCCACGGTTTGCCATGGCCGGGCATGACCGGGGTGCCCGGGTGGCCCATCGCATGGCGCTGGACCATCCGGAGCGGGTGTCCCGTGTCTGTGTGATGGATATTGTGCCCACGCTGCACATGTTCAGGCACACCGATCAGAATTTTGCCACGGGCTATTACCACTGGTTCTTCCTGATCCAGCCCCACGGTCTACCCGAACACATGATCGGCATGGATCCGGATTATTTCCTGAGGGAAAAACTCAATCGCTGGAGCGGACCGGATGCCAGTTTTGAACCGGACGCGGTGTCTGAGTACCTGCGTTGCTTCCGTGACCCGCGGGTGATTCATGCTTCCTGCGAAGATTATCGTGCCGCCGCCAGTATTGATCTGGAGCACGACGAGTACGATCGCACCTGTGGTAAAACGGTCCGGTGCCCTTTGCTGGTGCTTTGGGGTAGTAAAGGATTTGTAAATCGTACCTATGACGTCGAAACAGTCTGGCAAGACTATGCGGACACCGTTGAGGGCAGGGTACTGGATTGCGGTCATTTTCTGCCCGAGGAAGCACCGGTGGCCCTGCTGGTGGAACTGAGGCGTTGGCATGCATTTTCAGAACAATAAGTCCGCTACCGGCAGATACGTTTTGTCACTGAAATTTAGCACCAGAAACGTAATGATGGTCGTATTGGCATAAGCGACCAGAGCAATTAGCCTTAACTGCCAGAAGATTCTATCTGCATCTATATAAATAATGACGACCCATCGCTACGAGGATAAGAGAATGCCAGCCATATCAGGCTACGGAGTTCCAACCCCCCTGACATTCATCAGACGGGTGGCCTTTGGCCTCCTGTTTCTGTCACTGGCACCGGCAGCGGTTGCTGAGGACAAGCTGTATATCTTTACCGAGCACTATCCTCCTTATAACGCCTCCACCACAGGCCAGGGTTTTGCCCATAACGCTGACGACATCGCCGGTATCTGCACCGATATGGTCAAGCAGATGATGGAGCGGGTGGATTATGAGTACATCATGAAGATGAGGGACTGGAGCCGCGCCTACGACTGGGTTCAGGGCCGGGAGAATCACGCGCTTTTCTGCACAGCCCGGACTGACGAGCGGGAAGACCAGTTCCAGTGGGTAGGGCCGCTGGCACCCATCAAGTGGACACTGTTCGCTGCGCCGGATTCGGATATCGAGCTCGATAGCCTGGAAGATGCCAGGCAGTACAGGATTGCGGGCTACAAGGGTGACGTGATGTCGGACTACCTGGTGAACGAGGGTTTCGAGGTAATCAGGAACGTGTCAGGTGATCAGAACCCGCGCAGGTTAACGCTGGGCCAGGCCGACCTGTGGGTAACCGATGGTCTGGTGGGCCCGCTGGTGGCGGAAGAAGAGCATGGTATTACCGGCCTGAAGCCGGTTCTTGTGTTCCGTGAAACACCCATGTACCTGGCGGTGAGCACTGAAACCGACCCGGAAATAGTGGAGGACCTTCAGCAGGGGCTGGATGAAGCCCGTGAGAGCGGTGCGCTGGACGGGATTATCAGCCGGTATCAGCCCTGATCCCGGCCGGGTAACAAATACTTAATCGGACAGAATGGCCTTGTGTTCGCCAGTCACGCGGGGCTTGTGCTAGCTTTTAACGTGTTTCCCGATAAAAGCGGTGGCCGTTAATGAGCAATCCCAAGCATACCCTTTTCTGGATGACGCTGTTCCTGGCAGTGGTTTTAGTAGTTTGTGCCCTGATCTACAAGCCACTTCAGGCCGCGTTCATGGCCAACTGGGTGTTCAACCTGCTGATCGTCTGTGTGCTTCTGATCGGCATCGCCATTACCTATCGCCAGGTCTTCGTGTTGTTCCCGGAACTGCGATGGATCGCGCAGTTCCGTACTGGCAACGCAGGGCTTTCGGTCCTTCAGGAGCCGCGGCTGCTGAAGCCGCTGGCGCGCCAGCTTGACGATGATGCCAAGCGTGACCGGTTCTCCCTGTCCACCATGTCGTTGCGTACGGTACTTGATGCCATCCACAGCCGTATGGACGAGCAGCGAGAAATTACCCGTTATTTCATCAGTCTGCTGATTTTTCTCGGCCTGCTGGGTACATTCTGGGGTCTTCTCGGTACCATCAATTCGGTGGGTGAGGTGATTGTAAACCTGGATATGGGGCAGGAGGATTTCGGCGAGGTGTTTGCCGGGCTCCAGTCAGGGCTTCTGAAGCCGCTGGAAGGCATGGGAACAGCCTTCAGCTCGTCGTTGCTGGGCCTTGGTGGCTCACTCGTTCTGGGCTTTCTTGATATCCAGGCAGGGCACGCCCAGAACCGATTTTACGACGGCTTGGAAGAGTGGCTGACCGGCGTAACCAACCTGGTGGACCGGGTTGACGATGCACCTCAATAACAGGCGCACGCCATGATCGGCTCCAGACGTCGCACCCGCAGCAACATCAACGTATGGCCCGGCTACGTGGATGCCCTGTCGGCGTTGTTGATGCTGATCATCTTCATGCTGCTGATTTACGTGGTCAGCCAGCTGTATCTGTCGCAAACCCTTTCGGACCGTGACTCGGAACTGGCCAGGCTGAACAGTCAGCTGGAAGAGATTTCCCGGCTTCTGGGGCTGGAACAGAAGCAGACAGCTGCCCTGGAAGAGGAAATGGCAGCCGTGCAGAGCAGCTACAGTGAAAGCCTGGCCCTGAACGATTCGCTGAGTGCGGAACTGGAAGAAGAACGGGAGCAACGACTGGAACAGCAATACAATGCCGAGGCCCAGGCCCTCAGGGTTGAGGATCTGCAGCAGGCGGTCTCCAGCACAGAGGCGGAACTGGAAGACGAAGAGCAACTGACTGCCTCCCAGCGAGCGATTATTCAGCAGCTATCGAACCAGATTAACGCTCTGCAGGACCAGTTGAGCCGTATTACCGCCGCACTGCGGCTACAGGAGGATCTGACCGCAGAGAAAGAGGCGGAACTGGAAGAGGTCGGTAAACGGCTGAATACCCTGCTGGCTGAGAGGGTCAATGAACTGGAACGTTACCAGTCGGAGTTCTTCGGGCGGTTGCGGGACATTCTCCAGGATAACCAGAACATCCGGATTGTCGGGGACCGGTTCCTGTTGCCTTCGGAGTTGCTGTTTGCGTCCGGGTCAGCGAGCCTGGGCGAGGAAGGCCAGCAGGAACTGGATAAGCTGGCGGAGGTGTTGCTGGATGTGGTCTCTGCCATTCCGGACGATATCGAGTGGATTCTGCGTATCGATGGCCACACCGACCGTATTCCGATCAATACCGAGGAATTTCCCTCCAACTGGGAGCTGTCTACCGCAAGGGCGGTTGCAGTGGTGCGGTACCTTGCATCGGAAGGCGTGCCCCAGACCCGTATGGTAGCGGCCGGGTTTGGCGAATTCTTCCCGGTTGATAAGGGCAGTTCCGCCGAAGCACTTCAGCGCAACCGCCGCATCGAGATCAAGCTCACCGACCGGTAACAGCCTTAGCCTGTCCGCCCGAAGAAGCGCTCGAAAAAGCCTGCTTCCCTGACGTCCGGCACCGGGAGGTCGGCATTGCTTTCCAGGGCCTTGCGCCAGAAGCGCTCGGGATCATCCAGATGGGCCGCTTTCTTGCGTTCTTCTACGCTGTAGGAGTTGTGGTCGCCGCCAATACCTACTTCCATCAGTTCCTGGCACCAGAGAAACATGGCGCTACGGATGACCCGGAGTAGTTTGCAATAGCTTTCCCTGCTGATGGTGATTGCCAGTTCCGCGCTGAGATTGATCTGGGACTGCAGTGTGGTCATTTCCTCTTTGTCGAAAACAATGCGGTTACCGGTGCCTTTCTTGCAGCTGAGACAGATTTTCTCGAGGGATTTTATGCCCTCCGGCATATCCCGGTGTCCGAACTCCTTTTTCTGATGATCGTCGACCGGAGCGGGAATCCAGCCATACTGGGGAGACCGCGCAACAATGTGGCCGGGGACGTCACGTCGATAGGGTGGAAGCGCAGAAGGGTCGCCATAGCCGTCAAATTCTGTCCGCATCCAGGCAGCCATGGTTCGCTGACGGAGCATCATTGCCAGGGTGATCGCCGACGGCATGATTTCCTCAAGTAGCTCGCTGCCGTCCTGAAGCCGTTCGTCCAGGTGCTCAACCGCTGCTGACATCGTTATTCTCCCTTCAACACGGGCAGGTGCAGGATCTGCCTCCCCTGCCTGGTTATTGTTGTTTTCGTAAGCCCCTGGCGTCGGAACGCAGGGGCCTTTGATTAAAAATTAGGCGGTATCAGGCAGTTCTTCCGTTGTAAAAAAGTAGCCCCTTTGTTACTGGAAGTAATGGTGGGCTGGCAGGTATCCTCTTACACCTTTGCATTCACCCACTTACCTGCCGGAACCCGGGAATCACTATGTCTGAGCTGGCGTTGTACCAGTATGTCCTGATCGGTCTGATCTTCGTCTGGAGTGGATTTGTCCGTTCCGGGCTCGGGTTTGGCGGGGCGGTGTTGTCATTGCCGTTTCTGCTTCTGGTTGTGGATCAGCCGCTGGTTTTCCTGCCCATCATTGCCGTCCACCTGCTGGTATTTTCCTCACTCACCATCTGGATGAATAACCGCAAGTCGTCGAGAACCGATGACCAGGGGCGAATTTCCGGGGGTACTGTGGACTGGCAGTATCTCTGGCGAATTCTGGCGATCATGATCGTGCCAAAACTGATCGGTGTGTTCGGGCTTATCACCCTGCCATCCAACGTCATGAGCACAATCATTTTTGTGATTGTGTCGCTTTATTCTGTTTCCTACATTCTTAACCGGCCTTTCCGCAGCGGAAGCCGCGCGGTAGACACGGTTTTCCTGATGATTGGCGGGTATGTCAGTGGTACATCGCTGATAGGGGCTCCGCTGATCATCGCCGTAGCCGCCCAGCATCTGCCAAAGGAAAAATTGCGGGATACACTGTTTGCGCTCTGGTTCATTCTGGTGGTCATCAAAATGGCGGCCTTTATCTGGGTGGGAGTTGACCTGCAGTTGATCCATCACCTGTGGCTGCTGCCCTGTGCCGCGGTGGGCCACGTAATTGGCCTTTATGTTCATGATCGCATGCTGAAGGCCGAGACACCGGTGTTTTTCCGCGTGCTCGGCGTGGTGTTGCTGATTGTCAGCACGATCGGGATGGTGAAGGTGCTGTTTCCCGGCTAGCCCAGTGTGGCGTCCAGAAACATCATCACGACAAAACCGCCCAGCAGGGAGAAGGTTGCAAGGGTCTTGAAGCGGCCGCGATGGGTCTCGGGAATGATTTCATCGCTGATAATGAACAGCATCGCACCGGCTGCGAAACCCAGGGTCCAGGGCATGATGGGTTCGGCCAGCCACACCATG
>NZ_JAWLDU010000038.1:9956-29093 GCF_041686475.1 Marinobacter sp.
GCTGTCCGTGCTTTCAAAGATCTTGTCCGCCGAGGCGGCGACAAAGCCGCTGTATAGGTGGCCATCGGGTTTGGGGTAGCGCAGGGCGAACTCGTAGAAGCAGCTGGGTATGGCGGCTGTCTGATCGGAGAATCCCACGTCCGCCCGGTCTGCCATGGTGGAGGACTGCTCCAGCAGTTCTTCCGGAGAGCCTTTCACTTCGCCGCCAGAGCTGTTCACCCGGTAACCGTTCTCTTTGAGCACTTGATTGATCTCCGCCACTGTGCTGAACCGGCTGAGAGCGTTAATGCTTACCGTGAAATGGTTGGCACGAAACCCCCAGGCGGCCAACCAGGCAGCGTATTCACTTTCTTCCAGTAGGGCCCGGTATGTGGGGTAGTCAATGCTCCAGTGTCGACCGGAATACAGGAAGTTGTCGGCGGTGACAGTATCCGGATCAATCTGGCTCACCAGCTTTCGGACGATGGCCTGCAACGGTTCGGAACACTGCTCAACCAGCAGTTCGGAGATAAACACCTTGGGGGCGGAAGGGTCCGGGTGTTCGTAGTGCCTGGCGTAGAGTTTTTTGGCTTCAAAGTGATACTCGCCACCTTGCTGGTAACCTAACGCCAGAAAGTGCGCCGCCAGTTTGTCCAGGTTCACCTTTTCGAGATTGTAGGTGCGCAGGGCAATGTGATCGTTCACGATTTCGCCGCCCTGGGTGTCGTCCAGCAGCTGGTGGATATCCTCGGCAGAGGGAGTGACTTCACAGTAGTTGTCCCACAGACGACGGAACAGTATGTCTCTATCGGTGTGCATGGAGCACCTCCCGTTGTTGGCGCAGTGGAATAGTCGTTGGTTGCCTGCCCGCACTGCTGGTTGCCAGTTCCATAAATCGCGCCCGCCCATCGTTACTCAGTTTCAGCGCCTTTGCCAGTGTCGCCGGTACCTGAAGCAGATTGCGTGATGGCAGATACCTGGCCGAACCGGTGACAGTGGCACGGAAGTCTGCGGCGCCGTTATTGGTTATAGCCAGTATCCGGCCCTGGCCGCCGGCGTGCCATTGATCCAGGTCCGGCTCAACGTTCTCGACAACCTGGATACCGCAGGCGGTGGAGCCTGACACCGACCGGATGTCAGCCAGCTTTGCCTCCACCGTGGGGCCGCCGTCGAACGGATCAACGTAACCGGTGTGCCGGAACCCTTCTGCCTCAAGCATGTTCAGGGCAGGGCGGGTGTTGTGATGGACCTGTCCGATGACGGCACGAGCGTTTTCGTTCATCAGGTGAGTGTAGAGCGGATGCCGCGGCATCAGATCGGCAATGAAGCCGTTGTCTCCGGTACCGACCATTCGAGTCACCGTGTCGAAATCCAGGTCAACGAAATGTTCACGTAGCCAGTTCCAGAACGGGGACTGGCCGTTTGCGTCCGCCACGCCACGCATTTCCGCGATGACCGTCTCTGCAAATCGTTGAGGGTGTTGCGCCATGAACAGGAAACGGACGCGCGATAGCAGTTTGCCAGCGTGCGCCCTGCGGAACTGCGGCCTCAGGAACAGTGTGCAGATCTCACTGCAGCCGACGTAGTGGTGGCACATATCCAGCACGTCCAGCCTGCGGAGCAGCTTCAGCTCTGGGGAATAGTGCACCACCTGTCTGCAGCGATAATGGTACAGCGGGCGTTGAATGCCCACCGACGCTTCAATGCCGGTTGTTCCCATGATTGCGCCGGTTTCCGGATCTTCCAGCACAAACAGGTAATTCTCGTCGCCAGGGGTCTTCACGCTGCGAGCGAAGCTTTCCACGGAACGCTGGACTTTCTGAGCCAGGAAATCACGATCATCCACCAGTGAGGTGAATCCGGGGCCGGACTCCACAGCGATTTCCTGCAGGGCCGGAAGGTCGGTCATGGCAACCGGGCGAATGATCATCGTGACATCCTCATCTGTCTCTGACTCCTGGCGGGTGAAGATTGATGAGCACAGTATGATGAAGCTGGTTGTCAGTTTGTAGTTTCAGAATATCAAATATGATAAATTATTATGGCAAAATTAAATAAGGATTAGGCAATATGATAGGAAAGCAGGATCAGGAACTGCTTCTGCTGCTGCGCCAGAATGCCCGGTCCAGTATTTCTGACCTGGCCCGTGCGCTCAATGTGTCCCGCTCAACGGTGCAGAATCGCATAGCGAAGCTTGAAGCCAGTGGTGTAATCCGTGGGTATGCCGTGCAACTGGGTGGTGAGTTCTCGGCCAACCAGGTAGAGGCGCACGTGTCGATCAAGGTTTTTCAGAAGCTGACAGCTCGGACCAATACCGCACTTGAACAGATCAGCCAGGTATCACAGTTGTATTCGGTCAGCGGTGAGTATGACCTGATCGCCATTGTCCAGGCGCAATCGCTTGAGGAGCTCAGTGCAGTACTCGACGAGATCGGTAACCTGGAAGGGGTGGAGCGGACCAACTCAGCGGTGGTGCTGGAAACACGTTTCCGCCGCTGAGTGGTAAGGGCTGTGGTCGGGTCAGTCGGAGTCCGGCTGCGCCTGTTCGTTCAGCAAAGAGGGCTTCTTCAGCGCCTTTCCAAACAGGTCTTTCTCTTCGGCAATGGCCAGCGCAGCTTTTTCTGCCATGGCTTCGTCCATGCCCTCAACCCTTGCCTGCAGGAACTGGGTAATTTCCTCTGCCAGTTCCAGTACCTTGTCCCGGGCGTCGGCTTCGGCTTTGGACGAGAAGAGCATTGTGTCGGGGTGTTTCAGTGCCATCTCCAGTCCGTCCCTCTCCGAGTAATACAGCGCTTGTACGGCCATGATGTTCTCCAGTGTGTTCCCGCACGTTGTCGTGTCTGGTGGGGTTCATTGAGTCGGACCGAGTATAACGAAGAGGTCTGTATATGTATACAGTGTTCAGGGTGGTGCATCGAACAGATGCACAAGTAGAAGTGTGTTAGTGTCAATGGCCACAGATTACTGGCCCCGTTAATCCTCAAGGAATCGATACGCTATGCAATACCTGAACACAGCCACGCCAGGCCGAACTGTTTTCCGGTTGGCGGCGGTGTCGCTACTGGCCCTGTTTCTGGTCGGGTGCGGCATCAATAATATCCCTACCTATGACGAGCAGGTGAAATCAGCCTGGTCGCAGGTGGAAAACCAGTATCAGCGGCGGGCGGATCTGGTGCCCAACCTGGTGGAGACCGTCAAGGGCTTTGCCGAGCAGGAACAGGACACCCTGACCGCGGTGATCGAAGCTCGGTCAAAGGCCACATCCATCCAGGTCGATGAAAGCATTCTCAACAATCCCGAGAAGCTGCAACAGTTCCAGCAGGTCCAGGGAGAGCTGAGCAGCGCGTTGAGCCGCCTGATGGCGGTCTCTGAACGCTATCCTGACCTGAAATCCAATCAGAATTTCCTGGCATTGCAGTCCCAGCTCGAAGGCACGGAAAACCGCATTGCGGTGGCCAGGCGGGACTTTATCCAGGCCGTCGAGCGCTACAACACCGAGATTCGCACTTTCCCGGGCAGGTTGTGGCACAGCTTTCTTTACAGCGACATGGAGCTGAGGGCCAGCTTTGAAGCAACAGCCCCGGATGCGGAAGACGCACCCCAGGTGGAATTCTGATGCCTGTAATGTTGCGCCGGATAACCCTGTTTGTGGCTTTTGCCCTGTTTGCCCAGGCTGCAATGGCCCAGTCCACACCGGAGTTTCCCGAGCTGACGGGCCGTGTGGTCGATCGCGCCGACATGCTTTCCGAACAGGTTGAAGCCAACCTTGTTCAGATGCTGGAAGCCCATGAACAGGCGACCACCGAGCAGGTAGTGGTGGTCACTCTTCCTGACCTGCAGGGCTATGCCATTGAAGATTATGGCTACCAGTTGGGCCGGCACTGGGGAATTGGTCAGGAAGGTGAAGACAACGGGGCTCTGCTGATTGTTGCCGAGGAGGAACGGAGAATCCGTATCGAGGTGGGATACGGCATGGAAGGACGCCTGACGGATGCTGCCTCCGCCACCATTATCAACCAGATCATTACTCCTGCTTTCAAGGAAGGTGATTTTGCCAGCGGTATTGCCAACGGTGCTGTGGCCATGGTCAAGGTGTTAGGAGGAGAACCCCTGGCAGTCCCGGAGCGCCGGCGTTCTGACGCCACACAGGACAAACCTCATCCCGCGCTTGGCATTCTGTTTTTCATTATTGTCTTGCTGGCGTTTTTCGGCAGTGGCCGGCGTGGCCGCAGTGCCATACTGGCGGGTGCTCTGCTCGGAGGGCTTGGCGGTGGTGGCCGTGGCGGCGGTCTTGGAGGTGGTGGCTTCGGTGGCGGAGGCGGCGGCTTCGGCGGCGGTGGAGCCTCCGGCGGCTGGTAGCACGGTCTCGTCCCGGGCTACACAAATACAGAACTCCCTGATTCAGCAATATCGGAACAAACATGACGCTATTAACAGACAAGGAACAGCAACAGGTGGCTTCGGCCATCTCTGAGGTTGAGCGGGAAACCGACGCGGAACTGGTCACGGTACTGGCCGACGCTTCCGACAGCTATGCTTACATACCGTTGCTGTGGGCGGGAATCGTCGCATTGTTGATCCCCGGCACCATCAATTACTTCACCGGCTCCCTGAGTGCCGACTGGCTATTGGTCGTTCAGTGGGCGACCTTTATCGTGCTCTGCCTGCTGCTTCAGTTGCCGGGTGTGGGGCACCACCTGATTCCGCAACAGGTGCGGTTCTGGCGCGCTTCCAATATGGCGCGGAGGCAATTCCTCGAGCAGAACCTGCATCACACAGAAGGCGGTGTGGGCATGCTGATCTTCGTCTCGGAAGCGGAACACTATGTGGAAATCCTGGTGGACCAGGGTATTTCCGCGAGGATTGGCGATGAGGTATGGGAAGGTATTGTCAGAACCTTTACCGATCGGGTACGCGGCGGCGATACCCTGAAAGGCTTTCTGGAGTGCATCGAAAGTTGCGGTCAGCACCTCAAGGAACAGGTGCCCGCCACCCACGAGAAAAATGAATTGCCTAACCACCTGGTGTTAATACCAAAAAGATCTTAACGCCCGCTCGTCGGCTGCCGATAACCGTGGGCAGGCTGTGGAAAGACTCCATATCCTGTCCCTCTGGTTATGAAGGTAGACGCTATGGTTTCTCCAATTAATATTCCCGGATCCGGCATGCCCGGCCGCTCTGGCGCGGAGTTGCCGGGGAACCGGTCATCAGGTGACAATTCCGCCCCCGTCGTCGTCAAAGGCCAGGACAGGACACCTATCCGTACGGCTGAAGATGCCATCAATGTGCTGCGAAAACGACTCGAACAGCAGTTGGATCAGCGACTGGGTAAAGCGGCTCCTGATGCTTCCGGCCCGGCCGGTAATCGCTTCGAGCCGCCGACTGCCGCCGATGTCGCCAGCCGGGTGCTGGGATTTGTTCAGCAACGCCTGCAGAAGGAGGCCGACGCTGGCGCCGACACCGAGCGGCTGGCGGGCCTACTAGCGGATGCCCGCCGTGGCGTTGAGCAGGGCTTTTCCGATGCTCGTGAACAGATTGAAGCCCTGGGAATGATGACCGACAAGCTCAACAGTGATATTGACGACAGCTTCGGCCGTATTCAGGAGGGACTGGCGGGGCTTGAATCCCGCTATCTGAAGACTGACCTGCCTGGCGCTTCTCCGGCGCAGAGCAAAACCTCCGCCGCACTGGTCGAGGCCGCAGCAAGAGACAGCTTGGCGTTTGAAGTGACCACCCGTGACGGCGACCGGGTCACCGTTCGCATGGACGAACAGCGATACAGCGGGATGGCCGCAGGTTCCTTAGAGAGTAACGGCATCCGCTCCGACGAAGTAAGCTCCGCCAGCCTGTTTTCCGGGCGCTACTCGTTCACCGTTGAGGGCAGCCTTGATGATGGGGAAAAGCAGGCACTGACAGAGCTGTTCGGAAAGGTTCAGGATGTATCAGGGCGTTTCTTCAATGGCGATATCCAGGGTGCGTTTCGTGCTGCGCAATCGCTTGATCTGGGCGGAGATGAACTCGCCAGCTTCAGCCTGAACCTGTCGGCAACCCGAATGGTATCCGCTGCAGCATACGAAACCATGGCCCGGGAGCCGTCTGTAAACAGCCAGTTGCGGCCGCTTGGCGGCCTGGCCAGGGAGATTCAGGAGGTTGCAGGAGATTCAGCAGCCAATGGCATCGACCTGCCTGCAGTGGAAGGCCTGATGCAGAAACTGCTGGATGATACCCAGGCGCTCCAGGAAGAGCAGGGCGGCGGGAACGGCTCCGCGCCGCGTGCCTTGATGGATGACTTCCTGAGCTCTGTTCTGACTGCCTTTGAAAGTGCCGGTTCTGAAGACAGACCTGCCTGAAGGATCAGGCCGGTCTGAGCACAAAACCCCGGGCTGGAAAGTGCACATGGACCTGGCCCACGCGGGCGTGAGAACGTTCGAGAACCAGTGCATGCCCGTCTGCAAATACCAGCTTCCCGGTGACTGGCTCCCGCCCATAGTCGTCGGGGGCCACTTCGACTTTATGCCCTGTCAGTGAGTCCTCACTGGCGGTCTCAATAACCCTTGGGGTCGCAGTACGGGCAATGTCCAGTGCCTGGTCAGCGGTGATCTCCCGGAACTGGCCATGGCCGAAGGCTTTCATTCGCTCCATCCAGGCGGTTACTTTCGGGTAATCCCTGAGCCAGGGTTTTCCAGCCAGGTCACACACGAACCAGAGGCCATGGTAGGCGGAGAAGTCTGCGACGCAGGGCGAGCTTCCGAACAGGAAGTCCTCGTTCAGCATGGATTCCATGTTGCTGATGTGCGCGATCACCTTCTTCTTCGCCTGTGGACCGCGTAGCGCCTTGACCCTGGATTTCCTGCCCATGCTGATGCGGTCTTTGAGAAAGCGCAACGCATGCAGCAGAGACGTGTCCCTCACCAGTTTCTTCAGCATACGGCCATCGCTTGCGGCAATCACACAGGCCAGAAATACATCCAGATCAGTGGTGTGCACGAAATCGATGATCTCCCGGGGTTGGCCGGCCAGGCTCAGTTCGGTTTTGCCGCTGAGGCGCACGATTTCGTCGGCAATTGCCCGGCTGTCGCAGAAGATATCGGCGCCGTTCTGGGCAACAGGGACCTTCCGGTAGCCGCCTGCGAGGATTGACAGAATCGGCCTCGGTGGCATCTCCCTGACAGTAACGGACTGCCAGGTGAGGTCGGCATAGCCGAGCATCACCCGGATCTTTTCGGAAAAAGGTGACATGGCATAGTGGTACAGAATGAAATCTTGCATGGGGCGGAACCCTTCCGTATTGGCAGTGTTATCTGACGAGGTAAGGAAGGGTACGCTGCAAACCGGCCTGGCGGAAGCCCCGGGAGCTGCCCGGGCGGGCCACTCAGGCGGTCAGGAGACCTGCTGATGCGCAGTAAAGAAAGGCAACCGCGCCTGTACAGATGAAAGCCCAGGCCGGGAAAATCAATGATGAACGGGTTGTTGTTCTCACAGGTACCTCCAGAGTGAATTTTTGTTGTTGTTCGTACGCTGACAGGATCACTCTAGACCATTGTTGATATTTGTCACGGCCCAAAATGTGTTGGGTGTCTCATCTGCCCACTTTTACAGGGAGGTGGTCCGGGATTGCGGATAACTTGAGGAAACGGCAAATACAGGTACTATGCTTTAGTCTGACAAAAATAAAGTGATTCCAGACTATAACAATAAGGAGCCGTCGATGGCTGTAGACAATGCAAAGCAAACCTCTCTCCATTGCCTTTACTACTGGGCAGAGCAAACTCCCGACAAGGTTTACCTGACCCAGCCATTCCCGGATGGAACCACCGAAGACATCACCTGGAAACAGGCGGCGGACCAGGTTTCCCGGATGGCGGCACATCTTGCTGCCCTGGACATTCCCGAGCACAGCAATATCTCGATCCTGGGTAAAAACAGCGCACACTGGATACTTTGTGATCTTGCTACCTGGGCAGCAGGGCACGTTTCAGTTCCGCTTTATCCCACGTTGAACGGCGATACGGCGGCTTATGTTCTCGAGCACAGCGAAGCGAAGCTGCTTTTCCTGGGCAAGCTGGATGGCACGGCCGACGGCTGGAATGACATCAAGGGACACATTCCCGACGACATGCCGATCATCTCGTTGCCGATGTCGCCCCGTGACGATACGCCCCAGTGGCTTGATATCATAGCTGATCAGCAGCCGGCTGAGCCAAAGCTGCCCGACCCGGATGACCTGGCGACCATTGTTTACACCTCTGGCAGCACCGGTCGTCCGAAGGGCGTGATGCACAGTTTCCGCACCATGATTTCGGTGGCTGATGGCCTGCAGCAGATTTTCCCGGTCAATCAGGATGAGCGCATGCTCTCCTATCTGCCGCTTGCCCACGTCGCCGAGCGTGCCGCGGTGGAAACCCAGTCACTGTATTACGGCTTCCACCTGTATTTCGCCAACGCCCTGGAGACCTTCCAGGAAGACCTGCAGCGGGCCCGCCCGACTCTGTTTTTCTCGGTGCCGCGACTGTGGATGAAATTCTACCTGGGTATCAATAACAAGCTGCCACCCAGGAAGCAGAAAGTGCTGTTCAATATCCCGCTACTGAATCGGTTGGTAAAAAAGAAGGTGCTCAAGCAACTCGGGCTTGATCATTGCCGTGCCGCCCTGACGGGCGCGGCGCCTCTTTCCAGCGAAATTGTTGCGTGGTATCGCAACCTGGGCCTGGAATTGCTGGAAGTGTATGGCATGTCCGAGAACTTCGGTTATTCCCATGCCAATCGTCCCAGCGCGGCGAAGCCCGGCACCGTGGGTGTCACCAATCCGGGTGTGGAGCATCGTCTGGCAGAGGGCGAGGAAGTTGAGGTCAAAAGTCCCGGGCAAATGCTGGGTTATTACAAGAACGAGGAGAAAACCCGGGAAGATGTCACCGACGACGGCTTCCTGAAAACCGGTGACATGGGTGAGATCGACAGTGAAGGTTTCCTGCGTATTACCGGCCGTGTGAAGGATCTGTTCAAGACCTCCAAGGGCAAGTACGTGGTACCCGTACCGATTGAGAACCGCTTCAACCACCCGAAAGCAGAAGTGGTGTGCGTGGCCGGTGCCAATCAGCCCCAGCCGTGTCTGATGGTGTTGTTATCGGAGGAGGCGCGGGATGAGCTGGAGGCCGGTGGCAGCCGTGAAGAGCTGGAGCATGAGCTGGCGGCTGAGCTGGATGCGGTGAACCGGGGATGCGAGGGTCATGAGAAACTGGCCTTCGTGGTCGTGGTGAAGGAACCATGGACTATGGAAAACGGTATGCTGACTCCGACTATGAAAATCAAGCGCAACGTCATCGAAGATTACTACAACCGCAAAATGGATGAGTGGTTCGGCAAGAAACGGAAAGTGATCTGGGAGTTCTGAGCCCGAAAATGAAAACACCGGTGGGCCTGAGCATTCAGGGCCACCGGTGCTGATGAAATCTGTCTTCCCTTACAGGGGCGGGCTTAGTGTCCGCCCTGCATCATCTGGGGCATCTCCGGCGTTGCGGATGCTGCCTTCCTTCTCCAGGAACTCATTTTCCGGCTGATTGCCTGTGCTGCCTGTTTGGCGGCTGCACGGGTGTATTGGCGCCTGACATCAGTACTGTTGTGGAGGATACTGGACGGCAGCGGGTGAACGGTTGCGGTATGGTGTTGAGTCATAGCGCCTTCCTCCTTGTCTGGTGGATTAAAAAATATTGGTTAGCTGACTATGTAAAGAACTATACGCCTTCTTTTTTGCAGCTTGAATACGTTAAAATCCGTACTCATGTTGCAAATATGCAGTAGCTATGGACTGGGATTATCTTCGATATATACACGCGCTGGCTATAGGTGGAACCCTCGCCAAGGCCGGTGACATACTGGGAGTACACCAGACGACAGTGCTTCGCCGTCTGGACCAGATGGAAGAGCAGCTGGGCGTTCAGTTTTTTGAGCGTAACCGCGACGGGCTTCAGCTGACGCCAGTGGGTGAAACCGCTTTCCGGGCGGCCGAAAGGCTCACCGGAGACATGGAAAACCTTGAGCGCCAGTTGGTGGGGCAGGACTCCGCACCAGTGGGCAAAGTCAGGCTTGCCGCTACCGATACCATGGTCAATGCCCTGATAAGCCCTATGATTGCCGACCTGGTTCGGGAATACCCGGACATTGAGCTGGAAGTGCTTACTGATAACGATGTGCTCAACCTCAGCCATCGCGAAGCCGATCTGACCCTGCGGCCGGTGAATAAGCCCCAGGCCACCCTGGAAGGTGAGCGCATCGGAACCATTGAGTCGGCCGTCTATGGAGCTTCCAGATACTACAGGCGCAACCCTGACATGGATCTGGAGAATGCACCGGAACAGCAACTCTGGATTCTGCCTGATGAGAGCTTCAGCCACCTGGCAACCGGGCGCTGGTACCGCAAGAATCTCAAGAACGCGTCTTCTTTTATCCGCTGTAACAGCCTGCAGGCCATGCATGCCCTCGCGCGGGCTGGCGCCGGTCTCGCCGTGCTGCCCTGTTACCTCGGAGACAACACCCGCGAACTGAAACGGCTATCTCCGCCCCTGGAGGGTGAAGGTGTGGATCTCTGGCTGATGGTTAACAACGAAACCCAGCAGATGGCAAGGGTGCGGATCGTGATGGAGTTTCTTATCACCAGGCTGGCAAAGCTTTCTTCGCGAGTGGAGGGTAATGCCTGACCCGTTTCTACCAGTCGCCGCAAAAAGGCCAGAACTGATAGAAGCGCCAGCACTGGAACTCCTCCTCGCAGGTCTGTAGCTGGTGGTGATAACGAAAAGCCCGGGTTTGCACCCGCTCGGCCAGCGACATCACCGCCGGCTTGGCGAGATAGCTCTGTCTCTGATAACCGGTTCTGCCTTCATGGTATGCAAGGTAGAGTTTCCCGGGACTGGTGAGAGGAATGCCAGCCTCACGGTTGGTGAGATGGTTGTACCAGCCTACAAAATCCAGCGCGTATTTCATGTTGGTGCGCACCACCGACAAGCCGTCGCCGTTTGCCTCCAGGTATTCGCCCCAGGCCGGGTCCAGTGCCTGGGCGTAGCCGTAGGCTGATGTTGGGCGGGCCCAGGGAATGAACCCAAACAGCCACTTGCGCGGTGGCCTGGCGTGGCTGCGGAACGACGATTCGTAGTAGACAAAGGCCAGTTGTGTGGCAATGGGGGTGCCCCACCGCTCCTTTGAGCGTTTGGCGTAGTCGTACCAGACCGGGTGCTCGCGAAAAATCTCACACACGTCTTCCGGATTGGCGGGTGGGTCCGGTTCCAGCAGGCTGAACCGCAGGGTTGCCACAATAGCGATTGCCAGGCCCAGTGACGGTAGCCCGTACCAGCGAAGCCGCGACTTCCACATTTTCAGTCGGTTACGACGTTTATTCATGGGCAGGCCAGGGCTCTCTTGCTCCACACTACAAAATGGTCATCAAACGACGGGCGGGTTTGCTTGCAGGGGCTGTTGGCTCCGTGGCATAACAAACGCCCGATCTCAGAGGATACTAGGTTCATGCGCGCACTATCCCAAGTTAAACCAGCATTACTTTTTCTTTTGCTGGTGTGTGGTTCCGCCACCGCAAGCCCCTTGGCCGACTCGGTATTACGGGCGTCCCCCATTGATGAGATTGTGGCCCAGTATCCGGCGATGATGAGCCAGGGTGTTCGCGAAGGGTTGAAACAGAGTGGCCGGGTAGAGCCATTTGTCGCCAACACCATCAGCAGTGTGGTCAGTAATGCGTTCAGCGCGGAAGATATTCGCGCGCAGGTGGTTGATGATCTGGCCATTGGGCTGGACGATCAGCAGTTGAACTCGGTGCTCGCCTGGTATGAAACACCTCTGGCTGAAGAGATCTCCCGGGCGGAGGTTGCTGCGTCCAGGCCGGCAGCATGGGAAAAAGTGGAGGCCGAAGCTTCGGAACTGCAGGACAGGTACGAGGGCAGTGAACGGGCACAGCTGTTTGACCGGTTTGACCGCGCGGCCCGGGCCACCGAAAGCGCTGTCGATACAACCGTTGCCGTGCAGTTGGGACTGGCCTCCGCCATGGCCGCCTTTAACGGCAGCAAAGGGCCCACTTTCGAGCAGTTACAACAGAAGATCGAGGGCCAGAGGGACATGCTGCGGGGCATGGTCGCCCAGCAGGTCTACGTGGGCTACCTTTATACCTATCAGGATGTGACCACGTCTGAATTGAAAGACTATATCGAGTTCCTCGAGAGTAACGCCGGTTCGGCGTTTACCCGGGTGGTCACCAACAGCATCCAGCGCTCTGTTACCGAGCCGGTTGAAACGGTTGGCAGCCAGCTGACGCGGTTCTTTAATCCGGGTTGAAGTCCATCGGGGTTTGAAAAGCAGCCGGTTTGGGTCCAGTCTCCAGTAGTAACCTTTCCGCCTGCGCCCCCGGAGATGACCCCCATGGACTATAATGCCTACCAGAAAACCCTTGCCAGTGAGCTCAGGGGGAGGGAATGTCCGTTTCCCCAGGCAGAATATGATCAACGGCTTGAGAGCCTCAGGGCGAGGATGGCAGCGGACGACGTCGAGGCGTTGCTGCTGACAGACCCGTCTGATCTTTTCTATCTGACCGGCTACAGCACCTTCGAGGTTTCTGTTCATGTGGCTCTGGTAGTCACTGCCGACTCGCTGACTCTTCAGGTTCCCTCCATTGAAACCGGCCCGGCAATGATCACGACACGGGTTGATAATGTTATTGGCTATCGCTGGGAAGGCATTGGCGACGTACTCGATCCTCTGGCCCGGGCTCTGGGTGGCCATGCAACCACTGTGGGGATCGATTACTGGCACGGCTCGTTGCGCCAGGGTGTGGTTGAAGGGCTGAAACAGCGGCTGCCGGTTACGCGATTCGTTGACGCGTCCCGCATGCTGAAAAGTATCCGCATCGTAAAATCGCCTGCAGAAATTGACTACCTGAGACAAAGTGCGCGCATTACCGGGCAGGGTATAGAGGCAGCTGCAACAGCGATACAGCCGGGCATGACCGATAACGACATTGCAGCCATAGGTGCGGAAGCCCTGTTGGCCGGTGGCAGCGAGTTCATGAGTATGCAGCCCATCGTTACCGTGGGGCAGCGAAGCAGTGTGATTCACACCAACCACAAGCGCTGCAGGGTAGAAGAAGGCGATCCCGTATTCCTGGAATTCGGTGCCGTGTGGCAGCGCTATACGGCACCGATGATGCGTACCGTCGTGGCCGGTGAGCCCACGGCAAGGATGCGCTCCGTTTTTGATGGCTGTCGCCGCGTGGTGGATGCCTTGCAGTCATCGATGGTGCCGGGGCGAACGTTTGATCATGCTGCAAGGGCCGCGGAGCATGCCATGGCTCCGCTGGTCGACGAGGTGTTTTTCTCAGGGGTGTTTGGCTACACCGTAGGAGCGCAGTTTCCCCCATCCTGGGTGGAAGGTTCAGGATTCATTGCACGTGGTGAATCGGCCGAGTTCCGCCAGGGGATGGTATTTCACCTGCCCGTCTGCCTGCGTATTCCCGGGCAGTGGGGCATTGGTTGCAGTGATACTGTTCTGGTCGGCGAAAATGGAGCAGAGCCCCTTACCTGCAATCCCTGGCGGCTGGACTGAACAGCCCGTTCAGTCAGGCGTCCGGCTTGTTGAGGGAGGCCTGTGGCAGGGTGTCAAAGTAAGATTTATAACGGCCATCATCCCTGAAATCCTGCAGGCCCCTGTTGAATATTTTCCGAAGCCGATCTGTTTCCGGCTCGTCGGCCGGGAACAGCAGGAAGCTCTCGTTTTCTGAAACGGACCTGGGGTGATGAGTGATCATTTTTGCTTCTTCCGGCCCGGTTTCCCGCCGGAGAATATAGTAGCCGACGTTTATTTCTTCGGGGAAGGCGTCGATGCGACCGAACAATAGCCTGCGGAAATTAAGCTCGGTAGACGCTACCCACTCCACGTCGATAACGTCGTTTTCCACGGCGTTGTCGAAGTTCTTCCCATAGCTGTAGCCTATGCTGCCTCCGAGCCGGAGGTCGGAAAGGTCTTCCATACTCTGCCACCTTACGGGAGCGTCCTTCCGGTAAAAAAGCACAAAGCGTTCGTTCATTACCGGGTCACTGAAAACAAAGTCCTGCTCCCGGTCGGCTGCATACATCCATATGGCAGTGGCATCGTGTCCGCCTGCAGCGGCTTCCCGGTAGGCGCGCTTCCAGGGCAGGAAGTGGAATTCCACCTCGTAGCCTGCCTCGGCAAAGATGTCTGTGACCAGCCGGGCAACGCTGCCTTTTCCGGGCTCACTCTCCACAAAAAAGGGCGGCCAGTCTCCAACACTTATACTGATTTTACGCGCGTCATCATCTGCTAATGCAAAAGTCGACCAGAACAACGTAAGCACAATGATTTGCGCGATCACCAACTTCATGCAAAGTCTCACAGACAAGGATGCTGAACGACAGACAGGGAGGGTCGTTCGACGGCTATTGTTAACAATACTAGACCATATGCCAGAGGAGGTCACTCCAGCCTGATATCCCGCAGGTAAACTGTTCCGGGTTCCGGCAACCGGGAAACGAACAGGCCCAGGCGCCTGATGTTCTGCATATCCATGGCCCTGCCAGCGGGCGCTTCCCTGACCAGATCAAGATCGAGCCGGAAGCTCTGTTCACCGGGAGGAAGCAGAAGGCTTGTGTTGAAACGGTCGTTGTAGGCGTTTGCGCCCAGATCATGGGGGAGATCGTTGATTCGCAGGGTCATCCGGAGATGGTGATCCTGCGGGTTATGCAGCACGATAATGAGGTTTTCGTAGCCCCGCCAGTCACCGGGGAAGTTGTGCAGGGAGGCACCGGAGTAACGGTTGGTGGAGAGGGATAGTCTGAGCTGGTATTCCTGGCTGCGCTCGGTATTTCCGGAAGCGCGTGTGACCGGCCCGCTCCAGAAAGGTGAGGGATCTGGCTGGTCGAAATCATAGAGCGCTGGCAATAACTGGCTGACGTGGTATTGCTGCACGGCAACCCTTGCGGTACTGCCTGCTTCGCTAATCAGAAGTGCCGCAACGATGATCCGCAGGCACCAGGTGGTCAGCCGTGAATGCCCTGCATGCGGAGCCGGGGGCTTAAGGGCAAGTATTACCCACAGCCCCAGCATATTGCGGAGGATATCCTGCCAGTCCATCTGGCGGCTTACCCCGTATTGGAGTAACTCTATCCCCACGCCGATCAGAAGCACCGCAAGTGTGGTAAGGCCCCAGAGCGTCCAGCCGGTCCAGATCCGCCAGGGCTGAACGGCAAGGGTCAGCAGGGCAAAAAACAGAATGTGCCCGAGGTTCCAGGCCGACTTGTACAGTGGCCCATCGCTCCATCCCGGGCCGCCTATGAAGAAAAAAGGTGCTATTAGGACGATGCCCGCAAAGGCAAGATACTGGCATATCCGGGCCTTGCGAGCGGGGCGGTCTGCTGGCAGGTATGCTCCCATCAGCTCCGACTGGTAACTTCCAGCAGGTGATAGCCGAACTGGGTCTTCACCGGCCCAAGGACCTTGTTCACTTCACCGCTGAACACCACCTTGTCGAATTCCGGAACCATCTGGCCGGGGCCAAAAGAACCCAGGTCGCCGCCGTTGCGGCCGGAGGGGCAGGATGAGTGCTGCTTTGCCACATCCGCAAAGTCCTGGCCGCCTTCGATGGCCTGTTTGAGTTCTTCGCACTTTGCTTCGCTGTCTACGAGGATATGGCGTGCTGTTGCCTGTGTCATGGGGTCGGTTTCCTTGATCGGGTTAATAGAGAGTGTGCTGGCATTACCGAGGTTGAAATGCTGCCCGCTCCGCGTCGTTGAGGCAAGCGCTTTCTATCCGTGTTTCTGCTGTCTCACGGTTCTTGCTGCAAACCTGTACAATGCCGGGTTTTCTCGACCGGCGTTTGCCCGGTATTCACTGTTGATAGGTTTCTTTTTGATTTCCACCGCGAACATTACCATGCAGTTCGGGGCCAAGCCCCTGTTTGAAAACGTATCCGTCAAATTCGGCAATGGCAACCGCTATGGCCTGATCGGCGCCAATGGCTGTGGCAAGTCCACGTTCATGAAGATCCTCGGCGGCGATCTGGAGCCTTCCGCGGGTCAGGTTATGGTGGACCAGAACCAGCGCCTGGGCAAATTGCGTCAGGACCAGTTCGCCTACGAGGACTGTACGGTTATTGATACCGTGATCATGGGCCATGAGGAACTCTGGCGAGTGAAAGCCGAGCGGGACCGAATCTATTCGCAGGCAGAAATGAGCGAAGAGGACGGCATGGCGGTAGCCGACCTGGAAGTCCAGTTTGCCGAGATGGACGGTTACACTGCCGATGCCCGTGCCGGCGAGCTGCTGCTGGGGCTGGAGATCCCCCTGGAGCAACATAGCGGACCGATGAGCGCCATTGCTCCGGGCTGGAAGCTGCGCGTGCTGCTGGCCCAGGCGTTGTTCTCCGATCCCGACATCCTGCTGCTGGACGAGCCCACCAACCACCTGGACATCAATACCATCCGCTGGCTGGAAAGCGTTCTTGTGGCGCGGGACAGCACGATGATCATCATTTCCCACGACCGCCACTTCCTTAACAGTGTGTGCACCCACATGGCGGACCTGGATTATGGGGAACTGAGGCTGTTCCCGGGTAACTACGACGAGTACATGACCGCCGCGACCCAGGCCCGCGAGCGCATGCTGTCGGATAACGCCAAGAAAAAGGCCCAGATTGCCGAACTCCAGCAGTTTGTCAGCCGTTTCTCAGCCAACGCCTCGAAGGCCAAGCAGGCCACCTCCCGCGCCCGCCAGATCGACAAGATCCAGCTTGAGGAAGTGAAACCTTCCAGCCGCGTGAGCCCGTTTATCCGCTTCGAGCAGACCAAGAAACTGCATCGCCAGGCAGTGACGCTCCATGGGTTCACCAAAGGCTTTGAGAACGAACCGTTGTTCAATAACCTGGATCTGAAGGTAGAAGCCGGGGAGCGTGTGGCCATCATCGGTCCCAACGGCATCGGCAAGACCACGCTGATGCAGTGTCTGGCCGGGAAAATGGTGCCGGACAGTGGCGAGGTGAAATGGACGGACAGCGCCCAAGTGGGATACTACGCCCAGGATCACTCCGATGATTTCGCCAATGATATGACCCTGTCTGACTGGATGGCGCAATGGACGGCAGACGGCGAGCAGATGGTGCGCGGTACGCTTGGCCGGATGCTGTTCTCCGGAGATGAAATCGGCAAATCGGTCAAGGTGATTTCCGGCGGTGAGGAAGGCCGGATGCTGTTCGGCAAGCTGATTCTTCAGAAGCCCAATGTTCTGTTGATGGACGAGCCTACCAACCACCTGGATATGGAATCCATCGAGGCGTTGAACCTGGCACTGGAAAATTACCCGGGTACGCTGATTTTTGTCAGCCATGACCGGGAATTTGTGTCGTCACTGGCCACGCGTATTCTGGATCTTTCCGGGGAAGGCGTGACGGACTTTAGTGGTTGCTATGATGACTACCTGCGTAGCCAAGGGTATTATTGAGGACTGCTGACTTTGGTCGCAATTGGAGAGGAGTGATCTGCTCCCGACGACGGTCATCGACTGGCGCTTCGAGCGGCTGCGTCACCCAACGATCAAGGATCGAAGGGCCATGTCAACCAATCAGATCTCAATACTCTCAGTTATCTCTAGAGCGTCCTCGACTTCAGCACATAGATATCGAACGGAGCTTGCAATCAATTGCCATGTTGAACATAGTCAGTTCACGGACATTTTCCGCGATTTCCAATCGAATGTGGATAGCCCAGATTTGTTCGAGTTTGAGCGGTAGCTACTGACCAACGAGCTCACCCTTATTCCAGGGAGCATGACGGATAGGGAATATCATATTTGACCCTCTTCGAAGGGTGAGGACCTATAATTATGGTTTTAATGGCAGGATCTTGCCCGACAAACGACTTTGCAGCGGTCGCAAAACGAACGTTCAGGCGGATAGACCGCCACTTCCCCCGGGAGAAATTCCGCCTCTTTTTAGAAAGATCCGCAGCAACGGGGCAGAACCCGACTACCGTCCATTTGTCTGTGAGAGTTCGACTGCTTCCAGACATTGTTCAAAAGGCAGCCAAAGCGCTGAAGCGTCACCCTCAACGGCATCAATAGCGACGAACCCGAACTTTTCGTAGAATCTTTTTGAGTCGTCGTCTTTGGCATCTACCGCACAGCCTATACCTCCAACTGAAATCGACGCATCAACAACCCGTCTCAAGCACTCGACCAGCAGGTATTCTCCTAATCCATACCCTTTCACAGAGTTATCAACCGCAAGCCGTGCCAGCCGGTAAACCGGCGGATCCGACGGAAACCGCTTTTGCAGGGGATGCCCCTGGGGGAAGACAACGGTGCTTGGAAGAAGAGTGTAATAACCCAGGATCTCCGTCGGGTCGCCCTCATCTTCAACCAGTACATAAGTTCGTGTCGCCATCTTCTGGCTACTTTGCCGGGCAATTTTCTTTAAGAACTCGTTGAGTGCAGGCTTACCGCAGTCAAATTTTCGCCGATTGTGCTTTTTACTGATTTCTTCGGTTCTTAAAGTCACCAGCCAACTTCCTGTGGTTGAGTGCAGCTTCCCGAAGCTTTGGGTTAATCGGCTCAGGGTTATCCAGCAGCGCCAGCATAAGATCAGCACTTTGCCGGGAAACCTGAATTTGTAGCGCCTGACGCTCGGCCTCTTGTGCTTCTTTCTTTGCAGCGTAGATCAGGAACTGACTCAAGCTGCGGCCCGTTAACTCTGCTGCATGAGCAATAAGTCTCTGCGTTTCTTCATCGACACGGGCTACCAGGCGAGTGTCTTTACCTTGTGTGTTCATCATATTCTTCACCGATGGTGGGATAGGCTCGACTGGAACCCAAGAAAACTATCTTCCTTGATAAAAAGTGATTCGATGGACTTAGACTACCTGTGCCATGTTGGCATACATAATTGCCTCAATCAACCTTGTATGCCAATGTGGCACATGCAATTTATAAGATTCTCAGCTGCAAAGGTCGCGAAGCGGACATTCAGATGGTGCGATAACGCCAGTGGTGATGGGCGACAATGGAGCGCGGCGTAGTTGGCGTCCCGTTGACCACCTTGTTAACCTCTGAGTTCGAGGTCTTCCCGAATAACCTCCGGATGGCGGAAAGCAATCTCGATGA
>NZ_JAWLDU010000090.1:0-6792 GCF_041686475.1 Marinobacter sp.
GCGATACTGTCACCATCGGAGGCATCACCGGCACGGTCTCCCGTATCCGCATTCGTGCAACCACCCTGGTTGACTGGGATCGCAAGGAACAGATTATCCCCAACAAGACCTTCGTGACCCAGGACCTGACCAACTGGACACTGTCAGATTCGATCACCCGGGTCATCCTGCAGGTTGGCGTTGCCTATGGCTCTGACATGGATCAGGTACAGGAACTGCTGACAGAGGTGGCCCGGAGCAACGAAAGGGTCGTGGACGATCCGGCACCGGCGGTATTCTGCGTTGGCCTCGGGGACAGCCGCATTGATTTCGAGCTGCGGGTTTTCGTGAAAGATCCTCTGGAAATCATGCCCCTGTCCCACGAGATTCATGCCGCCGTCACCCACGCGCTGCGTCAAGCCGGAATCGAGATCCCCTTCCCCCAGCGCGACATTCACGTGAGGACAGTGGCGGATACGTGAATCCGGGGGCGGTTAAAGCTGCTCCGAGTAGCCACGCCTGCGCCCTGAGAGACTGTAAAGAACCGCCAGCAGCCCCCTCAACAACGCAATTGCGGGCCACAATAGCCAACTGAGAAGGTACAGAGCCGGCACCAGAATCAACAACCAACCGGCAATCTGGATCAATACCGCAGAAACCCCCATAACATCGGCCACTCCGGCAAAGAAGTCATTGATAAGACTGGGATGAGTAACCACCAGGTAGCCGGCCCCCACAATCACCGGCCATTTCGCGTACCGGGCGCTGCGCAGAATCAGCCGCCCGCTACTCGTAATACGGGCGGCCAGAGCCGCCGACCGGGTCGAGAGCCTGGCCCCCTGTGTGGCCTTTGCCGCTGTGCGGCCGGCGCGAAGTACCTTTACCGCACTGGCGAAAACCAGCACATCCACCGAAGCCCAGCCGATGTCGCTGGCGGAAATATCGTCACCGGTACGGTAATCCGACTCCAGTTGCCGCACACCGCTGGTAAAGAACTGAATGATGCCTTCGGTGACCCTCTCGGTCTGCACCCACTGGGCCTGGCCGCTGTCGTCCACCACAAACTGCCCGAGAAAATCGTGGCCTTCGTTGCGTATGTAATTCACGGCGTACCAGCCCCGCTCTTCCGGCGACAGAGGTTCAGCTTTTTGCTGTTCAGCAGGCTCTTCGCCTCTGAGCTCGGCAATGTATCCCCTGGCACGCTCATACTGGCGGGCGGCCTCGTTCATCCATTCAATAGAACTGACGGAATTCTGGATAAAGTAATGAATGGGAGGCAGAGCATTCTCACCGTATGTAGCGAACACTTCCCGGAATTCCGGCTCGGAGGCATACAGGGGAAGAACAGTGCGTGCCATTTCGGGGTGGGCGAGCAAAGCGGCCTGCGCTTTGAGCAAAAGCAGGGGGTCATCGCCGAGGTCGAGAATGGCGGCCTGAACCTCAACGGGTTCATCCTTGATCTTATCGAAGCCCGGCAAAGCGTCCTGCGCCTGGATCGAAATGAGCTTCTGCTCAATCGGCACCGGCCGGGATGCGTAACTGGCAAGGGCGGCAACCAGCAGTGCCGCCCCCAGAATCACCATGGCTTTTTTCAAACATCCACCTCTGGCTGGCGCTGGTGGAGCGGCTGGTTTACTGCTCCACAAACGCCCTTTCGATCACATAATGACCGAGGTTACCATGGCGCGCTTCCTTGAATCCCATATTATTGAGAATCGCGCAGGTGTCTTTCAACATGCTCGGGCTACCACAAACCATGAAGCGATCGTTCTCAAGATCAAACTCCGGCATATCCAGGTCTTTGGTGAGCTTGCCGTTTTCCATGGCATCGGTCAGGCGCCCTGTGTTCCGGAAATCTTCACGGGTAACTGTCGGGTAGTAAAACAGTTTGCCTTCCACCATTTCGCCGAAGAATTCATTGTTCGGCAGTTCCTCGATCTCATCCTGGTATGCCAGTTCGGACTTGTAGCGCACGCCGTGGGTGACAATCACCTTGTCAAAGGCCTCGTACACTTCGGGGTCCTTGATAATGCTGATGAACGGCGCCAGACCGGTGCCTGTGCTGATCAGCCAGAGGTTTTTACCCGGCAGGAGGTTGTCCATGATCAGGGTGCCGGTCGGCTTGCGGCTGACCATAATCTCGTCGCCAACCTCAATCTTCTGGAGCCGTGACGTCAGCGGGCCGTCCTGAACCTTGATAGAGAAAAACTCCAGCTCCTCTTCATAATTGGCGCTTGCAATGCTGTAGGCGCGCATCAGCGGCTTACCGTCGGTTTCCAGGCCAATCATAGTGAAGTGGCCGTTCTTGAAACGGAATCCTGGATCACGGGTGGTCGTAAAGCTGAAGAGGGTGTCGTTCCAGTGACGAACACTTGTTACACGCTCTTTGTTCAGATTGCTCATGGTATCGCCCGTTTGTTAGCCGTTTGCAAATGGATGAAAATCATTGTGTAAATTATAACCCACAGGTAACCTATCGACAAAATGGGATATTTTCATAACCTTATTCGGGTTTCTCGATTATGAAGTTCAGTTTCCGTCAGCTTGAGGTCTTCCTGGCCGCTGCCCACTTTCAGAACATCACCCGCGCCGCCGATTCCCTTGCCATGTCCCAGTCCGCTGCCAGCAGTGCTCTGAAGGAACTGGAAAGCCAGTTCAGCATCCAGCTGTTCGACCGGGTGGGCAAACGGCTTCAACTCAACGAACTGGGACGCCTGTACCGCCCCAAGGTAGAAGCCCTGCTGGCCCAGGCCGGCGAACTGGAGCAGGCATTCAGCAAACATACCGAGATAGGCGCCCTCAAGGTCGGAGCAACGCTCACTATCGGTAACTATCTGGCCGTGGGCGTTATGGCCCAATACATGAATACCCCTACTCATCCCAAAGTGTCCCTTGAAGTCGCCAATACGCGCACCATCGCAAAACGGGTCAGTGATTTCGAGCTGGACATCGGACTGATCGAGGGGGAATTACAATCCTCTGAACTGGAAGTCGTTCCCTGGCGGGGAGATGAGCTGGTGGTGTTCTGTTCTCCACACCACCCTCTTGCCCGCAAGGGGAGACTTTCAGACTCGGACCTGCGATCCGCGACCTGGATTATGCGGGAGCAGGGATCGGGAACGCGCCAGACGTTCGAGCGGGGCATGCATGGCCTGTTGCCGGATCTGGATATACTGCTGGAACTGGAGCATACGGAAGCCATCAAACGCGCCGTGGAAGCCAACCTGGGCATTGGCTGCCTCTCCAGGGTGTGTCTTGCCGACGCCTTCCGGCGGGGAAGCCTGATCCCGCTGGCGGTCCCCGGAGAACGAAAGTTCGACCGCAACTTCTACTTCATCCTCCACAAGCAGAAGTACCGGAGCGCTGGTATTGATCGCTGGATCGAGTTGTGCGAACAGCTTCGGGACCCGCCACTGGCCGGTCCATAATCATCATACCGGCCCGCTGTGAAACCGGAATTCAGTATCCGGTGACTCGATCAGCTGCTTTTCCAACGCCAGAAAGGTGCTAATGCGACCATCAACCGGGCCGCCAGCGGCCTGCTCTGCCAGCGTCAGATAATCCCGGTAATGACGCGCCTCTGACTTCAGCAATCCGTTGTAAAAATCCGCGAGCGTGTCATCAAGATACGGTGCCAGCGCGGCAAATCGCTCACAGGACCTTGCTTCGATAATAGCCCCGACGACCAGCACATCCACCAGCCGACCCGGATCCTCCGCCCTCACTTCTTTGCGCAACCCGGCAGCATATCGCGCAGGTGTCAGGTGACCGTATTCCACGCCACGCTTCTTCATGATGGCCAGTACCTGCTCAAAATGACGCAGCTCCTCCCTGGCAAGCCGGGACATCCTGTTCAGCAGATCAGGATTATCCACATAGCGATACATCAGGCTCAACGCCGTTGAAGCGGCCTTCTTTTCGCAGTGGGCATGATCGATCAACATCAGGCCCTGGTTGGCCAGGGCATTGTCAATCCAGCGTTGCGGGGTTCTGCAGGGCAGGAAATCGTGGATGGCATTGAGTGCTTCAGTCATGGCTCACAGCGGGTCAGATTCTTGGGCACCGAAGTATACCGCAAATAACAGGGGTCTCCGACCTCTGTCCAACTTAACTTTATAAGGGGTTTCCTATAGAATGCAGCGCCAACTTAACGCCTTTTCGCCATAAAACTCCCGCCAGGCAAAGTCGCCCACGGCGCGAGACATTCCAACTGATGAGGGTCCATATCGTGTTAGAAGCCTACCGTGAACACGTTGCAGAACGCGAAGCTCTGGGTATTCCCCCCAAGCCTCTGAATGCCGAGCAGACCGCTGCCCTGGTCGAGCTCCTGAAAAATCCTCCCGCCGGTGAAGAAGAAACACTGGTTTACCTCCTTGAAAACCGCATTCCGCCTGGCGTTGACGAAGCTGCCTATGTGAAAGCCGCTTTCCTGTCCGCCATTGTCAAAGGTGAGGCGTCGTCTCCACTGATCGACAAGAAAAAGGCCGTTCAGCTACTGGGCATGATGCAGGGTGGCTACAACATCGCCACTCTGGTTGACCTACTTGACGACAGTGACCTGGCCGAACTGGCCGGCGTCGAGCTGAAGCACACGCTGTTGATGTTTGACGCGTTCAACGACGTTAAAGAAAAAATGGACGCAGGTAACGCTGTCGCCAAATCTGTGGTTGAATCATGGGCCAACGCCGAGTGGTTCACTAACAAGAAGAAGGTTCCCGAGAGCACCAAAATGGTGGTGTTCAAGGTTACCGGAGAGACCAACACCGACGACCTGTCCCCTGCCCCGGATGCCTGGTCCCGCCCGGATATCCCGCTGCACGCCCGCGCTGCCTATAAGATGGAGCGCGACGGCCTGAAGCCGGAAGAGCCCGGCGTAACCGGCCCCATGAGCCAGATCGACGAAATCAAATCCAAGGGCCTGCCTGTTGCCTTTGTGGGTGACGTCGTGGGTACCGGTTCTTCCCGTAAGTCTGCCACCAACTCGGTTCTGTGGTTCTTCGGTGAAGACATCCCTGGCGTGCCTAACAAGCGCGCCGGCGGTGTCTGTATCGGTAACAAGGTTGCTCCTATCTTCTTCAACACCATGGAAGATGCCGGCGCCCTGGTATTTGAAGCTCCGGTAGACAACATGAACATGGGCGACGTGATTGAAATCCGCCCGTACGAAGGCAAGATTCTGAATGAAGCTGGAGAAACCATCTCCGGGTTCGGTTTCAAGTCCGACGTGATTCTGGACGAAGTACAGGCCGGCGGCCGTATTCCCCTGATCATCGGCCGCGGCCTCACCAACAAGGCCCGCACCGCACTCGGCCTGGGCGCCACTGACGTCTTCCGCCTGCCAAACGATCCGGAAGCCGGCACCAAGGGCTTCACCCTCGGCCAGAAGATGGTCGGCAAGGCCTGTGGCCTGGACGAAGGCAAAGGCGTTCGCCCCGGCACTTACTGCGAGCCGCATATGACCACCGTCGGTTCCCAGGACACTACCGGCCCGATGACCCGTGACGAACTGAAAGACCTGGCTTGCCTGGGTTTCCAGGCTGACCTGGTTATGCAGTCCTTCTGCCACACCGCCGCCTATCCGAAGCCGGTGGACGTGGAAATGCAGCACACCATGCCGGACTTCATCCGCACCCGTGGCGGTGTTTCCCTGCGTCCGGGCGACGGCATCATCCACTCGTGGCTGAACCGCATGCTGCTGCCGGACACGGTTGGCACCGGTGGTGACTCCCACACCCGTTTCCCCATGGGCATCTCCTTCCCGGCCGGTTCAGGCCTGGTAGCGTTTGCCGCTGCCACTGGTGTTATGCCGCTGGATATGCCGGAATCGGTTCTGGTTCGCTTCAAGGGCGAAATGCAGCCGGGCATCACCCTGCGTGACCTGGTACACGCCATTCCGCTGTATGGCATCAAACAGGGCATGCTGACCGTTGAGAAGAAGGGCAAGATCAACGAATTCTCCGGTCGCATCCTGGAAATCGAGGGTCTTGAGCACCTGACCGTCGAGCAGGCGTTCGAGCTGTCTGACGCCTCCGCCGAGCGCTCCGCAGCCGGTTGTACCATCAACCTGTCTGAAGAGTCTGTAGCCGAGTACCTGCGCTCCAACATCACCATGCTGCGCTGGATGATCGCTGAAGGTTACGGCGACCCGCGCACCCTGGAGCGTCGCGCCCAGCAGATGGAAGAGTGGATCGCCGATCCGAAGCTGATGCGTGCCGACCAGGACGCCGAGTACTCGCACGTTGTGGAAATCGACCTGGCCGAAATCAAAGAGCCGATCGTGTGCTGCCCGAACGATCCGGACGATGCCCGCACCCTGTCCGAAGTGGCTGGCGACAAGGTGGACGAAGTGTTCATCGGTTCCTGCATGACCAACATCGGTCACTTCCGTGCCGCAGGAAAGCTGCTGGCACAGAACAAGGAGCCCCTGAAGACCCGTCTGTGGATGTCTCCTCCCACCAAGATGGACCAGGCCCAACTGATGGAGGAAGGCTACTTCAACATCTACGGCACCGCCGGTGTACGCACCGAAATGCCGGGCTGCTCCCTGTGCATGGGTAACCAGGCCCGCGTGGCGGCGAAGAGCACGGTTCTGTCCACCTCCACCCGTAACTTCCCCAACCGCCTGGGCGATGGTGCCAACGTGTACCTGACCTCCGCGGAGTTGGCGGCTGTAGGCGCGGTTCTGGGCAAACTCCCCTCCGCTGCGGAGTACATGGAGTACGCCAAGGACCTGAACAGCATGTCGAAAGAGATCTACAAGTATCTCAACTTCGACCAGATGGAGAACTACACCAGCAAGGCAGCTGAAGCGAA
>NZ_JAWLDU010000091.1:0-6639 GCF_041686475.1 Marinobacter sp.
GAAATGACCCGCGAGGAGGCAGACCTGCTGGGTGCCTACCTGAAACGGGATCTGGAACACCTGCTGCACTTTGTAGAGGAAACCGGTGAAGGCCTGAAGGAATGGTTGCAACTGGATATCTCTCTGCTGGAACACCAGCTGGCGGATATACTGTTCTCAGTGGCGGACAAGACCAAACTCGACACACTCGAGCTGACCCAGAAGCTGGAAAGCCACGAGCCCAGCCAATACATCACCGGTGAAGTGGCAACCGCAGGCATGTTCAAATGCCTAAACTGCGGCCACATGCGCTGCCTGACAGCCACAAATCACCTGGAACCCTGTGAAGCCTGCGGCTCACACTATTATGAGCGCGTCACCAGTCGCTGGCCCCGTAAATCGGAGTAGACGAAGTCGTAATCCGACGGGAGTTAGCAACAGAGCCAGAAAGGCCATGGGGTGGGGGACCCTTTTCTGCCAGAAAAAGGTGTCCGAGCGCAGCGAGTTCTTTTTCCAAAGAAAAGGGTTCCCCACCCCGTGGCCAAGCACTCACCATTCAGGCTGCCCGGACATTAATCGAAATCAGTTCTTGGGAATCACCCGCACCCGAACAAACACGATCAGAATCGCAGCCAGCGTCAGCACCGGCCAGGAGCCGGACAGCATGTAGGGTGTATTACCTTCAGCGGCATAGACCTCGCCAGTCAGAACCCCGCGTTCAAACTGCGGAATGGTTTCGGTGATCTGGCCCTTGTGATCGATGATGGCGGTGACGCCGTTGTTGGTGCCCCGGAGCATGTAACGCCCGGTTTCCAGGGCTCTCATGCGGGCAATCTGCAGGTGTTGCAACGGACCGATGGAATCGCCGAACCAGCCATCGTTGCTGATGGTCAGTAATAGCCCGGCGTTACGAGCGTTGCTGGCGACGAAGTCAGGATAGGCCACTTCGTAGCAGATAAACGGCATGATGTCGGTGCCGTTGGCATCAAGGGGTGACTGGTTGGAAGGCCCCCGGCTGAAGCTGGACATGGGCAGGTCAAAGAAGCCGATCAGGCCGCGGAGCCATTGTTGAAGAGGCACATATTCACCGAAAGGCACCAGCTTCTGCTTGTGGTAGATGCCGTCGCCATTGCCGATGGCCATGATGCTGTTATGGAAAGTGTAATCTTCAATGCGATCACTGAATCCGTACCAGGGAATGCCGGTAATCAGGGTGCTGTTTTCGCCCAACTCTTCAGCGATGTGATCAATGACCTTTCCCGCTTCATCCTGGGGGATAGGGATCGCGGTTTCCGGCCAGAGGATCAGGTCGGTATCCCAGTGATCTTCCGTCAGTTCCAGATAGGCCACGATCTGGTCCCGCAGGAAGTCCGGGTCCCATTTGATCTGCTGGGGAATATTGCCCTGCATGGATGCATACGTGGTGGGTTCTTCATCGAGCGTTGTCCACTGTGCAGTGGCGACTGCCGGACCGCTAACCCAGGGTAGCAGGGCCAAAACAGCCACCAGCGAGGTACTGGCATAGCGTGCATTTCTTGCCAGCCACCAGCAGGCGATGACCGCAACACCGGTAACGGTAACCCAGAAGGTCACACCATGAACCCCCACCAGCGGCGCAAACCCGCCCAGGGGTCCATCCACATGTGCGGTGCCCAGATAAAGCCAGGGGAAGCCCGTCAGCAACCAGCCCCGGATCCAGTCAGCCAAAATCCACACCGCCGGGAACAGCAGCATTCGTCTTACCGGGCTTTCTTTGGCCAGTTTGCCCCAGGCCCAGAAGGTCAGCCCATGAACAAGGGCGAGTCCCGCCACGAAAATAACCGTGAGAATAATGGCCAGTGGGATCGATGTGTTACCGTGCTCGCTGATGCTGACGTAGACCCAGCTTGCACCGGTGCCGAATAAACCGAGCCCCACAAGCCAGCCGGCCCGGAACAGTTTTTTCGGAGCCAGTGGCAAACAACACAGCAGAATCAGCGCAACGGACACAGGACCCAACCACCACCAGTTGAACGGTGAGAAGGTCAGGGTCTGCATGGCGCCGGCGATCAGGAGCGTCGCGGCGCGCAGCCAGGGGTGTTCAGAAAGCGGTGATGTCAGCATGGAAGTCCGGGTGGGTGTATTACTCGTCATCACCACGCGTTACCTGCAGCAGACGGATGACACGGTTGTCGGCGTTGGCAATGGTGAACTGCAACCCTCCGAACTCCACCGACTCGCCCCGCCTGGGCAGGTGGCCGAACTCCTTGAGCACAACGCCACCGATGGTGTCGAACTCTTCCTCGTCCAGCTCGGTTTCGAAGAACTCGTTGAAGTCGTCCACCGGCGTAACTGCCTTGACGGCGTAGGTGCCATCGCCACGAGCCTTGATGTGGGTCTCTTCGTCGAAATCGTGTTCGTCCTCGATCTCGCCCACAATCTGTTCCAGCACATCCTCGATGGTGATCAGGCCGGCGGTGCCGCCGTACTCATCCACCACAATGGCCATATGATTGCGGGTTTCCTTGAATTCTTTCAGCAACTGATTCAGGCGCTTGCTTTCCGGCACGAAGGTGGGCGGCCGCAGAATCTCGCGAATGCGGTTCCAGATGAGATCGTTGTTCAGGGCCAGGGGGAGCAGGTCTTTGGCAAGCAGCACGCCAATCACGTCGTCCTGGCTGTCACCGATCACCGGAAAGCGGCTGTGGGCGGAAGAAATGATTTCGCCCAGAAATTCCTTGGGGTCCTGGGATGCCTTGACGGTAACCATCTGGGAGCGGGGAATCATGATTTCATCCACCCGCATATCGATCACTTGCATGGCACCTTCGATGATGCTCATGGCATCGGTATCGATGATGTTCTGGGACTCGGCGTCCCGCAGGATTTCCAGCACGTCCTCGACGGACTCAGGCCCGCTGGATAAGGCCTGTGATATACGCTCCAGCCAGGACTTGTTGCTGCCCTGACTGCGACTCGACTGATCGTCGTTCATGAGTCTTTTTCCGTTTCCTCTGTCTAGTAAGGATTACTGAACCCGAGCTGCCCTAGCAACCGGATTTCGAGGGCTTCCATGACCTCAGCCTCATTATCGTCAATATGGTCGTAGCCCTGAAGGTGCAACATGCCGTGCACCACCATATGGGCCCAGTGTTCCATCAGCGTTTTCTGCTGTTCCGTGGCTTCTTTTTCTACCACCGGTGCGCAGATAATCAGATCACCAGCCAACGGAACCGTTATACCGGCTGGCGCTTCAAATGGAAAGGATAGTACGTTGGTTGGCCCTGATTTCCCACGATACTGACTGTTAAGTCCGGCAGATTCAGCTTCAGCAACGATACGGATCGTTACCTCCGATGGATCCTTTCCCAGCCAGGCCGCCCCGGCCCAGCGATCAAAATCGGCACCCGCCGGCACGCCTGGCGCCTCGAACGCCCGCTGCAAATCGACTGTCAGTTTACTCACTGGCCCGTGACGCTCCCGTCATCAAAAGAATCATAGGCCTCAACAATCCGCTGGACCAGTGGATGACGAACCACATCCCTGGCTTCAAAGCGTGTGAAACCGATCCCCGACACCTTACTCAGCACCCCCGCGGCATGGATCAGGCCCGAGTTCTGGCCCCGGGGCAGGTCCACCTGGGTGGTGTCGCCGGTAATCACGGCGGTAGAGCCGAACCCGATCCGCGTCAGGAACATCTTCATCTGCTCGCGGGTGGTGTTCTGGCTCTCATCCAGAATGATAAACGAATTATTCAGGGTACGACCCCGCATGAACGCCAGCGGCGCGATCTCGATCACGCTTTTCTCGATCAGCCGGGTGACGTGATCGAAGCCCAGCATTTCGTAGAGAGCGTCATAAAGCGGGCGAAGATAGGGGTCCACCTTCTGCGCCAGGTCGCCGGGCAAAAAGCCAAGCTTTTCACCGGCTTCCACCGCGGGCCGGACCAGCAGAATGCGCTTCACTTGCTCGTCTTTCAGCGCCTCGACAGCACAGGCCACCGCCAGCCAGGTCTTACCGGTACCGGCCGGACCGATACCAAAGTTCACATCGTGGGTGCGGATGTTATGCACGTACTTCTGCTGGTTCTCGCCCCGGGGCTTGGCCTGCAGTTTCGGCGTTTTGATAACCGTGACCGCGCCGTTGTAGGGCACGTCGTCCGGCAACCGCTCGAAGCCGGTCTCGCGGATAAACAGATGAACCATGTCCGGTGAGATATCATCGTTGGCCTCGGTCTCCCGGTACAGATGCCGGATAACCTCCGTGGCGGCCGCCACATGCTCGGTTTCGCCTTCCACCCGGAAATGGTGGCCACGGCGACCGATCTTGACGTTCAGGCGCCGCTCGATGTGCTTCAGGTGCTCGTCGAACTGGCCACACAGAGTGGTCAGCCGGTGCTGGTCTACCGGGTGCAGGTCGAATTGTCTTGAGTCGTTGGTTTTCAAACAGTCTCCGGTTGTGTTTTGGCTCCCCTTTGGTGGTGTCTTCGGGGAGGTTGCTTTTCTTGCATCGTGCGACGGACGCTGGGCGGGGCGGCTGTCCAAAAAACGCCCGTGAATACGTCCATGTAGGGCTCGGTCGCGCCATCCCTGGCGCTCCACGTTTTTGGACAGCCGTCCCGCCCAGCGCCCTTTATGTTTATGTGCAGGCCCGCATGAACAAATACAAGGTCGGATTAGACGAAGTCGTAATCCGACAGATTTCGGGCCATTTGCAGCCCGCGGCCATTGTTGGATTGCGCTGCGCTTAATCCAACCTACGTTTTTTCGCAGACACGACACGGGTTCGCGGAGAGTGGTGGGGGCCTCCTCCCAAAAATGTGCGGAGCCATGGATGGCGGAGCTCAAGCGCACAGGGAAGTGCTTGTAGCGTTTTTTGGGAGGAGGTACCCATCACTCGCCATTCACCAAGCCCGGGACCCATAGGAGCCCAAGCTCAATACATCTCCGAGCTAACAGGCACCCCACGCAGAGAATTAGGCATAGCCTCCCGAATCTCTACATCGATAAAGTGCCCAACCACCTCCGGATTCTCATGCCGGAAGTTCACAATACGGTTGTTCTCGGTACGGCCAGCGTACTCACCGGGGTCCTTCTTGGACAGGCCCGTGACCAGAATACGCTGGGTTGTACCCACCATCTTGCGGCTGATGTCCATGGCCTGCTGATTGATCCGCTCCTGCAGGATAGACAGGCGTTTCTTCTTTACCGCCATCGGCGTGTCATCCGGCAGGTCCGCTGCCGGTGTGCCGGGGCGGGCGCTGTAGATGAAGCTGAAGGACACATCGAAACCGATATCGTTGATCAGCTTCATGGTGTCTTCGAAGTCCTTTTCGGTTTCCCCGGGGAAGCCAATAATAAAGTCCGAGGAGAAACTGATATCCGGGCGGATCTTGCGCAGGCGGCGGAGCTTGGATTTGTACTCCAGGGCCGTGTGGCCACGCTTCATGGCTGCCAGGATGCGATCGGAACCGCTCTGGACCGGCAGGTGCAGGTGGCTGACCAGTTCCGGTACCTGCTCGTAGGCTTCGATCAGTGAATCGGAGAACTCCACCGGGTGAGAGGTGGTGTAACGGATGCGGTCGATACCGTCGATGGTGGCAATCAGGGTAACCAGTTCCGCCATGTCCATCACATCGCCGTCGTGGGTTTCACCACGGTAGGCGTTAACGTTCTGGCCCAGCAGGTTGACCTCGCGGACGCCCTGGCCGGCCAGGTGGGCTACTTCCGCGATCACGTCGTCCACCGGGCGACTGACTTCCTCACCGCGGGTGTAGGGCACCACGCAGAAGGTGCAGTACTTGCTGCAGCCTTCCATGATGGAGACAAACGCGGAAGGGCCGTCGGCGCCGGGGTCGGGGAGGTTGTCGAATTTCTCGATTTCCGGGAAGCTGACGTCCACCACGCCCACGCCGTTACCCTTGGCGCGCACTTCGGTGATCATATCCGGCAGGCGGTGCAGGGTCTGCGGGCCGAAGACCATGTCCACGTAGGGCGCACGGTCGATAATGGCCTGGCCTTCCTGGCTGGCCACGCAGCCGCCGACGCCGATAATAAGGTCGGGTTTCTTGCTCTTCAGGCCTTTCCAGCGACCCAACTGATGGAATACCTTTTCCTGGGCTTTTTCCCGGATCGAGCAGGTGTTCAGCAACAGAATATCGGCGTCGTCCGGCGAATCCGTCATCTCCACGGTTTCGCCGGTCTGAAGCAGGTCCGCCATTCTGGATGAGTCGTACTCGTTCATCTGGCAACCATGGGTCTTGATGTACAGCTTCTTGGCCATGTTTCTCAACGTTTTTTTGGTGTGTGGCTTGCGCCGGAAGGTCAGAATTGGCGCTAAAAATATTGGTCGGCCATTATAACGGGGTGATCAATCCGCAACCACCTCTGTCTCGGCAATCCTCTAAATCGGCTGTGGTATTATTGGCCGACTTAGCTCTGGGAGTAGAAGCGGTTAGGGGGAGGCTTTCCAAAAAACGCCCGTGAATACGTCCCTGTAGGGCTCGGTCGCGCCATCCCTGACGCTCCACGTTTTTGGAAAGCCTCCCCCTAACCGCTTCCCCAACTGATGTGTTAAACCTCATTCACTAAAACTCTCAAACAACATGACCCCCAAACGCCTGGCCCGAATCAAACAAACCCTTAACACCCGCCAGCCAGACCTCAGCGTCCTCACCGACCA
>NZ_JAWLDU010000039.1:0-28132 GCF_041686475.1 Marinobacter sp.
CAGTCCGTTCTGATTGTTGGCGGTGGTATTACGGGGCTCTCACTGGCACTTGCGCTTGGACGCCGCCGAAAAAACGTGACCCTGGTTGAAGCAGACGAGTGCATATTCTGGCTCATTCCGATCATTGATTCTGGTTTTATCCGATCATTTTTGCCGATTTTCCAGAATCGGTGATCGGAATCCAGAACGACAGGTCACTGACTTCCAAAAACCAATCTAACGCATTGATTTGAATCGAACCTGCTAATCTCCCAGCCTTCCCCGAGGCAAGGAGTATGAGCAGTGGCCAAGATGAGACTAACAATGCGCAAAATTAAAGATATTCTGCGACTTCGGCATGAGGCAGGCCCCTCGAGTGTAAATGTATCGAAACGATACTAAGCTGACAAGGTAGTTTCGATGCGATATTGTATTTTGGGAATCGAGTCTAATGTTTGTATCAACTCACTGTGAGGACAGAATGCTGACGGCGAACCGATTGAAAGAATACATCTCGGAAGGGTTGAACTGTGATCACATTGAAGTGGAGGGCGATGATGGACAGCACTTCCAAGCCGTGATCGTGAGCTCCGATTTTGTCGGAAAAAACAGAATCCAGCAGCACCAATTGGTTTATCAATCACTTGGAGACCGAATGCGCTTCGAGATTCATGCGCTTGCCATGCGGACCTTCACGCCCGACGCCTGGGCGGAATTGAACATCAAATAACTTCGGGGAGAGTTTTTATGGGTGTACAGGAGAAAATTGCTACCCAGATTGGTTCAGACGCCGTTGTGCTTTACATGAAAGGACAGCCCCAGGCAGCGCGCGAAGGTATCAAGGTATTCAGCAGCTGGCCGACCATTCCACAGCTATACATCCAGGGCGAGTTCATCGGCGGAAACGGCATTGTTCGCGAGCTTTATGAGCAGGGTGAATTGCAAAAACTGCTGCAGTCAGCCAAAGCCGGATAACTGCGGGAGGAGAAAGTCTTGCGGAACGTAACAGCGCCAGATCTTGCCGCCTCATTGGCGCAAGACGAGGATGGAGTGCCTTTGTTGCTGGATGTACGCGAGCCCTGGGAATTCCAGATTTGTCGCATTGATGGTTCGGTCTCCATGCCCATGAATACGGTCCCAGAAAGGCTCTCTGAGCTCGATGCTGATCGGCCAATTGTCTGCATCTGCCATCACGGCGTGCGGAGCATGGATGTCGGGCTGTTTCTGGAGAGGAACGGCTTTTCACGGATTATCAATTTATCCGGTGGCGTCCATGCGTGGGCCGCGCAAGTAGATGCTCAAATGCCGACTTATTGAGTCTGGTGCTTGTTCACACCCCCTGAGTAATTGGATGCGACAGGCTTATGAAGTGGAGTTCGTTGTTGTTCTGGCGCCGCAAGCGAAAGCCGAGCGTGCACCAGTCGGCCGGGAGTAGCTGGATCCAAGTGACACAGATTAGTGACAGTCATTCTGGGCCCCGGGATACCTCAGATGTATCCCGGCCTTCTGGTGAATCAGAAAGATTGCCGGGGATTAAACACATTGTTGCCGTAGGCAGCGGTAAAGGCGGTGTTGGCAAGTCGACGGTCACGGTCAATCTGGCGCTGGCATTGCAGCAGCAGGGAGCGAGTGTAGGTATTGTTGATGCCGATATTCTCGGCCCCAGTATTCCCGGCATGCTGAACATACCTGCAGGCAAAAAAACCAGCCACCACAATGGATGGCAGGATGATTCCGGCAGAGAGTGAAGGCCTCAAGGTGGTATCGATGGCCATGTTTGCCGGTGATGACCAGCCTGCGGTTCTGCGTGGCCCCATGGTCGGTAAATACCTGAACATGTTTGTTGGCGGCGTTGAGTGGGGAACCCTTGATTACCTGCTCCTTGATCTTCCCCCTGGAACGGGCGACGTGCAGCTGACTCTGGCTCAGAATATGCCGCTTTCGGGCGTGGTGATCGTGACAACTCCCCAGGCCGTGAGTCTTAAAATTGCCCGCCGTGGCTTACGGATGTTTGAAAAAGTCCAGGTCAGGACACTCGGCCTCCGTGGTGGAGGCGAGGCAATGAGTGAGGAACTTGGTGTCCCGTTTCTGGGGGCTCTGCCTCTGGACGCTGATGTTGTGACCTGTGGTGACGAAGGTCGGCCGATTGTTGCGGCCCAGCCAGCGTCAATGACAGCTGCCGTATACTCTGACATAGCCAGTGGGCTCGTGAACCAGCTTCTCGGTGCGGAGGCGGTTTTGAAGCCATATGGCGACGGCCGTGCAATTTCGGTGCTTGAAGCTGTCCTGAATGGCCGGCGTTGGGAAATGCAGTTAAAAGGTGGCGGGCGAACGCCCTACTGTCGCGGGGCCGATGGCCGGGCCGTTCTGCGCTCCAGCGTTCGTGAATTCCTTGCGCAGGAGCACATGCACGCGTTGGGCGTGCCCACCTCCCGGTCTCTGAGTCTGTACGTATCGAAAACGGAGAAGGTGCGACGGCCCTGGTACTCTGAGGGCTCCCATGCAAGGGACCCGGACCAGCTTATTCCAGAGCCGGTTGCGATCTCGACCCGTGTGGCTCCGTCATTCATTCGGGTGGGCCAACTCGAACTCTTCGGACGCAGGGCCCGGAAGCAGGAACACCCCCGTGCGCTTGAAGAGCTGGAGCAGCTGGTGCTGCACCTGATGGACCGGGAGTACAACGGCGATATTGACCAAACCCTTGCGACTCCGACGAAAATCGTGATGCTCGCGCGGGCGTTCCGCAGCCGTCTTGCCTCACTGGTAGCGAACTGGATCAGGGTTGGTTACTGCCAGGGCAATTTTAACAGTGACAACTGCGCTGCCGGCGGTTTTACACTGGATTACGGGCCCTTCGGATTCTGTGAAATATTTGAACCCTTTTATCAACCATGGACCGGTGGGGGACAGCATTTCGCTTTCTTAAACCAACCCGCGGCGGCAGAACAAAACTTCAAGAGTTTCTGTTCAGCCCTGAGGCCGTTGTTAGGCGCTCATGAGGACGAACTGGCTCAACTTGAGGCGATTGAGCGGGGTTTCCCGGAGGTGATGCAGGCGGAAATGCGAAGGATGTGGTCAGCAAAACTGGGCCTTGAGGCTTTTGATGTCGAACTCTTCAGGGAGCTGATGATGCTGATGACGCAAACGCCCGTGGATTACACTGTCTTTTTTCACGAATTTTCTTCATTGCCTGATGATATTTGGCACCATCTCAGCTCATCGAATGGCCAGAAAATCATTCTCCACGGCTGAACGAAATCTCTCAGGCGACTTGAGAAGATATGCGTGGCTACATTGTAGTTACTCGGCATGGACGAACCGGAACTCAACTAAAGCCTATTCAGGCAACTGGGAGACGAGGGGAAGAGAGAGACGCACTTTATTGAGGTGCATGTTTCCGGGAAGGGTCAAGGGGCTGGGTAGCCCCTTCAAACTTTGCACTTTTGTGTTCCGGGCCTGTGGATTATCTCAACTGGTATTGCCGCTGGCATCTTGCGCTGACCCTAACCGGCCGGAACCCGGAGGAGTGCCACCGGGCAATGACCACTGCCACCCCGCTGGTCATCCCCCGCAACCATCTTGTTGAACGGGCAGCCGCAAGGGCCGTTGATGGCGACTTCGCCGAATTCCACCGCTTGCTGAAGGCCGTGCAAACGCCATTCGAAAAGCCGGATGAGCCGGCTTATTGCCAGCCTCAGTCAGTGGGTTGAACCCCTCTTGACCAGATTGCCAGAATACAACCACCAAGCAAGCCGGCAATGGCTCCGCACCAGTGGGATTCAGCCAGAACCGGCTGGCCCAGCAAGGCCTCCATCTGCGCCGAACCACCAAACCAGGCCTCGGCAGCAAGCTTGAACGCAAGCACTGCCAGAACCAGCCCCGAAACCACCGGGGCCCGCGAAAAAGCGATGACGGCACCGGCAGCCAACAGTCCGTGTAACAGCCCGGACAGTCCTTCGAACCACAGGATATCCGAGTAAACAAACATCAAGCTGACAGACTGGCCCAGCGCCACCAGGAATGTCAGCACCAACCAGTGGCGCCCCTGCAGAAACTCACCAAACAGATGCCAGACCAGAACCAGCCCCGCCAGGTTCAGGGCCAGATGGTAGCCGCTTCGGTGAACCCAGTGGCCGGTCAACAACCGCCACCATTCCCCGCCCAGAACAGACGGCCGATGATACATCAGGGCGTCAGCAACCCCGGCACCCGACAGGAAAACGGCCACCATCATCAGCCCTGCGCCCAACGGAAAGGCGCAGGAAAACAGGCGGGCCCGGCGCTGCATTATGAGGCTGTAAGGGAACTCAGCGCCCGCCAAAATGATAACTTATCCCAACGGCGGCCAGATCTGTGTCGTCGTGTTCTACCCGGTAGCGGTCAATCGATACGCGGGCAGACCAGGATTCATGAAGCCGGTATTCCAGGCCAAGACCGAAAACCGCATCGTTACCCATGTTAAGGTCCGAGCCGCCACCCTCGAAATTCAGGCTTGTACGCCAGCGCAGCATGCCCAACCGACCGGTCACATCCAGCTCCTCGGTCAGCGGATAACGGCCAACAGCGGAAAACTCCAGGCCGCGACCTGTTCCGGGCCGGACGTCATCAAGATCAGCGGCGCTCAGGCCGGGGTCGGTGCCCGAAAGGCGCATGGTAATCTCGCCAAGATCGACCAGCCCGCCTTCGAAGCCCAGATACCGGTTCCACTGGTAACCAATGAAAATCCGGCCAGCCAGGCGATCATTGTCAGTTACCGAGGCCTGGCCCGTCACCCCCGCTTTGTTCAGGCGGTCGTTGATATCTGCGCTGCTGATATCCGTCGAGGCCTGGCCCAACTGGGCGCCCAGGGACCAGTTACCGCCGGTCTGCGCCTGCGCGGAACCGGCGGCCAGCAGTGCCAGCACTAGCAGCAACCGGCGCCGCCTGAACAGACTCAGGGCCGCCAACACAAGCAGCATGCCGCCCATGGAGCTCAGGCCGCCACCGCCACCGTTACTGACAAGCTTCTGGCCGTCACTGCCATTATTGACGGCCAACGTGCCCGGGTCACGGATCACCCCGTCGGCAACGCCATCCAGATCATTCGGGCCGCCGTCCTGGATCACCAGACGGACACAGTTATCACCCTCGGTCAGCCCGGCTGTCCAGCGGTCGGAACCGGGCCATGGGCAGTCACCGGCAGACGAGGCAGAGAACAGCTGGTTGGCGTCATCTTCGGCAAAGGTTTCCCAGTTCTGGCGAATATATTTGCGCCACACGGCATCCGCCGGTATCGCCTCGCCCCTTGGCAGGGGAATAACCACCGGCACCGACTGGCCGGCAAAATCCAGCCCGGACACTTCGAAGTCCACCAGGTAACCAAGGTGGCGGAACAACGTATCACGGGCGTTTCTGACAGCAACATCAGCCCCCTCGTCACGGATTTCATCGTCGCTGATTTCCAGGCCGAAATCGCCGGTTTCCCAGGAAGCCCGCTCAGACATCTGGCCAAGGGCCAGCCTGTAGCCAATGGGTGCTTCCAGGTAGACGGCCCCTTCGGTGCGATCAGTCTCGCTGCAATTGCGGTCTGGCTGGTCCCTGAAGTTACCGCTACCCTCGGGACAGATCGGCCGCCGGTTACGGCTGTCCTGCCCGTCGGTCAGGAATCCGTCGAAGGCAACGATGGCTTCAAGGTCGTCGTCGCCCACAAACCGCAGCCGCGTTGCCGCAGTCACCTGGCGCTGGGCACCTGCAGTTTCAGTAACCAGAACCCGCACCGTGCCCAGGTCTTCAGTTGTCATCCGGGCCGGGTCAATCTGCACGCTGGCGCCTGTTTCGTTCTGAACACCAAGCACAAGCGACGACTGGCTCCAGTCGAAACTGTGGGAAGCCGGATCAAACGCTACCCCGTTTGCAGGGCTGATTGCGGTGACGGTTACTACACCCTCGTTGCGGGAGGCAACCGGCAGGTCAGACAAGTCGTCAACGCCCTGCTCAATGCCCAGACGCACGGGCAAGGGCAATTCGGCGGGCTGGCGCAGTACCAGGCGATGCTCGGCGGGGTTACCCAGCAGCGCATCGTCGGCGCCCTGGCCCTGCTGCAGCGCGATGGTTACGTCGCCAACGGTGGCCGCAGGGGTAAGACGGAGGGATACAATGCTTTCCTGTTCGCCGCCGGCTTCAAACCGGAAGCTGCCGGTGGCATCCAGGTCAGAACTGCCCAGCAGATTGTGGTTTTCCACCTGGTAAGGCACGGTAACCGGGAACTGTGCCGGAATACCCTGCAGCGCGGCCCTCACCGTCACTTCCTCACCGGTTGCAGCCGGCTGCCGGGTACTGGTGAAGGCAACCTGAGCGCGAATATCCAGTTCAGCAGTAAATGCCTGGCCATCGCTGTCTTCAAAGTTCAGCTCGTACAGGCCACCCCGCTGGGCGCGGAACACATAACGGTTGTCGCGCAAGGTCAGTACATTGCGGTCGCCATCAGCGTCTTTCAGTACCACGCCCTGGCGGATTTCCTGCGCGAGATCTTCGGTTGCATTGCCGCGCTGAACCGTGCCGTTGATCGCCAGCGGCAGAACGCCACCCTCGATGGCAATCAGAATATCGTCATCCGTGGCCAGAATATCGTTCTCCAACGGGTCACCATTGGCACTCAGCAGTTGCCAGCTGAAAGGCTGGGCTGGTGACTCGCCGGTGTCTTTTGCAACCTGCTGGATATCCGAGCTCTGGTCCACCACGCCGACCAGGTCATCATCACTGCTGCCGCCCGTAACGCCGCCATTAAAGGCAAGGTTGCGCAGATCCGAGGCTGACACATTGCCGCCAATGCCGCCGACTTCACCGCCACCGGCAACATTGCCATTCACGGCACCGTCGCTGATACCGGCATCGTCAATGCGACCGGCTATGCCGCCGATCTGAACGCCGCTACCCGTCACATCACCATTGACCAGAATATCCCTGGCGGTGCTGCGCTCCAGTGTGCCGGCTACGCCACCCACCTGGTCACCGCCATTCACATCGCCTTCGATGGTAATGCCCGTCAGGTTGGCGTATTCAACCGTGCCTGCCAGGCCACCCACGGCGCCGCTGCCACTGATGCTGCTGGTTGCGTCGATGGTGATATTACTTACGTTCGCGGGGTTTTCTTCAGTACCACGAATGCTGTTTGCCAGCAGCCCGGCGTTGTCGCCCGCCGACGGATTCTGGCTGCCCTGAATGATCAGGTTGGAAACCCGGGCGCCGGGGCCAATCTGATCGAACACCGGCTGGCCACCCAGCCCGGTCAGGATAACGGGGTTGCCGTCAATGCTGGTCACCGAGCCGGTGAACGGATCTTCATCGCTGCCAATGGGCTGCCAGCCGCTTCCGACTTCCAGGGTCGAATCTTCGCCACCATCCAGCACAAAGAAGCTTGTTTTATACCTGTCAAGATTGGGCAGGTCCGCGCCATCGGTGATAATAAACGGATCTTCTTCGGTACCGGAACCGGCAGAGGCCACACGCTCAAAACTGACCTGAATCGAGCAGTCTTCCGTGATCTCAGCGGTGGTCAAAGTCTGCCCGGATACGGCCAGGCCACAGCCACTGGCCTGATCGAACAGATAGCCCCCGTCCACAGTGAACTGGAACTCCGCCGTGTCGCCCAGGCCCACACTTGCGCTTTCAGGGGAAACGCTGCCGCCTTCCAGTGCCGTAGCTGTGATATTCAGGGCTACCTCGTCCCACTGCGCCGTCAGCGCAAGGCCATTCACCGGCATGGTGGCGGGCACCACCGGATCCCAGCCGGCAAAAGTGAAGCCTTCGCGGGTCGGGTCGGTCGGGGCGGTGATGGCGGTGCCGAAGTCCTGAGTAATATCGGCAACCTCAGTGCCACCGTCACTATCGAAGGTCAGGGCGTACTCGTTCGCCGTCCACTGGGCATAAAGGGTGACCGTTGCGCCATCGGTAGCAGATAGATCGGTAACACTTGCGCCATCGGCGTAACTGGTCCCAGTCCCATCGGCAGCAGTGTTCCAACCGGCAAAGCTGTAGCCTTCCCGATTAAAGCCGTTATTGGTCAGTGCAGACGCCGTATCGTAAGTATGACTGCTGTCAGTGGTCGTGCCCGTGCCTTCATTGGCGTCATAAGCAATGCTGTAGGTGTTGCCGGTCCACTGGGCATAAAGGGTGACCGTTGCGCCATTGGTAGCTGATAGATCAGTAACGCTTTCGCCATCGGCGTAACTGGTTCCAGACCCATCGGCAGCAGTGTTCCAACCGGCAAAGCTGTAGCCTTCCCGGGTAAAGCCGTTGCTGGTCAGTGCAGACGCAGTATCATATGTGTGACTGCTGTCAGCGGTCGTACCCGTGCCTTCATTGGCATCATAAGCAATGCTGTAGGTGTTGGCGGTCCATTGGGCAGTCAAATCAAGATCACCGGCAGGCATAGTGGCGGGTAGCTCTGGATCCCAATCGAGAAAGCTATAGCCTTCCCGAGTTGGGTTAGATGGTTCGGTGATGGCTGTGCCAGAATCCTGAGTGATGTCGTCCACCTGCGTGCCACCGGCACTGTCAAAACTCAGAGTGAAAGTGTCGGTAATACAGTTCACTGTCACATCAGTGATGTTGGCACCGGCAAGCGTGCCACTGCTATTGCTGATATTACAGGTCTGACTGGGCGAACCCGGCTGGGTCAGCACTGTGACGTCGTAACCACTGCCGTCGGCCAGCGCCGTGGCAAAGGTGAAACTGCCATTGGCGGCAATCGACAGATCGTCACCACCATCGTTCTGCAGTACCAGGCCACTGCCTTCAAGGCCTGTAACCGTGCCGCCAATACTAAAATCGCTGGTGACGCAACTCACAGAGACGTTGGTGACGTCGGAGCTCGAAATAGAACCACTTCCATTGGTCACATCGCAAACCTGGTTGCTTGGTTGTTCATCAATAACAACGCCGTAACTACTGCCATCCGCTAGTGGTGTCGGGAAGCTAAAAGCACCGTTGCTGGTTGAACTGAGCGTTTCCGCGCCCTGGCGCAACACCACAGTTTGACCATCACCAAGTCCCGTCAGAGATCCACCAACGTCATAGTTAGTGGTCGGCTCATCATTCGGAACAGGATTGGCCGGGTAGCTTTCCGTCTGTAAACAGGTCGCAAGCCCGGTTTCCGGCGTATAAGTGAATGAGTCTCCAGTATCAAATCCGCCACTATTTGCAACAAATGTTCCAGTCCCTGGACTTTCGCCGCCACTGACATGGAGAAAACCCGCTTGCCCCAAGCCATAAACTTCACCCTCGGAGTGTATTTGCCGGTCTAATGTGCCATTGGTGTCGTATAGCTCAATGCTATAACTACAGTTCGGGTCTCCACTGACTTGTTCGAACTCTATCCACCCACCCTCCGGGATTGTGTAAGGCGTGAAATTAGGAGGTTCGTTGGGTTCTTGGAAACCAGATACAGTAAATGAGCTTCCGGCGTCAGGAAATGGAGGTGATCGCTGCACGTCGAATACCTGTGCCCGACCAAACTTTCCGTCAGCAAGATCGGCCAATGCCACCTCACTAGCCAGTACCAGCCCCATTAGTGCCATCACAAGCTTGAGTGCCAGCCATTTGCCCCTTTCAGCCCGGCGAAGCTGTCTCTTGTCGGAATGATGCGCCTTCATAGCAAAACCTCTTGATGTTGCCGATGGGACCTTTGCTGTTTTTTTTGCCAGGGTCCGGGAGAGTCGGTTGTTATTAGCAGTGGGCGGGGCAAAAGCACGGGGCTACCCCAGACTCAATCATAGCCCAATCGGGTCGGAAGGATACCTATAACACGTTGAATAATAGGCTTTTTTATTGCGATAACATGCATAACCTTGCATAACCTTGCATAACCTTGCAGATGCATCGATGCAGTCTTGATGGTGGTTGGGGTATTCAGGGTTTAAGACTCAGTATTCGAGAGGGACATTCAGGATGGCGTGCCCGCAGGCACGGAAATGGTGAACCGGGATCCGCCTTCCGGGGCAGCTTCATACCACACGGCGCCGCCATGGCCCTCAACCACCTGTTTTACCAGGTGCAGCCCAAGGCCAATACCGGATGCGCCGGGCAGGGCCCGGGCATTGGGTGCACGGAAAAATCGTTCAAACAGGCGGCCTGCGGCATCCGCTGGCACGCCGATTCCGCCGTCCTGCACCCGTATCCGCAGGCTTGCCGAATCCCATTCAAAGGCAAGCTGGATAAGACCTCCTGCCGGCGAGTATTTCACCGCGTTGTCCAGCAGGTTCAGTAGTGCCAGTACCAGCCAGTAGGGGTCGGCCGAAACCGGCCTGTCGTCTTCCGGCAACACGATCTGTAAGCGCTGTTTGTCACTGGTCAGGGCCAGGTTTTTTACCTGCTCTGCCACCTCGGAGGGGCGAACGGGCTGAAATTCGAAACGCAGCCCGTCACCGTTGATACGGTCTTCGGCCAGGGCATTGTCGATCAGGGTGTTCATTCGCGCCAGTGCGGTGGTTACCCGTTGGAATCGGGGGGCAAGTTCGGGCTGAACGGATTGCACCCTTAACCGGATATTGGTCAGAGCGGATTCAAAGATGGCCAGGGGCGTGCGCAGCTCGTGGGCCATCATGCCCAGGAATTCCCGTTCTGTCTGGCTGCGCTCCCGCTCTGCCCGCAGCAGCGCCTGTTCCGTGCGAACCTTCAGCAACACGGCCAAAGCCGTGAACAGCACCTGGAAAAGGGCAGTCACGGCCCACAGGTGGGATGTCCAGAAATTCAGGGGTAAATAGCCCAGGTTTCGCAGTGCCTGCAGCACAATCGCCACGAAACCCGGGCCAAACAGCAACAGCATCAGGCTGGCTTCCAGGGGTTGTTTGCGCAATGTCAGCAGGCACAGGGCCAGCAGGCCGGACACAACAACCAGGCTTAACAACATAAGAAAGGGTGCAATCAACGGGTAATACCCCAGTGCCGCTACCAGCGTTCCGGCACTGGCCACACCCACGCAGCCAGCCAGCAGGCCCCAGAGCCAGGGGTGATCCTGCCGGGGCCGCAAATAGCTCAGTACGGTCGCCGTAAGGGCTGCGCCACTGCCATAGCCGGCCATGCCAACGAGGGAATCCGACAGCCAGGGCGATGCGGGGTAAAACAGCCACTGGTCAAATCCGTTCAGTGACAGGTGCAGGCCGCCATAGGCCAGCAGGTACAAAGCCGCATTCAGGAAAAAAACCTGGCGCAGCCAGAACCAGCTCAGCAGGGCGATCACCAGGGCAAGCAGGGTCAGGCCGAACAGCAGTCCGTACAGCAGGTTTTGCTGGCTGGCGAAGTTCAGAAAAGCATCCGGGTGCCACAGGTTAAAGCTTGCCGTTACCGTGCTGGTGGACCGCACCCGTACAAACAGATCTATTGGCTGGTTGGTGAGGGTCACCGGGAACAGAAAATGGCGGGAGGCCATGGGTCGTTTCTGCAGCGGTACGTGATCTCCCGACTCCAGGCGGGTCAGGCCGCCATCCGCGTCCTGCAGGTACAATTCCACCTGGTCCAGGAATGTGGGCGCCACCTGCAGCCACCAGGTAGCCGGCTGGTCCCCCGTTTGCAAGATCTGCCAGTGCAGCCAGATCACATCCCGGGTAAACCCGAACGAGAGAGGCCCATCCAGCTTTTCAAAAACCGCCATGGCAGGCAACGATGACGGCGCCGGGAACTCGTCTATACTTGGGTCAGGCCCGGCCTCCCTGTGAACACGTGCGTAGGCGCCCAGATCAACCGGCCCGCTCTGGCCGGGCTCGATCACCAGCCCATCTTCACGGGACAGCCCCTGGGCGCCGTGACATATTGAAACCACAAACAATGTCAGCAACAGGCATAAAAGACGGCGAACACAAATGACCCCCGCAAACATTCTGATAACGGAAGACTCGGTCGACCTCTGTATCGAGATGGTGGATTTTTTCAATTTTTATGGTTTCAACGCTGACGGTGCCAACAATGTAGCCGAGATGCGGGAAAAGTTACAGACAGGCAACTGGCATGTACTGATCCTTGACCTGAACCTGCCGGACGGCGATGGCATAACGGTGGCCAGGCAGCTGCGCCAGACCCTTGGCCTGAGCCTTGGCATTATTATGGTAACCGCCCGGGGGCAGCTGGAGGACCGCATCGCCGGGCTGACGGTGGGTGCCGATGCCTATATGATCAAACCGGTTAACCTGCCGGAATTGAAGGCGCAAACGGATCAACTGGTGGCAAGGCTGCAGGCAGCGGACTTCCGGAACCCGGCCCCGAGTTGGCGCCTCGATGCCACCACGCGCACGCTTCACGCCCCGGGTGGCGGAACCGTGGGGGTCACAAGCACCGAGGCAAAACTTCTGGAATTACTGATGCAAAGCCCGCATGCCCCGGTAACGCGGGAACAACTTTGCCAGGCCCTGCCCCCCAGCGGCCAGGCAAACGACACCCGCCGGCTGGACCCTGTGCTCAGCCGGTTACGGAGCAATATCGCCAGAGAAACCGGGGAAGCGCTGCCGGTGCATACCTTCAGAAACCGTGGCTACGCTTTTGCGGATTGATTCCACATGAAACCCTTGCGAATCTACGGCAGAGAGCGTTCAAATTCCGCCCCATTGCCTCAGTGCGGAAGGCTTTGCTGACTATACAATAGAGTATAGCAGCCCCGGTGTTTTTCGAATTTAAAGGCGAAAGTCTGATGCCTGCCACAGCTGTTTCGCCAAAGGAGACGAAGAGTGAAAACCTTTTCCTCGGATGGTGTCCAGTTCCATGAGGCCGACATCGTTGTTGACGCCGAGTTGCTTGCTTCCTTTTTTGATATGTCAGTGGCGTTGCTAAGGGAGGCTATGAGTGCTGGCAAGGTGTCTACGCTGGTTGAGTGCGGAGGGGCGAGGATGCCGGGCGAACAAGGCTGACCTTCAGGTATTCAGGCCAGCAATTTTCACTGATTCGAGAGCGTTACAGTCAGCTTTATGAAACCACCCCGCCTGCGCGCCCCGTTAAACGGTCTCTGATGCAATTATATGACGCCAAGAAACGACGCAGGAGGTCTTGGAATAGCCAGGCGCATGCAGGCCTTCTTGGGTCAGACACTTGAGAACCGGCAGCAAAGCTTATCGATTTCATAAAGGTCTAATGCTGCTTCCGATTGGGTGCAATAATCGGCGCCCTGTCCATTTCGTTGAAAATATTTGCAGTTGGAGCAGGTTCCAAAATGGGTATCTTCTTCACTTTCTCCAGACTCCTCAGTGCTTTTATTCAGCATGACCAAAGCCTCGCAAAGTCCTGCGCGTTTGTCTGCGGGTAACTCATCGAGTGATTGCACCAGGGCCTTCAACGGGTCTGCTTCCAGGGCTTCCATCCCAGCCTGGGTAACGTCGAACACAGCGCTTCGTCGATCGCTCAGGCCACGGCTGCGTTCCAGATAGCCGAGTTTTACCAAGGATTTTACCGTCTGAGAGGCCGTGCCTCGGGTGGTTCCGTGATAACTGGCAAACACAGACGGTTGACGAGAGAAGCGGTTGGCATGAGCAAAAAACCGCAACGCCGCCCATTGCGCACTTGTCAGTTCTGACGCAGAGCACTGCACGGAGCGACGGGCCAGGTGGACCAATAAATCAGCAATTCGTTCAGGCGAATGTGGCATAGTCAGATGATAGCGCTTCACTACTAAATTGACAATCTATTGTTATGTTACTAGTATCGTTTCGACATTAGTTTTCGGAAAAGTTCAGATGAATGCAGTTACGTCACCTCACCTGATAAGCAATGGACCGCCTAAGGTCATGTCAGGCATGTGCTTTGACAACAGCTATGCTCGCCTTTCTGAATCGTTCTTCAGACCCGGTCATCCGGACCCGATGGTGAACCCGAAACTGGTTGCCTTGAATCGTACCCTTGCCCGTGATCTCGGAATGAGTGATCCGGACTTACTCGATAATGAGGTACTTTTGTCCAGCTTACTCTCCGGTAATCAATTAGTCGTGGGGGCGAAACCCATTGCAACTGCCTTTGCGGGGCATCAATTTGGTGTATTTGCCTCCAAACTTGGGGATGACCGGGCAGTGCTGCTTGGCGAGGTGATAGACCGTTGCCAGCAGCGAAAGGATATTCAATTAATCGGGATTGGCAGAACGCCATTTACCCGGGGTGGTGATGGCCGGTATCCCCTGGCAGAGGCCGTCAGGGAGTATGTGATGAGTGAGGCCATGCATGCCCTCGGGGTTCCAACCACAAGGTCGTTGGCACTGACTGTTGCAGGAGGCCGTGCTGGTAGGGGGAGTCCGGAACCTTGTGCCATATTGGCCAGAGTGGCGACCTGTCATATCAGCATCGGAACATTCGAGTATTTCGCCAGGCATCAAAAGCGGGATGAATTGCAGACGCTGGCAGATTACGCCATTGCCAGACTGTGCCCTGAACTGATGGTACAGCCGGACCCCTACCTTTCATTGCTCCGTTGGGCGGTGGATAAACAGGCCAGACTGGTGGCGCACTGGGTGAGTCTCGGATTTGTACATGGGGTTATGGATACCGACAAGACGTCGATAGCCGGAGAAACGCTGGACTACGGGGCGTCTGCCTTTCTTGACTACTACGACCCCGACGCAACCCCGAATGCGCTGGATGTCACCGGCCGCTACGCGTTCAGCAGTCAGGCGTTTGCTGCCCAATGGAACCTTTCTCGGTTGGCCGAAGCGCTCATTGGGCTGTTTCATGGCGGCGAGTCTCGGGCAGTAGCCGAGGCCACCCGTGCTGTCAGAGAGTTTCAGGTGCGTTACGAGGACTATTTATTAGACAGGATGAGAGCTCGACTTGGCCTCGAAGGTGCCATGCCTGAGGACCGCGAGTTAATCCAGGATTTTCGCCAGCTGCTCGCAAGGAGCAAGACCGATTACCACTCGTTTTTTCATAAGCTTGCCGAAGATACCGGGGGTGGTGGCATAAGCGCGGCGCTCTTCGGTCCGGATGCCGGTCTGTATCTTGATTGGTACCGCCGCTGGCACTTGAGGTTGACGGTGACAGGTCGAACGCCGAAGCAGTGTTACGAAGCTCTTATGAATTCCAATCCGGTCAATGTTCCACGGGATAATCTTATTAATCGGGCAGCCGAGCATGCTCACAACAACGATTTTAAAGAGCTCTACAGGGTGCTGGATTTGGTCAGAAATCCGTTTGACAGGCATTATCGCGTTTCGGATTAGAAGAAATGGCCGCAACTGACAGGGTAAGGATGTTCTCTTTCATCGAATTTTGATGCGCAATTAAATCGAAAAAGAATATTTTATTGCAAAGCGAAATGTAAACGGTCATTCCACGACGTAGTGGACTTATTTCACATCACGTAGAGGCCGGAGCAGGTTTGGCGAGACCTTGTATTGCTTGGTGCCGTCGTCACCCAGTACGATCACGCTCTTGCGGTTGATCTTGGTGACGATCCCCAGAATTGGGCCGTCCCGGCCTTCGAAGGTCACTTTCAGCCCCACCCGCAACTGGCTCAACGCTTGCAGATTTTCCTGATCTTGCAGTTCATCGATACGTTGACAGATATACCGGTTCAGCTCCAGTAACTGATCGATGCTCAAGTCGTCAATGCGCATGAGTGGCCTCTGGCTGTGCGGCCTGTCGGTCCGTGTGGCGCGGATCAATCAGTGCCCGTAATGGGTTGTCGGCGAACCGGGTTTTCCAGAGTCGCGGGGTCAGGTCCACCACCTTACTGGCCGGATGTTGGCTGATGCGCTGAAGTACGTCCACCAGATAGGTGTACGGGTTGAGGCCATGGAGTTTGCAGGTCGTGATCAGGCTCTGGATGATGCCCAGGTGTTCCGCGCCCAGTTCGGTCCAACAGAACATCCAGTTACGCCTCCCTAAGGGGATGGGACGCAGGGCCCGCTCCAGATGGTTGGTGTCTGGTTGCACCTCCGGGTCTTCCAGGAAGACCCGGAGGCTGGCTTCACGCGCGATCACGTAGTTCAGGGCTTTGGTCAGCGGATCAGTGGGCAGCAGGCCACCGGGTTCCAACTGATCCATGCACCACTGGAAGAAGTCCTTAACAACCGGCTGTGAGTGCTCCAGCCGGTACTGGCGTTTCTTCTCGCCGGTCAGTTGCTGAGTGCGGATGTATTCTTCGTTTCGGTACAGTTTGGCGATCTGTTGCAGGGCCTCGGTGGCTTTCTCCGGGTGATCGTTCTGGGCGGCGATAAAGTACCTACGGCCGTGCACCCAGCATTGGGCGTGGGTGACGCCCTCTTGCTGTTGCGCGTACCGGGCATAGGCGGCGTAGCCGTCACTGATCAGGGTGCCGGTGAACTGATCGTTCAGCACCTGCTCGATATGGGCCCGGCCCCGGCTGTTCGAGTAGGTGAACACCACTTCGTCGGCATCCCCATACAATGGCCAGAACCAGCCGGTCTTCATTTTGCCTTTATGCGGGCCCGCCCGGCCCTGGTGGCCGGCTTTGACGGGCGTTTCGTCCATCGCCAGCACCCGACTGCGCAGCACGTTGTCGGTCTGGGCATCCACAATAGGCCGCAGCAGATCAATGGCCCGCTTGACCAGGTTGGTCAGGGTACTACGACTGACGGTGATGCCCGCTTGTTGAATGCGCTGATGCTGGCGATACAGCGGCAGGTGGAACTGGAACTTGTCCACCAGCAGACCGGCCAGCAGGCTGACGTCGGCCAGGCTGTTGTCCAGCACGTTGAATGGAGCTGGAGTCGTCACCGGCTTCTCGGCTCCTTTGCGCCGGAACATCGGGCGCTCGCACTTGAGCACCACGTAACTGGCGGCCCTCTGGGCCAGCCGGTAGGTGGTCTTGGTGCCAAGGATGTCGTACTGATCGGCGTCCGGCCCGGTCAACTCCGGCGGCAGGTGCTCAATGACTTCCACCGGCACATCGGCGGTAAAGCGTAAGCCCGTGTCGTTCAGGCAGTCATCGTCCCGCTGCTTCTTGCCGGTGCCCCGTTGGTAAGCCCGAATTGTGCGCTTTTCATCTTCCGGCGGCTTCTCCGGAACCGGCGCTTCATTGGATTGGAACAGGCTGTCCTGTTCCGGCAGATCGAACACCTGCTTCTCAGATTTGGGGCCGAACAGCTGTTTCTTGAACCAGTCCAACTGATGAGTTAACTGGCGAATCGCTTCCGCTTGGGCACCCAACTGCTCTCGCAACAACGCATTCTCCTCGGTCAGGGCCGAGAAAGAAGGTGCGTTGGAATAGGGTGCGGAAGCTGTTGAATTCATGGCCGTTATTATACCGAATCCCAGCCTGTCATGCTCCTTGAAAACGCTTGAATTGACGGTATTTTTGCACCTCAATGCCGTCAATCAGTAACTGAAGATCAGCCAGAGTCAAAGCGCGTTGACCAGCAGAAGACGGCCGTACCCGGAACTGCCCCTGCTCCAGACGTTTAGCCCACAGGCAATAGCCCGTGACCGTAAAATAGAGCATCTTCATCTGGGTCTTGCGTCGATTAACGAAGACAAAATAGTGGCCACTGAGCGGATCCTGTTTCAACTGATTCCGGACCAGGGCGCTCAGGCCCCGGAAGGACTTGCGCATGTCCGTAGGCTCCGTGCACAGCCAGATCCGGGCCTGGCTATCCAGGCCAATCATCCGCCCTGGCTCAGCCGCAGTTCAACGCCATTGCCCAAGCTCAGTACAATGTTCCAGCCTGGACCGGCTGATGATGAAGCACCCATCAATGAGGACAGATCTAAGAAACCGGCTTCACTGGAATCTGAAGCCTCATTGACCGGCGAATCCAACAGGCGCTTACGCCAGTTGCAGAAGCTGGCATAGCCAATATTCTGCTGCTTACAGAACTGCGTGGCCGACAAACCGCTGTCACGCTGCTGATCGATCAGGGACTGCCACTGTTCCGGAGTTCGGTGCTTTCTCATGGGAGTAACCTCTTGTTGGGAAGTGAGAGGTTACTGTAGGGCGAAATTCAGTGGGGCGGCAGGACGTCTCGGAATGGCCGCTTACAGCGAAATTTCATTGATGTTCTGTAGTGTTTGGCTGTAGTGTTGATAAACCTAATGAATGGACAGTGGCCCGGAATGACGTTGTATGGCGAGCAGTGATGGCTATGGATCGGTGAACACAGAAAACCTGTTCAGCCATTGTGAATCAGAGGACATTGCACATCCGGAGCAACTTCAGAACTTCGGGGCCATACTGGTTTTCGAGGCGGATAACCACCGACTCGTACGTTGGTCCGAGAATCTTCCACGGCTACTTGAGACCCCGGTACCTGAGCCTTTCCAGAATATAGCTGTCGCGTTTCCTGTTATCGAGCCGTTTATTCAATCGGCACTGGAAACGTCACCGACCGCTCACGAGCAGAAGTACATCGGCGTAGTGTCAGTCTCTGACGCCGACGCTGCCAAGTCTCCAAAGCCACGTTTGGAACTGCTGGCACATCAGCCACCCTCGCAGCCGAACCTTCGCGTTATAGAATTTATCCCGGTGAAAGATAGGGTTGGCGACCCAAACTGTCTTCATGACCTTAATGGTCTTCTCCGGCTTACTCGCGCTATCGAATCGTGTGACACTCTTGACGACCTGGCCACGACGAGTGTGTCCTCTGTGCAGGCATTGACCGGGTTCGACAGGGTCATGGTCTATCGCTTTGACGACGATTGGCACGGCCAGGTTATTGCAGAGGCGGTATCTGAGGGGCTGGAACAGCGGTTTATCGGGCAGCATTTTCCAGCGAGCGATATCCCGGCGCAGGCTCGTCGCCTGTACTTGGAAAATCGCTTGCGGTTAATCGCGGATGTGGATGCTGAGCCCGCTCCGCTTTCGCCACAGACTGATGGCAGAGAGCCTCTGGACCTGTCGAGAGCCTTGTTGCGTTGGCCGTCTCCTTTCCATCTGACTTATCTGCGCAATATGGGCGTTAAATCCACTCTGACCCTGTCTATTATAGTGGATGGCAGGTTGTGGGGGATGTTGGCTAGCCACGGCAGCCGCCCGAATGTTCCGGCTTTCCAGATCCGGTTTTCGGTTCTTTTGATGATGGAGCTGGTGGGGCATTACATTGCTGATCGGATACAGATGACAAGCCGTCTTGCCAGTAGTCAATCCAAGCTTGAGTTTTTACGGAGGCTGAAAGAGTTTGATGTACCCGGTGAGAAAAATACTGGCAGAGCTTCAGAAGAAACCCTCCGAAACACCGCAGAGCTTCTAAAGGTCTGGTTTAAAGCCAGCCATGTTATGTTTTGTCTTCCGGGCACGGTCATTGGCGACAGTGCGAACGAAACATTGGTTGAACGCTGTCAGGAGCATCTGTCTGATTCCCGGGAACCCATTCTGCTGCACGACCGGGATTCGATACCGTGGTTTAAAACCGTTGCTGAATCCGAAGGTCTGGGCGATATCGCGATAGTCCCCATCGACAGTGTCGCGGGGGCCGGGCTGATTTTAACAAGGCCAACATTGGGTTTTGTCCGAGAATGGGCGGGCGGGCCAAACACGCATGCCGAGTATGAGCGGCCCGATGGAACCACAGTGCTTGGGGCCCGCCGATCTTTCGAGGTCTGGAAAGAAGAAGTGAGGAATCAGAGTGAGCCCTGGCCATCAGAGACGCTTGATATCCTGTCTGACGCCGCCGATTTCGTGGCAAGGCACTGGAGCCGGCTTGAAGCCTCCAAAGTTCGCCAGCAATCCCGGATCCTCACAAAAGCTGTCGACGTTATGCCCGACATGGTGCTCATTACGACGGCAGAGAAGCATCCGGAGACAGGAAAGCGGTCGATACTCTATGCCAATCCTGCGTTATGCGAACTGACTGGCTACCCGGAAGAAGAGCTGTTGGGCAAAGCCCCGGACCTGTTCCAGGGCCCGGGCACGGATAGGGAAGAGCTAAAAAGAATTTCGCAGGCGCTGGATGCGGGAGAGACCGTATCGGCTCGTTTGGTGCACTACACAAAAGACGGAACGCGTTATCTGGTCGAGCTGAAAACTGCGCCAGTCGAGGATGATGATGGGCGACCAAGCCATTATGTCAGTGTTCAGAGGGACGTTACTCTAGAGGTGGCTTTGTCGGACGAGCTGGCTCGTGAAAAACATGAGCTTCAAAATCTGACTGATCGGATTCCGGGCGCTGTGTATACATTTGAACGCAGGCCTGGGGCCGTTTATGACTTCAGGTTCGTCAGTTCAGGTTTTGCCAGGATGTTTGGATTGGCTTCCTCTGAAGCCAAAAGCTTTGATCGGGTTATCAGTAGAATTGCGCCGGAGGAACGCGAGGAGCTGATCGAAAGCATTGAAAAAAATGCCGAAGCGCTGACGCCCTGGAGTTACTCCTTTCGACTGGCGCGAACAGACCAGGTAGACGAGCGTATTATCCGGGCTTTTGCTCAGCCATTTGCCCAGAATGACGGCTCGATTCGTTGGTACGGGACCTTAAATGATGTCACCGAGAATCGGGCGCTTGCTTTAAAAGTTGCGAAAAGCGAGAGGGCCCTGTCGGCGATTCTGAATACGATACCGGAAGTACTCATAGACACTGACAATGATGGGGTTGTTACACAGGTTTATTCCGGGAGCCGACAACTGTTCGGCCGGGACCTGATAACCTACCAGGGCCAGTCGATCCGGCACATTATTCCCGAGAACGCGCTCCATGCTCTGTTCAGATCCCTCAAGGGCAGTGTGACCGGGAAGGCTGAATTCTCTGTTCCGGAGTATCACCCCGACAAATATTTTCTCGCCCGAATTGCAGTAAAGCCTGGTGACGATAAGTTACCTGGTGGGTATGTCTGCTCACTAACAGACATCAGCGAGCGGATTGCTCAGCAGCAACTGGCTGAATATCAGGCGGATCACGACAGTCTGACGGGATTGCTGAATCGTCAGGGGCTTCATCGACAATTGTCGACCCTTGCGACGTCGATCTCTTCGGAAACGCGATTTACTGCGTTGTTCATTGATCTGGACCGCTTCAAGGCGATTAATGACATTCATGGCCACAAAACCGGCGACGCGATTCTGGCGGAAGTCGGACACCGGTTAGCGGAGTTCTCCGAGCCAGGCGTTTTGTTGGCCAGGATCGGCGGCGATGAATTTCTCATCATCATTCCGGACACGCCGCAATGCCCAATAAGTGCGCAAAACGCTGAATTGGTCGCTGAAAACGTGAGAGCCAAAATACTCAGGCCGTACCGCATTGACAACGTGACCTATCACGTAGATTGCAGTGTCGGGATTGCGCGATCTGACGATGTCCCTGATTTCCAGGCTGATCTGATGGTGTGTGCGGACATAGCCATGTACTCGGCCAAGCGGGATGGTGGCGGTAAGGTAACCGTCTTCGAGAGCAGCATGCATGAGACGACGCAATACCATCACAGGCTTGAGCAGGATCTTGCAGCCGCTATCAAAGAAGGTGGTGCAGGTGTCCGGTTGGCCTACCAGCCGATTATCCATGGCAAGCACATCATTGGCTACGAGGCGCTGCTTCGATGGCAGCACAGTGAGTTTGGCTGGGTATCACCGGGGGAATTTATCCCCATCGCTGAACAGTCCAGTTTGATTGTAGATGTCGGCAATTGGGTCATGGCGCAGGCGGTATCTCAGTTAGCGGCCTGGTCAAAAAATGCTGCATCCCGGGATTTCTTGCTGTCAGTGAATGTCAGCGCGCTTCAAATTCATCAGGACCACTTCGTTGAGAATACGCTCAAGCTTTTGCAAGAATACGACGTTTCTCCGCAAAAACTGAAGCTGGAGGTAACCGAGACCCTGGCCCAATACGAATTGGACCAATCTATTCAAAAACTGCAGACATTGAGGGCGCGGGGTATTCAGTGCTCTCTTGATGATTTTGGAACCGGCTATTCGTCATTGGCACACCTTCAGCGCCTGCCTCTGGACGAGGTTAAAGTCGATCAGAAGTTCATTCGCGATATGGCAGAGGACGCGGGGGCAGCGGCCATCGTTCGTATGATCATGAATCTGGCTGAAACTCTGGATCTTAGAGTGGTGGCTGAAGGTGTTGAAACAGAACATGAGCTGGCTGCCTTACAGGCACTCGGGTACCAGTACTATCAGGGCTACTTTTTCGGCAAGCCGAACTTCGAACCACAGTTGGACATTAACAATGGACGTCGTTAACAAGCTGCGTTGCGAAACCAGTGATCTGCACGAACGGCTCGAGGAAACTGTGTTACTCAAGTCATTAATGAGTGCCCATCCAAAAACTAACAACCGACTGATTTTCAGGTAAAAATTCTGAGGAAGGGTAAAAGAATCCTCTTGGCTCTGGTATGTTTAAAGTGCGACCAAAAAACAGCCAACAACCAAGAGGATCCAGCATGCGAGAGACCCGCAATGCTCAGGCCAGTATATTCGAACATTACTCAAATCACGAGTATGGCGTCAGCCCCGGAAGCTGTCGGAGGTCCTGGACAGGCAACCCGAGATTCTTGAGCTGGTGGCCGCAGATTTGATAGACGCGTCTGTGTCAGCCGTTGGGCGAACCGGTCTCAGCGCAGAGAGTGTTCTGCGTTGTCTGGTGTTAAGGCAGCAACTGGGTTTCAGCTATGAACAACTGGCGTTTCATTTGTCGGATTCGGTGACCTACCGAACCTTTGCCCGATTGCCGGCTCACCTGTCGCCCAGCCGGTCCTGCCTGCAGTCCACGATCCGCAGCATCAAGCCAGAAACTCTGGCGCAGGCGCACCAGGTATTGACCCGAAACCAGATGCACCAGGGCGTGATTTCGATGGATAAACTGCGTATCGACAGTACCGTGGTGGCCAGTCATATCGCCCCGCCCAGTGACAGCCAGTTGCTGAATGATGGCGTTCGTGTGATCAGTCGTCTGCTGGCAAAAAGCAAAACCGAAACCGGCCTGAACATCCGCTTTACCGACAAACGTAAGGCGGCGAAGTCACTGGCCTTTCGCATATTCAACGCGAAAAAGGCGACCAAGGACGAACTCTATCCTGACCTGCTGACGATCGCACGACTGGTATTGAAGCAGGCGGATCGCGGACGACAGCAGGTCATTGAAGGTGCGGAGACTTCCATACCCTGCCATAAATGGTTGGACGCTCTGGCACACTTCAGGGAGCTGACATCCCGCGTGATCGAGCAGACCGAACGTCGTGTTATCCAGGGCGAACGGGTTCCTTCCTCGGACAAGATCGTCAGCCTGTTCGAATCCCACACAGACATCATCGTCAAGGGATTCCGCGACGTGCAATACGGCCACAAGATCAACCTGAGCAGTGAAACGGGGGGCTTTATCACCGCGTTAACCATCGAAGAGGGTAACCCCGGTGACAAAACGCTGTTCCTGCCGGTTCTGGATTTTCATCGGTCTGTTCTGGGCAAACTGCCTCGCTCCGTGGTTGCCGATGGCGGCTACGCCAGCCAGGCGAACGTCGCAGCCGGACGCGCCATGGGGCTTAAGCACGTGGTGTTTCACAAGCCTGTTGGCGTATCGCTCACCGCCATGGGCGTGAAGTCGAAGACCTTTAACGTATTACGTCATTTTAGAGCCGGCGTCGAAGGCAATATCTTGGAACTGAAAAGAGCCTTCGGAGCCACGAAAGCAAAGTGGAAAGGTCACGATGGCTTCAAGGCGTTTGTTTGGGCCTCGGCTCTGAGCTACAACCTGGTAAGGTTGGCGCGCCTCGGTCCCGATTAGCCGACAGGTTCCTAGGGCGATTTGAGTCGGATGTCAGGGCACTGCTCGTTGAAAAAGATATTCTTCCTGACTTAAAGGCGACTCAATGCGCACTGCTAGTGGCTCTCGATCCTCCAGCTTTCGGTTAGCGCCTTTATGAACATGTGTCCAAGCTACGAATTGTCGTTGAGCGGGCAAAGGTCAGAACTTTTAACCAAGGAAACAGCTCCTTAAAGTTTTGGACACGCCATGGACACAAGTTGGACACAGGTGCGAACTCATGTGCCAAATAGTTAATTTTCAGAATCAGTGCAAAGGTCATTGCCTGTCTGGTGATTAAATTGAGCAAGATTTTTGTGTGAGCGAGGGGATAGAGGGTGGCAGGTGCGGAAATCGGACAGCGGTAGGTTGGTGACATGCATCCAACTGTTGTGGTGAGCTAACGATAGCAAGCCCTTGGAGTTGATTAGCAGGCTATTGCTGCCCTCGGTCATAAGATCTCAGAACCCGATTAAGTGCTTCGAAGAGCAGTATTTTAAGCAGCTGTCAGGTGTCTAGGATATCGGGGCTTGCCACCCTTGACGGACGGGGCATCATGGACGAGGCCAGACCCTTCTGCTTTTCATTGCGTCACTAACGGCGAATGTATCAAGAATTCCCCAGCTATCATCGAAAGCAGTGATGCCTTTGGAGCAGGAAGCTGATTGTGCCAGAAAACATAGCATTGGAGAGCGCAGACGTCGATCTGGAAGAGGCCTAACCGCGTGGTATGTGCTCGAACAATGCGAGCGAGATCTTATCCTACCAACGCGAATGGATCGCGGTCCGGAAAAAGGAACTGGGCGTCTAGCCCTCTTTTGCTGTCAGCCCTCGTAAATAGAAGGGTTCAGGAACTGTCTCTTCCAGAAAAACCGCTTTTCTGTCTCGGTCATCTGCGCTTCGTCACACACCTGATCCCAGCTGCTTTGAATAACGTGCTCCAACGATTCAACCTCCTCCTTGGCATGCTGCGAGTTCAGATTAAACTTGTGAGCCGCTTCCCGGCACAGGGTTAGCGTGCTCTGGCGCTTACCATCTAGTAAGGCCATCGCCTGACTGGCGATACCTGTGTTCCGGTTTTGAGGGCAGATGTCATAGGCTGGCGTGAGCGCCAATGCTTTACCGTCATAAAATGCCGCATGGTTACGAGCGTGATCGTCGGTATTGCCACAAAGCACATTGAATACCATGCGACGGTATAGCTCCCGGAGACTGTTTGTAGGATTGTGAAACTTCTGGCGAATCATATCCGCCAGTAAATCATAACTGGCGTAACGGGCCATCATCTCATCCAACTGGAAGAGAGTGAGGGCAGAGAGCATTAGCTTTCTTTCAAAACCGCCAAAGCGGGCAACCCGGTCGAAACGCTCTACAAGGAGAACGTCACGACCTGCCGCCGATTCCATCCGTACCGGGGCAACCTCCAATCCCGCTTTATCCGCCAAACGCATGGCCACAAACTCACCCTTCACAACATTCTGAGTGTCGATGGATGAGGAGAATTTGGCGACGTACTTTTTATCGCCTTCCTGTATCAGTGCCTTCGGACGAGCACCCCCAATAGAGGTGCCATGATTCAGGGCTCGCTCCAGGTCCGGGGTCAATGGTAGACCCTTCTCAACGCGACTCGATGCCTCCAGAAGTTCTTCAAGGGACGCATTGTCGGTCTCTCGCGGCACATACTCGCTTGGCGATCGCTGAAAATCCAGCGCACCGACCCGATCGCTTCCCGATTCGATGAGGTAGGTGAGTTCGTCCATCTCCGTGTCGGCGCTAGCGGAGCTGCCCATCATCCGATGAATAATAACGCGGCGGCCCCAGGCGTCCGGAGATCCGTCTCTCAGACAGCTCGGCATGGTCATACCGCCAATGGTTTGATGCGATCCCTTTCTGAGCGGTAATTCGTCGGGGTTCAGAGAGATTGCATCGTTCCGCTCGACGTAGCGGTTGCCGTAATGGAAGTTAAATCCATTGCTTGCCCTGTATACTCGACCCGCTGGCACCGGATCCAATGCGCCCGGAAGCCAGAGCCAAACATAAAGCTCGTTGATCGGCTTATTAGAAGTCATCCTTCAATATCTCCTTGGTTTTGCGGGCAGATTGAGGCAGCAGGGCAGCGTTGTTTTTGGCCATGTGGATTTTATGGGCTAACACCTCAAGCTTCGCTCCCTCGGAGGTGTCGGGCTGGAACAGGGGCACCCCCACGATGAACGCCAGTTCGAAGGCAACGCCAATCTCGCCGGTCAAGCCGCCTTTTTCGACCCGGCGAACAAAGTTTGGCGACGTGCTCGCCCGTTCTGCCAGTTCCTCGATCGACATACGCTTCTCTTTTCTGGCGTTTCGAATCAGCAGACCGAGCAACCGGCATGCCTCTTTGGTATAGACGCTGTAGTTACGGACTTTTTTACGGGGCATTGCATTCACTCATGAATGGTTTGATGCTTTCGTCGTTCATAGTTGAATGATACCGCATGATGGGACAAAATCCTATAATGAGTTCATGGATGAATGATAAAACACCTTTAACATTCACCAGTGAACGATTGGTTTCAGCCATCTCCTTTATTTGGCCTTTTTTACAATTCCCAAAACTGCCCAAACCGTAAGCCATGAATCGATCCGTCTTTGGTGCAACAAGTTCGGCCCCATGTATACGAATCGTTTGAAGCGCAAGCGTCAGGGCTACGGTGATACATTCTACATCGATGAAGTTTTTGTGAAGATCAACGGCGAGTTGCACTACCTATGGCGGGCGGTTGACCAAGATGGTGATGTCGTTGATGTGCTCCTGCAATCCAGGCGAGATGGACGAGCTGCAAAGCGCTTCTTCGGGCGGCTCAAAAGGTCCCATGGCGCTGAACCGAGGAAAATCGTCAGTGACAAACTGCGCAGTTACGATGTAGCTCACCGGGATCTCATCCCCGAGGCTATCCATGAAAACACTCAGTATGCCAACAACAAAGCAGAGTTATCGCACCAACCCACTCGGGTTCGAGAGAGACAAATGCGCCGATTCAAGCCATCAAGGCAAGCGCAGCGTTTCCTGAATGCCCACGCTGTTGTCTACACCTTGTTCAATCTCGGACGTCACCTGATCGGAGCGGAGCACTATCGAAACCTTAGGGAAAGTGCGTTTTCGGATTGGAGGACGGCAGTGGTATGAAGAGAGCAGGGAAGGTGACTGCGCCTTGCGATAGTTATTGGCAATACCTTCGTCAGTATTGAGTGGTGTGCATTCTCGACGGCAGAGAGGTTCTAGACAACTGTTGATCAGGAGTGAAAACTGCGTGTCACTTCATAACCTCCATTTAACCCGCAACGAAACCTTCAACTGGGCGGCTATTCCATTCTATGAACATCTATGAACAGCAAGGTAACACCAGAACTCTCATGGATGTGGGAGAGCGATTCATAAAGACTCGGATAATTGGTCGGGTTCTGCCCCGTTTCCACAGACTGTTCTAAAGCGGCCGTCAATCGAAGTTTTCAAAAAGGACCGCTTTGAGAACCGAGCGGCCACGTTATGGTGACATAACCCAACAGTCGTGGCCGCCGCTCTTAAACAAAAGCGAACATTCGCCGCACCCCAAATCCCTGGCTTTTATGCCTCCTGAAACAGGTAAGAAAAAGCCCATCAAGAACTTGGTAAACGGTCAAAAGGGCTGACGGTTCCAGCACGCCGATCGCCAATGATATGCGTGTAGATTTCGGTCGTTCGAATGTCGCTATGCCCGAGAATTTCCTGAACCGTCCTGATATCGCTTCCCGATCTCAATAGCTCTGTCGCAAAGGCATGCCGAAAGGTATGAGCCGTGACACGCTTGGTGATTCCCGTGGCCAGAACGGCCTGCCTCAATCGCCGCGAGTACGATGAATGATGAAGATGGTGGCGGCACACATAACCAGCGATGGGATGAACGCATCTTGTTGCGGATGGGAACAGGTACTGCCAACCAAAGTCCTTCATGGCCGGTCCATACTTTTTGTGAAGTGAGGCCGGCACTGAAGTAAGCCCGAATCCCTCGGCCAGGTCGGACTCATGTACTGCCCTGACATGGGCAAATTGCCGCTCCATGTTTTCTCTCAGATTGCCTGGAATCAGTGTGTATCGATCTTTTCGTCCCTTACCGCTAAATACGAGCAAGTTGCGGCTTTTGAGGTCGATGTCTTTCACGCGAAGCGAAAGAGCTTCATTGATTCTCAAACCGCATCCATAAAGAAGCGCTGTAATGAGCCAATACTCTGCTTCCATGTTTTGAAGAATGGAAGCGACTTCATCGGGACTCAGAACGGTCGGCATGCGCCGAGGCGTTTTCGTCATCTTATACTGTAAGTTTTCAATCTCCCGTTTCAGCACATGCTTGTAGACAAATATGATCGCGCACAGAGCCTGGTTTTGAGTGCCCGGACCGACTCCCCGGTTGACGGCCAGGTGATTCAGGAAACGCTCAATTTCGTGATTACCCATGACTTCTGGGTGCTTTTTGTCATTGAAAAGGATGAACTGACGAACCCAGTAG
>NZ_JAWLDU010000092.1:0-6484 GCF_041686475.1 Marinobacter sp.
CGCCCGGTGGTGTGACCATATCCTGCTGATGTATCCCAATGGCGATGTGTGCTGGGGGCCGGCCAGGCAGATGCTGGTACCGGCGGCGCTGGAGCGCCTCTACAACCAGAAGCTGATGACGGTTGAAGCTGACGGGGCACCGGTATTTGTGCCGGTCAGGGACTGATCCCGTCAGAAATGTACATGTTCTCGAAAAAAGGGGCCGGCCCGGAAGAACTACCTGCAAAATGGCGCTGCTGGCAGCGCACAGAGGATGCCGATTGATAGGGCTAGTCTCTGGGCCATGGATAGTGATCAATGCGATGGGCTATCAGTTTCTCGGGCTGACTTTCTCAGGATGACGGCGGAAAAGCCTACAGGGAGGACAGGGAGAAATTGCTGTATCAAGGGACGACAGGGCCGGACGGTAGAGTTGGCGCTCGCTGGATCTGGACTTTTTCAAACAGATCAATGACTCTTATGGCCACTCAGTGGGCGACCACCTGCTGCAGGAGGTCGCCGTGGAAATCGCAGCCTGTGTGCGTTCCACGGATACGATAAGTCGCCATGGCGGCGATGATTTTGTCATTCTGCTGACCGAAACAGCAGAGCGGCAGGACGCTATTCAGGTAGCAGAAAAGTTGCTGGCCCGGTTTGCCGAACCGCGGGTGAACGATGACCACGAACTCCGGATAAACCTGAGTATCGGTATCAGCGATCCTTGCGGACCTCGGTTTCGGGCACTGTCAGCATCAGCAGGAATCCCACCACCAGGAATACCAGGATAGTGCTCATGCCCCAGCGCTGGCTGTCGGTAACCGCAGTGACCCAGCCCACCAGAAGGGGGCCGGCAAACGCGGTTGCTTTGCCAGAAAAGGCGAACAGCCCGAACATCTGGGTTTGCAGGTGTGGCGGGGCCACGCGGGCCAGGTGGGAGCGGCTGGCGGACTGTAGCGGTCCCACGAAGATACCCAGAATCATGCCCCAGACCCAGAAGGCAGTGGCGCCATCCACCACCAGAATGGCCAGTGCGCTGGTGCCCAGCCCCACCAGCGACAGCAGGATGGTATTGCGCCCGCCCAGGGCATCGTCAATCCAGGCAAATCCCAGTGCGCCCAGCCCGGCCGTTACGTTCAGGGCAATGGCGAACTGCAATACCTGTGTGGAATCCATATTGAACGTACCTGCCGCGTAAACTCCCCCGAACGTGAAAATGGTGGCCAGGCCATCGGTGTAGAGCATACGGGCAATCAGGAAGCGCACGATGTCCTTGTAGCGGCGCACGTGTGCGATGGATTCCCTGAGCTGGACAAAGCCGGCGCGGGTGGCAGCACCCAGGCCCAGCCCGGTGGGTGGACGGTCGGGGATGAAGATGAAGGCCGGTAGCGCGAACACCAGGTACCAGACGGCAACAAGGACGAAGGTGGCACGCACGTGCTCTGCTTCGTCCCGGTTCAGATTGAAAAGGTTGGCGTCGGTTTCGATAAAACCATACAGGGCCACCACCAGGCTCAGCACGCCCCCGACATAACCAAGCCCCCAGGCCCATCCGGACCAGCGCCCGGTGCGCTCGGAGCTGGCCAGGTCCGGCAGCATCGAATTGTAGAAAATAAAGGCAAACTCGGCGCCAAGTGTGCCCAGGCCCACCCACAGGGCAGCCTTCCAGAACTGGTCCTGGTCCGGTGTTACGGTCCACAGCATGGCGCAGGAAGCCACACACAGCAGGGTAAAGGTGATAAACCAGGGTTTGCGCCGGCCTGACTGGTCGGCAATGGCGCCCAGTATGGGGGCCAGGATGGCGATGATAACGCCGGAAATGCCTACGATGTTGCCCCAGGCTTCGGTGCCTTTCACTTCGTTCTGCATCACCGATACGCTGAAGTACTGGGCAAAGACAAAGGTGAGAATAATGGTGAAAAAGGCACTGTTGGCCCAGTCGTAAAAGGCCCAGGACCAGAGTGCGCGCTTATCCTCCTGCTCCCGCAGAGGCTGGGCGAGGGGCGTTTGCGGTGGCATGGTCGGTGGGGCTCCTGTTTCTGGCTCGGGACATCCTTGCGGTGATTGTCGCCGTTATCGGCCACGATGCCCACCCCTGCCGTGTTAAACCCGTTTCAGGTTTGCGGCCTCATGGTCAAGCAGCCAGGCCTTGCGCTCCAGGCCGCCGGAATATCCGGTCAGTGTTCCGTCGGCACCGATTACGCGGTGGCAGGGAATCAGGATGGCTACCGGGTTGAGGGCATTGGCCCTGGCCACAGCACGCACGGCCCTGGGGTTGCCCAGCGTTTCGGCCAGCGCCCGGTAGGACCAGGGCTCTGCCGTCGGAATGCCTGTGAGCCCCTGCCACACCTGTTGCTGGAAGTCGGTCCCGGTTAACCGGAGGTCGCTCCACGGCAGCGGCTGCAAAACCCCGGCGAAGTAGGCTTCCAGCCACTGCGTAATGGCCTCGGGGGCAGACCGGGGCTGTTCATGCCATTGGGCGTCACGGAAGCGCCGCGTTTGCAGGGTGTGCATGCGCTCGTCGTTGCCGTCAAAGTCCAGGTGAACGAGTTTACCGTCTACCGTGGCCAGGCTGAGCGGGCCAATGGGGCTGGGAAAGCGGCTGATATTAATAGCTGTGCTCATGAGTTTGCCTCCTTGCGGGCCATGCTTGGGGGACAGTGTGTCCATACTCATGAGTTTAACAGCGATACGGTGTAACACTCGCCGTAATCGGGACTGATAGTCCTTATCCTGCAATTCGCAGCCACCGCAGCCCTGCTCTAAAAACCTCCGGTCGATGGAACTGTTTCCCAAGCTGGCGCCGGGCGTGACTGTTTCGTGAATGCATCAGGACCATCACGGCTATAACAAAACTTCATTTCCCTTAATATTTCATTTTAGTATATGCTTAGAACTAAATTGGGATAACCGGGAGATGAGTATCATGGCTAATCCACTCGTCCAGCACTTTTTTGACGAACCTACCAACACCTTCAGCTACGTGATCAGCGATCCTGACAGCGATGCCTGTGCGATCATCGATTCTGTTCTCGATTTCGACTATGCGGCTGGGAAGACCGATGTTCGCTCTGCAAACGAGATCATTGACTATATCCGGGGAAAGAACCTTCGGGTGGAGTGGATCATCGAAACCCATGTTCACGCCGATCACCTTTCTGCAGCCCCGTATCTGCATGCGGAGCTTGGCGGTAAAACCGGTATTGGCGCCCATATCATCGAAGTACAGGAAATCTTCGGCAAGGCATTCAATGCTGGCACCGAGTTTGCCCGCGATGGCAGCCAGTTTGATGCCCTGTTCAAGGAAGGTGACAGTTTCCAGATCGGTAATCTGGAGGGGCGGGTAATGCACACGCCGGGACACACCCCTGCATGCCTGACATACGTTATCGGCGATGCCGCCTTCGTGGGGGACACCCTGTTCATGCCGGATTACGGCACTGCCCGCTGTGACTTCCCCGGTGGCGACGCGCGAACTCTTTACCAGTCGATCCAGAAGGTTCTGGCGCTTCCGCCAGAGACACGCATCTTCCTGTGCCACGACTACCAGGCGCCGGGGCGTGAGGAATACCAGCACATGACGACTGTGGCAGAGCAGCGCAAAGCCAACATCCATGTTCATGACGGTATCTCTGAAGAAGAGTTTGTGAAGATGCGAACCGAGAGGGACGCAACGCTCGACATGCCCAGGCTGATTCTGCCGTCGGTGCAGGTCAATATGCGGGCGGGGCACATGCCGCCGGCAGAGGACAATGGACAGGTTTACCTGAAAGTACCGGTTAACCTGTTCTGAGATTCCCGATGAATCTTAAACGCTATCTGCCTATCCTGCAGTGGGCGCCGCAATACGGGCGTGGTCAGGCCACCAGTGATCTGGTGGCCGCGGTCATCGTGACCGTAATGCTCATTCCCCAGTCATTGGCCTATGCCTTGCTAGCCGGTCTGCCTGCCCATGTAGGGCTGTACGCCAGTATCCTGCCGCTGGCGATCTACGCGGTATTCGGCACCAGCCGCACACTGTCGGTGGGGCCGGTGGCAGTGGCCTCGCTGATGACGGCGGCCGCGCTGGCACCACTGGCGGAAGCCGGTACCCCGGAATACATTGCCGGTGCTGTTCTGCTGGCTGTGATGTCGGGCCTGATGCTGACAATGATGGGCATTCTCAGGCTGGGGTTCCTGGCCAACTTTCTCAGCCATCCGGTGATATCCGGCTTTATTACCGCCTCGGGTATTGTTATTGCCGCCAGTCAGCTCAAGCATATTTTCGGGATCCAGGCTTCCGGGCATAACCTGCTGACGATTGGCCAATCACTGATCATGTCGGCAGGGGAGACCAACCTCGCGACCCTGGCGGTTGGCTCTGGTGCGCTGCTGTTTCTGATACTTGCCCGAAAGCGGCTGAAACCTCTGCTTATGGCCATGGGGCTGGCGCCGCGAACGGCTGATATCCTGACCAAAACCGCGCCCATCCTGGCGGTTCTGGTGACCACTCTGGTGGCCTGGCAGCTCCAGCTTGATGCCCGGGGCGTGAGCCTTGTAGGAGATGTGCCCCGGGGGCTGCCCGACTTCACCATGCCCAGCCTGGATATGGGGCTGTGGCAGCAGTTGGCTGTCAGTGCGCTGTTGATCAGCGTGGTGGGGTTTGTGGAGTCGGTGTCCGTGGGGCAGACCCTGGCCGCCAAGCGGCGGCAACGGATCGATCCGGACCAGGAACTTATTGGCCTTGGTACCGCCAATCTGGGTGCCGGTTTTTCCGGCGGCATGCCGGTAACCGGTGGTTTCTCCCGTTCCGTGGTGAACTTTGATGCCGGTGCGGAAACACCGGCGGCAGGCGCTTATGCGGCAGTGGGCATTGCCCTGGCAACCCTGTTCCTGACGCCGGCCATTGCATATCTGCCCCAGGCGACGCTGGCGGCGACAATCATTGTGGCCGTCTCAACCCTGATCGACCTTCCGGCCCTGGCCCGCACATGGCGCTATTCCAGGACAGATTTTGGTGCCATGCTCGCTACCATCGTGCTGACACTGATACACAGTGTTGAGGCCGGAATAGTGGCGGGTGTGGCCCTGTCCATTGGCCTGTTCCTGTACCGGACCAGCCGTCCCCATTGCGCCGTGATTGGCCGGGTACCGGGTACCGAGCATTTCCGCAACGTGCTCCGGCACGAGGTGGAGCTGTGCCCGAAGGTAACCTTCCTGCGGGTGGATGAGAGCCTCTACTTTGCCAATGCCCGCTTTCTTGAAGAAACCGTGATGGACCTGGTGACGCGGCAACCGGAACTGCAGGATCTGGTTCTGGTGTGCCCGGCGGTCAACCTGGTGGATGCATCAGCGCTGGAAAGTCTGGAAGCCATCAATGAGCGGTTGACGGATGCAAGCGTCCGCCTGCATCTTTCGGACGTAAAAGGACCTGTGATGGACCGCCTCGGAGACACCGAACTGATGGCGAATCTTGGAGGTCAGGTCTTTTTGAGCGCCTATGAAGCCTGGCAGGCATTGACCAGGCTGTGTGACGAGGCGACTCGACGTTCTCAACCGGAGCATCATTACCATGGGAATGACAGAGAACCTGCTCTCTGCCGGCCAGCTGATTACCACCGGTCTGATATTCCTGGCGATACTGGTTAATGTCGCGCGGGGCATCAACTGGTCTGAATTTCGCCGCGACCAGGCCCTGCAGCACTCTTTCTTCGGGGCCGCCGTTGTCCTGGGGTTTGTCTGGCAACTGAGGGCGGGGATTTCTCCCGGGCTGTCCATTCACGTGTTCGGTATGACCCTCATCACCCTGATGATGGGCTGGCGGCTGGCTGTACTGGCGGGGTTGCTGGCGCTGGTGATCACGGTCATTACCGGGCGGGAACCGCTGGTGGCGTTCGCCGCCAATGGCCTGGTCACAGTGATGGTGCCGGCCCTGGTCAGCCACGGCATTATGCTCTGGGAGCGGAAACGCAATTTCCGCAACTTTTTCGCCTACATCTTTTTCTGCGGTTTTTTTGGTGCCGGTATCTCTGTTGCCGTGGCAGGCGTGGTGATGTGCACGATGCTGTGGTCTGCCGGGGTTTACAGTTTTGGCGAGCTGACCCATGAATATCTCCGGTATCTGCCGCTATTCATGATTCCGGAGGGGTTCGTGAACGGTGCCTTTGTAACCGGCCTGATGGTGTTCCATCCCGACCGGTTGATGACCCTCGACCAGCGCCGTTACCGCTGAGCGGCGGATATCAGCCTGTTGAGGTCCTTACTGCTTCCGGCTGTGTCGCTATTGTTCCAGTGGTTGACCCATGCCAGTACCTCACCGGCAGCGTTTGCAGGTCAGTCAATGATGAAAACCCGGGGCCACGCCACGGTGCAGATACTGGTTGATCCGTTTTATGGTATCCGGATCCGTGTCGGGGTCGTACAGGAAATCTCTGGGCATAGGTTCCAGTCAGTTTCGCCAGTGGGAATGTTTCTGCAGTTTCCGCTGCAGCGTTCTTCGGTGCATGTTCAGGGCTCTGGCTGTAGAAGA
>NZ_JAWLDU010000040.1:0-27794 GCF_041686475.1 Marinobacter sp.
TGGAAGTCAGCCCAAGGCACAAGAATTCAGACATCAGGAAGAGAGAAGCCATAAATGCTGAGCATCAAGAACCTGCACGCATCCGTTGAGGGTGAAGAGATCCTCAAGGGCATCAACCTGGAAATCAAGGCCGGGGAAGTTCATGCCATTATGGGCCCCAATGGCTCAGGTAAGAGTACGCTGTCCCAGGTACTTGCGGGCAATGAGACGTTTGAGGTGACCGAAGGCGAAATCACTCTGAACGGTGAAAACCTGCTGGATCTCGAGACCGAAGAGCGGGCCCGTGAAGGCATCTTTCTGGCCTTCCAGTATCCGGTGGAGATTCCCGGTGTCAGCAACCTTCAGTTCCTGCGTACTGCGGTTAACGCCATGCGCACACACCGTGGCGAGCCCGAGATGAACGCGGCTGAGTTCATGAAGCTGGCGAAGGAAGTTTCCAAACAGGTGGATCTGGACCCGGCGTTCCTCAAGCGCGGTGTTAACGAGGGTTTCTCCGGCGGTGAGAAGAAGCGCAACGAGATTCTCCAGGCCCTCCTGCTCCAGCCCAGGCTGGCCATTCTGGACGAGACCGACTCAGGGCTTGATATCGACGCGCTGCAGGTTGTCTCCAAAGGCGTGAACGCCCTGCGCGCAGAAGACCGCGCCATTCTGATGGTGACTCACTATCAGCGTCTGCTGAATCACATCGTGCCGGATTACGTGCACGTTCTTGCCGGCGGCAAAATCGTCAAATCCGGCGGGCGCGAGCTGGCGCTGGAGCTTGAAGAGCGTGGTTATGGATGGCTCGGCGTGAAAGACGAAGAAACCACTCCCAGTGCAGCCAGCTAAGGAGGTCGCGGAATGAAACCAGCACCAACGCTTTCCAGCGCCTTCCTCGAGCCCGGCGGGCAGTCACTGCCTGCGCCACTGCTCGAGCTGCGCAGACAACGGGGTAGGGCACTGGTAGATATGCCATTGCCCACCCGCAAAACCGAAAACTGGAAGTACTCCAGCCGGCATCTCAAACTGACGGACGGGCTGGCAGCTACCCTGCCGGCAGTCGGAAAAGATGGCCTGAGTCTTTCTCTGCCCGGTTACAGGGTGATTTTCCGCAACGGCGTCATGGTCCCCGAGGCTTCGGACTTTCCGGATCTTGAGGGCATCCTCATTCAGCGCTTCGGCGATCTTGATGACAGCGATGCGGCAGCGCTTGCCGAGCGCCTGGACAACACTCTGGATTCCCGCGCCGTTCAGATGGCACGGTTGAACTCGGCCCGTTTTGAAGATGGCCTTTACATCCGCCTGGATAAAGAAGCGGTACTCGACCAGCCACTGTTCGTGGTGCACGAAGTCACCGGCACCGCTTCCGGCTCAGCCTATCCGCGTATCTATTTGGAAGCCGCGAGACACAGCCAGATTACGCTGGTTGAGGAATATCTTTCCAGCGGTGATGAACCCGTCATGGTGGATTCGGTCACCGAATTCTCCCTGGCAGAGGGTGCCAATGTCACCAGCGTACGCCTGGTAATGGAGGGCGAAAACGTCCAGCACATTGGCGCCACCGGTGTTCGCCAGGCCGCCAGCTCCCGTTTTGAAAGCCATTGCGTCGGCTTCGGCGGCCCTCTGCGCCGTCATGACCTGATGGTTCGCCTGGAAGGTGAAGGCGGTGAGTGCAAGCTCAACGGTGTGGTGGTTACCCAGGGTAAGCAGCACTATGACAATCACACCTCAATTGAGCACGTGGCCGCTCACTGCGACAGTGAGGAAACCTATCGCAACATAGCTGCGGACGAATCCCACGCTGTGTTCAATGGCCGCATCCATATTCACGAGGATGCCCAGAAATCCAACGCCAACATGAACAACAAGAACCTGTTGCTCTCTACCGGCGCCGAGATCGACACCAAGCCAGAACTGGAAATCTACGCAGACGACGTCAAGTGCGCCCATGGTGCCACCATTGGCCAGCTGGACAAGATCTCTCTGTTCTATCTGATTTCCCGTGGCATCGGTCGCCGGGAAGCCAATACGCTTCTGACTATGGCGTTCATTAACGAACTCGTTGAACAGATTCCGGTTCAGGCAGTCAAGGATGCTGCCCAGTTGCGGCTGAATGAGTTTTTTGACCAGACATTTGAGGAGGCCTGAACGGTTATGACAGATCTTTCCGTGGCTAAAAAGGCAGGAACAGCAGTGTTTAATGTCAATGCTGTCCGCCGGGACTTTCCGATTCTTGATCAGCAGATCAACGGCAAGCCCCTTATGTACCTGGATAACGGCGCTTCGGCCCAGAAGCCTGTTGCCGTGCTGGATGCCATGGATCGCTATTACCGGGAAATGCACTCCAACGTCCACCGGGGCGCCCACACTCTTGGTGACCGTGCCACCACCGCTTTCGAAGGCGCGCGGGAAACCGTACGCGGATTCCTGAACGCCGACAGCACTCGTGAAATCATCTGGACCCGGGGCACCACCGAAGCGATTAACCTGGTGGCCAACGGGCTCGCCGGCCGCCTGAAGCCGGGCGACGAGATCCTGGTCAGCCATATGGAACACCACGCCAACATCGTGCCCTGGCAGATGATTGCCGAGCGCACCGGCGCGAAAGTGCTTCCTGTTCAGGTTACTCCGCAAGGCGAGCTCGACCTGGACTCGTTCAACAGCCTCATGGGTGACCGTACCCGTATACTGGCGCTGACTCACGTATCCAACGTACTGGGCACCGTTAACCCGATCGCTTCGTTAGTCGAACAGGCCAGGGCTCGCGGTATTATCACCGTCATCGACGGTGCCCAGGCAGTTCCCCATTACAAGCCGGATGTGCAAGCCCTGGGCTGTGACTTTTACATGTTTTCTGCCCACAAACTGTTTGGCCCCACCGGTATCGGTGTGCTGTACGGCAAGGCCCAACTACTGGAGGAAATGCCTCCATACCAGGGTGGCGGCGAAATGATCGAACGGGTTTCCTTCGAGCGCACCACCTGGAACACCCTGCCCTACAAGTTCGAGGCAGGCACGCCTGCCATCGCCGAAGCAGTAGGCCTCGGTGCTGCAATCGATTACCTGAACGGTCTGGATCGCGCCGGCATGGAAGCGGCAGAAAATGCACTGCTTGCCCGGGCCAATGAACTTGTGGAAACCGTTCCCGGCATGCAAGTGATTGGCACCGCCAGCAACAAAGTTCCGGTCATGTCCTTTAAAATCGAAGGGCTGCACCCCAGTGATATAGGCACATTGCTGGACCAGCAGGGCATCGCGATCCGCACTGGCCACCATTGCGCCATGCCGCTAATGGACTTTTACGGGGTTCCCGGTACTGCCCGGGCGTCCTTTGCATTTTACAATACGCTGGAGGAAGTGGAACAATTGTTCATTGCCCTGCAGAAAATCCAGCGCCTGTTTGCCTGATGGAGGTGGAAACATGACAGCCGAAGTCTTCACACCAACCGTAGCCGTCACCATGACGCCCACTGCGGTGAAACACGTACGCAAACAACTGGACAAAAAACCCGAGGCCAAGGGTATCCGCCTGGCCATCAAAAAAAGCGGCTGTTCCGGCTTCAAGTATGAAACCCAGTGGGTGGAAGAAGTTGGCGCGGACGACAAGGTTTTCCATATTGACGGTGTGGACCTGTTTGTTAAGGAAGAACACCTGCCACTGGTGAACGGCATTGAGATTGATTTTGTGACTGAGGGGGTAAACTCCCTGTTCCAGTTCCGGAATCCGAATGCCACCGCCGAATGTGGTTGCGGCGAAAGCTTTACCGTCGCCTGAACACAAACCTATAACGAGGCCGTCCAAGGCATGCAAGAACGGGAAGTGGTCCTGACCAAACGCGAAGTAGAGGCACGCCTTGTGCCCACCGGCACGGAAATCATGATTCCGTCGGATACCTTTGTGACCATCACACAGTCACTGGGCGGCAGTTTTACCGTTGCTGTTAACGGCAACCTCGCTCGTATTGAAGGCCACAATGCCGATGCCCTGGGCAAGAAGCCCCTCGAGAGCAGCTTTGAAACGCCCGAAGACGGCACGGTGAACGAAAACCAGGTCTGGGAAGCCATGCAGAACTGCTACGACCCGGAAATCCCGGTCAACGTAGTTGACCTGGGCCTCATCTACGATTGCAAGATCGAGAACGGCACCGAAGACGGCAACCATGTTTACGTTCTGATGACACTGACTGCCGCCGGCTGCGGCATGGGCCCGGTCATTACGGAAGATGTGAAGACCAAGCTTGAACACGTGCCCAATGTCGACAAGGTGACGGTTGAGCTGACCTTCGATCCGCCCTGGAACAACGACATGCTCACCGATGAAGCCAAGCTTGAACTGGGGATGCTGTAATGACTGCCTCTGAACAGGATTTTCTGAACAACCCGCTGGGCAAAGACACCACCCTCGAAGACGTTCTGGATGGCTTCGAATTCCTGGATGACTGGGAAGAGCGTTATGCGTTTATCATCGACCTGGGCAAGCAACTGCCTGCATTCCCCGATGAAGAGCGCAGGGAAGAGAACTACGTGCACGGTTGCCAGAGCCAGGTGTGGCTGATTCACCACTACGATGAATCCAGTGGCAAGCTTTACCTGTTGATTGATTCCGACGCCATTATCGTTCGTGGCCTGGCTGCCATCATCCTGGTTGCACTGAACGGCAAGCCCCCGAGAGACCTGCTGGCAACGGATATCGACGAACTCTTCGAGCAGCTGGATCTTTTCCGCCACATATCCCCGACCCGCGGCAATGGTCTCAGGGCCATGGTAGGCAAAATCCGCGATATTGCAGCGGAAACCGCTGCAGCCTGAAATCGATCGCCAGGCGATTACCAGACGATCGCTACATCATCCCGCTGGATATTGATCTGCCCGCCCGACATTGAAATCCTGCCGTTGCTGAAATCCGGGTGAACGTTGTTCACCGTCATGGTGGTACCGCTGTCCTGCAGTTCCGGGGTGGCCCCCGGTGCATCAAAGAAGCTGGCACTGCGATAGAGCTTGAGTTCATCGCCCGGCCGCAGCCCGGCTGTGGCGCCGGAATCCAGAGTCACCTTGTTACCGTCCACACGGGCGACACGGGTAATAAAGGGCTGACATGCCAGGGCATTATTCACAGCAGAGGTCATATCTTTCCTCAGGCCACCAACGGCCTGGCCATAGCGGGTTTCCTGGAAACCGGCCGAGCCGAATCCATCCGACGAGCCCGGGCCAGCGTCCCAGCGCGCTTCAGTCGAGAAACGCTCCTGGTAGATGGGCGCACCGCTGAATCCGTCATAGATCATCAGGTCTGCCACAAACCTCCGGTTCTGGTTGGCAGCACCAACGCCTCTCTGCATGCGATCAATAATGGAACTGCCCCAGGCATCGGGGTCGGACACGCCTACATCGCGGATCACGCCGGCAACCACAAACTGCACACCCATTTCCCGGGCCACCTGGATTACGTTGGTCAGGCGGTTATTGAACTTCTGCTGTGTCGGTGCGTTCAGGAGATCGCTGAACAGGCGCTGGGTGGTGGCACCGAACACCTGAAAATTGCCGGTGTCACGTAGATCCGCCTGCAACAATTGCGGCAAGATTTCGCCGGCATCATCGATACGGCCAATACGGGCCTGATCGGGATAAACCATGGGAAAGCCCGTCACCGCAACGCGCTTTCTCAATCCACTTGCATCACCCGCACTGCAACTTCCGCTTTCGGACATATCCGCTCTCACGGTCACACGCAACGTATTCCCACGGCGATACTCGTCTACCACTTTCACGGATCTGGCCCGCGATGATGAATCCACCTGAAGGCGGGACTCAGTCACCACGCCATTTTCCATGGTATCGCGGCTGCTGATCCGGGCCTCGTACTGCAGAGACACATCCCGTAGTGCGGCTTTTCTGGCCTCCTGTCTGGCGCTTTCCACATCGTCATTGTGGATAGTGGCATGCCCGATACCCTCAAGCACCACCGCCCGGGCACCAGTGGCAAGCATCATCGCTGTAATAAACAGAATTGCCAGCTTCATCGGGAATTCGTCTCTCAATCGAGGTAGTAAAGGGAATCCACGCCGCGGCTCTGAACATCACCAGCGCTGTCGTTATCCCTGGGCATGGGAATCGGGCACAGGTCCTGAACTTCCCTGTCGGAAGCGCGGGAAACGCAGGCACGGAACCTGGGCTCCAGCTTCAGCTCCATAACGGTTTCCACAACGCCATCACTGTGTTCATTCACGGCCACCATCTTGGCACCACGAATGTAGCTGTCCACGTAAGTGCGGAACATGTCGTTCTGCAGCACAAAATCATTCACCGTGGAACTACCGTAGATAACGGTTCCATACACTCGTTCCGCCAGATTGCGGTAAGCATCAAGCTGCGACGCCCTGCGGGCCAGCAGTCGTTTGCGGGTATTGAGTCGATCCTTCGACACTTCCTCATAGGTTCCGAAACCGCTGACCCGAACCGTGATCGGGTCCAGCTCGGTCTGTTGCTGTGACGCGCCGGAATCCCGATGCTGCCCGATCGGGGCACAGCCAGCCATAGTCACCACCAGCGCAGGTATCAGTATCCACCGCAGGGTCATTTTGATTCTCCGAAAAAACACCAGTTCACCGCTTCCATGAAAAATTCACGCCAACCTTTCTAACTGGCTGAAATTGATAGCACCACACAACGAATGGCTACTTTGGCCCCGCCAGAGCGGCAAAAAACCACCGCCATTTACATTAGGAAAACAAACCGTTACCGCATCACCGGTGTGTCGCCAAAAGAACTGGATTAGTCTGACCGTCGCGTAATCTTTAAACCAACAATGTAAATGTATCATCAGGATTCACCATGACCGAACATCGTCTGACCAAGCTGTCCCTGGCCATCGGCCTTTCCATCGCCACCACTTCTGCCATGGCCAGCCCGCAAACGTTTATGTCGGCACGCTCCTTTGCCATGGGTGGCACCGGCGTTGCTGTTGCACACCCGGCGGCGGCAGGCGCCTCCAACCCGGCCATGATGGCGGCCCAGCACCACGAATGGTCCGACGACTTCGGCCTGATCCTTCCCTCCGTCAACGCACGTTTTGCCGACGAGGAAGAAACCATTGACCAGATCGATGACATCCAGGACACGATTGACCTTTTCGACGATTTATCACAACGGATCAACGAAGCCGAACTCAGCGACCAGACCCAGGCTTCCCAGTTGCGGGGTGAAGCCCAGAATATTGCCGGCGATCTGCTCGGACAGCTGAAGGGTTTTGACGACGACACCATTCGTGTGAATGCGGGCCTGGGCCTGGCTGTTGCAGTGCCCGGCCCGTCCCTTTCTGTCGGATTTTTTACCAACGGCAACCTGACGGCTACCGTGCGCGGTGAATTCGACGAATCCGACGAAACCGTCCTGCAAGCTATCGTTGACGGAACGGTCGACCCGGAAGACGTTAATCTTGACGGTCTGCAATCCCGGGGCCGCATCCTGGCCTCAGCCGTAGCAGAAATGGGCGTCAGTTTCGCCCGCGCTTTCGAACTGGACAACGGCAACAATCTGCAACTGGGTATCTCACCGAAGTACGTTCAACTTCGCACGTTCCAGTACACAGAAAGCATTTCTGATTTTGAAGACGATGAGTTCGACAGCGACAATTACGAAACTGATAAAAGCGGCTTCAATGTGGATCTGGGTGCCGCCTACGCGTTTGGTGAGCAGCGTCAGTGGAATGCTGGTGTCTCCATCAAGAACCTGATCCCCATGGAACTGGATTCGGCAGCTAGCCGCGCTGACGAAGAAGAACGAACTCTGGAACTGAACCCCATGGTAACCGCTGGCATCGCCCATAAAGGCGACTTCCATGTCGTAACCGCGGAAGTGGATCTGACCAAGAAAGAAGCCTTCGGCTATGAAGATGACACCCAGTGGCTTGCCCTCGGTGCCGAATTCGACGCCTTCCGTTATGCCCAGCTCCGCGTGGGTGTGCGCCAGAACCTGGCCAGCAATGACGACAACGATGGCATTGAGGAAAGCACCCAGTTCACTGCAGGTGTTGGTCTGTCACCGTTCGGTGCCCGTCTGGATATCGGCGCGCTGGTCAGCGACGCGGACCTTGGCGCCGCCATTGAGCTTGGCGCTGCATTCTGAACCTGTCCCGATAACCATCCCGTCAAAGCCCGACTTCTTGCCGGGCTTTTTTATGGCCCTACGGTTTGCCAGCACAGGGCCTTACCCTGATAATCCCCCTCAGCAACATCCCACAAGGAGCACTACCCGATTCATGAAAACCTACCTGGTTGGCGGCGCCGTACGTGACGAACTTCTTGGCCTTCCGGTAAAGGACCGGGACTGGGTAGTCACCGGCGCAACACCTGACGAGATGCTGAAGCGGGGCTTCAAACAGGTAGGGGCCGACTTCCCGGTGTTCCTTCACCCGGATACCCGGGAAGAATACGCATTGGCGCGAACCGAACGAAAACAGGGGCGGGGCTATCATGGCTTCAGCGTCTACAGCGCCCCGGACGTCACCCTGGAGGATGATCTGAGGCGGCGGGACCTCACCATCAACGCCATGGCAAAGTCCGCCGCCGGCGAACTGGTGGACCCGTTCGGGGGCCGCGAGGATATCCGGACCCGCAGCCTGCGCCATGTTTCCGAGGCATTTTCCGAAGACCCCCTGCGCATCCTCCGCACCGCCCGCTTCGCCGCGCGGTTGCAACCTCTCGGTTTCACCGTGGCGGAATCCACCATGGCGCTGATGCGGCAAATGGTAGCGGAGGGTGAAGTCGGGTATCTGGTACCGGAGAGAGTCTGGCAGGAAATCCAGCGGGCCCTGCATGAAAACGACCCTGGCACCTTCTTCGATGTCCTTCGGGAATGCGGTGCGCTGAAACATATTATTCCAGAGCTGGTTCCGGACGAATCCTATTCGGCCGCTCTTTCTGCACTTCGTTGTGTGCACAGCATCGATGGTGATACCAGCGCCCGCTTCGCAGCGCTGATGTCACCACTGGCATCGGATGACGCCAGCAATCGCGCTGTGCAACTGAAAGCCCCGAACGATTGCCAGGATCTGGCCCGCCTCACTACAGGCCTGCTACCAAAGATACGCTCTATGACCTGTCATCATCCGGAAACCTTACTCGGCTTGCTGGATGAAGCCGATGTCTGGCGCCGTGCCGACCGGTTCCTGGTGCTGATGGGCGCCCTTCGATGCGCCCTGCCCGATACCGAACAGAGCAAGCTGGAATGGTTGGAATCAGCACAACGTGCAGCGGCTGGCGTTGAGGCAAAGGAGCTGATGCAACAGGGATTCAAAGGAAAAGAACTGGGCCTGGCAATCCGTAACGAACGTTTGCGGCGTATCTCTGAGCTCTGATCTGACCCCTAACCGACACAGTGAGACACGCCATGGAAGCACCGACACCTGTAGTGCTGATCACCGGAGCTGCGCACCGGCTCGGAGCCCACACCGCCAGACACCTCCACCAGCGTGGCTGGAACCTGGTGATTCATTACCGTTCCCGCGAAGCTGAGGCAGATGCCCTCTGCGAAGAGCTGAACAACATCCGCGCCCAGTCTGCCATCAGTATCCAGGCTGACCTTGCCAATCCGGGTGAAGCAGAGTCCCTGGGTACAAAGGCCGTTGCCGCCTGGGGCCGGCTCGACGGACTGGTCAACAATGCCTCCGTATTCTACCCCAACCCCACTGAGCAGGCCGGCGCTGATGACTGGGACGCCATCATGAACACCAACCTGCGGGCTCCGTTCTTTCTGGGCCAGGCCTGCCTGCCTGCGCTCAAGAAGTCCCGCGGCGCGATTGTCAATCTGATCGATATCTACAGCCAACGGCCGCTTGCAGACCACCCTCTGTATTGCGCCAGTAAATCCGGACTCGCCTCATTGACTCTTTCCTGGGCAAAAGATCTCGCCCCAGAAGTCCGGGTAAACGGCGTCTCCCCGGGTGCCATCCTTTGGCCCGAGGGCGATGCGGCTATCGATGAGAAGTATCAGCAGAGCATACTGGCCAAAACACCGCTGGCCAGAACCGGCGCACCGGAAGACATTGCTGGCGCCATTGCCTTTTTCCTGTGTGATGCACCTTTTGTGACCGGCCAGATCCTGGCCGTGGATGGCGGCCGAAGCCTGAATATGTAAGAAGATGTCAGCGGCTTTCTTTGGCCATTTCCGGCTTTCCGCTACACTACATAAAGCTGTACAAACCTCAATGATAACTGGAGAGATGCCATGCGTGATGTTGTTATTGTAGCCGCCAAACGTACCGCCGTCGGCAGCTTCGGTGGGGGGCTGTCCAGCCTTCGTGCCGATGAGCTCGGCAGCGCTGTAATCAAGGCCCTGCTGGAAGAATCCGGCATTACTGCCGACCAGGTCAACGAAGTGGTCCTGGGTCAGGTGCTGACTGCTGGCTGTGGTCAGAACCCGGCACGACAGGCCTCCATCAACGCGGGCATTCCAGCCTCAGTGCCGGCCATGACCATCAACAAGGTCTGCGGCTCCGGGCTAAAGGCTGTCCATATGGCAGCGCAGGCGATCCGCTGCGGCGACGCCGAGCTGATGATTGCCGGTGGCCAGGAAAGCATGAGCCAGGCGCCCCACGTGCTTCCCAATAGCCGCAACGGCCAGCGCATGGGTAACTGGAACATGGTCGACACCATGATTTCAGATGGCCTGTGGGATGCCTTCAATGACTATCACATGGGCGTGACCGCAGAAAACATCGTGGAGAAATACGGTATTACCCGCAAAGAGCAGGACGAGTTCGCAGCTGCTTCCCAGCAAAAAGCCTCTGCGGCAAGGGACGCCGGTTATTTCGACAGCCAGATTGTTCCGATGACCATTCCCCAACGCAAGGGTGACCCCCTGATCGTCGACAAAGACGAGACCCCCCGGGCGGGGGTAACTGCAGAAGGCCTTGGCAAACTGCGCGGGGCCTTCAAGAAGGATGGAACCGTCACCGCCGGCAACGCGTCCTCCCTGAACGACGGCGCGGCAGCCGTAATCGTATGTAGTGCCGACAAAGCAAAGGAACTGGGGCTGACCCCGCTGGCCACCATCAGGGCACATGCCAACGCGGGCGTTGATCCCACCATCATGGGCACGGGCCCGATTCCGGCAAGCCAGCGCTGCCTGAAACTGGCAGGCTGGTCGGTGGATGACCTGGACCTGGTGGAAGCCAACGAGGCCTTCGCAGCCCAGGCCATCTCGGTTAACCGTGATCTTGGCTGGGACACAGCGAAAGTTAATGTTAATGGGGGCGCTATTGCCCTGGGCCACCCAATCGGCGCGTCCGGCTGCCGGATTCTCGTCAGCCTGCTGCATGAAATGGCTCGTCGGGATGCAAAGAAGGGGCTGGCAACACTCTGCATTGGCGGCGGCATGGGCGTTGCACTCGCCGTGGAGCGCTGATTACATAATGCTGAATGTGGTGCTGTTTGAGCCTGAAATACCGCCGAATACCGGTAATATTATCAGGCTCTGCGCCAATACCGGGTGCCGGCTGCATCTGATTGAGCCCCTGGGGTTCAACCTGGAAGACAAGCAGATGCGGCGGGCCGGCCTGGACTATAGTGAATATGCAACAGTCACGGTTCACGCCGATTACAGGAGCTTTCTGGACAGCGAACAACCTGCACGGCTGTTCGGGCTGACCACCAAGGGCTCCCACGGATATCATGAAGTGGCGTATCAGAAAGGCGATTATCTGATGTTTGGCCCGGAGACCCGCGGCCTGCCAGCGGACATTCGCCAGGCACTCCCGCAGACCCATTGCCTGCGCGTGCCAATGCGCCTGGAAAGCCGCAGCCTCAATCTGTCGAATACGGTTGCGCTGGTGGTCTATGAAGCATGGAGACAGCTTGATTTTGATGGAGCTCAATAACCGCCGCCAGACAGCAATGCTGGGCTTTGCAGCGTTTCTGATACTGTTCGCTGCCAGTGCCACGGCCAACAACAGAGCCACCAATAATTCCGATGCAGGCACCAGGGTCATAACAACGCCCTCGACCACATCCGAGGTGTCGGTTGTAATCGGCAAACAGATTGTCAGGCAGCTTTATGCCGATTGCGGGCTCAATATCAGCTATCTGGATGTGCCCGCCGCGCGCGCCGTCATGATGGCGGAAAAAAGCCAGTCCGACGGAGAGCTGGCTCGCATACCCATGGCCGTGAAAGGCAATGCCCCCCTGCTGCCATTGAATATTCCGATCGCAACAGCGCGGCTTGTCCCCCTTTTCAACAACGGCCAGTCCGGGGAGGCAAAAGGCAACCTGGCCGGTAAACGGATCGGATTTCTCAATGGCTACCGCATGATTGCTGCTGTAATGCCGGACGATGCCACGCAGGTTGCCACCACGGATACATTTCAGCTTGTCAGCCTGCTTGGACGTGAGCGAATTGATGTGGCGTTGACGCTGGAATGGGACGCCCTGTCTGCCAGGCATCATAACCCCGGCATGGCAATTGGCGAGCCGCTGCTGGAATCCCCCCTCTATCACTGGGTGCACGACTCACGTGAAGATGACATCCCCTGTCTTTCCTCAGCACTCAACCACATGAAGGAAACCGGGGAGGTTCAGCGGCTATTCCGGGAAGGTATTGAATCGACTCCACCAAAATGAAAAACCCCGTAGGCGTGTGGTGTGCGCCAGCGGGGTTCTTCTTTTTCCGGGGCAAGACAGACTCAGTGAGTCTGCTCTTCCTTGCTTTCGCCTGACGCTTCTTCCTGCTTGCGCTTCAGTGCCTGGGCATAGATGGCATCGAAGTTTACCGGCGCCAGCATGAGTGCCGGGAAGCTGCCCTTGTTCACCACCCCGTCAATTGCCTCCCTTGCGTAGGGGAACAGAACATTCGGGCAGTAGGCACCCAGCATCTGGCCGAGTTGCGGACCTTCGATACCCTTCACCAGAAACACGCCGGCCTGTTGAATCTCGACGATGTAGGCAACTTTTTCGTCGACTTTCGCCGTTACTGTCAGGGACAGCACCACTTCGTACTGGTTGTCGCTGACCTTGTTATGAGACGTGTTCAGGTCCAGATTAACCTGCGGCTTCCACTGATCCTGAAAAACCGTAGGCGAGTTCGGGGACTCAAACGACAGGTCTTTTACATAAATCCGCTGAAGCGCAAACTGAGGTTGCGCCTGGTTCTCGTTGCCTGCTGCGGCCTGCTCATTTTCAGCCATTTTGTTGTCCTTTCTTCGATTAGGGATTGGAACCGTTACTTCTTGACCAACGGCAGATTGCTGCCTTTCCAGTCGGCTATGCCACCGTTAAGGCGAACCACGTTGGTGTAACCTTCGGCGTTCAACTGTTTGACGGCCATGGCAGAGTGCTGGCCCATCTTGTCTGCCACGATGATCTGCTTGTCCTTGAACTTCTTCAGCTCCGATGCGCGGCTTTTGATACTATTGAGGGGAATATTGATTGCACCTGTAATCCGGCCCTCGTTAAAATCCTTGCGGTCGCGGATGTCGACGACAATGGCTTCATCGCGGTTGATCAGGTTTACCGCACCCTGCGCCGATATTTTCGCACCGCCACGGCGGGATTCCAGTACCAGTATGGCAAGCAGGAAAGCGACAAACAGAGACACCAGAATGTAATGGTTAACCGCAAATTCGAACACCCTTTCCATGAAAACACCTTGCTGAATAGTTTGTGGCGGGATTATACACACCCTTACCCACTGACAGAAGATAACCAGGGTGGCCGAGGGGTGCGAAAATGTTTAGAATCAATGTTCGTTTTAGTAAATTTACCAAACTACCATCGGAATAAGTGATGACTGCCACGCGTAAGCCTACTGCACTGATTATTCTTGACGGTTGGGGTCACCGTGATCCGGCCGACGATAATGCCATCAGCAACGCCAATACGCCGTTCTGGGATAAGCTGTGGAAAAATCAGCCAAAAACGCTGATTAACACATCCGGAATGTTTGTTGGCCTGCCCCAGGGGCAAATGGGCAATTCCGAAGTCGGCCATATGAATCTTGGCGCCGGACGAGTGGTTTATCAAAGCCTGACGCGCATCGACAAAGACGTGGAAGAAGGTACTTTTACGCAAAACCCGACTCTCTGTGCCGCCATGGATAAGGCTATCAACAGTGGCCGCGCCGTTCACCTGATGGGCCTGCTCTCCCCCGGTGGCGTGCATAGCCATGAAGACCACATTCTCGCGGCTGCGGAAATGGCAGCCGACCGCGGGGCTAAAGAGGTGTACATCCACGCCTTCCTGGATGGCCGCGACATGCCGCCCCGCAGCGCCAGGGCATCACTTGAAAAAGCCGCAACCAGACTGAAAAACCTGGGCGTTGGCCGCGTAGCCTCAATTGTTGGCCGCTACTACGCCATGGACCGGGACAATCGCTGGGACCGTGTCGAAGAAGCCTACAACCTGATGACCCTGGGTGAGGCCGACCTCACCGTTGCCGATCCGGTAACGGCACTGGAACAGGCCTATGAAAGGGGCGAGAACGACGAGTTCGTGAAGGCCACTCGCATCCAGGCCAACGGCGACACGGAAGGCACCATCAACGATGGCGACACCGTGATTTTCATGAACTTCCGCGCCGACCGCGCGCGGGAAATGACACGCTGCTTTGTCGAGAAAGACTTCGAAGGCTTCGAGCGCCGCAAGCACCCGGAACTGGCAGACTTTGTCATGCTCACGGAATACGCTGCCGACATCGACACGGCCTGCGCCTATCCGCCGGAACAACTGACCAACGGCCTGGGCGAATATGTTGCCAACCAGGGCAAGACCCAACTGCGGATTGCCGAGACCGAAAAATACGCCCACGTCACCTTCTTCTTTAACGGTGGCCTTGAAACACCTTTCGAGGGCGAGGATCGCATCCTGGTGCCGTCGCCCAAAGTCGCCACCTATGACCTGCAACCGGAAATGAGCGCGCCGGAGGTGACCGACAAGCTGGTGGAAGCCATCAAGAGCGGCAAGTACGACCTGGTGGTGTGCAACTACGCCAATGGCGATATGGTTGGCCACACCGGCAAGCTGGATGCCGCCATCGAGGCCGCCGAATGCATTGACCAGTGTGTATCCCGCATCGCCGAAGCACTCGAGGAAATTGGTGGTGAAGCGCTGATTACCGCAGACCACGGTAACTGCGAACAGATGACAGACCCGAACTCCGGCCAGGTTCACACCGCCCATACCATTGGCCCGGTACCACTGGTTTATGTCGGCCCCCGCAAGGTGTCCCTCAAGGATGACGGCAGCCTGAGCGATGTGGCACCGTCACTGCTGAGCCTTATGGGGCTTGAACAACCGCCTGAGATGTCCGGCCATAGCCTGGTGGAGATCGATTGATTGCCCGTTTTTGGCTGGCACTGGCACTGCTGCTTGCAGCTGCCATGCCCGCACTGGCAGAGCAACAGGTCACGCCTGGCCAGATCAAGGCACTCAGGGAAGAGATCGCCGACATCGACGACTGGCTGGCCGATGCTGAAGAGGATCGCTCGTCACTGGAACGCCAGCTTTCAGGCCTGGAGCAGGAAATTGGCCGCCTGACCCGTGAGCGCCGGGAGTTGCGCCAGCAGGCCAAAGAGCAGCAACAGCGCCTGACCGAACTCGGTGAGGAGGAAGCGGAACTGACCCGCACGCTGGAGAGCCAGCGGGAGAGCCTGAAAAAGCAGATTCGCGCCGCCTGGATGGAGGGCGATGCACCCGCCGTAAAAGTCCTGCTCAACGAGATTGATCCGGACAAGATTGCCCGCACCATGACCTACTACGAATACCTCAGTCGCGACACTATCGATCGACTTGAGGCATTCTCGACCAACCTGCGGCAACTGAAAGAAACCCAGGAGCAGGTCAGGGACGGCCGGTTGCGACTGGCGGAACTGGAACAGGACGTTGCCGACCGCCAGCAGCAGCTCAATAGCAGTAAAAGTGAACGGGAACAGACCCTGGCGGCCCTTGAGGAAGACATCAGTGACCGCAGAAGCGAACGCCAGGAACTCGAGTCTGACCGTAAACGGCTGGAAAAACTGCTGAAGGAAGTGGAAGAAGCCATCGCCGACATTCCCACCCCCAACGAATCAGACCCCTTCGGTTCGCTACGAAACAAACTGCCCTGGCCCGTCGAAGGCAAGGTTGCCAGCAGTTTCGGAGACAGCTATGCCGGTGGCAAGCTGCGCTACAATGGCCTGCTTATCAACACGGACAAGGAAAGCGACGTGAAAGCGGTACACTATGGCCGTGTCGTTTTTGCCAACTGGCTCAGGGGCTTCGGGCTGATGACCATTGTCGACCATGGCGACGGCTACATGACCCTCTACGGGCACAGTAGCAGTCTCTATACCAGTCCCGGTGACTGGGTCGAAGCCGGCGAAGCCATTGCCCAGGCAGGCCGCACCGGTGGCACCGACGACCCCGCCGTTTATTTCGAAATCCGCCATAATGGAAAACCGGACAATCCGCGGCGTTGGCTTGGCAACCGGTAGCTTCCCGTTCGTGATACCCTGAAGGCTGACAAATCAGTCTGGTAACGCCATACTGTCCGGCAATACTCGGGAACCAAACAGCCATCGGAACAACACAGGATACGTGAATGAGACGGGTAAGATGTTTTAACCATGCCGCAACCATCAGCGCACTCGCCCTTGTCGCCTGCCTGACCGCCCTGCCCGGCCTGATTCACGCCCAGGAAACCGATGACGAAACAGAGCAACTTCTGCAAGGCATTCAGCACGGCGAACAGGTTGAAATTGAACTTCCGGACCCGGAGGAACAGTTACCCCTTGACGATCTGCGCAAGTTTGCCGAGGTCTTCGGCCGCATCAAGGACGCCTACGTGGAAGAGGTGGACGACCGCAAGCTTCTGGAAAGCGCCATTAAAGGCATGCTGTCAGACCTGGACCCGCACTCCACTTACCTGGCCCCGAAAGACTACGAGCAACTGGAAGAGAGCACTTCCGGAGAATTCGGCGGGCTTGGTATTGAAGTCGGCATGGAAGACGGGTTTGTAAAGGTCATTTCCCCCATCGACGATACCCCCGCGCAGAAAGCCGGCGTTCAGGCAGGCGACCTGATCATCAAGCTGGGCGACCAGCCGGTCAAGGGCATGTCCCTGGAAGAGGCTGTCAAACTGATGCGCGGCAAGCCCGGCACCGTACTCACACTTACGATAATGCGTGAAGGCGAATCCGCGCCCATCGAGATTGATGTAGAGCGTGATGTCATCAAGGTTACCAGCATCAAGTCCCGCATCATTGAGAACGGGTATGGTTATGTCCGGATCACCCAGTTCCAGGAAGACACCGGCTCCCAGTTCACCACGGCACTTGAAGATCTTGAAAAAGAACATGGCAGTGATCTGGACGGCCTGATCATTGACCTGCGCAACAATCCGGGAGGCATTCTTCAGGCCGCGGTCGAAGCAGCAGATGCCCTGCTTGACGAAGGACTGATTGTTTACACCGAGGGCCGGATCCAGAGTTCGCGCCTGCGCTTCAACGCCGAGCCCGGCGATGTGATGACAGACACCCCGATAGTGGTTCTGATCAACGGCGGCTCCGCATCGGCTTCGGAAATCCTTGCCGGTGCATTGCAGGATCATGAGCGCGCAGTCGTCATGGGCACCCAGTCATTCGGCAAAGGCAGCGTCCAGACAGTTATCCCGCTGGATGAAACCCATGCGATCAAGATGACAACGGCCCGCTATTATACCCCGGATGGCCGCTCCATTCAGGCCAAGGGCATCAAGCCGGATATTGAAGTGAAGCCTGCAGAGCTCACGGAACTGGAGGGCCAGCCGGTCTTTACCGAGGCTGACCTGAGCGGCCACCTTGAAGGCCAGGACGAAGAACAGAATGCTGCTGAAATGGAAACCGAAGCCTCTCCCGAAAGCAGGGACTTCCAGTTACGTTCGGCACTGAACCTGCTGAAAGGCCTGGGCATTCTCAACAAGCGTAACAAGCCGGAACAGGAAAGCGCGGATTGAAAGTACTAGCTACGCTGATTGCGGCGATTCTCGCGGCATCAGCGCCGGCAAGTGCCGGGGAAAAACGGGATGAGTCGCATCAGGTGCCACCCACCATCGCCATCATTATTGACGATATGGGTCACAACCTGGCGGAAGGCAAAAGGCTGATCGGGCTTGAGCAGCCCATCACTCTGGCCTTCCTGCCCTATCGCAGACACACCACCGAACTCGCAGAACATGCTCATCGGGAGCAGAAGGAGATCATGCTTCATGCCCCCATGGCCAACACCCGCAATATCGGGCTTGGCCCGGGTGGCCTGAGCCCGGGTATGGGCAAAGACAGAATGGCGACCACCCTGCGCCGCGCCCTGCAGTCCATTCCCCATGTGCGCGGTGTCAACAACCACATGGGCAGCCTGCTGACCCAGCAAATGGACGCCATGCACTGGGTGATGTCGGAACTTGACCATTACCCGGTCTATTTCGTCGACAGCCGCACCATTGCCTCTTCCATCGCAGGCGAAGTGGCTGCCGCCTATCGCATCCCCACCCTCACCCGTGATGTGTTTCTTGATCATGAGCAGACCGAGGAATACGTGGACAGGCAGTTCCAGCTGCTGGTCAAGCGGGCAAAAGAAAACGGCAGTGCTGTAGGCATCGGCCATCCGCACAAGGTAACCGTGGACTACCTGGAGAAGCGTTTACCGGAGTTGGACGAGGAAGGCATAGCCATCGCGACTGTCAGTGGTGTCTGGGCCATGCAGAATGGTAACCGGCCGATGTTTGCGGAAGGAGAAAAGCGGCAGATTCGGCCGGCGTTGGCAAAGCAGGAGTAGGATTTGGGCTGGGTGTCGGATTAGCCGCAGGCGTAATCCGACAATACCTTAGTCACGCACGACAATCCCCTGCGCCTTCATAAACGCCTTGGCTTCGGGAATCGTATGCTGCCCAAAGTGAAAGATCGACGCCGCCAACACAGCATCCGCACGCCCCCTGGTCACACCATCCGCCAGATGCTGAAGCTCACCAACGCCACCTGACGCGATCACCGGGACCGACACTGCATCGCTTATTGCCTGCGTCAGCCCCAGATCGAAGCCAACCTTGGTGCCGTCCCGGTCCATGCTGGTCAGCAGCAGTTCACCGGCACCCATGGCGGTCATCTTGCGGGCCCATTCCACAGCATCCAGCCCGGTAGGCTCGCGGCCACCGTGGGTGAAAATTTCCCAGCGCGGCTCTTCACCTTCGCCACTGACCCGTTTGGCATCAATGGCCACTACAATACACTGACTGCCGAAGCGGTCAGCCGCTTCACGAACAAATTCCGGGTTGAACACTGCCGCAGTGTTGATGGACACCTTGTCAGCCCCGGCGTTCAGCAGTTTGCGGATGTCTTCAACGGTACGTATGCCACCGCCAACGGTCAACGGAATGAACACTTCAGCCGCCATGCGCTCCACGGTTTCGTAGGTGGTGTCGCGGCTTTCGTGGCTGGCGGTAATGTCCAGGAAAGTGATTTCGTCAGCGCCCTGCTCGTTGTACTTACGGGCCACTTCCACCGGGTCACCGGCATCGCGGATATCGACGAAATTGACGCCCTTCACAACGCGGCCTTTGTCGACGTCGAGGCAGGGAATGATGCGTTTTGCCAGAGCCATGATTCGTCTTACCCCTTCAGGCCGTCACAGAAGACCTGCGCTTCGGATACATCGAGAGTGCCTTCGTAGATGGCACGGCCGGTGATGGCACCAAGAATGCCCTTTTCAGCCACGGTTGCCAGGCGTTTGAGGTCGTTCATATTGGTAACGCCACCAGATGCGATAACCGGAATACCACCTTCTTCAGCCAGCGCTGCAGTGGCTTCCACATTCACACCCTGCATCATGCCGTCGCGGCTGATGTCGGTGTAGACGATGGCTTCAACACCGTCGTTGGCAAAGCGTTTCGCCAGGTCAGTGGCCATGACTTCAGAGACCTCTGCCCAGCCGTCAGTAGCAACACGGCCATCTTTCGCGTCCAGGCCGACGATGATATGGCCGGGGAATTTTTTGCACATATCGGTGACGAATTCCGGTTCCTTCACAGCTTTCGTGCCGATGATCACCCACTGGACGCCCGCCTTGAGATAGGCCTCTATGGTTTCGGCAGAGCGGATGCCGCCGCCGATCTGGATCGGCAGGTTCGGGTATTTGCAGGCGATAGCCCGGACGATTTCACCATTGACAGGCTCACCGGCAAAAGCACCGTTCAGGTCCACCAGGTGCAGGCGGCGGGCGCCAGCATTGACCCAGCGGGTTGCCATGTCTACGGGGTCATCACCAAAAACGGTGGAGTCGTCCATGCGGCCCTGGCGCAGTCTTACGCACTTGCCGTCTTTGAGGTCTATCGCCGGGATAATCAGCATGTTTTCTCTTTTCCTTTGGACTGGGTTTGGCTTGCTGCCTGCAACAGAGTTTGATCGCCCGTGCTCCACCGAAGCGGAGGCCCTGTTCGGGGCACGCTGTTAATACGTCCTTGTACGCTCGACAAAAACATCCATGTTTTTGACGTCCCCGAACAGGGCCTCCGCTTCGGCGAATCACTACTTTAGAGTGGCCCGCTAGCTTTTTCCGGTCCAGTTTGTGAAGTTTTTCAGTAACTGCAGGCCCGCCCTCGCGCTTTTTTCCGGGTGGAACTGTGCTGCGAATATGTTGTCTTTTGCCACAGTCGCAGCCAAATCGACTCCATAATGGCTGCGACCGGCGATGTCATCATTGCCTTCGGCTTCCACATAATAGCTGTGCACAAAATAGAAACGATCGCCGTCGGCGATGTTATGCCAAAGCGGATGCTCGATGGTCTGGTATACCTCGTTCCAGCCCATGTGGGGTACTTTCAGGCGCTCGCCGTTTTCCACGAGGTTTTCACCGAAGTACCGCACTTCTGAAGGAAATAGACCAATGCAGTCAACACCACCGTTTTCTTCGCTGCGGGACATCAGTGCCTGCATACCAACACAGATGCCCAGGAACGGGCGATTCCGGGACACCTCGCGCACCAGGGTGTCGATACCCAAACGGCGAATTTCAGCCATGCAGTCACGAATTGCACCCACACCGGGCAGGATCACCCGGTCGGCTTCACGGATTTTATCAGCGTTATCGGTGACCAGTACGGTGGTATCCGGGGCTACGTGCTCTACCGCTTTTTTGGCAGAGTGAAGATTGCCCATGCCGTAGTCGATAATGGCAACGGTTTTCATGGTTGTTGCGGTGTCCTTCGAAGACAGGTTAAAGCGAACCCTTGGTAGAAGGTGTGATACCCGCCATACGCTCGTCCATTTCAATGGCCATGCGCAGGGCGCGACCGAAGGCCTTGAACACGGTTTCAATCTGGTGGTGGGTGTTTTTGCCCTTCAGATTGTCGATGTGCAGGGTCACCATGGAGTGGTTCACAAAGCCCTGGAAGAACTCCGCAAACAGGTCCACGTCAAAGCCCCCGACAGCGCCACGGGTGTAAGGCACATCCATCAGCAAACCGGGGCGGCCGGACAGGTCGATCACCACGCGGGACAGTGCTTCATCCAGTGGTACGTAGGCGTGGCCATAGCGGCGGATGCCTTCCTTGTTGCCCACCGCCTGCTTGAAGGCCTGGCCCAGGGTGATGCCGATGTCTTCCACGGTGTGGTGGTCATCAATGTGCAGGTCACCCTTAGAGACGATGTTCAGGTCCACCAGCCCGTGGCGGGCAATCTGATCCATCATGTGCTCAAGGAAAGGCACACCGGTGTCAAAGCTGGACTTGCCGGTACCATCAAGATCGATTTCAACGGTAATCTGTGTTTCCAGGGTATTTCTTTCTACCCGAGCCTTGCGTTCGGCCATGGAGACTCCAAAATCATCAGTCGGCAAATGCCGGAAAATTGTCTGAACGTATTATACCTTTTATCCCTTCCCGCGTCCCGTAACGGCCTTTATGGCGGTGATAGCCGCAGGCATCAGAAGGCTTTTTTCAGGTTGTTCATGTAGGTATCCACCAGACTGTTGAATTCGTGTTTGATGACCGGGCTGATCGCCAGCTTGAGCAGGCTCGGCAGTGGCACCGTCAACTCGGCACTGGTCTGGAATTTTACCGCGGTGGTGCTGTCGTCTTTCGCCTTCAGGGTCCAGGAGCCTTTCACAACCCCATTACCTTCGCCCTTAACCGGCTCCCAGGTAATCTTGCCGTTGTCCCTGTCGGCGTAATACTTACAGGCGTAAATCGACTGGATGGCATGCTTGTCCACTCCCACCTTTTCCATTTCCCAGCGGTAGGTGTTGTCGCCCAGATCCACCAGGTTATGCACCTTGGGAAAGTGGCTGGCTGATTTCGGAACGTCCGCCAGAAGATCAAACACTTCGTCATACCCGGCCGGCAGATCCAGCTCACGGTTCAGCTCAATAGAAACAGTAATAGCCACTGCTTGCTCCTTTTTATCGTTGTAAGACGCGCATTACGTTGCTTTATAAAATCCTGTAGAAATAAGGTGTCTATTTTGGCTGATCACCGGCGTATTGTCATACATCCAGGCTTTTATTTTGTTACCCCTGGGTTATCCTTGGGCTAACAAACCGCCCAGAAACCGGACACGAATTAACGGAAGGACGCCAGAATCATGAAAGCTGTTCGTTATGTGGCACTCGCCATTGTCGGCCTGATCATCCTTGCCATGGCCGCCGTGGCTGTCGCCATCGCCGTCATCGACCCCAACACCTACAAGCCGCAGATCGAGAAGGTGGTTGAAGACAGCACCAACCTTGACCTGATTCTGGCCGGCGATATTGGCTGGTCGTTCATTCCCCTGGGGCTGGAACTCAATGACGTTGAAGCCACCCTGGAAGACGAACGGCTCGTTCGCCTCGACCAGCTAGTTGCAAAAGTGAGTTTCTGGTCTCTGGTGACCATGTCGCCCCGGGTAAACACCTTCGTGCTGAACGGACTTGATGCCAACCTTTCCGTTGACGAAGAAGGCACCGGCAACTGGACGAGAATTATGCCGGAAGGCGAGGCGCAGCCGGAGCAGGAAGATCCGGCACCAGAACAAGCGACCGAGGCAGACACCGGCGACAGCGAGCCGCTTGACTTCAATGTGGAAAGTGTCGAAATCAGCAACGCCCGGGTTCATTACGAGGATAAACGCACCGGCCAGGCCTTCACCCTCGAAGACTTCGCCGTTACCGCAAACGACATCACGCTGGGCTCCAGCTTCCCGCTAAACGTAGCGTTCCGCTTTGCTACCAATCAGCCCCAGTTTGCAGTCAAAGGCGACATAAGTGCCCGTCTGGAGGCCGACGAGGCACTCAATGAATTTGGCGTATCGGGCCTCGAAGCCATATTCGACATGAGCGGCGAACCATTTGCTGACGAACCCGTTCGCGCTGAACTGACAGGATCACTGGAGGCCAATCTGGAAAACGAGACCGCAACCCTCAATGGCTTTACCGCCAGCCTGGCGGACCTGAAACTGAACACAGACCTCTCTGTGAACGGTTTCGGCGACAAGCCCAAACTTGAGGGTAGCCTGAGCGTTGACGAGTTTTCCCTGAAAGCTCTGTTTGCGGCCCTTGGCCAGCCGGCCATTGAAACCGAAGACCCTGACGTAATGGAAGCAGTTGCCTTCTCCACCAACATTGGTGGCCCTGCCGGTACCGTCGAACTGAGCGCCCTGACCATTAGCCTGGACGACACTACATTCAAGGGCGATGCGAGCTACGGCCTCGCCAACGGCGCCATTGGGCTGGAACTGCAGGGTGACGCCATCAACGCGGACCGATACCTGCCGCCTGCCAGTGATGAAGAGCCTGCCGCCGAGGAGGAGGCACCCCAGGGCGGCGGCACTGCAGAGGAAGGCGACCTTCTGCCACTGGAGACCCTGCGTTCACTAGTGCTGGACGTCAACCTCGGGCTGGGCGAACTGATCGTGAGTAATCTCACCATTAACGATATCCAGTCCATGATCACCGCCCGTGACGGTCGGCTGGAAGTGGAAGACTTCAGCGGCAAGCTCTATGACGGTTCCTTTGACTCCAATGTCGTCCTGGATGCCCGCACTGATAATCCTCAATGGACCATTACCAAGAACATTGAGAACGTTCAGACACTTCCCCTGCTGACAGACCTGGCAGAGGTGGACATGCTCTCCGGCGGCGCCAACATGTCGGTGAATGTCAAAACCAGCGGTAACCGCATCTCAGCCCTGCGCGAGAACGCCAACGGCGAGATCGACTTCAACCTGGCCGAGGGCGAGTTCACCCGCATGAACCTTACCCGAATGGCCTGCCAGGGCATTGCCATGGTCAACCAGGAAAGCCTGGACACGTCAGACTGGGGTACCAGCACCCCCTTCAATGACATGAAAGGCACACTCAGGATTGACGGCAACACCGTCAACAATACTGACCTGGTAGCAGCCCTTGCCGGCATGAGGCTGGAAGGTGACGGCACCGTGGATCTGGCCGCATCCGACCTGGATTACGAGATTGGCCTGCGCATCGTCGGTGAAATCCACCGGGACGAAGCCTGCCGGGTGACCGAATACGTGGAAGACGTAGTTATTCCCGTTGAGTGCCGCGGCGACTTTGCCGAGGACCCGGGCGGCCTTTGCTCCTTCGACGGCTCCCGTTTCCGCGACACGCTGAAGACCATTGCCGCCAACGCTGCCCGCAAGAAAGTCAGCGAGGAAACCGACCGGGCAAAAGAAAAGGCCGCTGAAAAGGCCAGTGAAGAAATTGACAAGCGCCTGGGCGAAGATGGTGAAAAGGTCAAAGACGCACTGAAGGGCATTTTCGGCCAATGAGCGATCGCTTTGCCCACAGGATACTGGCCTGGTACGACGAGAATGGCAGGCACGACTTGCCCTGGCATCATGACCGCAACCCATACCGTGTGTGGGTTTCGGAAATCATGCTGCAGCAGACCCAGGTCAGCACCGTTATCCCCTACTTCGAAGCTTTTATGCAGAGCTTTCCGGATGTGACAGCGCTCGCCGAAGCACCGGTGGACGATGTGCTTAGCCACTGGTCCGGCCTTGGTTATTACGCCCGCGCCCGCAACCTGCAGAAAGCCGCACGGCAGGTAGTTGAGAAACACGACGGTCAATTTCCGAAGGATCAGGAACAACTGCAGGCCCTGCCCGGCATTGGCCGCTCCACCGCTGCCGCTATTCTGGCCCAGGCCCACCAGCAACGGGCGGCAATACTGGACGGCAACGTGAAACGGGTGCTGGCCCGCTACCACGCCATTGCCGGCTGGCCCGGCAAAACCAGTGTGCTGAACCAGCTATGGGACCGCGCCGAAGAACATACGCCCGACCAGCGCATCCGTGACTACACCCAGGCCATCATGGACCTCGGCGCCATGGTCTGTACCCGCAGCCGCCCGGCCTGTGAAAGCTGCCCCCTGCAAGCCGGATGCGAAGCCTATGCAAAGGGTGAAACCAGCCTCTATCCCGGCTCAAAACCCAGAAAGACCAAACCCGAGAAAACCACCTGGATGGTGATACTGGAAGATCAACAGGGGCGCATCCTGCTGGAACGCAGACCACCCAGCGGCATCTGGGGCGGGCTCTGGAGCCTGCCGGAACTGGACCCGGCCTATGGCCCGGAAGAACTGTCGGATGCGTGCCAGCAGGCCTTTGGCTTCAACTGCAGCGAACCGGAGCTCACCAGCGGTTTCCGCCACACTTTCAGCCATTACCACCTGCACATTCAGCCAGCACGGCTGACCGTGCAAGACACAGCGCGAGTATGCGACACAGACAACCAGCAATGGATCCACCGGGACCAGGCCCTGTCTCTGGGCCTGCCGGCACCCATCCGTACCCTGCTGACCTCGCCAGAGCAAACCCTCCTGCTCTGATCTGTTATCATCCGTAAAGATTCAGCAACACGACCTCCAAACAGGAGCAGACATGAGCCGCACCGTATTCTGTCGCAAATACCAGGAAGAACTTGAAGGGCTGGATTTCCCGCCCATGCCAGGCAAAAAAGGCGAAGATATCTACGAGAACGTCAGCAGGAAAGCCTGGGACGAATGGCAGGCGCAGCAGACCATGCTGATCAACGAAAAGCACCTGAGCCTGATGGACCCCAACACCCGCAAGTACCTGCAGGCGCAGATGCAACGCTTCTTTAACAACGAGCCCTTCGACAAGGCCGAGGGGTATGTGCCGCCGGAGGAGTAGGCGCACTCAACTTGCGAAAGCGCCTGTTAAAATTTTGCCGGATCGGCCTTGACTCAGGCAACCTAAACCGGTTTAATAGCGCCCCGTTGCACAGCAGCACCGCAACGCGCCCGGATAGCTCAGTTGGTAGAGCAGGGGATTGAAAATCCCCGTGTCGGTGGTTCGATTCCGCCTCCGGGCACCAAGATTTCAATGACTTAGCCCGCCTTGTGCGGGCTTTGTTGTTTCTGGAATTCGGATTTGTAAGCAATATGTAAGCACTTTCATTTACTAACAACGAAACCGACCATAATTTCCTCCCCTTTTTGCTAGCTTCGACTAAGAGGTGACCTCATGCGCAAAACGGGGCTGACCAAGAACACACCGGAGCGAAATCGAAAGCCCTCGATTCGCGTCAGACAAACGCACCTTACGACTGAGCGCAAACCAGGTCTTAATTTTAGGCCGTTCCGAATTGCCTATAGTGAACGTAGGGTATACGTTTACCAGCAAGCATACCGGCAGAGACAAAATCCGAAAGGCACCGACGAAACATGGCGAAATATGCATACTCTGATCTCAGTGACGGCCAATTCGAGGAACTGGTTCTTGCCATCTGTCAGCGTTTATTCGGGTTAGCGACACAAGGGTTTGCAAAGGGTCCAGACGGTGGACGTGACGCAAAATTCGTTGGCACAGCTGAGATGTATCCAAGCACGAGCTCACCTTGGCAAGGAACCACAATAATCCAGGCAAAACATACAATTGGATTAAATAAAAGCTTTACCGAAAGCGATTTTTTTAGCAAAGACAATGAAAATTGCGTTATTCAAAAAGAAATCCCTAGAATCCAAAGCTTAATTTCAAAAGGTGATTTAGATAATTATCTTCTGATTGCTAACAGACGCTTGACAGGAAATGGCGAAAGTCAGATTGTTTCCTATATATCAAGCGCTTGTAACCTGCCCCAGTCCCAGATCAAAGTATGCGGTATCGAGCAGCTTGAATCGTGGCTGAAGTTCTTTCGAGAAATCCCTGATCAAGTTCACCTCGATCCTGTTGACGCACCACTCCTAGTCTCACCAGATGACCTCGCTGAGGTGATTCAAGCATTAGATGGCCAAAAGGCGAGCTTTAAAACAATCGATGACACGCCTCCTACCCCTCGGGTCGAATATAAAACAAAAAACGAAATTAACAACTTTACAGTTGAGGGTGCCCGATATTGGCGAAGCCGGTTTTTGAAGGAAACGCCCAAAATTGACTCTTTCCTTTCGGCGCCACAAAACTCAAAATTTGTAAAAATGTATGAGTCAACAGTTGATGAGTTTCAGTGCAACATCATCGCAAAGAGGAAGGACCATCAAAATTTTGATGAAGTATTGAATCATATTTTTCGGTCGCTGGTGGAGCGCGACCCAGATCTTAGAAGGCACAGGTCTTTGACTAGGGCTATGCTATTTTACATGTATTGGAACTGTGACATCGGCGAGGATGAAGAATGTTGAGGCCAACCAAATATTCACACCCCGACAGCACAATTATAAGCGCAGCATTGCTTTTGTTAAAAGCATTGAAAGACGATCGGATTATTGAATATTCTGAGCTTTTAAAACTTACTAAAAGCCGTATTGCTGGCGGAGAGAACCTTTACATTCCAGCGCTCAGCTTTCTTTTTATTATGGGGAAAGTTAGGTAC
>NZ_JAWLDU010000006.1:0-80892 GCF_041686475.1 Marinobacter sp.
GAACCTTGAGCGCCAGAAGGAAGCCGAGAAAAAGGCCATCCAGGCACAGATTCGGCAACTGGTGGAAACCAACCGCCTTGACCGGTCCCGCGGTGAGACGTCCTACCAGTTTGTTCACGATAAAAAAATCAAGAAGATACTTGTGGACGATACCATGGTGGACCAGCTCTCACGTGGGCGGCTGGCCATTGTCTACGTCAACGACAATTACGAGATCGTGGCTGAAGGCGTTGCCAGAAAGATCATGGAGCGCGATGAGAATGCTGTCGTTGTCCTTCATGACCGCAAGCAAGACGATGTGGGAGAAGATGATCCCTATGCAGGTTATGAGATTCCTGATGATCTGATGTGGTAGACAGATGGCTTTTTCTGATAGCTCTCAGGTTTTCAGACCAACGATCCCGTATCACGTCAAAAACATCCGGTAATCAACTGTAACTGTAAAGTTCTGGAATGCGCAGCCGTAAACCGACTTAATATAAGTCAAATAAATCCACCTTTATTCTTCGGGGCGTATCGGAAAAGCTGTCCGGCTTTTGAACCAACCCCGCAGATTCAAAGGCATGGCCGGCAAATCCCATATCCGAGGACAAAAAAACAATGCGCGTTCCAGAGCTTTTCACCAATATGACCATACGCACACTACTGGCAGGCGGGTTCTCCATCCTGCTGTTACTGACCATCGTGGTGGGCGTCGTTGGTGATCGGGCTCTGGACCGGTATAGCCAGAGATCGAACATTGTTGCCATGCTCGGGCAAGTGAATACCGGCCTCACAGAAGCTCGCGTGGAGGAAAAGAACTTCCTTCTGACCGGCGAAGCCGACGCTGTTACAGAAAACCGGGCACAGGGAGACCGGGTTCTCGAATTGACCAACGACATCAAACCCCTGCTTTCCGATAACGAGGATATCGACACTCTGGGCAGCATTCAGGCGGATGTAAAAAGATATCAGCAACTGATGGTAGAGGTTGAGGAAAACATCAGTGAACGGGAAGAGGCCCTCGACCGCCTTGAAACCAGCGCCAGGATCTTCGGATCATCCCTCAAAGCTCATAGCTCGCTGTTTTTTGCCTCGGCAATGTTTGAGGATATGCGCCGGTCCGAACGAAAGTTCCTTATCGAGAATGACGAGGCCAGCGTCCAGGCATACCTCGATGATGCCAAAAGGATCCAGGCCCCGCTGAAATCCGCGAGTATTACCGACGAAGAAAAAGCCCAGATCAACGAGGCTCTCGACACCTACGTCGAAGAGTTCCGGACCGTTGTAACGCTGACCGGCTCCGAACGCCGCTTATCCGACGAAATGGTCAGCACCGCCCGCAACGCCATCAAGTCAGCAGACCGCCTCCGGGCACACCAGTCCGATCAGATGGAGTCTGATCGTCAGCAGGCATCCGGGCTGATCTTCGGTGCCACCGGCATCGCAGTGGTACTTGGCATATTGATGGCCTATCTGATTACCCGGGCCATTGTCTCCCCGATCAAACAGGCGGTTGCAGCAGCATCAGAGGTGGCGTCCGGCAACCTGACTGTCAACATAAACGCTACCGGCACCAATGAAATCGGTCGCCTGATGGCTGCCCTCGCGACCATGGTTACGAACCTCCGTGAACTGGTCAGAAGCATAGAATCCGGCGCTTCCAATATTGCGGCTTCGGCCGAGGAGCTTTCAATGGTAACCGGCCAGACCAGCGATGGCATTAATCGCCAGAAACAGGAAACCGATCAGGTTGCGACGGCCATGAACGAAATGACTGCGACCGTTGCCGAAATTGCAAAAAGCGCTGAGCAGGCTCTTGAAGTGGCAACTGATGCTGCCAGCCAGGCAACGGATGGTGAACGCGAGGTAAGGGAAACCGTGGATCAGGTCAACAATCTCGCCAGAGAAGTCAGCCAGAGCATGGAAACGATCGAGGGACTGCAAAAGGAAACGGCAAACATCGGAACGGTCCTGGACGTAATCAAGTCCGTTGCCGAGCAAACCAACCTGCTGGCATTGAACGCAGCCATTGAAGCCGCCAGAGCCGGTGAGCAGGGCCGGGGCTTCGCAGTGGTTGCCGATGAGGTCCGCTCCCTGGCTCAGCGCACCCAGACATCCGCCCAGGAAATCGGAACGCTGGTCACCGCCCTGCAGAACAGCGCGGGTAATTCAGTATCCGCAATGGGCTCAAGTACTACCATGGCCTCTAATACACTGGAACGTGCCACGGCAACGGGTAAAACCATAGAGCGCATTGCCAGGGCCGTTGAAGACAGCAAGCAATACAATAATCAGATTGCCACCGCGGCAGAGCAACAGACATCAGTCGCCGAAGAAATCAGCCAGAATATCACCCGCATCCGTGACGTTACTGACCAGTCCGCAACCTCCTCCAATCAGACGGCCAGCTCAAGCAACGAGCTGGCCCGGCTTGGCAGCGAGCTTCAGAGCCTCGTCTCCCGCTTCAGGCTGTGAAACGGCCGGGACCTGAAAACAGAGAACCCCGCTCAAAGGCGGGGTTCTCTGTTTGATATGGCGCGGCTGGGAGGATTATTCGGGCCCTTGGCCCTCACCCCTTCGGGGCCGCCGTCGCTGTGCTCCGGCGTTCCTCAACCCACAGCGTGGGTTTCGGTCGAACCTCTTTCGGTTCAAACCCTCCCAGCTATACATAGCAAAACGCCTCAGCCTGTGGGGTTCACAAACTGAGGCGCTTTGGTCTTAATATGGCGCGGCTGGGAGGATTCGAACCTCCGACCGCCTGGTTCGTAGCCAGGTACTCTATCCAGCTGAGCTACAGCCGCTTGAAACTTTGAATTGTTGGCTAACCAACTTTTTCACTGAAATTGAAAAAAGCAGAAATAGTGGCGCGGCTGGGAGGATTCGAACCTCCGACCGCCTGGTTCGTAGCCAGGTACTCTATCCAGCTGAGCTACAGCCGCGCATCATGAAATCTCAATTCAAACTGTTCTCGCCTGTCTCCGAAAAGAATGGCGGAGAGGGAGGGATTCGAACCCTCGGTACGATTGCTCGTACGGTTCCTTAGCAGGGAACTGGTTTCAGCCACTCACCCACCTCTCCTTGAGAACGGGGCGTATACTACCATAATTTTTCTGATTTCATAGGGTTGACACGAGTTTTTTCAAACCCCGATCCCCCGGATACAAAAAAGCCGTCCGGGTTTCCCGCGAACGGCTTTTTATCACTCTCAGCTATTGCCGGGCTCCGGCTCTTCAGAGCCTTTCTCACTCTGAATGCGCTGATAGATTTCTTCGCGGTGCACCGCCACTTCTTTCGGGGCATTTACACCAATTCGTACCTGGTTCCCCTTCACCCCAAGCACGGTTACGGTGATGTCGTCACCGACCATCAGGGTTTCGCCGACACGGCGGGTCAAAATCAACATGTCCTTTACTCCCTTATCCAGAGCTACCTGTTCCGACAAATGTATGTACTACTTACTTTTATAGTGGGATCACTTGCCAATCAAAAGACGCACTATCACTTATACGCACTTGTGAAGGCAGACGCCTGCAAATGATTCCCTTTTTACGGAAAGCCCAAGCGAACCGACCTGTGTGTCCGCCAGATTTCAGGCTTCCTCAACCCCGGGACTGTCCAGTTCGAACGCACTATGAAGTGCCCGAACCGCCAGCTCAAGATATTTTTCGTCAATCACCACAGAGATTTTGATCTCTGAGGTGGAGATCATCAAAATATTGATGCCCTCGTTAGACAGCGCAGCAAACATTTTGGTTGCAACACCCGCGTGAGAACGCATACCCACACCGACGATGCTGACCTTGGCAATCTTGCTGTCGCCGCTCACTTCGCGGGCTCCAAGTTCGTCAGACACCTGTTGCAGCACTGCCTGCGCACGCCTGAAATCGTTGCGATGCACGGTGAAGGTGAAGTCAGTACGGTTATCAGCACCCACGTTCTGAACAATCATATCCACTTCAATATTGGCATCGCTGACCGGCTGCAATATGCGCAGTGCACTGCCAGGGGTATCCGGCACTCCGGAAATCGTCAGTTTGGCTTCATCACGGTTAAAGGCTATGCCGGAGACGACCGGTTGTTCCATGGCGTTATCATCCTCAAGAGTAATCAGGGTACCTTCACCTTCCTGGAAACTGGAAAGGACCCGTAAAGGAACATTGTATTTACCTGCAAATTCCACCGCGCGAATCTGAAGAACTTTCGATCCGAGGCTGGCCATCTCGATCATTTCTTCAAAGGTGACCCGCTCAAGCCGACGAGCACTGTCAACCACCCTCGGGTCGGTGGTATAGACGCCGTCTACATCAGTGTAGATCTGACATTCATCAGCCTTCAACGCGGCAGCAAGGGCAACGGCGGTGGTATCTGACCCGCCACGCCCCAGGGTGGTGATGCTGCCGTTCTCATCAATGCCCTGAAAGCCCGCAACCACGACCACACGGCCGGCGTTGAGGTCTTCCCGCATGCGCTGCTCATCAATCTGCTTGATGCGCGCCTTGGTGTGGCTGCTGTCAGTCAGAATCCGTACCTGGCCACCGGTGTAGGAGCGTGCATCGCAGCCACGCTTTTGCAGGGCCATGGACAACAGGGCTATGGTCACCTGCTCACCGGTCGAGACCAGCACGTCCATTTCCCGGGGCGTGGGGTCCTCCATAATCTCGTTTGCAAGGCCGATCAGGCGGTTGGTTTCCCCGCTCATGGCGGACACCACAACCACAACATCATGACCTTCCTTGCGAAAACGGCTGACTTTCTCAGCCACCGCGTCAATCCGTTCGGTGGTGCCTACTGAGGTACCACCAAATTTCTGAACCAAGAGCGCCATTTTTTTTCCGATACCAAACGTGGACAGACGGCAGAGCGAGACCCCGCCTCAGACGATCAAACGGGCGCGATTATAAACGCCTGCCCGTTTATGCGACAGTTACCTAAGCAATATTTTTCTCAACCCAGGCCGGCACTTCGGCAAGAGCATCGGCCAGCCTGGAAGGGTCACTACCACCGCCCTGCGCCATATCAGGGCGACCACCGCCCTTGCCACCAACCTGTTCAGCCAGGTGCTTCATCAGGTCACCGGCCTTGATCCTGCCAGTATCGGACTTGGTCACACCGGCTACCAGAGTCACTTTGCCATCCTCAACACTGGCGAGTACCACCACACCTTTGCCCAGCTTGTTCTTGAGCTGATCGGCGGTTTCCATCAGCGCCTTGCGATCCGCACCTTCCATTTCGGAGGCGACCACTTTCAGCCCCCCTACTTCCACTGCGGATCCGGCCAGATCAGTTCCGGCGGAGCTGGCCAGCTTTGCCTGGAGGGCATTGATGTCTTTTTCGAGCTGCCGGTTACGATCCAGGGTTTGCTGCACCTTCTCCACCAGTGACTCACGGGAGCCTTTAACCAGCTTCGCAGCCTCGCGCAGTGTCTGTTCGGTTTCCTCAACCCACTCAAGGGCACCGAACCCGGTCACCGCTTCTATACGGCGAACACCTGAGGAAATACCGCTTTCCGAGGTAATGCGGAACAGGCCGATGTCGCCGGTACGGGCCACATGGGTGCCGCCGCAGAGCTCCACGGAGTAATCTTCTGAACCCATGCTCAATACGCGGACGGTGTCGCCGTACTTTTCCCCGAACAGTGCCATGGCACCCTTGGCCTGGGCCTGCTCCATATCGGTAATTTCAGTCTGTACCGGGGTGTTATCCAGAATCTGCTCGTTCACCTGGTGTTCGATCTCGCGCAACTGTTCCGGCGTAACCGGCTCGAAATGCGAGAAATCAAACCGCAGTTTGTCCGGATCCACCAGCGAGCCTTTCTGGGTAACGTGTTCACCCAGTACCTTGCGAAGCGCGGCATGCATCAGGTGCGTTGCCGAGTGGTTTTTCTTGGTGCGTTCACGGCGGGCATGGTCGATGCGGGCATCCACTTCCAGGCCGGGGAACAGTTCGCCCTCAATCACGGTGCCGATGTGGAGGTGATTGCTGCCTTCCTTCTGGGTATCAGTCACTTTGAAGCGGCCACCGCTCCAGGTCAGCAGGCCGGTATCGCCTACCTGACCGCCGGATTCGGCATAGAAGGGCGTTCGCTCAAGAACCACCACGGCTTCATCGCCGGCCTGGGCGTTTTTCTCGTTGCCATCCACAATCACCGTGCGAATGGTTTCATGGCCGTCGATATGTTCGTAGCCGGTGAATTCGGTAGAGCCTTCAATATTCAGGCCGGCAGCGTTGTAATCCATACCGAACTTGCTGGCAGCACGGGCACGGGCACGCTGACGGTCCATTGCTTTTTCATAGCCCTCATAGTCCAGAGTCAGGCCACGCTCACGGGCAATGTCGTTGGTCAGGTCAACCGGGAAGCCGTAGGTGTCATACAGGGTGAAAATGGTTTCGCCGGGTATCTCGGAACCCTTCAATTCGGCAATATCCTGCTCCAACAGGCGAAGACCCTTGTCGAGAGTTTTCGCGAACTGCTCTTCTTCCTGCAGCAGCACCTTTTCAACCTGCTTGCGACTGCTGACCAGTTGCGGGAAGGCATCGCCCATCAGCTCAACCAGGGCAGCGGTCAGCTTGTAGAAGAATGGCTGGTTTGCGCCCAGCTTGTTGCCATGGCGGGCAGCACGACGAATGATCCGCCGCAGCACAAAGCCACGGCCCTCATTGGACGGCATGACGCCGTCTGAGATCAGGAAGGCACAGGAACGAATGTGGTCCGCCACGACCCGCAAAGATGCCTCGGTCGTGTCCACGCCACCAAGAATGTCAGAGGCGGCATTCAGCAGGTCCTGCATCAGGTCGATTTCGTAGTTGCTGTGAACGCCCTGCAGCACCGCAGTGATGCGCTCAAGACCCATGCCGGTATCGACTGAGGGCTTGGGCAGTGGCAGCATTTCGCCGTCTGCCTGGCGGTTGTATTGCATGAAGACCACGTTCCAGATTTCGATGTACCGGTCACCGTCTTCTTCCGGGCTGCCGGGGGGCCCACCGGCAACTTCCGGTCCATGGTCGTAGAAAATTTCCGTACAGGGGCCGCAGGGGCCGGTATCGCCCATCTGCCAGAAATTGTCCGATGCGTAGGGAGCACCCTTGTTGTCGCCGATGCGCACAATATGGTCAGCCGGAACGCCGATTTCCTGATTCCAGATATCAAATGCCTCATCGTCAGAGGCGTAAATGGTTATCCAGAGTTTTTCTTTTGGCAGCTTCAGCCAGTCGTCACCGGTCAGGAAGGTCCATGCAAAATTGATGGCTTCGCGCTTGAAGTAGTCGCCAAAGCTGAAGTTGCCCAGCATCTCGAAAAAGGTGTGGTGGCGTGCAGTGTAGCCCACGTTTTCCAGATCGTTGTGCTTGCCGCCGGCTCTTACGCACTTCTGTGTAGTCGTCGCCCGGGTGTAGTCGCGCTCTTCACGGCCAAGGAACACGTCCTTGAACTGGTTCATTCCCGCATTGGTGAACAGCAATGTCGGGTCGTCCGCCGGCACCAGCGAACTGCTTGGTACGATGGTATGGCCCTGCTGTTTGAAGTAATCGAGAAATGCCTGTCGCAACTCTGCGGTTTTCATAGCCCTTTGATACCCTTCTATAAACCCGTGTGGGTCCACGTTTAAAGACACATACTTACATGCGCGTGCAAATCCGCTACTCTAGCACACGCCGAGTACAGGAAAAACGTGAAACATCACAGGAGAACCCATGCCCCGCCGCTTTCATACCGCAGAGGAGCTGTTACCCCCCGCCCCCTTCATCAAGCGACTCATGGCTGTGGTTTATGACTCACTGATCAGCATTGCCGTGCTGCTGGTGACCACCTGGGCGTATACCCTGGTCGCGGGCTGGATAACCGGCTGGGACGAGTACGAGAAAATGGCGGAGGAAGGCACTCTGGGTGCGGACCCGATTCTCACATTCGTGCTGTTCCTGGCCCTGTACCTGTTCTTTGGCTATTTCTGGACAAGGAATGGTCAGACACTGGGCATGCAGGTATGGCGCATTCGTATTGAAAACCTGGACGGCACCTCCGTGTCCTGGACACAGGCCCTGAAACGCTATGTGGCCGCCGCCGCAATCCTGTTCGTGGCCACGCTGGGCGCCTACTATCTGAATGCCGCCACGCTGTTCGTCACCATCCCGGCCATCATAGCGCTGTTCTATCCCATCAATGGGCTGTCACTGACAGACCGCGCATCCGGCAGCATCGTTGCATCCGTGCCCAAAGAGCTCAAAAAATAGCGTTACCCTGCGCGCCTCATCAGCACAGCACCCACCACCGCGTTAATGGCGATCGGCAGAATGATCGCCAGCACCGGGTTGAAGCCGAATACCAGGCTCATGGGGCCCAGAAGGTCCTGCATGTATTTGAACAGCAGTCCAACAATCAGGCCGGTGAACACCCGGAACCCCATGGTGACCGACCGCAGCGGACCAAACACGAACGAAATCGCAACCAGCACCATCACCGCCGTACCCAGAGGCATCAACACTTTCTTCCAGAATGCCAGCCAGTAGTTCGCGGCATTCAGCCCCTGCTCACCCAGATAACTGGCATAGGTATAGAGGCCGGAGATGGACAGGTCCTCCGGCTTTACAATCAGCACACTGAGAACATCCGGAGATAACCCGGTTTCCCAGCGTAGTGTCTGCTGTTTTTCCTGGGTCGTCCTGTCCTCACTCAGGTTGGTCGTGGTGACATTCTCCAGCAACCAGTGGTCACCCTGGTAAATGCCCCTCTCGGCGAAACTGACCGACACCAGCCAGCGCTCATCATCAAAACGGAACAGTGATATCCCTTGCAGCACGCCGTCGGGCCGCACGGCATTCAGGTGCATGAACACCTCACCTTCCCGGTGCCAGATGCCTGAAGCCGACGCGACATTTTCGCCCGCGCCCTGGGCAATTGCCTTCTGGCTCTGGGCCATTCGTTCTGCCGGGGGCGCAACGTATTCACCAATCAACACGCCAACCAGGACAATCACCAGTGCCGGTTTCATGGCGGACCAGACGATACGCTTCAGGGAGACCCCGGCAGCACGGATAACCGTCAGTTCGGAAGAGCTTGCCATGGCCCCCAGCCCGACCAGGCATCCCATGAATGCCCCGAGGGGCAGATAATCATAGATACGCCGCGGCAGAGTCATGAATACGTACAGCAGAGCCTGCACCATCTGATAATCATTTTTCGCATCATCCAACTCGGCGATAAATGCAAAAATCAGATCCAGCGACAGCACCACCAGCATCACCAGGAACATGGCGCCGCCTACCGTACTCATCACATAGCGGTCGATCTTACGCACTGGCACGGCCCTCCCGCACCAGACGCCGCCGGTAAAGCCAGGCGGGACCGAACTGCAGCCACAACCCGAGCGCCAGGAAGATGGCGTGCACCCAAAGCAGGCCGATCCATTCCGGAACCTTGCCGTTTTCAAGCGCGTCCCGGGCGATGATCAGTAGCCCAAGATAGGTGATATACACCAGCATTGCCGGAAGCAGATGGAAGAAACGCCCCTGCCGCGGGTTCACGCGGCTCAGCCTGACAGCCAGCAGGGTGACGATCGGTACGATCAGTGGCAGGGTAAATCGCCAGTGCAGCATCGCGCGGTGCTCCGGTTTATCCGATGCCATCAGAGCCGCTGTGCTCAGCCCTTCTTCCAACTCCTTCTCACGGGCGTTACCACTGCTTATCTTGAGCCCGTAGGCATCAAAACCGGTCACGTCGTAATCCATTCGGCCGGGCATGCCCTCGAAACGGGCACCTTCCTCCAGCACCAGAAACCGGCTACCGGTTTCATCATCAATCAGTTGGGAGCCCTCCCGGGCGGTAATGATCGACAGGCCTTTGCCATTCTGGCTGTACTCGGCAATGAAAACACCCTCAAGCCGGCGCTTGTCGTCACTCAGTCCTTCGGTGTAGGTAACACGGCCACCGGAAGACAGGGACTGGAATCGCCCCGGCGCCAGCATTTCAAATTCCGTGGCCTGGCGCTGCTCATTGAAAATCGCTTCCACCTGCTTCATGCCCCAGGGGGACACATAGAGACTCATGGCGCCAACCGTCAATATCACCGGAATACTGCCAATCAGGGTTTTGCCCAACAGCTGTTTGTCGCTGACCCCACAGGCATACAGCACCGTCATTTCACTTTCCAGATACATGCGCCCGTAAGCCAGCAGTATGCCGATGAAAAAGCCCAGTGGAAGGATCAGTTCCAGGAACCCGGGAAATCGGTAGGCCATGATCTGGAACAGCACATCACCGGCCAGCTCACCCGCGGCGGCTTCCGCCAGGTATTTGATAAACCGGCCGCTCATGAACACCATCAGCAGAATACCGGAAACGGCAAGCATGCTGACAAGCACCTGGCGGGTAAGATATCGGAAAACGATGCTCAATTCGGTCTCTCAGAGCCGGATGCGACCGGAGTCGATGGAATTCGGGAATCGCCGTATTCTAAGTAACCTTGTGGCCGAATGACAGACCACGGGTTTAACAAAGACGTTAACAACCTGTCAGCGCTTGATAATTTGACCCCGAACCCCAATGCTATAGGCATTCGGACAGGAAACCCGGACGGGACTGTCCTCCATCAGGATAACCAACGGGAGTTGCCATGAATTTCACCCTGAGCAGTAAGCCCATTGCCGATACCAAAGCGGATTGCCTTGTTGTCGCCCTGCCGGAGAAAGGCGACTGGCCTGCCTCCACCACACAGGCAAACGAAGCCCTCGGCGGACTGATCAATAGCCTGCACAAAAACGGGGACGCCAATGGTAAGAACGCAACCACCCTGCTGGTTCCGCTGGACGGACAGCCCTGGGCGCGCCTGCTGGTCGTGGGTACAGGCTCAGACAAGGACCGCACCCCCGCCAACTTCCGCAAGGCGCTGATTGCCATGGCCGGCCAGATCAAGGACGGCCCCTCGAAGCACGCCTTGGTCGGCCTGGGCGACACCCTGGTGACCGGCGATGGCGCCACCAGCTCGGAAGCGGCACGCCTGAATCTGATCGGCCGCACACTGGAAGAGCAGTTCTATCGTTTCAGCGGATTCAAGAGCGAAAAACTGTCAGACCGCAAACTGGCCAAAGTGACTGTTGCAGCCTCCTCCGCCGGCAAGGCATTGAAAGACGCCTTCAATCTCGGCCTGGCCACCGGCCGTGGCATGAACCTCACCCGCGACCTCGGCAACACACCACCCAATGTGTGCCACCCCACCTGGCTGGCCGAAAAGGCCGAGCAGTTGGCAAAAGACCACGAAGTCATCAAGACCGAAGTGCTCGATGAAAAACAGATGAAAAAACTGGGCATGCACAGCCTGCTTTCTGTTTCCGCCGGCAGTGCCCAGCCCGCCAAGCTGATCGTGATGGAATACCGTGGCGGTAAGGCCAAAGACAAACCCTACGTATTGGTGGGTAAAGGCATCACCTTCGACACCGGCGGCATCAGCCTCAAGCCCGGCGAAGGCATGGACGAAATGAAGTACGACATGGGTGGCTCGGCAGCCGTCTTCGGTGCCATGCAAACCATCGCCGAGACCCAGCCAAAGATCAACGTGGTTGCTGTCATTGCCGCCGCCGAGAACATGCCAAGCGGCACAGCAACTCGCCCCGGTGACATCGTTACCTCCATGTCCGGCCAGACCATCGAAATCCTCAACACCGATGCGGAAGGCCGCCTGGTTCTGTGCGACGCCCTCACCTATGTCAAGAAATTCGACCCGGAAGTCGTCGTCGATATGGCTACTCTTACCGGTGCCTGTATCATCGCTCTTGGCAGCCACGCCACAGGCCTGCTGAGCAACAACGACGAACTGGCCAATGACCTGCTGGCCGCGGGTGAACGCGCCGGCGACCGTGCCTGGCGCCTGCCCCTGTGGGACGAATACCAGAGCCAGCTCGACAGCAACTTCGCCGACATGCAGAACATCGGCGGCCGCCCCGCCGGCACCATCACAGCTGCCTGCTTCCTGTCGCGGTTTGCCAAGGATTACCGCTGGGCCCACCTGGACATCGCCGGCACCGCCTGGAACTCCGGCAAGGCCAAAGGCTCCACCGGCCGCCCGGTCCCCATGCTGGTCGACTACCTGATGTCTCATGCCGGAAAATAATTCCGGCACACAGGATGAGAGGAACCAGTCCTACTGGTTCCACATCCTCACCCAGACCACCCCTGCTGCCCGCAACCTCCACACCGCCAAACTGGTCGCCAAGGCCCGGAAGCAGGGAGACCGCGTAGGTATCGTCTGCGACACCATGCAGCACGCCCAGGAACTGGACGACCTGCTCTGGAACTTCAGCCCCGACGCGTTCATACCCCACAGTATCGTGCCCGACTCTGCCACTACCTGTACCGATCCCGTCGGGATATTGCTTTGCCCGCCGGTCGCCGAAGACTGGGATACGGTCATCATCCTCTCGGCCACATTGCCGGCGGATGCGGACCGGTTTAAACGGTTGGCTCTGGTTGCCCATAATGATGAGACGGTTCTGACACAGGCACGATCTCACTATAAGCAACTGCGTACGCTGGGGATTGAGCCTCGGGTGCATGATCAGAGGAAGCGGTGAGGTTTTGGGCCTTTTGTAGGACTGCTCGTTTGGGGGAGGAGCGGGTGTCTCCAATATGGCGACGACAACTCGAAGTTTATAAGGGTATGGGGGTGGTTTGAATTTCGGACAGGAAAAGGTGTCTGAGCGCAGCGAGTTCTTTTCCTGTCCGAAATTCAAACTACCCCCGTGCCCCTCCACCCCAGTTCGCCGCAAACCAACAGAGCATGTATAATCGAGCGTCTCAAATTTCCCTTGTGAATCAACCAAACGGTCACCAGTAGAAACCCATGGAAAAAACCTACCAGCCAGAAAACATCGAGCGCCAGTGGTACGAAAACTGGGAATCCAAAGGGTACTTCCGCCCCTCCGGCGAAGGTGAGTCATTCAGCATCGCCATCCCGCCGCCCAATGTCACCGGCAGCCTCCACATGGGCCACGCGTTCCAGCACACCATTATGGACACGCTCACCCGCTTCAAACGCATGCAGGGCCGCAACACGCTCTGGCAGGTAGGTAGCGACCACGCCGGCATCGCCACCCAGATGGTGGTCGAGCGCAAACTGGCTGCGGAAGAGGACAAAACCCGCCACGATCTGGGCCGGGAAGAATTTATCAGGCGTATCTGGGACTGGAAAGAGCACTCAGGCGGCACCATCACCGGCCAGATGCGACGTCTGGGCAACTCCGTGGACTGGGATCACGAACGATTCACCATGGACGACGGCTTCTACAAGGCGGTACAGGAAGTTTTCATCCGCCTGTATGACGAGGGCCTGGTCTACCGCGGCAAGCGCCTGGTCAACTGGGACCCGAAGCTTCATACCGCCATCTCCGATCTGGAAGTGGAAAACAGGGAAGAGAAGGGTTTTTTCTGGCACCTTCGCTACCCGCTGGCCGACGGTGAAAAGACTCGGGACGGCAAGGGCTACCTGGTGGTTGCCACCACCCGCCCGGAAACCATGCTGGGGGATACCGCCGTAGCGGTGCACCCGGACGATGAGCGTTACCAGCACCTGATTGGCAAACACGTCGACCTGCCCCTGGTCGGCCGCCGCATCCCTATCATTGCCGACACCCACGCTGACCCCGAGAAAGGCAGCGGCTGCGTGAAAATCACCCCGGCACACGATTTCAACGATTATGCCGTGGGTAAGCGCAACAACCTGGTGATGATCAACGTCATGACCCAGGATGCCTGCATCCGCGATGTCGGCGAAGTCGTCAACCCGGATGGCAGCGAGAACGCAGATGTCGACGGCAGCCTGCCCGCCGCCTACGCCGGCCTGACCCGCGAAGAAGCCCGCAAGCAGATCGTGGCGGACATGGACGCCGAAGGCCTGGTCGAGGAAGTGGAAGACCACGTTTTGAGCGTACCCCGTGGCGACCGTTCCGGCCTGATCATCGAGCCGATGCTGACCGACCAGTGGTTTGCTGATGCCAGGACCCTGGCGAAGCCTGCCATTGAAGCCGTGGAAGACGGACGTATCCAGTTCGTGCCCAAACAGTACGAAAACATGTACTTCTCCTGGATGCGTGATATCCAGGACTGGTGCATTTCCCGCCAGCTCTGGTGGGGCCACCGGATTCCAGCCTGGTACGACACCGAGGGCAACATCTACGTCGGCCGCAGTGAAGACGAAGTGCGCCAGAAGTATAACCTGGCCGAAGACGTAGTACTGAACCAGGACGAAGACGTTCTGGACACGTGGTTCAGCTCCGCCCTCTGGACCTTCGGCACCCTGGGCTGGCCGGAAATCACCGAGCGCCTGAAAACCTTCCATCCCACCGATGTGCTGGTGACCGGTTTCGACATCATCTTCTTCTGGGTTGCCCGGATGATCATGATGACCATGCACTTCATGAAGAACGAAGACGGCACGCCCCAGGTACCCTTCAAGACCGTCTACGTCACCGGTCTGATCCGTGACGAGCATGGCGACAAGATGTCCAAGTCCAAGGGCAACGTGATCGACCCGCTGGACATGATTGACGGCATCGAGCTGGATCAATTGCTGGAAAAGCGCACCGGCAACCTGATGCAGCCCAGGCTGGCGGAGAAAATCGCCAAACGCACGAAGAAAGAATTTCCGGAAGGCATCACCGCCCACGGTACCGACGCTCTGCGCTTCACCCTGGCAGCCATGGCCACCACCGGCCGTGACATCAACTGGGATATGAAGCGCCTGGAAGGTTACCGCAACTTCTGCAACAAGCTGTGGAATGCCGCTCGTTACGTGCTGATGAACACCGGAGGCGAGGACTGTGGTGTCAACGACGAGCCGGTGGCACTGTCCCTGGCGGACCGCTGGATCATCAGCGAACTGCAGAGCTGTGAGCAGGACGTGATCCGCTACCTGAACCAGTACCGCTTCGACCTGGCGGCCTACGCCCTGTACGAGTTTATCTGGAACGAATACTGTGACTGGTATCTGGAACTGTCCAAGCCGGTACTGAACGACGACAACATCAGCGCTGAAGCAAAGCGCGGCACCCGCCGTACACTGGTTCGTGTCCTCGAGGCGGTTCTCCGCCTGGCGCACCCGATCATGCCGTTCATTACCGAGGAAATCTGGCAACGCATCGCTCCGCTGGCCGGCAAGAGCGGCGACAGCATCATGCTGCAGCCCTTCCCCCAACCAGATTCCAGCAAACAGGACGCCGCTGTTACTGCCGATATCGAATGGCTGAAGGGTGTGATCGTTGCGGTACGGAATATCCGTGGCGAAATGAACATTTCTCCGGCGAAGTCCATTCCGGTTCTACTTCGCGGTAAAGATCCGGAAGACAAGCGCCGGCTGGAGGACAACCGGCAGTTCCTCGCGTCCCTGGCCAAACTGGACAGCGTGGAATGGTTTACCGACGGCAAAGCACCCATGTCTGCCACCCAACTGGTTGGCGAGATGGAAGTACTGGTACCCATGGCCGGCCTGATCGACAAGGATGCCGAACTCAAGCGCCTGGACAAGGAGCTGGAGCGCCTGCAGAAGGAAGTGGGCAGGCTTGAAGGAAAGCTGGACAATGAAAAGTTTACCGCCAAAGCGCCGGCGGAGGTGGTGGAAAAAGAGAAGGACAAGCTCAGGGATGCCCAGGGCAGCATGAGCCGTCTCAGCGAGCAGCGGGCTACCATCGAGGCCATGTAACCAATGACCGGGCATGGGGAAAACCGCAAGCTGCCCGGGGGTGGCCCAATTGCCATTCTCGGGGCCGGTTCCCTCGGCCAGCTGTGGGCAGGGTACCTGCCTGCCGGCAGGGTGGCATTCGTACCCCGCGCCGGCTCCCCGGGCCCGGAAACAGAACCACTGTCCTACAGACTTCAGCAATTCGACGGCACCAGTGTTCCGGTTACCGTGCCTTGGCTGAACGAATCGGCCGGACACCCCCCTTTGCTACTGGTCACCACCAAAGCCGGCGACACCCTGAACGCCATTGAACCGTTGTTACCCAGCCTGCCCCCGGAAACCCCGCTTGTGCTGTTCCAGAATGGCATGGGCAGCCAGCAGTCCGCTGCGGAGCGCTGGCCACAGCGGCCCGTTCTCGCGGCCAGCACCACCGAAGGCGCCAATCGCCCGGAGCCGGGCCAGACAATCCATGCCGGCAAAGGGGAAACTTGGGTCGGCCCCCTCACTGACTGCGCAGAAACAGTTCTGGGCCCTGTGGTGCAGGCACTCGCCACCAGTGGGCTCACTATTCATCCGGACACCAGTATTCACCAGAGACTCTGGGACAAACTGGTCATTAATGCCGGCATCAATGCCTTCACCGCGATTCTTGACTGCCGTAATGGCGATATACTGGATGCCCCGTTCTATCTCGACCACATAGACGACCTGTGCAAAGAGATTGCGGATGTTCTCATGGCGGAAGGGTGCCAACCCCAGGCTCCCGTCAGCATTCGCAAACGCATTGAAAGCGTCGCCCGCAGCACGGCAAGGAATACCTCTTCCATGCTGAGCGACCGGCAACAGGGCCGCACCACCGAAATAGATTACATCAATGGCTACATCGCATGCCGGGGACAGGCACACGGAATCAGCGTAACGGTGAACCAAATGCTGACCCAACAGGTAAAAGAACTGTCGGCTGATGTAAAAGCCGGTAAATCAACCAATCAGATCGAACCGGGAGCATCCTGATGGGCAATCGCCTTTCCAAAATCTACACACGTACCGGAGACGACGGGTCGACGGGGCTGGCAGATGGCAATCGCATCGCAAAGAACGCCCAGAGAGTGGAAGCCATGGGCACCGCCGATGAACTGAACTGCCACATCGGGCTGCTGATTGAATGCCTGGATAGCGACGACTCGCTGGTGGACAGCCTGCGCCGCATCCAGCATCACCTGTTTGACCTGGGCGGAGAGTTCGCCATACCGGGCAGCAAGGTCATTGGCGACAGCCACATCCAGTGGCTTGAACAGACCCTCGACACTTACAACGAGGATCTGCCCCCGTTGAAGAATTTCGTGCTTCCCGGTGGCTCTCCGGCTGCAGCCCAGTGCCACATGGCCCGTGCCGTGTGTCGCCGCGCCGAGCGCGTTGTAGTGGCGCTGAGTCACGAAGATTCCATTAATACCGATTCCAGACATTACCTGAACCGGCTGTCTGATCTGCTGTTCGTGTTTGCTCGCAGCCTGGCCAGGCGCAATGGAGGGGAAGAAATCCTCTGGGAACAGAAGAAGTCTGGCATATAGGTGGCCATCCGGGCCTCCGGAACCGGAGGCCCGCCAGCCGTCAGACCCTGAACGCCTCAACAAGACGCTGCAGCGAAGCGGTCAACTGGGACATTTCCCGGGAAGATGCCAGTGTCTCTTCGGCGTTGTCAGCCGTCTTGTGGCCCAGAACACTAATCTGTTCGACGTTGGCATTCACATTCTTCGCCACCGCAGACTGCTCTTCCGCTGCCTGCGCGATCTGATGGCTCATGTCTACGATGGTGGCAATACCGTCGGCAATCCGGCCAAGAGCCTCGGTGACTTCAGAAGATTTTCTGACCGTGGTTTCGGTGACGTCGTGGCTGTTGGTCATTGCGGCAACAGCCTCTTTGACGCCGCTCTGAAGGCGGGAAATCATGCCTTCGATCTCTTCGGTGGACTTGTGGGTCCGCTGGGAAAGTGACCGCACCTCGTCTGCAACCACCGCGAATCCCCGCCCCTGCTCACCGGCACGGGCTGCTTCAATAGCCGCATTCAGGGCCAGCAGGTTGGTCTGCTCGGCAATCGCCTTGATCTCCACCAATACCTGACTGATGTTGTCGCTGTCAGAATTTACCCGGTTGATAACCTCTACTGCACCGGATATTTCGGTGGCAAGACGGTTGATGGTTTCAACCGTATCCGCTACCACACCACGGCCTTTTTCGGTGTCGGCTTCTGCCGCGCTGGCGCTGTCCGACACCCGGTGGGCGCTTTCAGTCACCTCATTGACCGCTTCCACCATCTGGCTCATGGCTTCGTTGATCTGGCCAGATTCTTCCATCTGGCGGGCAACTGCCTGACTGTTGGCGGCTGCCGTGTCGTTGACCCGGGTTGCCTGGCGATCAACGTCCGATGTCGTGCCGCTGACGGACCGGATCAGCTCGGCGATCCGGTCCGTCATGTTGTTGAACTCGGTGGTCAGCTCGCCCAGTTCGTCGCGGTTATCCAGGTCGATGTGTGCCGTCATGTCGCCTGCAGCCACATTGCGGGCTGCCTCGCTGAAACGGTTAATGGCAGTTCGTACCGACATGAAAAAGCCGATGTAGAGATAGACCACCACCAGCAGCACGGCAACGAGAGCGAGAATGATGAGCTGTCGCTGGCGGATTTCACCTTCCAGCCGTGCATTCAGGTTATCGCTTACCACATCGAAAATAGCCGAGGTAAAGGCATCGTAATTAACCAGCTGGTTCTCGACGGTGCTGTTGAACTCCTGCCAAGGCAACTCCAGACGCATGGGAGCGATGACGTTGGTATCAAGTTCATCACGAATGGTGGTCAGGCTCCCCTCGATACCTTTGACGGCATTACCGGTCTGTGCGGCCAGTGACTGTGATGAATCAATTGCCACGGAGAGCGAAGGGCCGAGAAGTGAAGCGCGATTGGTCAGCTGGTCGTATATTTCGTTCAATACGTCACTGAGACCATAGCCCACCTGCCCTTCCAGCAGCGCAAACGTGCCAAAAGAGCGGGCCCGGCCGATAATGCTTTCGGCATCCGGCAGAGCCTCACGCACCAGCCCGAGCAGCAGCAGGTTCTCACGTGAGGCATCCTGGCCCAGGCCGGAAATCTCGATGGTGGCAGACAACATGGCACGGACTTTCTGGACGAATTCCTGGTAATACTTGAACTGGGGGTCGATGTTGCCCTGGTAGCTGTCTGAAGATTGCAGCTTCTGCCACTCTTCCTTCAGCAGTGCCACCTGCTCAGCCCAGTTGCCGGAAGTATCAAACATGGCATCCGTACCGGCCAGCTGTTCCAGGATACGGTCGATTCTCTCAGCTGCCTGATCAGATCTGGACAGCAGCTCGCTGTCATCCTTGGTCTTGCCGGGCGCCCGAAAATCACGGTACTCAAGGGACGCTTCCAGAAGTGCGTCGACCTTTTCAAGCTGCTCCAGGCCTTCAACACCCCGGGTCATGGTTTCCACTGACCGGTTCAGTTCGCTGATTACCAACCATGAAAGGGCAACGATAGGCAGCAAAAACAGTACGCTGATGAGGCTGAATTTGTAGAACATCGGCAGCCGGTTCATCAACGATACTGCAGGCTTGATAAGCTGGTTCACATCTACTCCCACTCAAGGCGTCGAAAGAATGAAACTGTATTCTATTTATTTACAGTGTCGACTAAAGTACTACAAACTTGAGTGTTTTTCGGAATATAAATGTAATTTTGTTTAAACCTCTGCCTTATTTAACCCCTGCAATCACCAGCAAAGCCAGCACGCAGATCCACACCAGCATGCTGCGGTTCAGCAGATCCCGGATCGCATCCAGGCTGCGTCGGCCGTAATCTGCCCACTCATCTGGGTGAATCTGCGAAAACCGCCCGGGGTCCAGCGCATAACCCGTCAAGGCACCGTTGGCGGCGGTCATCAGCACCTGGTCGGTTTTCAGTGTTACCCCTGCCAGAACCCGCCTTCCCTCGCTCATCCAGCCTGCAAGATCCCCCGCCACACCAAAGGTAAAGGACAGCAGGCGCGACGGTATCCAGTTGAGCAGCTCAGCCAGTGCGGAAAAACCGGGCCTCGCTGCCGGCTGTGGCCAGTGGTCGCGCAAGGCAATAACGCCGCGAACGAAAAATGCCGCAGCAGGACCGCCAACCACGTACCAGAAGGCAATCAGGAAAAACCGCTCGAATATGTCGACCATGAGCGTGCGCGACAGTATCAGGTGCATCTCGTCGGGAGAGGCCGCAGCACCCCGATCTCTGGCGGGGAGACAGTCCTTGATATGGTGCCAGGCGGCCTGCATGTCGCCCCTCGCCCAGGATGAGCTGTAGGCTTCCAGGGGAGAGCGCCAGCCAGGCACGCCCATCAGTAGCACCAATAACACGAATTCCAGAGGATAGGCCGCCATCCGCCAGCCAATATCCGTCAGGTACCACTCTGCAATAGCGATAAGCAGCGCAGGCGCTGCAACCAGTAACAGCCCTTTCCATTTCACCGCTTCCTGGCCGGCAGCTGTTTTACTGTGACCACGAAAGGCAGTCCGCCAGAGAGAATCTCCGGACCAGGCGTTTGCCGCATCCAGCCTGCGCCTTGTCAGGTAAGCCAGGAGAAATACCACCAGTGCCATCAGCCAGTCCCCTCGTTACGCCACACGGAATCCAGCATTGTACGGTAACAGGCCCAGTCGAATGCCGGCCCGGGATCAGTTTTCCGGCCGGGTGCAATATCACTGTGTCCGGTGACCCTATCCGGGGTAATCTCTGGCCAGGCCACCATGATTTTCTGTGTCAGATCTGCCAGTGCCCGATACTGTGCAGCGGTATAGGCAATGTCATCCGCCCCCTCCAGCTCTATCCCGATGGAAAAGTCATTACACTCTTCCTCACCCTGGAAACAGGATCGGCCCGCATGCCAGGCCCTGTCCAGCAGGCTGACAAACTGCACCGGAGAACCATCACGGCGTATCAGCAGATGAGAAGACACCGTCATACCGGCAATGGTTTCGAAATAGGGGTGTGCGGAAGGGTCAAGCTGATTGCAGAAAAACCGCTCGATGGCATCGCCACCGAACTGTCCCGGCGGCAGACTGATGTTATGAACAACCAGCAGCGAAATCCTCTCGCCATCCGGGCGAGGGCCGAAATTCGGAGACGGGCACCATCTGGCCCCGGGCACGCGCCCTGTCCGGCGTAACCGTGATACCGGGGTTTCGGAAGGATCTATGGAGCAATGAGATGAGTTGTGTTCAGACACTGTGTTTCCAGCAGGCCGGTGGCGGAGATTCAGGAACCATCCGCCTCTGTTACTTTAATGCCTGTGATTGAAGCACAAAGTAGCCGGCCTTGCTATCGCCTCAGTCCTTGCGACTGCTGCGCAGGTTATCAATGATGGATTCCAGGGCGCGATCGAAAATCAGGCCGTCGTCAAGCATGGTAATTTCTTCGGCTGCCAGTGCAGAGGCCAGTTCCTCACGCTGGTACTCCGCGACTTTTGCCCCGCTGCGATTGACAAAAATATACTTGCCCGTGGCCTTGATAAACGCAGCCAGCTTGCAACGGGTCTTGCCACTCTCGCGGATCAGTTCTATCCAGGAACCGACACGAAGTCCATCAGCACGGTCCAGCCAAATTGGATCAAGGCCACTGTCTGCCGACGGGGCTTCGACAGGCCCGGCACTGGCCGCTTCAGTCTCGTTGGCTACTTCTTCAGACGCCTCAGGCGGTTCGGGGCTTTCTGGCTCCGCTGGCCGGGCCGGGGCCCGACTTTCCGGCTCATCCACAGGAGCTGGTGCAGGAGCAACCGGCGGCACAAACTCTGCAGTATTGGTTTCCACTGGCTCGTCAGCGGGTTCCGGGCGCCGGGTGGTGGTCACCAGACGCTGGAAGACATCTACATGGGCAAGCTCAAGATCCCGAATGGCAGCGTCTGTTGCAAACGGATCCCAGGATATTTCCTGTAATGCTGATCGCAATCCATCCACGATACCGGGAATGGCCCTTAGCAGTTCACTGCGAGAGCCTCCTTCAACCGGCCTTGGATCCACGCTCCAGACCAACTGACGAGTCAGCGTGCATGCCGACTGCCAGCGTTCGCTGTCTTCGCCCTCACGCAGCACCACCCACTGCAGATACTTGGACCAGGCCTCGTTCAGTAAGGTGACCACCGGTGGCGGCAGCTCACGGCCAGTCATCTGTTCGTTCAGCAGCACTTCTGCAGCCCTGGAGGCCCTTTCCTGCTTGGCCCGGCCCTCTTCCGCGTCACGAAGGCGCTGCTCCACCAGCTCCCTGCGGCGACGGTCCAGATCCATGAAATGTCCGAAGTCACTGAGCAACTCGCTGAATATTTCCACGTTGTCGGTGAATTCATTCAGCACACGATCAACGACTGATTCAATCTTTTCCCGCAGTGGGTCACGCTGGCCCGCTTTCTTCTCGGCCCAGCCTATGGCCGACATAGCCAGCTCATTAAGGAGCTTTCTGACCGGATGCCCACCACGATTGAAGAAATTCCGGTCGCTCAGTGCTACCTTCAGCACTGGAATCTGCAACCGTCCGATAACCGCCTTCATCACCGGGTGCAACTGGCGGTCTTCAAGAATAAAATCAAACAGCATCGACACCAGGTTGATGACATCACTGTCGACCTGCCCGGCATTCATTCTGTCGCCCGTTTCCGCCCGGAACACTGGCTGCAATTGCTCAGACAGAGGCACAACCTCGCCCTGCTGCCAGTGCACAGATTGCGCCTGGATATCACTCAGCCGCGCCATCAGGGTACCGGTATCCAGCAATCCTGCGCCCCCGGATGGCATGCCGGAACCGTTGTTCTGGCCCTGGTGCAACAATGCGCTTAGCTCGGAGAAAGTAGCACGGACATCCTCGGATGCGACCGTCAACGGCCCGCCAGAGCCGGACCCGGAACGCTCGGACAAAATGCCTGCACTGTGACTGGCTCCGGACGCGGGTCTTCCGGAAGACGACCCCCCGCCGACCGGGGCACGACGCATTTCTGGCAGAACGCCCTCAGCAATCAGCGTCTTGTTTGCATCTTTGTATACGTCACCCAGAATGCCTACCAGCAGCCGATCGAACAGTTTCAGCACCACCAGTTTGGCGCGGATATCGATTTCCAGATCGGCACAGGCCTCCGCGACGCCGCCACAGATCACTTCAGGGCTCAGGGGCATCTGGCTGTTGTCGAGTTTTGACGACGGCACCAGGTGCGAAACCCGGACATTAAGAAGCCTGATTGCCTCGACATGCTGGTTGCGTAGCTTATTGATGAGGTTGTCGATGGCGACCTGCTGCTCAAGGTCGGAATGATCCACCAGAGCCAGCGAGTCCTGATCCACTTCATCCAGGCTGCCGCTTCCACCCGCGGGACGAAACGAACCTATTTCGTTGAACGCGCGGCTGACATATTGCAGCACGGATACCGTCATGTTCTTGCGACGCAGCCTGAGCTCACGCATTGCGTCAAAGTAGGCAGTCTGGTCCTGATTGGTCGCGGCCTTGTCCGCCAGCTCGAACAACGCGTCGTCAGCCCTGTCGAAAAACCCCCCCATCACCAGCTTCAGGGACTGACCAGATACGTCACGCAGGCGTACCAGCGAGCCCGGCAGGGAAAACCTGTCTGGCAGTTTCTGGCTTTTGAGACTTACGACCTTGTTATCCTGCGCCATTCGGCTACTCCGGACGATGACTGGAGACATTTATTATTGAATATCTTATGCCTTACCCACGTCAGCTTGTGTCAGAATTTGTCACCTTTTGTGTTTAAGTGATGGACATCACAGTTTAACATTCCGACCCGCTTCAATTTGGCGAATCCCCTGCCGGGCTTTAGAATCAATGATCCGAATTGTTTGCATTCCCGAGACCAGAAGAACCACCGGATACCCGACCATGATTCCAACTGAAATGCTTCGCCAAAGCCGCGTTGAAACCGTTGCCCAGAGCCTTCGGGAAGACATCGGCGACGGCGATATCACCGCTATGCTGATACCGGAGAACCGTATAAGCCGGGGACAGGTAATCACACGCGAAGCCGCAACCATTGCCGGAAGGGCCTGGGTGGAGGAGGTCTTCAGACAGGTGGATCCACGGATCATTCTGGACTGGAACGTTGATGACAGAGATGAAGTAGGCCCCGACCAGCTGCTGTTTACCATGGAAGGCCCCGCGCGCAGCCTGCTCACTGCCGAGCGCGCCGGGCTCAACTGGCTCCAGGTGCTTTCCGGGGTTGCTACAACCTGCGCCGGCTATGCCCGCCGTGTCGCCCATACCGGCGTTCAGCTGCTCGATACCCGCAAAACCCTACCGGGACTGCGACTGGCTCAGAAATACGCCGTTACCTGTGGTGGCTGCCACAACCACCGGATTGGCCTGTGGGATGCGTTCCTGATCAAGGAAAATCACATCGCTGCCTGTGGATCAATCGCTGATGCCGTGAAAGAGGCCCGCCGCATCGCGCCTGGCCGCCCCGTGGAAGTGGAAACCGAAAATCCGGATGAGCTGGAACAGGCTCTTGCCGCCGGGGCAGACATCATAATGCTGGATGAATTTTCACTGGACGATATGAGAAAGGCGGTTGGCCGAACCGCTGGCGCGGCCAGGCTGGAAGCCTCCGGAGGCATTAACAGCGACACCCTGGTGCCGGTGGCAGAGACAGGAGTGGACTATATCTCCATTGGAGCACTGACCAAGGATGTTCGTGCCGTGGACCTGTCCATGCGGCTCGACATCACCAGCTGAAGACTCAGGACTGCCCGGAAAGCAGGCGGTCCATTTCCTCCAGTTCACGTATAAGCCCATGACCAGACTCACTTCTGCCCCGGAAATGCTCCTCCGCCATGGGCGCCATCCCCGACACCTCTGGCAGCGGATGCTCGTTTTCAATCATTGCTTTCATACGATAAATGAACACGAACTGCAGCCACTGGGTAAATTCCAGTGTATCCACCGCAAATGGCTTGGTGCTTTGCAGCGCGTCCGTGGGCGGCGGGTCGGTTTCCCAGGCGCCGATTCGCCGTAACTCGATCTCGATCTGCAGCAGGCTGTCCGCCACGCGGGCGGTATGGTCGGACGGTCTCGCCATGGTTAACTCTCAGTCGGCCAGCGGTTCCAGTTCAACAGCTTCGCCGTGAAGCACGCGGTAAAGGTCTTCATACTGCCGTGTCAGTGGATGCTTCGGCGCCATGTGGATCAGCGGCTGGCGGCTCTGGTGGGATTCCTTCATCTTTACCGAGCTGGACAACCTCACGGGCAATACCGGAAGCCCTTCGTCCATCAGCTCACGGACCAGTTGTTTGGGCAGGGTGGCACGAGGCTGGAACTGGTTGGCGACAATACCTTCCACCACCAGACCTTCGTTATGGTCTTCCTGCAGTTCCTGGATTTCGCGGAGAATGCTGTAGAGTGCCTGGCGGGAAAAATCGTCACAATCAAAGGGAATCAAGCATCGATCCGCCGCGATCAGAGCCGAACGGGTATAGAAATTCAACGCAGGAGCCGTGTCGATATAGATTTCGTCAAAAGATTCACCCAGTTTCTTGAGTGCTTCCCTCAATTTGTAGATCTTGTGCTTGGCTTCCAGTTTGCGTTCGAGGAAATCCAGTTCCGGGCTGGAGGGCATCACGAAAAGGTTGTCAAAGGGCGAGGCATGAACAAACTCGTCTGCACGACGGTTAAAGACCGTGAAGGCCACCGTCTGCTCCAGATAGTCCGCCACCGTGTCCTTGAGCTCTCCCGCTGGTCTGCCCAGCAGGTAGTGGGTCGAGTTGCCCTGGGGATCAAGATCAACAACCAGCGTGCGCTTGCCCCTGGCGGCGCTGATCGCGGCCAGGTTACAGGTAATACTGGATTTGCCAACACCACCTTTTTGATTGAACACTACTCGTCTCATGTTTACCCCTGACCTCTGCCCTGTATGTGTATGCCCTACCAGCCCATCACCGACTTTACAAAAGGTATTGTCAGCCTGCGCTGGGCACGCAATGAGTTTTCGTCCAGGCGGTCCAGCATCGCAAGCAGGTCGGCCAGCTTTCGCGGGGCGCGCCTGAGTATGAATGCAGCTACGTCTTCGCCAAGAACCAGCCCTCGCTTTTCAGCCCGGGCCATAAGAATCCTGAGCCGGTCATCGTCGCGGTAGATGCCCAACTGAATGGTCAGCCCGTGTCGCAAACGTGACACCAGGTCCGGTAACAGAAACGGGAGTTCGCCCGGCACTTCTGACAGACTGACAACCATCTGACTGCCCCGGTCGCTGACACGATTGTACAGATGAAATACCGCTTCTTCCCAGCCTTGCTGACCGGCAATGAGATCCAGGTCGTCGAGGCAGATCACCGACTGGTTGTCCAGCCCCGCCAACGCATCGGGCCCGAACGGCAACAACTCCTCAACACTGACGCATACGGCGCTTTGTCCACCCTGCTCGGCACGATGGCAAACGGCCTGCAGCAAATGGCTCTTACCCGTATCGGCGTCACCACAGACTGTCACAACCGGCACCGGAGCCGGTTGCTCACAGACTTCTCCCAGCCGTGCCGCTGCCGCCGCATTCCTGTCGCCGTGAAAATTGTCAAACCGGGCGTCGTCACGCAGTTTGACGCCCAGCACCAGTTGAGAAGCACTCACTGTCTATTGACCCTCCAGGCCTTCAGGCTCCAGACGGCGATGTAATGCCCTCCACTGACCAGGGCCGAAACCGCCACCAGAATAATACCAGCATCAATAACCCAGGGCTGCATCGGCAACCCTGCCAGCAACACGATGATGGCGAGGGCAACCACAATCTGGATCAGCGTATTGAGTTTGCCGGGAATGCTGGGTTGTAACTCAAATCTGCCGATGCCGTAGTGGAATGCCAGGCCACCACAGACAATCACAATATCCCTGCCCAGCACCAGCCAGAACAGCCATGGCGGCAGAACCCCGGTCACGGTAAGCATGAGATAGGCCGTAATCAACAGGGCCTTGTCAGCCAGCGGGTCAGCAATGGCGCCAAGCCTGGTCCGCCAATCGAAATGGCGGGCCAGGAAACCGTCGATGGCATCGGTGGCCGACGCAACAAAGAAGATCACAAGTGCTAACCGGTATTCCTTGGCCATCAGGGCTACTGCAAAGGGCGCTATCATCAGGATGCGCAGAAACGTCAGAGCATTGGGAATCCAGCGCCAGCGATGTGTCATCATGACACGCCTCCCTTTCCTTGCAGCAACCTGAACTTACTCTCCGCTTTCCGATTCAACGATCGATGCAGGCTGCCAGCGGTAATGCAGCACCTGGTAGAGCGACTCGAACGCCTCTTCAGACTCCTCTTCGTCCACAAGCAGCGGCTGGTACACAAACAGCGGGTTGGCGGATGTGTTGCTGTTCTCGGCGCTGTCTTCTGCAAGCGCAACACCACCTTCTGGTGCCTGGGGAACTGATTGATCAGCATCTGTTTCGTCTGACTCACTTTCATCAGCGGAAGGCATGCGGGAAACTTCCGCATCCGACAGTGGTACCAGGCGGGGATCCAGGGCAATGTACTGTTTCAGCTGTTCCATTTCCCCGGAGAACACAACCCTCAGCTTTAACTGGTTTTCCCTGGCCTGGGTAGCACCGGCTTCCGTTACCGGAGACAGGTTTTTGAGCGCACCGCTGACACTGGCATAATCCCTCAGGTTGCTGACACCATGCACTACAATGTCCACCTGCGGTGATTCGTCCACATCACTGCCGGCAACGGCATAGCGATCCGCAAACATCTCTGCCCAGCGACCGACAAGCCTGGCAGCCAACTCTTCCCTGGTATCGGCGGTGACTGACTGCTCGGTGCTGTCCAGCCCCATTCCGTCGAATACCCATCCGGCACGCCACTGGGAGCCTGACCGGCTCACCCGCACCAGGGACATCAGATCATGCTCGAGCTCCTCGGACGCACCTCTGACACTATCCGTGAACTGCCCCCAGATATCCGACAGCAGCTCACGGTCCTGACGATAATCGGCCGGAGGCAGGCTTACCGGCAGCCCCCGATCAATCGCTGCATCCTCGAAAATCTTCCGCCATTCATCATTCCCTCCGCTGCCTTCTCCGTCAGCATGAACCAGGGTTCGGCGGCCGCTTTCCTCGACGGCAATCCACGCCAGTGTCAGAGGCCGGTTCGCGCCCCAGACCGGCGCGTCGACAGAAGCCAGTGCACGATTGACCCCGACAGCACCAAACGACATGCGCAGACGGTGCTTGTCCTCATCCGAGCGCAGGAACTGATAGGACTGCAGCAGGGATTCGGCATCGTCGAGCAACTCGTCGACACCTTCATTGTCCAGAACTTCGCGGGTCCCTGACACCCGCACGAAAACCCTGCTGAGGCCATCCGCGTAGCCCTGCGCCAGGTCGTCAGGTTGCGAGCCTGCCACGGGCACTTCCACCGAGTAGAGCCCGGTAACCGTGACGGCGGCCGCTGGCGCGGCCAAAAGAGCCAGAACCGCGAACAGTCGCACTGACCGACGGATTATCTGCGCTGCCTGCATCGAGATTTTTCCTGAGTCTGGCATGAAACACCCTGAAATTCGTCTGAATGGCGCATAGGATACACCAAGCCCCAGGGTGTGAGTAGCTAACCGGTATTGCAGAAAGTCAATACAGACTGCGAACACCGATACGACCGCAAACATGGCAATTGCATTTGGAGCGCCACTCCGCACCTGTTAAAATCCGCCGCCTGACCCACTGCCCAAACGGTTAAGCACACCATGAGCGAACAGAAGCCCTCCCTCACCTATCGTGACGCCGGCGTTGATATTGACGCAGGAACCGAACTCGTCAACCGCATCAAAAACACGGCTGCACGCACGCGCCGCCCGGAAGTTCTTGGCGGCCTTGGTGGCTTTGGCGCCATGGTTGCCATCCCCCAGGGCTACAATGAGCCCGTGCTGGTATCCGGTACCGACGGTGTGGGCACCAAGCTCCGGCTCGCCATGCAGCTGCAGAAACACGACACCATTGGCATCGACCTTGTCGCCATGTGCGTTAATGATCTGGTTGTCGGCGGTGCCGAGCCCCTGTTCTTCCTCGATTATTATGCAACCGGCAAGCTGAACGTGAATGTGGCGGCCCAGGTCGTTGAAGGTATCGGCAAAGGCTGTGAACAGGCAGGCTGCTCGCTGGTGGGTGGAGAAACGGCCGAAATGCCGGGCATGTACGAGGGTGACGATTACGATCTGGCTGGCTTCTGTGTGGGTGTCGCCGAGCGCAGCGAAATCATCGACGGCAGCCGTGTACAGACAGGCGACGTATTGCTGGCGCTGGGTTCTTCCGGCCCCCACTCCAACGGTTATTCACTGATCCGCAAGATCCTGGAAGTCAGCGATGCGAACCTTGGCCAGACTATCGGTGATGCCACCCTCGCTGATGCGCTGATGGCACCGACCCGTATCTATGTGAAAAATCTGCTCCAGCTGAATCGTGAAGTGGATGTCCGTGCACTCTCCCACATCACCGGCGGGGGCCTGCCAGAGAACATTCCACGGGTTATCCCTGACGGCATGGTTGCAGCCATCGATACCGACAGCTGGAAGCTGCCACCGGTTTTCCAATGGCTGAAGGAAGCTGGCGGTGTAACCACCGAAGAGATGTACCGCACCTTCAATTGTGGCGTGGGCATGGTCGTCTGCGTTCCTGCCAATCAGCGCGAGCTGGCACTGGACACCCTGAACGCTCTGGGAGAAAAGGTCTGGCAGATTGGCGTTATTGAAGCAGCGGACGACTCTGGCTCCTCCGCTTCCGTTCACTATGCACCGGGGCTGCTGTCGGCATGAAGGCAGATTCAGTAACCGCACCTCGTATTCTGGTTCTGGCCTCCGGTAGCGGCACCAATCTCCAGGCCCTGATTGACGCCAGCCGCGAGCGCGACTTTCCGGGCCAGATCGTGGCCGTAGGATGCAACCGCCCCAAGGCTTTCGCGCTGGAACGTGGCGCCCAGGCAAATATTGAGACCTTCACAGTGGATCACACCCGCTACGGTTCCCGTGAAGAGTTCGACGGCGCGTTGATGGCAGAGATTCGCCGCCACAACCCGGACCTGATTGTACTGGCCGGGTTCATGCGCATTCTTACCACGGATTTTGTGCGGGCGTTGCGCGGCACCATGCTGAATGTCCACCCATCCCTGCTGCCGAAGTACACCGGCCTGAATACCCACCAGCGTGCACTGGACGCCGGCGAGAAGATTCACGGCGTTTCTGTCCATTTCGTTACCGAAGAGTTGGATGGGGGCCCGGTGATTGCACAGGCCGAAGTCAGCGTCGCTCCCGATGACACCCCGGAGTCACTGGCGGAAAAGGTTCAACAGAAGGAGCATGTACTTTACCCCATCGTAGTGCGCTGGTTCTGTGAAGGGCGCATTCAGCTGGGCACCGACTACGTGGTGTTTGATGGTCAGCCCCTCAACCGTCCCCTGGTGCTTCCTGATGACAGTGCCGCACCAGCCGTCGATTAAATATATCGTCATCTCCGGGAGCAATCAGGCACGGTAGACTGTCCACAGACAGTACACCTGCCACAGTGCAACCGGAGAAGTTCTATGCACCTCAAATACAGCTCCGCAGTTCTGCCCATCCTGGCGGCCTGGTTGCTGCTTTCGGGCGCCGCTCTGGCACAGGAAGCAGAAGAAAGCTCGGAGCGGGTTCCTCTTCAGCCCATGAAGCTCAGCTACAATGCTTCCATGGACAAGGGTATTTCCCTCAATGGCAGTGCCCGCCGAATCCTGGAACAACGGGATGACGGTACCTGGCGATTCCGCACCGATGTAGACTCCTTTATTGCCGATATCGACGAGACCCTGATATTCCGCTGGGAGAATAATCAGGTCATTCCCCTGCGCTATCGTTACGAGCTCTCGGGTTTTCTGATTAAAAACAGGAAGGAAGCCATCGACTTTGACTGGGACAACATGGTTGTCAGCGGACACCACGAGGGCGACAGATTTTCAATTCCGCTGGAAGAAGGGGCTCTGGACCCCATGGGCTACCAACTGCAGCTGAGCCAGGACATCAAGGCGGGCAAGCGCGAAATGCAATACCGGGTAGTCGACGAAGGCAACTACGACACCGATCGATTTGCGGTAGTTGACGAGGAAACCGTCAACACCAATGGTGAGGAAGTCAGAACCCTCAAGGCAGAGAAAGTCCGCGACAGCGACAGCAAGCGCCAGTCACTGATGTGGTTTGCGCCGGAACAGGACCACGTGCTGATCCGCTTCCTGCAGGTGGAGCCGGATGGCAGCGAATATGAGCTGACGATCAAAGAGGCTACCGTAGGTAACTGAGTGTCCCGTCTGGCTATCGCTGGTTTGCGCTGTCGGCCCAGACTGCCTTCACTTCGTCGGCAATAATGCGCAACCCCTGTGCTACCCGCTCATCGTCCTGTGAGTAGGTAACCCGTAGACATTCATGGCGGTGTTGCCAACCATCCTCCGGCAGCCCCGGGAAAAAATAGTGCCCGGAAACCACCAGCACACCCCTTTCCTTCAGCCTCTGGTAGAGCTCAAGGCTGGTAACTGGAAGGCCCGGAAACCAGAGCCAAAGGAACATGGCGCCTTCAGGCTTGTGGACATACCAGCGGCAACTGTCCTCGCCCATCGCGTCACGGAAAACGGCAACCGCACGCTCCATTTTGGCCTTGTAGAACGGGCAGACCACGTCGCGGCTGAGTGACAGGATTTCCCCGGAACGCACAAGTGGCTCCGCCAGCATGGCGCCAAAGCTGCCAGTGGCAAGATTCATGATGGCGTTGATGCTCGACATCGCCCGGATAACCGGCTCTGCCGCAATAACGATTCCCGTACGCACAGCCGGCAGGCCCAGCTTCGACAGGCTGAGGCACAGAATCACCTGCTCGTTCCAGTGTGGCGTGGCATCCACAAACAACAGGTTCGGGAACGGCGTGCCGTAGGCACCATCCACGATCAGCGGAATATTGTGCTGGCGGGCCAGGGTTTCCAGCCGCGCCAGTTCGTCGTCGGTAATGACGTTGCCGGTCGGATTGGTGGGGCGGGAGACACAGATGGCGCCAGTTTCACCGGTGACTTCAACGGCGTCGAAATCTACCCGATACTTGAATTCATGGGCGTCGGTAAAGGAGATATCCGGTTGCACCGCATGGAACAGCCCGGGTTCAATGCCGGCGTCGGCATAACCGATGTATTCCGGCGCCAGGGGCAGCAGGATGTGCTTGCGTACCCCGTCGCCGTAATCACCGCCAAACATGTTGAACAGCATGAAAAACGCGGCCTGGCTGCCGTTGGTCAGAGCGATGTTTTCAGGTTTCAGACCCCAGCCGTACTCCCTGTTCAATAACTCAGCCAACGAGGCAATAAACCGCTTTTCGCCCTGGGGCGGATCGTAGATGCCCACCAATCGGCGGGTGTCACCATCACTGCGCGCCATATCCGCCAGGATCTGCTGAACCCGCTCCTGAATCTGGGGTATGTGGCCGGGATTGCCCCCGCCCATCATGATCATGTCATCGCCGGATGCCAGGGCATTACCCAGGTCATCCATCAGGGAGGTAATGCCCGCATCCGCGGTAAATTTTCGACCGAACGAAGAGAGTTTCATGGTGCTTGTCTGTACCGGTTAAAATCGGGTTGTAATCCCAGTGTAGGACAGAGCCGGCAACGCCGCCGGTCAGTCGCTCAGGGATATGCCGAGGTTGCTCACGCCCTCGTTGGCTGCATCGTCGCGGATGCGCTCCACAAACTGGCTGGTGGGGGTGCGCTGGCGCTTGAGGGCCAGAATCAGTTCTCGCTGGAACAGCTTGTCCTCTTTCATCAGCGGGTGTTGCTCCAGCAACCGGACCAGCTCGTCTTCACCCAGGTCGTCCCCTTCGGACAGCTCAATGAAATTCACCACTGTGGCCGTAGCCATCTGCGATGCGTCCGTTGCGCGGTGCTTGCCGGGATTGAGCCGGTTCAGTAATGCCTGCTCCAGCAGTTGGCAGAAGTCGAAAGCCGGGTAAACCCCATAGGCGTCGTAGGCATTCACGTCCGGGGACAGGGATTCCAGTTTGGCCAGTAGCTGGGGAATAGCGGCTTCGGAGGCGTCTTTTTGCAGCATTTCCCAGCCCAGATCGAGCAAATGGCGCATCTTTGCACCGGTTTTCAGCTCGACGGCGTCCGCGAACAGGGCGTAATTGGGGAAGGACCGCTCCGCAAGAGCCATCAGGAAGGTGAACTCCCGCCAGCCCTGCAGTTGTGATACCGCCTTCAGAAACTGATTGGCATTCACTGTGGACCTCTCCTGAGGGTGTTGCTTGCCGGGGCTTTGCCTGTGGCGCGGGCGTTCATGCTCGCGGCAGGGTCACACCTGTCTGGCCCAGGTATTTTCCGCACCGGTCCTTGTAGCTGGTACCACAGACTTCATCGGACTCGAAGAACAGCATCTGGGCGACGCCTTCGTTGGCGTAGATTTTGGCCGGCAGGTTGGTGGTATTGGAAAATTCCAGTGTTACCTGCCCTTCCCACTCGGGCTCCAGCGGTGTGACGTTAACAATAATGCCGCAACGGGCGTACGTGGATTTGCCCAGGCAGATGGTCAGTACGCTGCGGGGGATACGGAAGTATTCCACGGTGCGCGCGAGGGCGAAGGAGTTCGGCGGGATGATGCAGACGTCGCCGGTGTAGTTGACGAAGCTGTTCTCGTCGAAGTTCTTCGGGTCCACGGTGGCAGAGTGGACGTTGGTGAAGATTTTGAATTCGTTGCTGCAACGGACATCGTAGCCGTAGCTGGAGGTGCCGTAGGAGATTACGCGGCCTTTTCCGGTTTCGCGGACCTGATCATACTCGAAGGGTTCGATCATGCCGTGTTCCCGGGACATCCGGCGAATCCAGTGGTCGGATTTGATGCTCATGGGTGACGTCTCGTATCCATAAAAAAGAGGCGGTAGTTTACCTGTTCGCTTAAAGACTGTCGAAGCTTTGGCTTTCTGAATTCTACCTTCCGCTTTGGGGGCTGCAAGAACAGGCAGGGCCTTCCGAAACACGCCGTTAATACGTCCATGTAGGCTTGAGAAAAACATCCATGTTTTTCACAGTTTCGGAAGGCCCTGCCTGTTCTTGCGATCTGACTTTTTGCGTAGATCAGTGTTCGGTTACGGAAACACTCGAGATAGAGCCCGTCAGGTTTCTTTCACGGGTGGAAAGCTCAGCACCAACCCTTCGAGCGATGTCCCTGTAGCGTCTTGCTACTTCGGAGTCCGGTTCCGCCACCACCGAGGGCTTGCCACCGTCGGTCTGTTCGCGGATGGTCATGTGCAGGGGCAACTGGCCCAGTAATGTGGTGTCGTACTCTTCGGCGATGCGTTCGCCGCCGCCGTGGCCGAAGAGGGGTTCTTCGTGGCCGCAGTTGCTGCAGATGTGGGCGCTCATGTTTTCTACTACGCCCAGCACCGGGATTTCCACCTTGCGGAACATTTCGATGCCTTTTTTGCCGTCCAGCAAGGCAATGTCCTGGGGCGTGGTAACTATGACGGCGCCGTTAACCGGGACTTTCTGGGCGATGGTGAGCTGGATGTCGCCGGTGCCCGGGGGCATGTCGATGATGAGGTAGTCCAGTTCGTTCCACAGGGTCTGTTGCAGCAGTTGCATGACGGCGCCGCTGACCATGGGGCCGCGCCAGACCATGGGGGTTTTGTCGGTGACCACAAAGGCCATAGAGTTGGCCTGCAGGCCGTGAGCTTCCATAGGGACGAAGTATTTGTTTTCCCGGGTTTCCGGGCGTTTGCCTTCGGGTACGCCCAGCATCATGCCGATGCTGGGGCCGTAGATGTCGGCATCCAGGACGCCCACCCTGGCGCCTTCGGCGTGCAGCGCCAGGGCCAGGTTGACGGCGGTGGTGGACTTGCCCACGCCGCCCTTGCCGGAGGCGACAGCGATGATGTTTTTCACACCGGGCACGGACTGGATGTCTTTCTGGCCCTTGTGGGAGTGGATTCGCTGGCCGACATGAACATCTACACTTTCAACGCCGCCAACGTCGTCCAGGGCATTGGTGAGCAGTTCCTTTAGGGCGCCGGCGATGCCTTTTGACGGGTATGGCAGCTCGATCATGGCTGTCACCTTGCCGCTGTCGTCCGTCGTCAGGGATTTCACGGCACCCAGCTCGTACAGGTCCTTACCGAGGTAAGGGTCGCGGTACTGTTTTACCGCCGTTTCCAGTGCGTGCTGTGAAATCTGTGCCATCGGAGTCTCCGGATAAAGCGCTGAAAGCAGGTGTTTCGGATGAAAAAACTTTGCTTGGAAGGTATCATTTGTGCCCGTTTCTGGCCATAAGGAGTTTTGACCCTGAACAAGGCCGGCAAACGCGAACGCCCAACTCCTGACGAATGAAGGTTCGGACCACAACATGACGCAAGCGAGTTCAAAGCAACAGCGCGATATTCTGGTAACCAGCGCCCTGCCGTACGCCAATGGCCCCATCCATCTGGGCCATCTGCTGGAATACATTCAGACCGATATCTGGGTGCGCTATCAGAAAATGCGTGGCCAGAACTGCTACTACGTCTGTGCTGACGACGCCCACGGTACCGCCATCATGCTGCGGGCCGAGCGGGAAGGCATTTCGTCCGAAAACCTGATTGACCGCATACGGAAGGAGCACCAGGAAGATTTCGGCGGTTTCCTCATCCGCTTCGACAACTATTACACCACCCATTCCGAGGAAAACCGTCAGTTCTCGGAATACATCTACCGCCAGCTCCAGGAAAACGGTCATATCGCCACTCGCAAGATCACCCAGGCGTTTGATCCTGAAAAGAACATGTTCCTGGCGGACCGTTTCATCAAGGGTACCTGCCCCAAGTGCAAGACCGAAGACCAGTACGGTGACAACTGCGAGGCCTGTGGTGCCACTTATACGCCGGCGGAGCTGATCAATCCCCGCTCTGCCGTTTCCGGCGCTACCCCCGTCGAGAAGGAATCGGAACACTACTTCTTCCGCCTGCCGGAGTTCGCCGATTTCCTCGCCAACTGGACCCGCAGCGGCACCCTGCAACCCCAGGTGGCCAACAAGCTGGCTGAATGGCTGGACGCTGGCCTTCAGGAATGGGACATCAGCCGCGATGCGCCCTACTTCGGTTTCGAGATTCCGGACGCGCCGGGCAAATACTTCTATGTCTGGCTGGACGCCCCTATCGGTTACCTGGCGAGCTTCAAAAACCTGTGCAACCGCGAAGGCATTGATTTCGAGCACTTCTGGAAAGCGGATTCCACGGCCGAGGTCTACCACTTCATCGGCAAGGACATCATCAATTTCCACGCCCTGTTCTGGCCGTCCATGCTCCACAGTGCCGGTTTCCGCACCCCGAGCGCGGTCTGGGCCCACGGTTTTGTGACGGTTAACGGCAAGAAGATGTCCAAGTCCCGCGGCACCTTCATCATGGCCCGCACCTATCTGGACCATCTGAACCCGGAATACCTGCGCTACTACTTTGCCGCCAAGCTCACCGGCAGCGTCGATGACATGGACCTGAACCTGGAAGACTTCGCGGCCCGGGTAAACTCGGACCTGGTGGGCAAGGTGGTGAACATTGCCAGCCGCAGCGCCGGGTTTATTACCAAGCGCTTTGAAGGCCAGCTTGGTACCGTTACCGAACACGACAAACTGAAAGAGTTCATTGATGCCGGCGATGAAATCGCGGACTTCTATGAGGCCCGGGAATTCGGCCGTGCCATGCGCCGCATCATGGAGCTGGCGGATGTCGCCAACCAGTATGTAAACGATGAGCAGCCCTGGGTGATTGCCAAGCAGGAAGGCCAGGACGACAACCTGCAGGCCATCTGCACCAACGCCATCAACATGTTCCACCTGCTGATGACCTACCTGGCACCGGTACTTCCGGAAACCGCCAAGGCCTCGGAGGGATTCCTGAACGCACCGCTGGACTGGAACAAGCGCGAGCAGCGGCTGGAGAACCACGGCATCAACAAGTTCAAGCCGTTGATGAACCGGGTGGACATGGCCCAGATCGAGAAAATGCTGGTTGCCTCGAAGGAAGAGTTACCCGCGGCGACAGGGCAGAAAGCCCCGGAGGCCAATCTCGAGCCGATTGCCGACGAGATAGAATTTGGTGATTTCGCGAAAGTGGACCTCCGCGTCGTTAAAATAGTGAAAGCCGAACATGTTGAAGGTGCCGACAAGCTTCTTCGCCTCACCCTTGACGTAGGGCATGGCGAACGCAATGTGTTTGCTGGTATCAAGTCTGCGTACAGGCCTGAGGATCTGGAGGGTCGCCTGACGGTGATGGTTGCCAACCTCAAGCCCCGGAAAATGAAGTTCGGCATGTCTGAAGGCATGGTCCTGGCAGCGGGTCCCGGCGGCAAAGACATCTTTATCCTGTCTCCGGATTCCGGCGCAACCCCCGGCATGCGGATCATGTAAGAGCCGGTCGCGGGGTCAATGGAGCAAGGCGAATGACCGAGTATCTGCTGATTCTGGTCAGCACCATTCTGGTAAACAACTTTGTGCTGGTTCAGTTCCTGGGCCTGTGCCCGTTCATGGGCGTGTCCGGAAAGCTGGAGACCGCCATGGGCATGTCGTTGGCTACCACCTTTGTGCTGACCCTTGCGTCGGTTTGCAGCTATCTGGCCTACACCTATCTGCTGGAGCCCCTGGACCTGGCATTTCTGCGAACGATTACCTTTATTCTGGTCATCGCCGTGGTGGTACAGTTCACGGAAATGGTGGTTCGCAAGACCAGCCCTCTGCTCTATCGGGTTCTGGGCATCTTTCTACCTTTGATTACCACCAATTGTGCGGTTCTCGGTGTTGCGCTGCTCAACATCAACAAGAACAATAACTTCGTAGAATCTGTCCTGTACGGTTTCGGCGCTGCCGCAGGTTTCTCACTGGTACTGGTGCTGTTCGCCGCCATGCGGGAGCGTATTGCCGTGGCCGATGTGCCGGTTGCCTTCCGGGGTGCCGCCATTGGTATGGTAACCGCAGGCTTGATGTCACTGGCCTTCCTGGGCTTTACCGGCCTGGTCAGCGTCTGACGGAGCGTTTGTGTTATGTGGACGAGCATACTGATTGCTGTGGTGGTTCTGCTCGCGCTGGCGGTGGTCTTCGGCGGCCTGCTGGGCTTTGCAGCCGAGCGTTTCCGGGTTGAAGGCAATCCGCTGGTGGACCAGATCGACTCCCTGTTGCCCCAGACCCAGTGCGGCCAGTGCGGCTTTCCCGGCTGCCGCCCTTATGCCGAATCCATTGCCAATGGCGATGCCATCAACAAGTGCCCCCCCGGCGGCGAAACTACGATCAAGGCGCTGGCTGACCTGCTGGACGTCGAACCCCAGCCGCTGGATGCGGAACACGGCGTGGAGCAGGCCAAACGCGTTGCGATTATCCGGGAAGACGAATGTATCGGCTGCACCAAGTGCATCCAGGCCTGCCCCGTCGACGCCATCCTCGGTGCCGCCAAACACATGCACACCGTCATTGAAAGCGAGTGCACCGGTTGTGACCTGTGCGTTGAGCCTTGCCCCGTGGACTGCATCGACATGGTAACTATCGAGCCGGACATCCGTTCCTGGACCTGGACACCCCCGAAACCGGGAATCATAGCCACGGACCGCCAGGGAGCCAGCGCCTGATGACACAGCTCTGGGACTTCGCCGGCGGCATACACCCTGCCGAAAACAAGCAGATCTCCACGACCCGCCCTATTGCCAAAGCGGGTATTCCGGAATTGCTGGTATTGCCTCTGCAACAACACATCGGCGAACCGGCTGAAGCCTGCGTGGCCATCGGGGAGAGGGTCCTCAAGGGACAGAAGATTGCCGATGTCACAGGCGGAATGGGCGTTCCGGTCCACGCTTCCACCTCCGGAACCATTGAATCCGTCAGTCTGCATCCGGTTCCTCATCCTTCCGGTATGAGCGACTGGTGTATTACCCTCCGGCCCGACGGCAAGGACGAGTGGACAAGCCTGAACCCGGTTGCCAACTACCGTGACCTGGAACGTGAAACGGTTCTGGACCTGATCCGCGAGGCCGGCATTTCCGGCATGGGTGGCGCGGGCTTCCCGACCAGTATCAAGCTTCGCCCGCCGAAAGACCGCAAAGTGGACACGCTGATCCTGAACGGCGCCGAATGTGAGCCTTACATCACAGCCGATGACATGTCGATGAGGGAGAAGGCCGACGAGATCCTCGCCGGACTAAGGGTTATGGCCTGGATACTGCGCCCGGAACGTTGCGTTGTTGCCGTTGAGGACAACAAGCCGGAGGCCATTGCCGCGCTAACGAAGGCCTCTGAGGGCACACAGACAGAGATTGCAGTCATTCCCACCAGGTACCCGTCCGGTGGCGAAAAGCAGCTTATCCAGATTCTTACGGGAATGGAGGTGCCCAGCGGTGGTATCCCCGCGGATATCGGCGTTATGTGCCAGAACGTGGGCACCGCCATTGCCGTCTCCGCTGCCGTTTTCCGGGGCGAGCCGCTTATTTCACGCATTACCACCGTGACCGGCCACGCATTGGCGGATCCCGGCAATTTCGACGTCCTGATCGGCACTCCGATTGAATACCTGATGGCCCGGGCGGGTATCCACCAGGCCGCACTCAACCGACTGGTACTGGGTGGACCAATGATGGGGTACACCCTGGAAACGCCCGCCGTGCCGGTGGTGAAAACCACCAACTGTGTGATCGCAGCCACCCGGGCTGAACTACCCGATCCTGCGCCAGAGCAGCCCTGTATCCGTTGTGGTGCCTGCGCGGAGGCATGTCCCATGGAACTGCTGCCCCAGCAGCTGTTCTGGTACTCCCGGGCCGGTGAGTTCGACAAGGCCGAGCACCTGAACCTGTTTGACTGTATCGAATGTGGCATCTGTTCCTATGTCTGCCCCAGCTCCATCCCCCTGGTGCAGTACTACCGCGCCGCCAAAGGCGAAATCCGCGTACAGCAGGCCGAACAGCTGAAGGCCGATCGTGCCCGTGAACGCTTCGAAGCGCGTCAGGCCAGGCTGGATCGTGAACAGCAGGAGAAAGAGCAACGACGCAAGGAGCGGGCAAGGGCAGCCGCCGAGGCCCAGGCGAAGAAGCAGGCCAAAGCAGAAAACACGGAAGCGCAGGAACAGCCTGCCAATGACCGCGCTGCAAGGGCGGCCCAGGTTCAGGAAGCCATCGCTCGCAAGAAGACAAAGGCCGGACGGCCTGCCGCGACAGCCAGCAAGACTCCGGAGGAACCCGGAGGCGAGCCGGCGCCGGATATTGAGGCTCTGGAAAAACAGCTCAGCCAGGCCACTGCCAAGCTAAATACCATGCAAAGCATGCTGGATGATGCAAAAGCCGAAAACGCGGACAATGTCGAAAAACTGGAGCGGGCCGTCACCAAGAACCACGACCGGGTAAAACGGGCCGAAGAAGCTCTGGCCGAAGCCCAAACGACTGACTCATGATGGACAGGCCCCAACGCTAATGGCACTTGCTCAACAGTCTTCTCCCCATGCCCGCAATGCCCGCTCCACCTCCCGGGTGATGCTCTGGGTAATCGTGGCCGCGCTGCCCGGCCTGCTGGCGCAGACCCTGTTTTTTGGCTGGGGCAACCTGATCAACGTGGTCTGGTGTATTGCGGTGGCACTGGCGGCGGAAGCCGCCATCCTCAAAATTCGCAGGCGCCCGGTCAGCTTCTTTCTGAAAGACAACACGGCGGCGGTGACTGGCCTCCTGCTGGGACTTTCGCTGCCGCAGTTTGCGCCCTGGTGGGTGCCTGCCATCGCAGTCATTGCCGCCATCGTGATGGCCAAACAGCTCTATGGTGGCCTGGGCTCCAATCCGTTCAACCCGGCCATGGTGGGCTACGCCCTGGTGCTGATTTCCTTCCCGGTGGCCATGACCACCAACTGGGCCCAGCCGGGCCTGCTCTGGGAAACCGCTCCCGGGTTCGGGGAAACCCTGGGGATCATTGCATCGGGCCAGCAAACGGCTGTGGATGCGTTCACCATGGCTACGCCACTGGACGAGTACAAACACAAGATTGCCACCCATACCGCGGCTGAAGTGCTTGAACATCCAACTTTCGGCGAGGGTATTGCACGAGGCTGGGAGTGGGTTAATGCAGCGTTTCTGGCCGGTGGCCTGATTCTTGTTGGCCTGAAGATCATTACCTGGCATATCCCGGTCAGCATGCTGGCGGGCCTGGCCGTGATGAGCCTTGCTTTCGGCAGCAACGCCGACCAGTATGCACCGCTGTCACTGCACCTTCTGGCCGGGGGTACCATGCTGGGGGCGTTTTTTATTGCCACGGACCCGGTATCGGCCGCCTCCAGCCACCAGGGCAAACTGATCTACGGCGCCGGCATCGGTGTTCTCATCTATCTGATCCGTACCTGGGGCGCTTACCCCGACGCCGTCGCATTCAGTGTATTGCTGATGAACTTTGCCGTACCGTTTATCGATCACTACACGCCACCGCGTACCTACGGGCATCATAAGCCCCGGCGTGGTATTCCCGGCAAGAGTCAGGGGTAGATCATGGCAGCACTCGCACAGTCCATTCGTCGCAATGCTGTTGGTCTTGGCCTGTTTGCCATCATTACCGGTGGCACCATCGCGGTCACCCAGGTGATGACAGCCGAGCGCATAGAGGAACAGGCGGCACGTGCAGAGGCAAAAGCCCTGTACGAAATCATTCCGGAGAATCAGCACGACAATGATCTGCTCTCCGACACCGTCAAGCTGCCGGCGGACAACCGGCTGAATTCCGACGAGCCGGTTACGGTATGGGTTGCCCGCCGCGACGACCGACCAACGGGCCTGATAATGCCGGTGGTGGCTCCTGATGGATACTCCGGGGAGATTCACCTGCTTGTAGGCGTGGATCTGCAGGGCAAGGTGCTGGGCGTGAGGGTAACCAGCCATAAGGAAACACCCGGACTGGGAGATCGTATCGAAACCAAGAAATCCGACTGGATTCATTCGTTCACCGGCCGTTCCATCGGTGACCCGGAACCTGAGCGCTGGAACGTGAAGAAAAATGGCGGCGTATTCGACCAGTTTACGGGGGCGACGATTACCCCGAGAGCTGTGGTCAAGGCCGTGCAGAAATCCCTGATCTATTTCCGCAAGCACCGTAGCGATATTCGCGATATCCTCAACGAGCCGGCCTCGCCCAGACGCAAGCCACTGACTCCGGAAGAAATTGCCGGCCAGACATCCGAACGGGAGCACTCGTAACATGGCGACCAAGACCAGTTCAGAGATCATCCGTGACGGCTTGTGGGGCAACAACCCGGCACTGGTTCAGGTGCTCGGCCTGTGCCCTCTGCTGGCCGTCACCAGTACCGTGGTAAACGCCATCGGCCTGGGCCTGGCAACCCTGCTGGTTCTGATGGGATCAAACCTGGCGGTTTCCCTGATCCGCAATTTTGTCAGCGATTCCGTACGCCTGCCGGCCTTCGTGATGATCATCGCTTCTTTCGTGACCTGTGCTGAACTTTTGATGCAGGCCTATACCTACGAGCTTTACCAGATACTCGGCATCTTCATTCCGCTGATTGTGACCAACTGCGCCATTCTTGGCCGTGCGGACGCCTTCGCGTCAAAAAACCCACCCCTTCCGGCATTGCTGGACGGTGCCATGATGGGGATCGGCTTCCTGCTGGTGCTGATTGCCCTTGGTGCCATGCGGGAACTGATTGGCCAGGGCACCCTGTTTGCCGATATGGATCTGCTTCTGGGGCCCATGGCGGCAGACTGGAGGTTTCAGCCAATGGAACAGTATCCGGATGTATTGTTCATGGTGCTGCCACCCGGTGCCTTCGTTGGTCTGGGGCTGCTGATCGCGCTCAAAAACGGCATCGACAATCACCTCAAGGCCCGCCGCAAAGCCGCTGACCCCCTAGTAGCAGGCAGCAAGCGAGTGCGGGTGACCGGCCATGTTTCCTGAACACGCCTGATTAGCCCCTGCCCTCTTCCAGACAGTGGATAGCCCATGAACAAGCAAAAACGTACCGAGATCTTTACCCGGCTGCGGGATGCGAACCCAACGCCCACCACCGAGCTGAATTACTCCAAGCCGTTTGAGCTGCTGATTGCCGTCATCCTCTCGGCCCAGGCAACGGATGTGGGCGTTAACAAGGCAACCAACAGGCTATTTCCGGTCGCGAATACGCCGGAACAGATCCTGGCACTGGGTGTGGACGGGCTGAAAGACTATATAAAGACCATCGGGCTGTTTAACAGCAAAGCCGAGAACGTCATCAAAACCTGCCGCGCCCTGATTGAAAGACACGGAGGGGAAATTCCTGACAACCGGGAAGACCTGGAGGCACTGCCAGGGGTCGGGCGCAAAACTGCCAACGTGGTTCTCAACACCGCTTTCGGACAACCGGCGATGGCAGTGGATACGCACATTTTCCGGGTCTCCAACCGAACCGGCATTGCGCCGGGCAAGAACGTGCTGGAAGTGGAGAAACGACTGATGCGGCTGGTACCAAAGGAATTCCTGCTGGACGCCCATCACTGGCTGATCCTCCACGGCCGTTATACCTGTACGGCGCGAAAACCAAAGTGCGGTGCATGCATCATCGAGGATCTGTGCGAGTTCAAACAGAAGAGGGACTACATGGAATAGTGCCGGTTTCCGCGTCGAGGAAACCGGCAGGCCAAGTTTAACAGGGAGCAAACCGCTGCTCACCCCGGCTTCTTCTCATTTGGCAACGCAAAAAAAACGGCCCGCTATCTGCGGACCGTTTTTTAGCGCCAGAACCTGTTACTTGAAAAGCATGGTTCCGGAAAGACCCTCTTTTTCCAGGATTTCACGAAGTCGGCGGAGCGCCTCAACCTGGATCTGGCGAACCCTCTCACGGGTCAGACCTATCTCCTGACCAACCTCTTCAAGGGTACTGATGGGATAACCTCTCAAACCAAACCGGCGGGAAAGCACTTCTTGCTGCTTGTCGCTGAGCTGGTCAATCCACTTTTCGACACAGGAACACATGTTGTTGTCCTGCAGCAGATCAGCCGGGTCTGACGCGCCTTCGTCCGCAACGGTATCCAAAAGCGACTTCTCACCACCGCTGCCAATGGGCGTGTCCATGGAAGCAACGCGCTCGTTCAGCCCAAGCATCCGCTTTACATCGGCAACGGGCTTGTCGACCATTTTTGCAATTTCTTCCGCAGACGGCTCGTGGTCCAGCTTCTGGGTGAGCTCTCTAGCGGCCCGCAAATATAGATTGAGCTCTTTGACCACGTGAATGGGAAGGCGAATGGTGCGGGTCTGGTTCATGATTGCCCGCTCGATGGTCTGGCGGATCCACCAGGTGGCGTAGGTCGAGAAGCGGAACCCACGTTCCGGGTCAAACTTCTCCACCGCGCGGATCAGGCCCAGATTACCTTCCTCAATCAGGTCCAGCAGCGTCAGGCCGCGGTTTACATAACGCCGCGCAATCTTGACCACCAGGCGAAGGTTACTCTCAATCATCCGCTTCCGGCCGGACTCTTCACCTTTGCGGGCAAGCCGCGAAAAATAAACTTCTTCTTCCGGTGTGAGAAGGGGAGAAAAACCGATCTCGTTCAGGTAAAGCTGAGTAGCGTCCAGTTGCTTCTGGCTGGTGAAATAACGGCCCTGGGCCGGGATATCGTCTTCTGTTTCAACCGCACCTACTTCAGCGGTTTCTTTCTCTTCTACTTTGTCTTCGGCTAACAGTTGCTCGTCTGCATCCTCGACGTCGGACACACGATCGATGATGAGTTCTTCATGCTCTGCTGACATAACTCTTGCCCCGCCTTTCAATGATCCTGGATATTCGCCCGCGTTTTCTTGTTATTGCAGGCGCCTGCTGTTTTTCGATTTCTTGTTCAGGTCATCTATTGGTAGCTGACGGCGATGCTTTGACCGCCGGTTGTTGTTTTTGGTTTTAATGTTCTCTGACGCCGCCGCTTACAGGCTTGTGTCGAAATCCCGTTTCATCGGGATGGAAGGTAGTGCGCGGGGTCGACGGGATTGCCATTTTTGCGGATTTCAAAATGCAATCTGGGTCGATCCGTGCCGCTGTTTCCCATTTCAGCAATGACCTGTCCGGCTTTTACATCCTCCCCTTCCTGCACCAGAATCTTTCGGTTGTGTGCATATGCACTCAAGTAGTGCTCGTTGTGGTTTACTATGATCAGGTTGCCGTAGCCAAGTAATCCGCTACCGGCGTAAACGACGTTACCACCCGCCGCTGCCCTTACAGCGTCCCCTTCTTTTCCAGCAATATCAATACCTTTATTGACTTTACCGGATGATGAATAACCTGCAATTACGGTGCCAACGTGCGGCCACCGCCAATCGATACTGGACACCGTCTGGGTCTGGCTCTTCAGTGGTGAGGATTTGTCGGCTGTTTTCGAAACCTGCGGTTTTGACTGGGGTTTCGACGCCTGCCTGCTGGACGCGCTCGGCTCGGAACGTTTCGGAGATGATGCAACAGGCTTGCTGCCGCCCTGTTTTTCCTTCGACGCAGTGACTGTTCCGCGAACATCCAGCCTCAGAACCTGTCCGGCCTTGATGTTATAAGGAGGCGCTATATCGTTGGCATCACCAAGCTCCCGGTAGTCACGACCGTACCGCCAGGCAATGCTGTAGAGGGTTTCACCGGATTTGACCACATGCCTGCCCCAATATACCGGCGGGTTATAAATGTCGTCCTGGTATAGGGCCTGGGTGTTGCAACCGCCAACCAGGACGGATGCCAGCATAAGGCTGAGTACCAACCAGCGGGAAAAAGGGCGGTGCGCCTGCTTTTCCGAACACGACAAAACAGGGGCACCGGAGGGGAGCCGCGGGAGAACTGCCTTTGCAGCGATAAAAAACCCACGCACTGTTCTGAAAAGAATAAAAATATGCCCGTTATTGAAAATTCGTATAAAAAATACGGCACTTTATAAAGTGTTGTAAGTAACCCGCTAATTTATTGCACATTTTAGACGGGAAACCAAGTTACCCGGTTGTTGTATTTGTTACCGGTCGAAACACCTTTAATGAGCAAAAAGTAACACTTTCTCTTGATAGGCCTGTGAACCGTCTCACATATCCGACCGGAAATCTGTTCCCTGTAGAGCCGTTATCAGGCAGTGCGTTTGTTGCCCGACCACTCCACCAGCAGCACCAGCAACAAACCAGCCATCGCACAGATGACCGCCACCAGCAGTTGCGGATCCTGGCCGGTCATCTCAGCATAGTGCAACGGGCTGATGCTCGCCTCGTTGAGCGGAACCCGCTCACCCGCGCTATTGGTGCGCCAACTGAGGGTTTCCTTCCAGGGCCAGACCTTGTTCAGTGCCCCCACCATAAACCCGGTCAGCAAGGCCAGAACGGAATCGTGAAATCTGCTGAACGCCCAGGTAATGAGCCTGGCTACAGACAGCAGCCCCACAAGGCACCCGCCGACGAAAATCAGTAACGTTCCGAATTCCAACGCTCGAATGGCGTCCAGTACAGGAACGTACATACCCAGGATAACCAGGATAAAACTCCCTGAAATTCCTGGCAGTATCATGGCACAGATAGCCAGTGCGCCGGCTCCGAAAAATACCAGCGATGAGGGCGAAAGCTGACTCGCCGGCAAGGTAGTCACCCACCAGGCAAACAGGATTCCGGCGAGAAACGGCACGATAAGCGCGGGCACGTAATGACGAACCTGGCGGCCTACATGCCACACCGAGGCCACAATAAGGCCAAAGAAAAAACTCCAGATCAGGATGGGGTATTCCGCCAGGATATAACTGATTGCCGAGGCCAGAGTAGCAATGCTGGCAACAATACCCATCAGCAGAACCAGCAGGAAGGTGCCGTCACAGGCCAACCAGAATGCCTTGAACTGGCACCGAGGCAGGTGCCGGAAAACCGCCCGCGGAACGGCCGCTATAGCCTCCAGCAGCCGGAAGTAAATACCGGTTATAAAGGCAATCGTGCCTCCGGAGACACCCGGCACGATATCCGCGGCGCCCATGGCCATGCCCCGGAGAAACACCGCAAAGGGGTGGTGGGAGCGAACCGGTTCAGTAACGTCGTCTGCCACAGGCTCTGACGTCACCGCACAACCCCGCCCAGCAGAGGCACAAAACGCACAGGCTCGAGCTCTGTGGTTTCAAAACTGTCACCATTGCGTACCATTTCCACCAGCATCTGAGTGCCCTCTCCGATAGGCGCGACGATCACACCGCCATCCGCAAGCTGATCCTTCAGTTCCGAAGGAATCTCCGGGGGGGCGGCCGTTACAATAATACCGTCGAAGGGGCCAATTTCGGGCCAGCCCATGCCACCGTCAGCGTGCTTGAGCACGACATTGCGCAGGCCAAGCTGGCGCAGGCGGTCCCGTGCCCTGTCCTGTAACGGCTTGATTCGCTCCACACTGAATATCTGATCCACCAGCCGGGCGAGGATCGCAGTCTGGTAACCGGAACCCGTGCCCAGTTCCAGCACCCTTCGAGGTTTATGCCGCATCAGTGCCTCGGTCATTCTCGCCACAATATAAGGCTGGGACAGAGTCTGGCTATAGCCAATGGGCAATGAAGTATCTTCGTAGGCCCTGTGGGCCAGGGCTTCGTCAAGGAAAATGTGGCGCGGGGTATCCGACATCGCCTGGAGTACCTGCTCATCGGCGATGCCCGCTTCCCTCAACCTCTGAATCAAGCGCATGCGGGTTCTCCGTGATGTCATGCCGATGCCGTCGATTTCTCCAACCATCAGCGCCCCTCCCGTTCCGACAGCAGGCCAACCCACTCCCGCAGGGGTGAAAGCACTTCATGCCGGGTCATATCCACATGGACAGGGGTAATCGACACATAGTTCTCACGCACAGCGTTGAAATCGGTACCTGGCCCCGCATCGCGGCCTTCGCCGGCAGCGCCAATCCAGTAACGGGCCTTGCCCCGCGGGCAGGTCATGGGAACGGCGCCCTCGGCACGATCACGATGGCCCAGGCGAGTGACGCGAAAACCGGCAATCTCTTCCCAGGGTACGTCAGGAACATTCACATTCAGGATGCAACGTGGGCCAAGGGTGAGCCGGTCTTTGCTTTCCAGCAACACCCGCACAACCCGGGCAGCCGTCTCGTAATGAAAGCGTCCTTCGTTGACCAGCGACACCGCGATGGCCGGCAAACCCAGGTTCCTGCCCTCGGTAGCCGCGGCAACGGTTCCCGAGTAGATGATGTCATCGCCCAGATTGGCGTGGGTATTGATGCCGGAGACCACGCGGTCAAAGGGCTCGTCAAACAGGCCATTGACCCCGAGGTGAACGCAGTCTGTGGGGGTTCCGTCAACGGAACGGAATCCGTTCGGATGGTCTTCCACCGTTAACGGGCGGTTCAGCGTTAACGCGTTGCTGGCACCACTGTGATCACGGTCCGGCGCTACCACTTCAAGATCACCCAGACCGGCAAGCCCTTCATAGAGGGCCTGCAATCCGGGTGAATGAACGCCATCATCATTGGACAACAGAATTCGCACTATTATCTCCGCTAGCCTTGATTGTATCTGTTATTTCGAACACATCACCCAGCAGGCTCGTCGCGTATTGCCCGGGCGCAAGCCAGAATGTCAGCTGTAGTTGTCCAGTACCCTGCCAATGCCACTCCAGTGCTTTCGGTATCATCCTGAGTGGCCGGCGTTCCGGCTTCATACGGGTCGTTGCAAACACCGCGGCGAGCGCGGGATGTTCCGCAACTACCTCGCGCTCCAGCGCGCCCTGCGCTGAAACTGCGTCCGTTCCACCGTCGCCCCACAGAGGGCCGGTTACCATTGGATCCTGATTTTCACTGGCCCCGGGTTCGCCTTCCATCGGCTCCAGCCAGGTGCCGTTCCGTATCCGACAGGCAAGAACCTCATTGAATAACCACGACCGTGCCGCCGAAAAGTACAATACGTTTTTACTGTCGCTACTGCCAGAGGTTGACCGCCCTCTGCCCCGCTTTTTAGCGCTTTGTGCGCCCCGACGATTCAGCTTTGAGGGGTCCATGGTCAGTGCCCGATCCAGGTTGGCGCCACTATGGCCAAACCGCTGCAGCCCGAAATAATTTGGACAGCCCATGTCCCGCAACCGGGCCAGGGCCTGATCTACCGCAGCCGGATCTCCCGACACTTCCCTCAGTACCAGCCGGAAATAGTTACCTCGATGGTCTCCCCGGCGCAGCTTGCGGGTCTGGCGGTGATGCTCAAGAACAAGCCAGGTATCTGCCACTGCCCCAAGAAATGCAGCGTCTTCCGCTTCCTGGCCAGGCCGGTAGATACTGAACCATTGGCGAGTGACCGCATGACGGTCTTTCATGCCGCAGAAACCTACATCGAAATGACGACAGCCAGATAGCGTTGCCAGTTGACGCGCCACATATTCGGTGTTGTCTCCCCTTTTTTCCAGCCGTATGAAAAGGTGCTCGCCTCCAGCAGCCCGATCGTCCGGTAGCGGCAGATCTTCATCAACAAAAAAGTCCTCGGGGGTGGACTTCAGCACGGCACTGGCCACCCGTCCCCCGCCAGATGTGGGCCAGTCAAGACGCCAGCCCGACTTATCCGAAACGCTATCGCTGGTATCGATCATGAGGATACCACTTCAAGCAGACAGACGGCCTGGCACGCAATGCCTTCCCCACGGCCGGTAAAACCCAGCTTCTCTGTTGTTGTCGCCTTGACGCTGACCCTGCTGGCTGCAATGGCCAGGTCCTCGGCAATATTGAGCCGCATGGCTTCAATGTGGGGAGCCATTTTAGGGGCCTGTGCAATGATAGTGGCGTCCACATTGCCAACGACAAAACCCTCTTCCGATACGCGCTCCAGAATCCTGCGCAGCAGATTACGGCTGTCGGCGCCGGCCCATTCTTCGCTGGTGTCCGGGAACAGATGGCCGATATCGCCCAACGCGGCAGCGCCGAGTAATGCATCAGCCAGAGCATGCAGCAGCACGTCCCCGTCCGAGTGGGCCTTGAGGCCCTGGCTGAACGGGATACTGACGCCTCCCAGGATGACATGGTCACCCTCGCAGAAAGCATGAACATCGAAGCCTTGCCCAATTCGCATAGTGTTACTTCCTTTCCAAGATAAAACCGGCGAGGGCCAGATCAGCGGGTACGGTAATCTTTATGTTATCCGGTCGCCCCTCCACGATACAGGGTATCTGCCCGGCAAACTCAATTGCGGAGGCCTCGTCGGTGACCGGATATCCTGAATCAATGGCGCTTTCAAGAGCCTGCTTCAGCGCCAGGAAACGGAACATCTGAGGTGTCAGTGCGCGCCAGAGATTACGGCGATCAACGGTTGCCTCAACGTCATGACTCCCTGGCCCGGTTCGCTTCAGGGTGTCCGCCACCGGGGTCGCCAACAGGCCTCCGACCGGATGATCCGCCAGTTCCGATATCAGACGTACCAGATCATCGGGATCAAGGCAGGGACGGGCCGCGTCGTGGACCAGAACCCAGTCTTCGTCACTGGCACGGTCGGACAACGCATCAAGGGCCGCCAGCACTGACTCTGCGCGTTCGGCGCCACCGATACAGGTATTGATCCTACGATCCTTGCTGGCCCGTGTTTCTGACCACCACCGGTCATTGGGCCCTGTGGCCACCATACATCCGGAAAAAACGGCATTATCCAGCAAGCGGGTAAGGGTAATATCGATGATGAAACGCTGGTTCAATCGCAGGTACTGTTTGGGACAGTCAGCCTTCATGCGCTGGCCAGAGCCTGCGGCGGGAACAATAAGCCAGTAGCGGGGTTTACTCATGAACGTGGTCGGCTTTGAAAGGGCCTGCGTGCGGTTGCCTATTGCTCAACCACCAGGAAAAAGGTTTCATCGTTACGGATCAGTCCCAGATTCATGCGAGCCCGCTCCTCGACCGCACCCTTCTCACCTCGGAGATTGCGGACTTCGGCATACAGGCGTTCGTTGCGGACAGCCAGCTCGGCGTTTTCATCGCGCTGCTCGGCAATGGCCTTCTCCAGCCCCCAGACCTGGGCAAAGCTGCCTTCCCCGACCCACAGGCGCACCTGCAGCAGGAGAACAAGAATAATCATGATGGACCAGAGCAACTTCATTGCAAATTCCGTTTACGATGCAACAACCGGACAGTCAGTATAGACCTTAGTGTAGTTTAGCAACAAGTTCTGCTAACCAGTTGTACAAAAAGGCCATCGGGCTTCCAAAATTCAAAACCACAATGGCCTTTTCAGGTTTTCACCCGCCAGCGTCCTGCCCGGCAGGCAATCAGGGTGTCAGGACATTCAGCCCTGGCCCTTGATCTCGCTCAGCCCGCGATAGGGCGCACTGCCATCCAGTGCTTCTTCAATACGGAGCAGTTGGTTGTACTTGGCAACCCGGTCAGAGCGACACAGGGACCCGGTCTTGATCTGTCCGGCACAGGTGGCGACCGCAAGATCGGCAATGGTAGTGTCCTCAGTCTCACCGGAGCGGTGGGAGATCACCGCCGTGTAGCCTGCGTCCTGGGCCATCTTTATGGCGTCCAGAGTCTCGCTCAGGCTGCCGATCTGGTTGAACTTGATCAGGATGGAGTTGGCAATGCTCCTGTCGATCCCTTGCTTGAGGATTTTCGTGTTGGTAACGAACAGGTCGTCGCCGACCAGCTGCACCTTGTCGCCCAGCTTCTCGGTCAGCACCTTCCAGCCGTCCCAGTCACTCTCGTCCATGCCGTCCTCAATGGACACAATCGGATAACGCTCGCACAGCCCCGCGAGGTAGTCGGCAAAACCGGCGGAATCGAAGGACTTGCCCTCACCGGACAGCTGGTACTGGCCATCCTTGTAGAACTCGGAAGACGCACAGTCCAGAGCCAGTGTTACATCGGTACCCAGCTTGTAACCGGCCTTCTCCACCGCTTCCTGAATCACCGCAAGGGCGCCCTCGTTGGAAGGCAGGTCCGGCGCAAAACCACCTTCGTCACCCACCGCCGTACTCAGGCCTTTACCGTTGAGAACCTTCTTCAGCGCATGGAAAATCTCCGCACCAATACGCAGCGCCTCGGCAAACGACTTGGCTGCTACGGGCTGAATCATGAACTCCTGAATATCAACGTTGTTATCGGCATGCTCGCCGCCGTTGAGGATATTCATCATCGGCACCGGCATGCTGTACTTGCCGGAAGTGCTGTTCAGGTCGGCAATGTGCGCGTACAGCGGTTTGCCCAGTGACGCAGCAGCGGCTTTGGCGGCTGCCAGTGAAACCGCCAGAATCGCATTGGCGCCCAGATTGGCTTTGTTCTCGGTGCCGTCCAGCTCCAGCATGATGTTATCGAGAGCACGCTGGTCGGCTGCATCTTTACCAATCAAAGCCTCGCGGATTTTAGTATTTACCGCTTCAACGGCTTTGAGTACGCCTTTTCCCAGATACCGATTGGCGTCTTTGTCCCGAAGCTCCAGAGCTTCACGTGAACCGGTGGAAGCTCCAGACGGTGCACATGCCGTACCCAGCGTTCCATCTTCGAGGATAACGTCTGCTTCCACCGTCGGATTCCCACGGGAATCCAGTACCTCACGGCCCTTAATGTTGGCAATCTTGGTCATTCGTCCAAATCTCCGTATGTTCAATGTTTAGAAGGTTATTGGTTCTGAGTTTCATGGACGCGAGCGGGTATGGCTTTCCGAAACACGCTCAAGCACATCCATGTGACGCTTGAGCTCCGCCATCCATGGCTCCGCACAGTTTCGGAAAGCCATACCCGCTCGCTCTTACTCCCCCCCTACTTCAAAAAACAAACACCGCCAATCAGGCGGTGTCGATAGGCTCAAAACTTTTTACAAGATCGTCGACGGCCTTTACCCGGGTCAGGAACGGCTCCAACTGACTCAAGCGAAGAGCGCAGGGACCGTCGCACTTGGCCTTGTCCGGATCAGGGTGTGCCTCAAGGAACAGACCGGCGAGACCCTGGGACATACCCGCCAGGGCCAGTTCGGTAACCTGGGCACGGCGCCCCCCGGCCGAATCAGCACGACCACCCGGCATCTGCAGAGAGTGAGTCACGTCGAACATCACCGGCACATTCATCGACTTCATGATGCCGAAACCAAGCATGTCCACGACAAGGTTGTTGTAACCGAAGCTGCTACCCCGCTCGCACAGGATCACCTTGTCATTGCCGGCCTCTTCGCACTTCTTGATGATGTGCTTCATTTCCTGGGGCGCCAGGAATTGGGCTTTTTTGATGTTGATGACGGCGCCGGTTTCCGCCATTGCCACCACCAGGTCGGTTTGGCGGCTCAGGAAGGCGGGCAGCTGGATGATGTCGCAGACTTCTGCCGCGGGTGCGGCCTGCGCAGGCTCGTGTACGTCAGAGATGATGGGAACACCGAACTTGCCCTTGATGTCCGCCAGGATCTGCAGACCCTTCTCCAGGCCGGGACCACGGAACGAGTGCACGGAAGATCGGTTGGCCTTGTCGAAGGATGCCTTGAATACGTAAGGTATACCGAGCTTGCTGGTGGCCTCGACATAAGCCTCGGCCACTTCCATGGCCATTTCCGGGGATTCCAGCACGTTCATACCGCCGAAGAGCACGAACGGTTTGTCGTTGGCGACCTGGATGCCGGAGACGTTGACCGTGCTTTGCGCCATGATCAGGATTCCTTTTTACGGGCCAGAGCTGCCTCGACAAAACCCTTGAACAGCGGGTGGCCGTCCCTGGGAGTGGAGGTAAATTCCGGATGGAACTGACAGGCCACGAACCAGGGATGATCGGGTACTTCCACCACTTCCACCAGTTTGCCATCGGTTGAACGGCCGGAAATTCTCAGGCCGGCGCCTTCCAGTTGTGGCAGGAAATGGTTGTTCACCTCGAAGCGGTGACGGTGGCGCTCGCGGATGGTCTTGCGGCCATAGCAGTTGGCGATCGTGGAGCCTTCAGCCACCACACAATCCTGGGCGCCCAGGCGCATGGTGCCACCAAGGTCAGACGCCTCGGTGCGCTCTTCCTTCTCCCCGCTGGCATCCAGCCATTCGGTAATGAGGCCCACCACCGGCTCCGGCGTATGTTCGCGGAATTCAGTACTGTGGGCGTCTTTCAGGCCAGCGACGTTACGGGCGTACTCGATAACAGCAACCTGCATACCCAGGCAGATGCCCAGGTAAGGCACCTTGTTTTCCCGGGCGTACTGCACAGTGCGGATCTTGCCTTCCACACCACGCTCACCAAAGCCACCAGGAACCAGGATGGCGTCAGCACTTTCCAGTGCACCGGTGCCGTCACGCTCAATGTCTTCGGAGTCGATGTAGTTCATCCGCACCTTGGTGCGGGTCTTGATGCCGGCGTGGAGCAGGGATTCAATCAGGGACTTGTAGGCGTCCAGCAGTTCCATGTACTTGCCGACCATGGCAACCGTGATCTCATGGTCCGGGTTCATCAGGGACTCGACCACCGCATCCCACTCGCTCAGATCCGCCGGGCTGGCGTCGAGACCAAAACGCTCAATAACCAGCTGGTCGAGGCCGAATTCATGCAGCATGCGCGGGATGGCATAGATGGACTTGGCATCCTGCAGCGGGATAACCGCCCGCTCTTCCACGTTGGTAAACAGCGCAATCTTACGACGGGAACTGGCGTCCACTTCGTGCTCGGACCGGCACAGCAGAATATCCGGCTGCAGGCCGATGGAGCGCATTTCCTTCACCGAGTGCTGGGTGGGCTTGGTCTTGATCTCGCCGGCGGTGGCGATGTACGGAACAAGGGTCAGGTGCATGAACAGCGCGCGTTGGGGCCCGACTTCCACCTTCAACTGGCGACAGGCCTCCAGGAATGGCAGCGATTCGATGTCACCCACAGTGCCGCCGATCTCGATCAGTGCCACATCGGCACCGGATGCACCTTCAACCACACGACGCTTGATCTCGTCAGTGATGTGGGGAATCACCTGAACGGTACCGCCGAGATAGTCACCACGGCGCTCCTTACGAATCACTTCTTCGTAAACACGGCCGGTAGTGAAGTTGTTCCGGCGAGACATCGGCGTGCGAATGTACCGCTCATAGTGCCCCAGGTCCAGATCCGTTTCCGCGCCATCTTCGGTGACAAATACCTCACCGTGCTGGAACGGGCTCATGGTGCCGGGGTCCACGTTGATATATGGGTCCAGCTTGAGAATAGTGACCTTCAGGCCGCGTGCCTCCAGGATCGCTGCCAGAGAGGCCGATGCGATACCTTTCCCCAAGGAGGACACGACACCGCCGGTGACGAAAATATAACGCGTCATGCAAATTCCGTGATTTGTCTGGTTCGGTGAAGGAGGGAGATTATCATCTCAAGATGGGAGGCCAGACTACCAGAAAGGCCTACCCTTCTCAATTACATTCCCGCTCCACAATAATGCGCCAGCCACTGACCGGGGCCTCCCCACAGTATTTGCCGGAAAGCCACAGGTCGCCAACCCCGACCATTTCTTTATCGCCGTTTTCCACCTCCAGAAGCAGCGGCAGCCGGGCTCTCTCCCAGGGTGGAACATTTTTTTCCTGCAACCAGTTCTTGAGGGTTTTCGACGGACCGTTCGGGTCTGGCCGCAGGCGCTCGCCCCCTGCCCTCGTAGATATCCGTATTTCCGGTGCCGGTGTTTTGCGATTGTCTGCCGCGACCAGCCTCAATCGCCATTCTCCCCATACCAGCTCTTGACCCGGAACCAGTGCGGATTTACCCGCGGGCAGCGGCAGCCGGTCAGGTACGACGTAGAGGCGCCCCCGGTATCGACGCACCACAAAGCCAGGGCCCCGCATCTCCGGCTCACGGTCCTGCGGTGAATTGAGCAGATCATTCAACACCTGAGGCCAGTCAGCCATTGCCGGCGGCTCCTGATCCTGATGCCTGATCCACCAGCGGAGCAGATTTTTCTGCTCTGCCACGCTCAGTTTCACCAATGCGTCTACGTTCAGCGTACCCCTGTCATCAGCGCACTCTTGCCAGCGGAGCTCTGCCAGCTTCCCCGCGAGCTCATCGCTCTCACGGCAGGAGTCGGCACTGTGTCGGACGCGGCTTAGCAATGACGGCCAGCGCGCCTTGAGCAACGGCATGACGGAAAGACGAAGGAAATTACGATCCAATCGTTCGTCGGTATTGCTGGGGTCGTCTACCCAATCGATGCCATTTTCAATGGCGCGGGCCTGCAGTTCATCACGACTGAAATCCAGCATCGGCCGATACAAAAACCCGCGGCCCAGGGGTCGCGAGCCCGGCATGCCACCCAGGCCGGCGACACCTGTTCCACGCAACAACCGGAACAGCACCGTTTCTGCCTGATCATCGCCATGGTGGGCCACCAACAGCAGCTCATCCTGGGCCAGGACTTCCTGGAAAACCCGGTAGCGGGCATTCCGCGCGGCTTCTTCAATGCCGCCACCGGCGCTCTGCCCGCCGTTTTCGCCGGCAGCAACGACCACCCGCCGGATGTCGAGGGGCACGCCGAGCCTGTGGCACAGTTGTTGGCAGAAAACTTCGGTTTGCCCCGCATTGGGCTGTAACTGATGGTTGACGTGAACTGCCCGCAACCGGCCGGTACCGGCGTACAATGCGGCAGCAACATGGAGAAGCAGAACAGAGTCCATTCCACCGCTGAGTGCGACGCGCAGGCGCGAATGAGAGGGCAGGTTCCTGACCGGGGCACAGAGGGCCTCCGGCCAGTCAGATCCGAAGCCGGGTTTACCGGCCCGTGTCATATCGGGTCAACCGCTCATAGCGGCGGGACACCAGTTCTTCCGTGGGCAGACGGCTGAGCTCAGTAATGCCCTTGCTCAGTGTCGCCCGCAGGGATTCGGCCATTTTTTCCGGGTTGCGATGGGCTCCGCCAAGCGGTTCGGTAATCACGTTATCCGCTAGGCCAAGATCCTTAAGGCGGTCTGCGGTGACGCCCATGGCCTCTGCCGCCTGGGATGCGAACTCCGCGCTCTTCCAGAGGATAGAGGCGCAGCCCTCCGGCGAGATAACCGCATAGGTGGAATACTGCAGCATGTTGAGCTGGTCGCACACACCAATCGCCAGGGCGCCACCGGAACCGCCCTCGCCCACGACCGTGGAAATAATCGGCGTCTTCAGGCGCGACATCACTGCCAGGTTGAATGCGATCGCTTCACTCTGGCCACGCTCCTCGGCACCGATGCCCGGATACGCGCCAGGTGTATCGATAAAGGTCAGGATCGGCATACGGAAACGTTCGGCCATCTCCATCAGACGCAGTGCCTTGCGGTACCCTTCGGGACGGGGCATGCCGAAGTTTCGCTTTACCTTGTCGCGCACTTCCCGGCCCTTCTGATGACCAATCACCATCACCGGTTTGCCCTCCAGGCGCGCAGTTCCGCCAACGATGGCCTGGTCGTCGGCATAGCGACGGTCACCGTGTAACTCGTCGAAGTCATCGAAGATCATTTCGACGTAGTCAAGGGTGTAGGGCCGGCGCGGGTGGCGTGCCAGCCGTGACACGTCCCAGGGCTTGAGGTCCGAGAAGATGCTTTCGGTCAGGCTCACGCTCTTCTTGCGCAACCGGCTGATCTCGTCGGTGATGTTGATGTCGGTATCGTTACCCACCATCCGAAGCTCTTCAATCTTGGCTTCAAGGTCGGCTATAGGCTGTTCGAAATCCAGATAGTTAGGGTTCATGATGTTCCATCATTTGCTTGCAAGGCGAGAATGTAAGTCGCCAAACCAGAATTTTGGACAAAGATAGCAGCGCCCGGGCGATGGCTAAAGCGGACCTTGGTATGAGTCCGCTTTCTGACAAAAACGTAATATTTCAAAGCACCCGCCACAGCCGGGATGAACCTTGCCGGACACTATCAATCATAGACCAGTTCTACGGACTGGTCGCCTACCAGGTATTTCAGCTCCAGCAAAAGATCATCGTCCGGTTGCACACGCCAGGATTCACCCAGCTCAATACGGGTACTGGCATCGTCACTGCTGTACTCGATCCACACCGGGCTACCTTCGCAACGGAAGGGCCTCAGGGTGGAGTCCAGCTTGTCCAGCAGTCCGTTCTGGAGCTGGTCCGCGTGAATGGCAAGCTTGAGCCCGCGGCTGAACTGCTGGCGGGCGGTGCCCACATCCATCACCGAGTTGACCCGCATTTTCATCTGGCCGGAGTAGTCATCGTGGCTGACCTGCCCCTCGACCACGATCACCTGGTCGGACTGCAGCAACTCCCGGTTCTCGAAAAATGCTTCGGAGAACAGGGTGGCCTCGATACGGGCGCTGCGATCATCCAGCGTGATAAAGGCCATCGTTGAGCCTGTACGGGTTTTCATGGATCGCTGGGCGACTACCAGGCCCGCAACACGCTGGGGTTGGCGCGCCGGCTTGAGGTCGGCAATGGATGAGCGCACAAACCGCCGCACTTCCTTCTCGTACTCGTCGAAGGGGTGGCCTGTAAGATAAATGCCCAGGGTGTCTTTCTCACCCTTCAGGCGCTCCTTCTCCGGCCATTCCCGCACATTGGCCACATCGGAATAGGGGTCACCGTCTTCGCCACCCATCAGCATGTCGCCGAACATGTCTGTCATACCCACGGATTCGTTGCGAGACTGCTGGCCCGCCTGCTGGATGGCTTTGTCGATACTGGCCATCAACTGCGCCCGGCCGGCACCCAGCTTGTCCATGGCGCCACAGCGGATCAGCGCCTCCATCGCACGCTTGTTCACCTTTTTCAGATCCACACGACGGCAGAAATCAAAGATGTCCTGGTAAGGCTCTCCATTCGCCCGCCCGGCCTGGATGCTCTGGATCGGGCCTTCGCCAAGGCCCTTGATAGCGCCCAGGCCATACACAATGGCGCCGTCATCGTTCACCGTGAAGGTATACTCGGAACGGCTGACATCCGGCACCAGCAGCTCCAGGCCCATGCTGCGGCATTCCTCCACCAGCGTGACCACCTTGTCGGTGTTCTGCATATCCGCCGTCAGCACCGCCGCCATGAATTCGGCCGGATAGTGAGCCTTCAGCCAGAGGGTCTGGTAAGACACCAGGGCGTAGGCGGCCGAGTGGGACTTATTGAAGCCGTAGCCGGCAAACTTTTCCACCAGATCGAAGATGTTTTCCGCCAGCGTCTTGTCGATGCCATTCTTTTCACAGCCGTCGAGGAAGAACTGCTTCTGTTTGGCCATCTCCTCGGGTTTTTTCTTGCCCATGGCCCGGCGCAGCATGTCGGCGTTACCGAGGGTATAGCCCGCCATCACCTGGGCAATCTGCATGACCTGCTCCTGGTACAGGATTACCCCGTAGGTGGGCTCCAGAACCGGCTTCAGGCCATCGTATTGATAGTCCGGGTGCGGGAAAGACATGGGCTGCCGGCCGTGCTTACGGTCGATAAAGTCGTCCACCATGCCTGACTGCAGCGGGCCGGGACGGAACAGGGCAACCAGGGCGATCATGTCTTCCAGGGAATCCGGCTGCAGGCGCCGGATCAGGTCCTTCATGCCCCGGGATTCCAGTTGGAACACCGCCGTGGTTTCCGCTTTCTTGAGCATATCGAACGACGGCACGTCGTCCAACGGAATTTCGTTGATATCCAGTGCCGGATCACCCCGCTTTTCCCGGCGGGGATTGATCATTTTCAGGGCCCAGTCGATGATGGTGAGGGTTCGCAGGCCCAGGAAGTCGAACTTCACCAGGCCGGCGTCTTCCACGTCGCCCTTGTCGAACTGGGTTACCAGGCTGCCGCCCTCGTCGTCGCAATACAGCGGCGAGAAATCGGTAATCTTGGTGGGTGCAATCACCACACCACCGGCGTGCTTGCCAGCGTTACGGCAGACCCCCTCAAGCTTCAGGGCCATTTCCCAGATTTCCTGGGCTTCCTCGTCGTTTTCCAGGAACTCGACCAGTTGTGGCTCCTGCTCCAGTGCCTTCTCCAGGGTCATGCCCGGCTCGAAGGGAATCATCTTGGACAGCTTGTCCGCCAGCCCGTAGGACTTGCCCTGCACCCGCGCCACATCGCGAACCACCGCCTTGGCGGCCATGGTGCCGAAGGTGATGATCTGGGACACCGCCTCACGGCCATATTTCTCCGCCACATAGGCAATCACCCGGTCGCGGCCTTCCATGCAGAAGTCCACATCGAAGTCGGGCATGGATACCCGTTCCGGGTTCAGAAAGCGCTCGAACAGCAGATCGTATTCCAGCGGATCCAGGTCGGTAATCAACTGGGCATAGGCCACCAGCGAACCGGCACCGGAACCCCGGCCCGGACCCACCGGGACGCCGTTGTTCTTGGCCCACTTGATGAAGTCCATTACGATCAGGAAGTACCCCGGGAAGCCCATCTGGGTAATGATGTCCAGCTCGAAATTCAGTCGCGTGTAGTAGGCTTCGCGCTTCGTGTCGTATTCCGGATCATCCTTGCTCAGGGTCTTTGCCAGCCGTTCTTCCAGCCCCTCTTCCGACACCTTGCGGAAGTATTCATCGATGGTCATGCCATCGGGGATGGGGTAATTGGGCAGGAAATACTCCCCCATGCGAACCTGGACGGAACACCGGCGGGCAATTTCAACGGTATTTTCCACCGCCTCGGGAATATCCGAGAACAGTTCGACCATTTCTTCGGCACTGCGCAGGTACTGCTGATCGCTGAAACGCCGGTCTCGGCGGGGATCATCCAGAGTCCGGCTCTCGCCAATACAGACCCTGGCCTCATGGGCTTCGAAATCATCTGCGTGCAGGAAGTGGACGTCATTGGTGGCGACCACCGGGCAGGAAAGCGATTCCGCCAGCTCAATATTCAGATGCAGACAGTCTTCATCGCCAGGCCGACCGGTACGCTGCAGTTCCAGATAGAACGATTCGGGATAGAGCTTCATCCAGTATTCGGCGCGCTGCCGTGCAAGCTCCGGCTTGCCAGCCATCAGTGCCTTGCCGACATCGCCCATCCGAGCTCCGGAAAGGGCTATCAGCCCCTCCCGACGGCTTTCCAGCCATTTACGCTGAATAATCGGCTTACCGAAACGCTGACCTTCGGTATAACCGAGAGACACAACTTCGGTGAGATTCAGGTAACCAACATTATCGCGCGCAAGCAGGGTGATTCTGAAAGGGTTGTCCGGCTCTTCAGGGTTCTCGATCCAAAGATCCGCACCAATAACAGGTTTTACCCCGGCGCCCATGGCGGCTTTATAGAAACGAACCAGGGAGCACATGTTGGATTGTTCGGTCAGGCCAACTGCTGGCATGCCCAGTTCAGCTACCCGACTGATCAGTGGTTTTACCCGTACCAGCCCGTCTACCATGGAATATTCGGAGTGCACGCGGAGGTGGACAAAGGTCTGTGACATAGTGCCGGGGTATTCCTGCTTGATGATTCCGGACCGAGGCAGATTCAGCGCCCGATCAGTTCTTTGATATCTTCTTCGGTCTGTGGGCCGAAACGGGCCTCGACGAGTTCTCCGTCAGGGTCGACAACGAAAGTTGCCGGAAGGGCTACCGGGGTTTCCCAGCCAAATTCCGGCCCGGGGTCTTCGTTCAACATTCCGTACCGGATCCCCATTCTGTCGCCCAGGTCTGTCAACTCCTGGCCCCGGATATCATCGAAGTTTACACCCAGAACCACAATCGCGGAGGACCGGTCGAGTTCATTCAGCTCCGGGATTTCCTCCAGGCAGGGTTTGCACCATTCCGCCCAATAGTTAACCAGCACCCAGTGGCCGCGCAGGCTTTCCCAGTCCAGTACCGAACCGTCCGGTTTTTCAAACTCCTGTTTCTGGCAGCCCGCCAGCATTAACAGGGCCATTATAATACCGATACCGTATGCCCTGGTGGAATAACGCATCGCTGCTGGGGACCTGGCAACCGGATAGCCGGCAGGGTATTGCACAGGGAGACCTCCTGTTAGACTACGGCGCTCGCACATTCTTGCGGTATACCTGATCTGGAAAGAGGGAGAACCATGACAGAACCGACCCGAATTTTCCACATCACGGGCCGCCTTCACGAGAACATCCTCAACATTCTTTGAACGGAGACAGGCGATGGCTTCCGATTCCCTCTATGTTCTGGTGCTTTATTACAGCCGCACCGGCCAGACTGCCGAGATGGCCAACCAGATTGCCCGGGGCGTGTCCCGGGTGGAAGGCATTGCTGCCAGAATACGTACGGTACCGAGCGTGTCGCCGGATACGGAAGCCTCCCTTGCAGCGGTTCCGGACGACGGGGCTCCCTATGCCAGCAAGGAAGATCTGGCGAACTGCACGGGCCTGGCCATCGGCAGCCCGACCCGTTTTGGCAATATGGCCGCGCCGCTGAAGTATTTTCTCGACAGTACCGGGGATCTCTGGCTGAACGGCACCCTGTCCGGTAAGCCGGCCGGTGCCTTTACCTCCACCGGCAGCCTTCATGGCGGCCAGGAAAGCACCCTGCTGACCATGATGGTGCCACTTCTGCACCACGGCATGGTCCTGTGCGGAGTACCCTACTCGGAAAAAGCCCTCAGCGAGACCTCTTCCGGCGGCACCCCCTATGGCCCATCTCACTGGGCCGGCACCGGAGACCAGCAGGCCGTCACCGACCACGAAAAAGCCATTTGCCAGGCTTTTGGTGAACGCCTCGGCCGGCTTGCCGTAAAACTTATCGAATGACAACCAATCCTCAACAACGGAATCCCGAATGCTTCACAATCCAAAAGCACGCATTACAGCCCGACTGACCATTGCGCTCTATCTGGCAACCCTGGCAGCTCTGGTGATTACCACCTTTTACCCGGTGCAGACGGAAGGCGTATCGGTAACGCTGATGCTCAGCATCAAGCTTATCCCGCTACTGGCTTTTGCCGTGCCGGTTTTCAGGGGCAGTAACCGCGGTTACATCTGGGTGAGCTTTGTGGTGATTTTCTATTTCACCCGCTATGTGGTTTCCGCATGGCTCAGCGAAGGTGCGATTGCTCCCATCATACTGACGGTGCTCACATTCCTGCTGTTTACAGTAGCCATGGTCCATCTTAAGGTGAATCGCAAACAATCGGTTTCAGAAACCTGACAGGAATCACCCAATGGCCGACAGCACCCACCCACCAGCGCCCCACAGAAGCACCCTCACCCTGAGGGATATCTGTACCGCCCTGGTGACCAGTGGCGAAATTACCCAGGAAGACGCCGAACGGGTGCTGTCTGCAAACATTGGCACCCTGACAGGTGGCACCGGGCCAACCACCCAGCGCCACCCGCTCGAACTGGTGGCCAAGGCCGGCCTGGAAAGCCAGCAAACAGGCCGGACCCTGGACCTGGACAAGCTTACCCAGTGGCTTGCCGACTGGGCAGAACAGTCCTACTACCACATCGACCCGTTGAAGATAGACACGCCGGCCATTGCGCGGGTCATGTCCTACGCCTTTGCCCAGCGGCACGGCATCCTCGCGGTTGAAATCGGCGAAGATGAGGTGCTGGTTGCCAGTACCGAACCCTTCAAGAGCGACTGGGAAAGCAACCTGCGCCAGGCGGTTCGCAAGGACATTCGCCGGGTGGTCGCCAATCCGGAGGATATCCGCCGTTATACGGTCGAGTTCTACCAGCTCGCCAGCTCCGTCAGCAAGGCCGGCGGCAACAAATCTGCCAACCCCGCCGGCGCTCAGAACTTTGAACAACTGCTGGACCTGGGTGCCAGCGAGAGTCCGGATGCCAACGACCAGCATGTGGTCAAGATTGTCGACTGGTTGCTGCAATACGCCTTCGATCAACGGGCGTCCGACATTCATATTGAGCCGCGGCGAAACGTCACCCAGGTGCGGTTCCGCATCGACGGGGTGCTGCACAACGTCTACGAATTTCCTGACCAGGTTGGCATGGCAGTCACCAGCCGGCTGAAAATCCTGGGCCGGCTGAACGTGGCGGAAAAACGCCGCCCCCAGGATGGTCGCATCAAGACCCGCAAACCGGATAACAGCGAAGTGGAACTGCGCCTGGCCACCATGCCCACCGCCTTCGGTGAGAAAATGGTGATGCGGATCTTTGACCCGGAGGTGCTGCTGAAATCCTACGAACAGCTCGGCTTCTCGAAGGAGGACCGGGAGCGCTGGCAGGGTATTACCGACCGTCCCTATGGCATCGTACTGGTCACCGGCCCGACCGGTTCCGGCAAGACCACCACCCTTTATTCCACCCTCAAGCAACTGGCCACGCCCGAGGTGAACATTTGCACCATTGAGGACCCGATCGAGATGGTGGAACCGGCCTTCAACCAGATGCAGGTCCAGACCAATATCGAGCTGACCTTTGCCTCCGGCGTGCGGGCACTGCTGCGACAGGACCCGGATATCATCATGATTGGCGAAATCCGCGATCTTGAAACGGCTGAAATGGCGGTGCAGGCAGCCCTGACCGGCCACCTCGTGTTGTCCACCCTCCACACCAACGACGCACCCAGTGCTATTACCCGACTGATGGAACTGGGCATACCACCCTATCTGATTCGTGCCACGGTGCTGGGAGTGATGGCACAGCGACTGGCAAGAACCCTCTGCCCCCACTGCAAGGAACCTGGGCCGGTGGACGAGCAGGCCTGGCAAAGCCTGACACGGCCGTGGAAGGCAACCACCCCGAAACAGGTCTATCACCCGGTGGGTTGCCTGGAGTGTCGGAATACCGGTTATTATGGCCGCGCAGGGGTGTACGAAATCATGCAGCTCTCCGGCAATCTGATCCGGCAGGTCACCGAGCAGTGTGAGCTGGAACAACTGCGAGTGGATGCCTACAAGGATGGCATGAAATCGCTGCGGCTCAGCGGAGCGCAGAAAGTGTCAGCCGGTTCCACAACCGTAGAGGAAATCCTGCGGGTTACCCCCGAAAGCCAGCGTTGAACCACCCCACTCCTCACGCATCCGCGGAAACGCCGCACTGCTCCATAAGCTGCTGCCAGCGCCGCTCATGGGCCAGGGCAGCCCGGTCCAGCTGCCCCCAGAGGCTGGCAGAGTTTTCGGTGTCCAGAGCCTGCCGGTACCATGCCTGGAAGGCATCCGGCATGGTCTCCGTCTGTTGTGTCCCCAGTGTCTCAAACGGCTTTATCAGCGCCTCTTTTGCCTGATCAATGCTCTCCAGGTAGCGCTCAACGTTACCGGCGTAGCCGTTGGCATAGATGTCTCTGAGCGCTTCTGCAGACGCACTGCGCTCTTCTTCCGGGCAGAGCGGGTCGTTTTCAATCCTCTCAACCAGAAGAGCCGTGGCATCATCAAGCCGCGTGGTCAGCAACCTTGCGCTGTTCAGCAACTGACCGGCCCGGTGCTCCGCCTGCCAGCGCTGATGAACCTCACCCACGTAATCCAGCGGCTCGTCCATGTCGCCCTCCAGCAGGCCCCTGACGGTCCTGTTCAGCCTGTCGACGTCACTGGCCAGTTCAGCAACAGGATTATCAGCGCCGTTCATGGGGTAATGCCCTTGTGAAAGGGTGAAAAGCCGCTCCACCTCTTCCACGCCCCAGGTAGCATTCCACACCGCAACCGGCAGTGTTTCGGATTTGCTTTTGATAGCCTCTTCCAGATCCTCCTTGACGCCATCCCGGCCAGTTTCCGGAATACAGTCCTCGGCAGCAAGGATAAAGCGGGCTTCATAGCGCAGGCGGTTCAGGGGCTGCATGACCTTGCCCATGATGGAGTTTTTCTCACCCACCACATGTTGCAGCTCACACCCGTAAAGAGACAGGAAATCCAGCATGCCCATATCGAGATCCGGCATCTCCAGAACCCGTTCGCGACGGCGGGGTATCCCGGAAACCGGTCCGATTTCAGACAGCTCCGGGCTCAGCTCCAGGGCATCAGCCACCTGAGCCACATAATCATCCATCATCTCCGGAACGCCGGAATCAGGAGCACAGCCCGCCAGGTAGAGGCACAGAACAGGGATGATCAGTGTTCGGAATTCAGGCACAGGGCCTCCTGCTCACGAGGTATTGAGAGAAGAAGGCACAGAGGATGATTCAGCGTTTCAGCAGAAACCGGTCAACGTCCGCAAAGTCCCTAGCCACCGGGCGCCCGGTTTCCGGTATATTGCCCTCCCGGATCAGCCAGACGGTTTGCATACCGGCGCTCTCGGCCGCTTGCAGTTCGGCCTCCGCATCGGAGAGGAACAATACTGTGCGGGGCTCGACACCCAGTTCATTGATGATGTTGCCGTAGGACTCCGGTTCTTTCTTGCCGCCTATACGAGTGTCGAAGTAACCGGAAAAGAACGGTGTCAGGTCTCCCGCCTCGCTAAAACCGAATATCAGCTTCTGTGCCTTCACAGAACCGGAAGAATATACGAACAGACGCAGACCCCGATCATGCCAGCGCTGAAGGTACTCGGCGGCGTCTTCATAGATATGGCCCCGGAAGGCACCTTGTTGATAGCCCTGCTCCCAGAGCATGCCCTGGAGCGCTTTCAGTGGCGTCTCCTTGCGATCCTCACGGATCCAGGTGTCCAGCACGCTAACAACCCCCTCAATATCATCCCGGGCAACACCTGAGGTCTCTGCCACCGCATCAAGCTGCTCACGGATCTCGTTACTGTCTGCCTCGCCGTCCCGTACAAAATCGGCCATGTGCTGCGCCGAGTAGGGAAACAGCACATCATGAACAAAAGAGATCGAACTTGTGGTGCCCTCGATGTCGGTAAGAATAACGCGGATCATCCGGTAGCTCCTGCCAGTCGTTCATACCTGGGTAACCGGCTGGCAATGTCTTCGCCCGTGAAATCCGCAACCCAGCCTTCAGGGTTGGTGAACAGGCGAATGCACGTAAACGCAGGCTCCGGACCCATATCGAACCAGTGGCGGGTGCCATCCGGTACGCTGATCAGGTCATTTTTCTGGCACAGAACGGCGTATACCCGGTCACCAAAGTGCAGGTAGAACAGCCCCTGGCCGCGAACGAAAAAGCGCACTTCATCTTCACTGTGCACATGCTCATCCAGGAATTTCTTGCGAAAGGCGTCTTTCTGGGGGTTATCCGGATTCAGGCTGATCACGTCTGCCGCCTGGAAACCACATTCCTCCCTGAGCGCCCGGATCTCATCGGCGTAGGCTTCAAGAATATCGTCCGATGATGCATCCGCAGGCAAGTCCCGGGTGGTCCATTGCTCAAACCGCACGCCGTGTTCCGCCAGAAGGTTGGCAATCTTGCCGGCGTCTTCGGTAACGACACGGGGGGATTCGGGCGCACTCTGGTCAAAAATGCTCAAGGTTGTCATCGGAGGACCCTCATGGTTTCAAGCTCACATTCAAAGAGAAATTCAAAAGCTTCAACGTGGCGCAGGCAGTCTGACATGGTCTTGCCCCAGGTATAAAGGCCGTGCCCGCGGATCAAGTAACCGGGTTGTTCCGGGTGCTGCCTGAACCATTCCCCGGTCTGCTGTGCCAGCGCGGCAATATCCTGAGTGTTATCAAACACCGGGACCGTCAGTTCTGATTCGTGGGTATCAACGCCGTTGAAGGCCTTCTGCAACTCGTAACCCTTCAGTTTAAGCGCCGCTCCCGCCGGTAACAGCCGGCTCAGCACCGTTGCCTTGACCGAATGGGTATGCAATACCGCGCCCACCTCCGGAAAGGTCTGGTACAGAACCGTGTGCAGCTGCGTTTCAGCGGATGAGCGGGCATCACTATGGACGGCGTTCCCCGCCAGATCCACCACCATTACATCGCCGGCGGCAAGCTGGCCCTTGTGGCGGCCGGAGACGGTGACAGCAATATGCTCTTCGTCAATCCGTGTCGAGTAGTTGCTGCTGGTGGCCGGCGACCAGCCCTGGCTGTAAAGGAAACGGCCCGCATCAATGATGGACTGCGCGGCAATGGCGAAGCGGGTTACGTCAAACAAAAGACACCTCTGAAGAGACACGCCGGTTCAGCGCTTGATGGTTTCCATTATAAAGATGGGCGGGCCACCCGCAAATGCTGACGAACTGTCCGGAAGACCGCCTGTCCATCAACCATCATGCCCCTCGGGCGCCCGGCACCCGGCTAAGTCATTATTTTTCCCTAACGCAACAGCGTTATTTCACGACGTCTTTTCCGTCTTTATCAGTCCAGATCTTGCGCTCACCGGTTTCCATTTTTCCTTCGGAGTTCCAGACCTCACGATCTGTTGTCGCCTCCTCAACCTTGCCATTGTCATTCCAGATAACACGGTCCTTGCACCCGGCCAAGGCCGCTACCACGAAAAGTACCAACATCAATTGCTTCACTCTTACCTCCGCACCGATTTCATCGGTTTTGGCTGTTAATTCTCAGGCACCGTGAATTTCACGGTTGCGTTGCTTGTCCCGGTCGCCCTTGCGAACCATGACATAGACGGCACCAGTGCCACCGTGGCGCTTCTGCGCCGAATGAAATGCCAACACATCATCCAGTTCCGGAAGCCACTTGGCGATGTAACTCTTGAGCTGGGCAATACCATCCGGATTACGCTCACCCTTACCATGAAGGATAATCACCGATCGCAGCCCATAACGCACACAGTCGTTTACGAACCCGAACACCTCCCTGCGCGCCTCCTCGACAGTCATGCGATGCAGATCCAGACGCGCCTCAATGGGGTACTGGCCAAGGCGAAACTTGCGAAATACCCCGTTCTGGACACCGGGGCGCTGCCAGCTCAGCACATCATGGGCAGTCAGAGGCTCCACCATGTCTGCAGTCAAGGGGTTACGGTCTTTGAGTGGCTGATCCATGGCTGACCGCTGCCGTTCAAGGTGCCCCGGCGTCAGTTCCTTCGGTGTTTTCACGTCGGCCTTGTTGGGCTTCCGGATGCGACGGACGTCCTTCATCTCCTCCAGAAAGCTCAGGCGCTCATCTTTGGTCGTCATGTCGATATCATTTGCAGTCGTATTGTAAGGACTTTACCACTCGCCTCCCCCGTCATAAAGGAAAGCTGGCGGACCAGACCCGCAAACGCGGCACGGATCCGCTATCAGACGAAAATCTTAGGGCCGCAGGGCCGATAGTTAGTCTACACTTCAAACTCATAACAACGACAACGGAGCGCGTTTATGACCGCCGCACCCCAGGACAGCGAACGCCCCCAGAATACCCGCGCAATTATGACCTTTCTGCGTGAGCATTCGCCATTTTCAAACATGGACGACGCGCATCTGGCCCATTTTGCCGAACACGCGTCCTTGCGGTTCTATGCCGACGAAGATGTTGTGCTTTCGCCAGAGGACGGGGCAGTCAAACGTTTCTACATCGTCAAACAGGGCCGGATTCGTGGCGAACGGGAACGGGACAGGGACGGCAAAACGGAAACCACCTTTGAAATCAGCCAGGGCGAGTGTTTCCCCCTGGCCGCTCTGATCGGGGAACGCCCCACCCGCACTCTTCACCGCGCTTCCGGCGACACTTTCTGTCTCAGCATTGAACACGACACTTTCGTTACGCTGTTCTCCGAGAGTGACTCTTTCCGCGACTTCTGTCTGCGGGGCGTAAGCAGCCTGCTCGACCAGGTTAATCAGCGAATCCAGAGCGGTGCGATGGCCTCCATAGGTTCTAGCAATTCCCTGGACACCCCGCTGGAACGGTACGCCATTCGCAATCCTATCGTGTGTTCGCCCGATCTTCCGGTACGCAAGGCGGTTGCACGCATGCACGAGAACAGTGTGGGCAGTATCGTAATCACCGATGATGAACGGCACCCCACGGGTATTTTTACCCTCAGGGACCTGCGAACCATGGTTGCGGAAGAAAAAGGCCCCCTGGACACACCCATCGGGCAGGTCATGACCAAAGACCCCTGCTGCCTGACAGCACACGCCGATGCGTTTGAGGCCGCCATGCTCATGGCAGAGCACCATTTTGCGCATATCTGTGTGGTGGACGAGGACAAGCGCCTGATTGGTATGGTCTCGGAACGGGACCTGTTCTCACTGCAGCGAGTGGATCTCGTCAATCTCGCCCGCACTATAGGCACCGCCAGTCATCTAAGAACCCTGGTCAGCCTGAGAACCGATGTGTCGAGGTTGGTGGATTCCATGCTCGCCCACGGAGCGGATTCCGGCCAGGTGGTCAAGATTATTACAACCCTCAACGATGTCACCGTGCGCCGGGTGCTGGAACTGAACCTAAAGAAGAACGACCCGGGGATTCCTTTTACCTGGCTGACGTTCGGCAGCGAGGGCCGACAGGAGCAGACCCTGCTGACGGACCAGGACAATGGCATTCTGTTCCAGGTACCCGATGGAATGACCGAAGATCAGGTCAGGGAAAACCTGCTGCCCTTTGCGGAAACCGTCAACAAGGAACTGGCAGAATGCGGTTTCACCTGGTGTAAAGGTAATATCATGGCCAGCAATCCGAAGTTGTGCCTCAGTAGCAGGGAGTGGGATGACTGGTTTATCCGGTTCATTGATGCTTCGACACCCCAAAACCTGGTTTACTCCTCGATATTCCTGGACATGCGGTCCATATTCGGCCCTACCGAGCCACTTGATGCCCTGTTGGATAAGGTTCTTACCCGCATCCGCAAAAATGCCCTGTTTCAGAAAATGCTGGCAGGCAACGCTATTACCCGCAAACCACCTCTGACCATGTTCCGCAATTTCCGCTACGTTCAGGAAGGAAAGAAAAACAAGCTGGACCTTAAACGTCAGGGGCTGGCGCCCTTCGTTGAGGCCGTCAGGGTATTTGCACTCGCCAATGGCGTTGGCGAGGCCAATACCATTGAGCGCATGAACAAGCTTGCAGAGAAAGGCGTTTTCGATCCCAAGGATGCCAAAGCCTGGCAGGAAGCCTACAGCCTGATTCAGGCCATCAGGATGAGGTCGCATCAGGAACAGCTGGAACGCGACGACCCCCTGTCCAACTACATTGACCCGGACGACCTCAACCCGCTGGATCGGCGGATTCTGCGTGAATCCTTCCGTCAGGCCCAGCGTTTGCAGCAGAAGCTGGAAGTAACCTATCAACTCTGACCACCAGGTCGACTGTTATGCTTGAGCAGATCAAAGACTGGATTGAACGGCTCAGGGCCGGCAGCACGGGCGGTCCCGACCGTGAACACCTGCCAACCCCGAAAACCGCCGGTGATAAGCGTCTGTCTGATTGCAGGCTTATCGTACTGGACCTTGAGACCACTGGCCTCAACGCGGCAAAGGACGAGGTCATTGCTATTGGCGCAGTCGCCATCGACAAAAATGCCATCGCCATGAGCGACCAGTTCGACCTGGTCCTGAGGCGACCGGAACTGGACATCAGTGAAACAGTGCTGATTCACGGTATCGGCCCGGAAGCGCTGACCCGCGGCCATGAAACCGAAGACGCCCTGTTACATCTGCTGGAGTGGATGAACGGTGACCCGATCCTTGCCTACCATTCGGCATTCGACCAGAAGTTCCTGGAGAAAGCCCTGAAACAGACGCTGGGCTACACCCAGCCCCATACCTGGATCGATGTTGCGGAAATGCTCCCTGCTTTTTTTCCAGACGCTAAAACCGGCGGCCGTGGACTGGACAACTGGGCAGACTTTTTTGGTCTGGAAGTCAGTGCGCGACACCATGCCGCAGCTGACGCAATGGCCACTGCGGAACTCACGCTGGCGGTCATCAACCAGGCATATAAAAATGACGTCATGACCCTCAAGGGGCTCAATGAAAAGCTGAAGTACTACCGGCAATTAAAAAACATGCATAGGCCCAACTAATCATTTGCACTGTGTCGCGTTTGGATACGTTTTAGCAGGCAAATAACTGAGAATTAGACCTTTTGCCAATATCTATATATCGCTTGACGGGTAAAGTCGGAGAGGACAACAAGTCGGAGAAGAACTATATGAATAATAATTTCTCTACAACACACGCATTTCAGAAAACCCACCCAACCTCCACAACAACAAAACAGGAGTGATCCTATGTCAGGTCATGACTACGATGCTGTGAATTACTGGAAGGCGAATCTACGCCTGATATTCGGGAGCCTGATCGTATGGGCCCTCGTATCCTATGGCTTTGCGATATTGCTTCGCCCCATGGTCGCCGGAATTCCTATTGGCGGAACCGACCTCGGGTTCTGGTTCGCCCAACAGGGATCGATTCTCACCTTTATCGGGCTGATTTTTCATTACGCGTGGCGTATGAACAGGCTCGATGAGAAATTCGGCGTTCACGAGGAGTAAGATCGAATGGACCAGTTTATAATTAACCTGTTATTTGTTGGCGGTTCATTCGCCCTCTATATCGGTATCGCCATCTGGGCGAAGGCCGGTAGCACCAGCGATTTCTATGTCGCGGGTGGCGGCATTCACCCGATCACCAACGGCGCGGCGATCGGTGCTGACTGGATGTCTGCTGCATCCTTCATTTCCATGGCGGGCCTGATTGCCGCCGGCGGCTATGCCAACTCGTCTTTCCTGATGGGCTGGACCGGTGGTTACGTATTGCTGGCCATGTTGCTTGCACCTTACCTGCGTAAGTTTGGCAAGTTTACGGTTCCCGAGTTTATCGGCGATCGTTTTTACAGCAAGACTGCACGGTTTGTCGCGGTGCTCTGTCTCATTGTGGCGTCGGTCACCTACGTAATCGGCCAGATGGCCGGAGCCGGTGTGGCTTTCTCACGCTTCCTTGAAGTAGATGCCACCATGGGCCTGATCATCGCTGCGGTGGTAATCTTCATCTACGCGGTACTCGGTGGCATGAAAGGTATCACCTACACCCAGGTGGCCCAGTACTGCGTCCTGATCATTGCCTATACCATTCCCGCAGTGTTTATTTCGCTGCAGCTGACCGGTAACCCGTTGCCCCCGCTTGGCCTTTTCTCTACCCACGTAGACTCCGGGGTACCATTGCTGGAGAAACTGGACCAGATCATTACCGAACTTGGCTTCCAGGACTACACAGATGATGTGGACAACAAACTGAACATGGTTCTGTTTACCCTGTCACTGATGATCGGTACTGCTGGGCTCCCCCACGTCATCATCCGCTTCTTCACCGTACCCAAGGTTGCAGACGCGCGTTGGTCTGCTGGCTGGGCTCTGGTCTTCATTGCCCTGCTGTACTTGACTGCACCTGCAGTTGCGTCCATGGCTCGCCTTAACATTATGACGACCATTTACACGGACGGTGTCGACAGTCAGCCTATCGAGTACGAACAACGGCCTCAATGGATAAAGGAATGGGAAGTAACCGGCCTGATCCAGTTCGATGACAAGAACAACGATGGCCGTATCCAGCACTACAATGATGGCAACGAAGACTTTGCAGAAGAGGCCGAAGCACGAGGCTGGGAAGGCAACGAGTTCACCTACAACAACGATATACTGGTACTCGCCAACCCCGAGATCGCCAACCTGCCAGGCTGGGTTATCGGCCTGATTGCTGCCGGTGGTCTTGCTGCGGCACTGTCGACGGCGGCTGGTCTGTTGCTGGCCATATCGTCTGCGGTGAGTCACGACCTGATCAAGGGTGGCTTCAATCCGAACATATCGGAGAAGGGGGAACTACTGGCGGCACGTATCTCAATGGCCATTGCCATTGTGGTGGCCACCTATCTTGGCGCCAACCCTCCCGGGTTTGCGGCGCAGGTAGTGGCTCTGGCCTTCGGTATCGCGGCAGCGTCGCTGTTCCCTGCTCTGATGATGGGTATCTTCTCCAAACGAGTGAACAATAAAGGTGCCATTGCAGGCATGCTGGCAGGCCTGATTTCCACTCTGGTCTATATCTTTATCTACCTCGGCTGGTTCTTTATCCCGGAAACCAACAATCTGCCCAACACTGAAGACAACTGGCTGCTGGGTATTTCCCCGCTGTCGTTCGGTGCAGTTGGTGCAATCATCAACTTTGCGGTAGCCTTCACGGTCTCCAACGCGACCGAAGAGCCGCCCGTTGAGATTCAGGAACTGGTCGAAAGTGTCCGCTACCCACGCGGTGCCGGTAAATCTGTTGACCACTAAGCAACACGTCAGCCAACGACAGATGAGAATCTGACGGGCTGAACCTGAACGGGCTTCCTCACTGGGGAAGCCCGTTTTTTTTCGAGGAAACAATCTTATGTTCTGGACTTTCGTGGCAACCGTATTCTGCGGTCTTGGCGCTGCCGGCATCGCCCTGGGTATACGCGCCATCACCCGCAAGAAGGCGCCAAAGTGGATAATCCCCGCCTTTGCCGGCGCTGGCATGCTGGGTTACCTGATATACATGGAGTACACCTGGTTTGAGCTCAAACAGACCCAACTTCCGGAAGAGGCTGTGGTCGTCAGCACAGAGAAATATGGAGCGCCCTGGCGGCCATGGGCCTATGTTGTTCCGCAGGTAGCCGCCTTTACCGTTCTGGACACCAACAGCATCATGGTGGACAACCCTGAACAGAATATTGTCCGCTTCAGCCTTTACCGCTTCGAGCAGTCATACACCGACGCGGTGTCACAGAAAATGTATCTGCTAAACTGTGATTCGCGTGAGCTGGTCCCCCTCAAGGGCGAACAGACCCTGGACACCAGTGCACTCCGAACATTGTCCGAAGACGATCAATTGCTGGAGCTGGCCTGCAACCAGTAGATCCGGTTACCTGACCTGACGTCTGTTCAACGTATTCTGGGAAAGCCTGTTTATGCTCAGTGGCTGGCTGTTAGTCCTCATTTCGATCACTTACATCTCGCTGCTGTTTGCCATTGCCTGGGCTGGTGACCGCCATCCCGGGCTCTATCGCCGGCGCTGGGCCAGAACCCATGTCTACGCCCTTTCCCTTGCGGTTTACTTCACTTCCTGGACCTTCTACGGGGCTGTAGGCCGTGCAACCCAGGAGGGGCTGGGTTTCCTGCCCATCTATCTCGGCCCCTTACTGGTGTTTGTATTCGGCGCGCCACTTCTGCGCCGTATCATCTTCATCAGTAAACGCAATAACAGTACCTCTATTGCCGACTTCATTGCCTCACGGTATGGCAAATCACAATCCCTGGCGGCCATGGTCGCGATCTTCGCGCTTATTGGCAGCGTTCCCTATATTGCGCTCCAGTTGAAAGCCATCTCCATGGGCTTCACCGTGCTCTCGGACTCCGGTACTGCCCATACCGAATTGAGCACGGCCGCCTGGAACGACTCTGCCTGGTACATCACTCTGGTACTTGCGGTATTTACCGTGCTGTTCGGTACCCGGCACCTTGAATCCACCGAACATCATCGCGGCATGATCCAGGCCGTTGCCTTCGAGTCGCTGATCAAGATCGTCGCCTTTGTGGCAGTGGGGCTTTTTGTCGGCTATGGACTTTACGGTGGCTTCGGTGATCTCTGGGGCAAAGTCAGCGATGCAGGGCTGGTAGGCACCCTCACCACGGACGGCATTGAGGCCCCGGCCTTTATCACCCAGACCTTGGTGGCCATGCTGGCTATTATCTGCCTGCCGCGACAGTTTCACGTGATGGTGGTGGAAAACACCGACCACCGGGATTTCGAGACCGCCCGGTGGGCCATGCCCATCTACCTGATTATCGCCAGTGCCTTTGTACTGCCCATTGCTGCGGCAGGACTGCTGTCACCGGAAGCCAGTTCCTCGGACCCCGATGTACTGATTCTCAACCTACCCATTCTTGCCGGCGAGCAATGGCTTGCCATTCTCGCGTTCCTTGGGGGCGGATCGGCAGCTGCGGCGATGGTCATTGTCTGTTCCGTGGCCATTGCGACCATGGTCAGTAACGAAATCATCATGCCGGCACTGCTGAAGTTCTTCCACCCCGGCATGAACAAACGATCGGATCTCAGCTACCTGTTGCTGAGTATCCGGCGGGTCGCCATCTTCGTGGTTCTGTTTACTGCCTATGGTTTCTATCGGATGGCAGGGGAAGACTACAGCCTGACTGCCTTCGGGCTCCTCTCGTTCGCTGCGGCCGCCCAGTTCGGCCCTGCCCTAGTGGGGGGCATCCTCTGGCGCAGAGGCAACCACACTGGCGCGGTATGGGGTCTCGGATTGGGGTTCCTGATGTGGTGTTACACGCTGCTTCTGCCGGCGCTGGCTTCAACAGGCTGGCTGAGTGATACCCTGATCGATCACGGACTATGGGGACTCAACTGGACCCGGCCCACAGCCATGTTCGGACTCGAACTGGACCAGACAAGCCATGGCATTATCTGGAGCCTTGGCATCAACACCATCACCTACATCGTGCTGTCCATGCTCACCCGACAGCGGGTACGTGAAAAGATCCAGATTGCATCTTTCTTCCAGGACCCACAGCCAAAGGCCGAAACACCCCAGCAGCAGAGCTGGCAGGGTGAAATCCTCACCTCCGACCTGCAGGCCATCGCCGACCGCTTTATGGGAGAGGAACGGGCGGAAGCCATCTTCCGCAACTACGAGCGGCGCAATGCCATCCGATTGCATGTTCATCGCCCCGCGTCTTCACACCTGATGAAATTTATCGAGCGCCAGCTGGCCTCGGTCATCGGCGCGTCGACGGCGAGGGTTGTGCTCGAGTCCACCCTCACGGGCCGTGACATGCAGATCGAGGACGTTGTCAGCATCGTCGATGAGGCCTCCCAGGCCATGACATTCAGCCGGGAGCTACTGCAGTCGGCCATCGAGAACATCAGCCTTGGGGTTTCGGTGGTAAACCATCAACAGCAGTTGGTGGTATGGAACCAGCGCTACCTCGAACAATTCAGCTATCCCAGCGGCTTCGTGCGTGTTGGCCGGCCGGTGGAAGATCTGATGCGCTACAACCTGACCAATGCAAACCTGCAAGCAAGACGTATCGACGAGATTATTACCGACCGCTGCAGCCGCATGCGTGAAGGTCTGCCGATGTCGTATGAGCGCCAGCGCCCAGACGGCACCGTACTGCGAATAGACGGCAGTCCGATCCCGGGTGGGGGCTATGTGACTACGTTCCAGGACATTACCGCCATGCGCCGCACCGAGCAGGCGCTGAAAGAAACCAACATCTATCTGGAACAGCGGGTCAAGGAGCGTACCCAGGAGCTACAAGTCATCAACGAGCAGATGCTCAAGGCCAAGTCGGTTGCCGAACAGGCCAACCAGAGTAAAACCCGCTTCCTCGCCTCTGCCAGCCACGACCTGCTGCAACCACTGAACGCAGCACGGCTGTTCACCTCGGCCCTGGCCGGCAAAGCCCGTGACCCGGAAATGACAGAACTGGTGGATCACATTGACAGCTCTCTCGGTGCTGCCGAGGAAATCATCAGCACCCTGCTGGATATATCCAAACTGGATGCCGGCGCACTGGAACCGGATATCGGCGTATTCCCCGTCAATGACATCATGCGCCACCTGGCAACCGACTTCTCTGCCATCGCCAAGGATCAGGGGCTGGATCTGCACGTGGTGCCCAGCAGTGCCTGGGTAAGATCCGACTCCAAACTGCTGCGGCGCGTCATCCAGAACTTCCTGTCCAATGCCATCCGTTACACCCCCAGCGGTAAGATTCTGCTCGGCTGTCGTCGGCTGAAGGGCTATATCCGCATTGAAGTCTGGGATACCGGACCCGGCATTCCGGACGATCAACTTGCCCACATCTTTGAAGAATTCCGTCGCTTCCAGCAGGGGCGGGACAAAAAGGGGCTGGGGCTGGGGCTGGCCATCGTGGACCGTATCTGCGGCATGCTGAACCATCCGGTAAACGTTCAGTCCGTTCAGGGCCTGGGCAGTGTGTTCAGCATTACCGTGCCTGTCGCTGCCCCTGAACACAGCGAACAGCATGCCACCAAACCCGCCACTGTATCCCGGCGCCTCTCCAGCCTGGGTGGGCTACACGTGCTGTGCATCGACAACGATCCGACCATACTTCACGGTATGAGCGCACTACTGGACAACTGGCAGTGTGACGTAACCACGGCCGAAAGCCTCGAAGATGCACGCTACAAGCTCAATGGCACCGAGCCTGACATCTTACTTGCGGACTATCAGCTTGATGACAACCGTAACGGCCTTGATGCAATGGACTCATTGAGAGAAGAGGCTACCAATGATATACCTGGCATACTTATTACCGGCTACATGGCTCCGGATGTCAGGGAAGACGCCATCAACAGGGGCTATCAGATTCTCTACAAACCTGTGAAACCGGCGGCCCTCAGGGCCGTGGTGAACAAGTTACTCAAACAGAAGCGCCCATGACAGATTCAAGCGACAGTGCTATCGGCAATACCTTCGCAAAACTGAGCTACCTGGTCGTCGACGATTTTGAAAACTTTCGTCTCTCCATGAGGCAGATGTTGCGCAGTTGTGGCGCCGACAAAATCGAACTCGTGCCCAACGCCTCTACGGCCATCCAGTACTGTTCCTACAATCATGTCGATGTGGTTCTGTGCGATTACAACCTCGGGGAGGGCAAGAACGGACAGCACATCCTGGAAGAACTCCGACACAAGAAGCTCCTGAAACGCTCCTCGCTATTCCTGATGGTCACGGCAGAAACGTCCAAAGAGATGGTGATGGGCGCTAGGGAATACCAGCCGGATGCCTACCTGACCAAGCCCATCAACCGAGCCATGCTGGAGAAACGGCTCAGCGGCCTGGTCACGCAGCGCAACGCCCTGCTCCCCATCAATCGGGAGATCGACCGTGAAAACTTTCCGGAAGCCATCTCCCTGTGCCTTCAGGCACTTCCGGCAAAACCCCGCTACAAGACCTGGCTGATGAAAACCCTCGCCGATCTGTACTACCAGGTAGGCGACTTCAGCCACGCCCTGAAAATCTACGACGACGTGATGGCCCAGCGGGATCTTTCCTGGGCCAGGCTGGGGCGGGGCAAAATACTCTTGGCCAACCAGAATTACGATGAGGCAATTACAACGCTCAAGGAACTGGTCACCAAACACCCCGATTACATGGAAGCCTATGATCTTCTGGCCGAGGCACTGGAAAAACAGGGGCGTCCGACACAGGCACAGCAGATTCTCGAGAAGGCCGCAGAGCACTCTCCCAATGCCCTTTTCAGACAAAAGCACCTTGCCACACTGGCGACGTCCAATCAGGACATGTCAACGGCCTCAGAGGCATGGCGACAAACGGTTACCCTTGGCACCTACTCCATTCACGACAGCTCTGAACACTACCTGGCACTGGGGCACTCACTATCAGATCTCAGTGAAAGTGATACATCGGACGAAGGTTCGGCCCATGCCGATGAGGCTCTGGCGATATTGCGGAGAATGGAAAAACGTTTCGCTGATCAGGAAGACGTCAAGGTCAGAAGCCGTATCGTGCAATCCCGTGTTCATGCCGGCCAGGGCAAGATGACCGAAGCCCGTAATGCCATTGAGAGTGTTGCAGGCGCACTGGGAGATCCCGAGCTCATGGACCCGGAAGCAGGTCTCGATTATGCCAAGACATTGTTCAGGCTGGGCGAGGACGAGGAAGCTAAGGCTCTGCTGGCAGCGCTTGCCAAGCGCTGCCACGATAATCCGCCGTTACTGCAGAAGATCGAGAATCTGCTGGACGAACCGGTCGGTTTCCGGCAAAAACTGCAGGCCCGGTCCCTGAACCGGGACGGTATCAAGGCGTTCGAGGCAGGAAAGCTCGATGAGGCCGTCACTACATTCAGCAACGCCCTGGAAATAGTGCCCTCACACGCGGCACTGAACCTCAACCTTGTTCAGGTACTGATGAAGAAGCACCAGGAAACACCGGATGATCGCGACCTGTTGAAGCGTTGTGAAAAGCACCTTGCCGGACTCTCGGGATTACCCGAACAACACCGGCAGTACCGTCGTCTGATGTCGTTGCGTAAAAAACTGGAAGGAATGAAGTCATGAGCACCAACAACCACGACACCTCTGCCCAGTTACGGCAGTCTCAAGGCATCGATTTTTCCATGGTGCTGGCATCCGCTGTCCACGATATGAAGAACTCCCTGGGTATGCTTCTGAATTCTCTGGACGAGTTACGGCAGGAACAGGGACAGTCGATTGGAGAGTCGCCACGCTTCAATACGCTGCAGTACGAAGCTGAACGTATGCACAATGACCTGGTGCAACTGCTTGGTATTTACCGGCTTGGTGAAAACAACCTGTCGGCACACATTGAAGAACACTTTGTTCCCGACTTTCTATCCGAACATATGGCGCGGCATACCCCGCTTCTTGACGGGCTGGGTATCAGGCTGACAATCGAGGCCGATGACATCAACGGTTTTTTCGATGAGGACCTGCTGACGGGAGTGCTCAATAACACCATCAACAATGCCCTTCGATATACCAAGAGCCGGATCAAACTGACTGCGTCGGAACAACAGGGATTTCTGGTGATCGGTGTTGAAGATGACGGTGATGGCTACCCGGAAAACATGCAACACAGCGGCACACCAAGTTTCAAATCCCTGGACTTCAAGAGCGGGAGCACCAGCCTGGGGCTATTCTTCGCGTCATCGGTTGCTCAATTGCACAGCGAAGGGAATCGCCACGGATTTATCAAGCTCCATAATGATGGTCCCCTTGTTGGTGGCGTATTCGAAATCTGGCTACCATGATGGATAAAAGCCCAACCTTCAGGAAGAAAATTCATGGCTCGAGGTCACGCACTGATCGTCGATGACTCATCGACAGCACGCATCATCCTTGCCCGCCTGCTGGAACGTGCCGACTTGAGCTCACGGGGCGTCGCAACCGCAGAGGAAGGCCTTGAAAAGCTTCGCGAGGAAACCTTCGATCTGGTTTTTCTGGATCACCTATTGCCCGGGATGAATGGATTTGAAGCCCTGGAGGTTATCAAGGCGGACCCTGAACTGAGGCACATTCCCGTTTTCATGTACACATCCCAGAGTGCGGACCGCTACCGACAGGAAGCCAACACCCGTGGTGCCGCTGGTGTCATCGGCAAACAGGTCAACCGGGACCAGCTACTCAGGACTATCGAAGCAATCCTGACAGACATTTCGGCTGAGCCCGACCCCGCCATAGTTGACAGTGTGGCCGACGAGGTCATCGAACAAAGCTATACCCGGCGCCTGACAGGCCGGCTGGCCACCCTGGAGGTTGCCTATGAGGAAACTCACGACGAGCTCAGACATCTGCGCCAGAGTCTGGCAGGAATGGAAGCTATGCATCAGCAGAGCCTCGACAAACAACGCCGTCACGTCAAGTGGCTGGGATTGGGTAGCATCGTCGGTCTTGCTGGTGTCATTCTGTTTTTCAGTATGGAACTGCGAGACCTGTCGATGACATTTGAAAGCTTCAACGGACAATTGGCTGTGATGCAGGATATCGTGGGTAGCCTTGTGGAACTCGTGGAAGTGGACAGACAATAAAAAAACCCCGGCAGCTGACGCTGTCGGGGTTTTGGGTATTAAGAGCCTGACGATGACCTACTCTCACATGGGCAGAAGCCACACTACCATCGGCGCT
>NZ_JAWLDU010000093.1:0-6361 GCF_041686475.1 Marinobacter sp.
GGCCAGAACAACCAGGCGCTGGTCTCCAGCCGCCCCCAATGCCGTTCATGAGGCCAGCTACCGTTAGGTTCCCGGAACCACAGCCGGTGCAGAAGCGGCAGAAAATAAGCCGCATTGAGCAGGCTACTGAGTACCAGCACCACAACCACCCAGCCCATGTTCGCTTCCAGCGCTCCGGTGCCCATGGTCCATTTGGTGATAAAGCCCGCCAGTGGCGGCGCCCCGATCATGCCAAACGCGCCGATGGTGAACGCCATGGAAGTTCCGGGCATGCGTCGCCCGGCACCATCCATTTCATCAATACGGTGAATGCCCAGTGTCTCGGCATAGTTACCGGCGCAGAAAAACAGGGTGATCTTCATGATGCCCTGGTGCAGCAAATGGACAAGCCCTCCGACCGCCGCGACTGGCCCGAACATCGCAATCCCGAGGACGATGTAAGACACCTGGCTTACCGTCGAGAATGCCAGCCGGCGCTTGAGATCAACCTGCCATAGCGCCCGGAGCGATCCATAGAGCATGGTAAATGCCGCCAGCCAGGCCAGGGGTTCCAGCAGACCCAGGGCCGAGGATGCCTCCAGGCCGTAGATGTCGTGAACCACCCTCACAATGCCGAAAGCCCCCGCTTTGACCACGGCTACGGCATGCAGCAGCGCACTGACCGGGGCCGGCGCCACCATTGCCTGGGGTAACCAGCCATGTAGCGGGAACAACGCTGCCTTTACTCCCAGCCCGGCTACAAGCAATACAAAAATCAGGATCAGCGAACGGTGCATGTCGGGGTCAGCATCGACGAAATGGCCACCCTCTTTGAATGGCAGGTCCCCCGCCACCCCGTGCAGCCATGCAATCGCCGCCAGCAACACCGCGCCACCACCAAGTGTATAGATAATGTAGGTTCGGCCCGCTTTCAGGGCCTTCTCTGTGCCCCGGTGTACCACCAGCGGATAGGTGGACAGGGTCAGCATTTCGTAGAACAGGAAGAAAGTGAACAGATTGCCCGCCAGCGCAATGCCCATGGTGCTGGCCACGCAAAGGCTGAAGAAGCCGAAGAACCGGGCGCGATTGGGTGAATCCTCAAGATACCCGACGGCGTAGATGGTGGTCAGCAACCAGAGCACCGCTGATAGCCCCGCGAACATCATCGACAGGCCGTCGGCCTTGAGCACAAATTCCACGCCGGGCACCATGGTGAAGCTCAGCCCGTACTCCACGCCGTGGAAAACACCCCAGACCATCACCGCAACCAGCGCCAGCTTCAACCCAGCGGCGCCCAGGTTCACCGCCGTCCGCAAACGGTAGCCCTTTTCGGGTAACGCAAAGATCACCAGCGAGGCAAGCAGTGACGTCATCAGGGCGAGCAACGGTATCCAGGCAGTCAGTGTCATGACGAGCCCTCCTCTTCGAAGGGTAACGCCATTACCGACAGCACTTCATCCGACACCAGCCCGAGACCAAGGGCCATCAACGCCAGGATCATCGGAATGACCTCCAGGCTCCTGGACGGATGGTAGAACTGGTCCGGCCCCTCGCTGTCCAGGAACGAAGCCCGATAGATCCGGAACACATACGCCGCCGAAAGCAGGCCGCCGGCCAGCAACACCAGCACCCACCACCACTGGCCGCTGCCCAGGCTGGCCTGCAACAGCAGCCACTTGGCCGCAAACCCACCGGACGGTGGCAGGCTCATCAACGACACCCCGGCCAGGCCAAAGGAAAACAGTGAGAATGGCAGGAAGCGGCTGACACCGGTCAGTGCATCCACACGACTGCTTCTGGTGGACAGAATCAGGTTACCGGCAGCAAGAAACATGGCCGCCTTCGCGAGCGCGTGGCTGATAACCTGCAGAGTGATGCCCTGCTGGGCCTGCAGCGACACCGACTCAGACACCGAAAACGTCAGCGGGAACAGCAGAAACAGATAGCCGATCTGGGCCACCGAGGAATAGGCCACCACCTGTTTCAGCTCCTGCTGGCGGCATGCCAGCCAACTGCCCCAGACCACTGCAGCGCTGCCCAGCAGGCCGACCATTTGCGCCGCTGCCAGGTTACCCAGCGGCTCGCCAAGTTCCAGCCACAGCCTGGCGGCAATGTAAAACGATGCCTTAACCACCAGCGCCGACAACAACGCGCTGACTGGCGATTTGGCAATGCCATGGGCCGGGGGCAGCCAGCGGTGAAGAGGAAACAGGGCCGTCTTCAGGGCCAGGCCGGCAACCATCAGCGCAAGTGCCAGGCTGGAACCTGCCGGCACAGGCTGCTGCTCCAGCCAGAACACAACCCCCGCAATCGATAAGGTGCCGAACTGCCCGTAGATCAACGCGACACCAAGCAGATAGGCCAGTGACCCCAACAATGCCGCCAGAAGATATCTGATAGAGGCCCGCAGCGCCCCGGCTTTGCCGCCCAGCGCCACCAGGCCCACTGCAGAGAGACTGATCAGCTCCAGCCCGACATAGAGGTTGAACAGGTCTCCACCCAGCCAGACGGCATTCAGCCCGGACCAGAGAAACCAGAACAGGGGCCAGAAATACCGGTGCCAGGGCTTATCCGCATCGATATAGACCCCCGCGTGCCACCCGCAAGCGCTGGCTACCACCGCGGTAAGCAAAACGAAGGTGACCGCAAGTCCATCTACTCGCAACTCGATCCCCAGCGGCGCTTCCCAACCGCCAAGGCCGTAGTAGAACCCTCCATCGCGGGAGACCGCCAGCCAGAGCCCCAGCGACACCGCAACCTGAACCAGAATGCCGACCCAGGTAACCAGGCGGCCCCAGGTGAAGTTCATCAACAGCGTCAGCACCGCCCAGGCCAACGGCGTAAACAACAATCCGGCCAGCAACCACAGGGTCATTCCGCTCCCCCGTCCCGGGAGGCAGACTCGCCGTCAAGGCTCGTCAAACCGGACAGGTGGTAATAACGCCGAATCAACACCACAGCCAGCGCAGTGGCCGCAATAGCCACAACAATGCCAGTCAGCACCAGGGCGTGAGGCACCGGATCCGGCCCGCCCTGATGCTGTGGCAGCCCTACCATCACCAGAAACACGCCAGACCCCATGATATTGAAGGCCAGCAGCTTTCGAAGCAGGTGCGTCAACCACAAAAGCCCGAACAGGCCGATGCCACACAACAGGGCGCCCGCCAGTGCATACAGTAGTGATGCCGTCATGATGAAGAGCCCTCTTCCGGGTCCTCGGCGTCATTGACCGGAGCGGACACAAACAACGCCAGCAACACCATGGCAATAGACAGGGTCAATACTGATTCGATGACAACAATCAGCGTTTTGGTCATCCCCGGTGGATAGGCCAGAAAAGCGTCACCACCAATGGCACTTGCCACCGCTACCAGCAGGAACACGGTAAAACCCAGGGCCAGGCCCAGGCGCAACATCAGGCCCGGGCGGAGGAACTCCATCGGGCGCCCACCAAGGCGCATCAACACTCCCGTGGCTGCAAGTACTGCCCCGGCCTGAAACGCACCACCAGGTCGATCAGAGCCTGCCCATAAAAGATACCCTGCCAGCACCAGCATCAGCGGCACGAACCAGCGCTGCAAAGCATAAAGCAGCGAGTCCGAGGTGCGCAGTTCCGGGTCTTCCAGTGATGCGGTCCTGGCCATGGAAATACCGGCAATGCCAGCGACGACCAGAACGCCAATCTCGAGCAGGGTGTCGTAACTGCGGAAATTCAGGAGCACTGCGGTGACCGGATGCTCAACCCCGCTGCGGTTCAGGTTTTCAGAAAGCAATTGTGGCAGATCCACGGGAGCGGAGTTGCCGGCTATGGTCCAGACACTGAGCACCAGCATACCCGTGAAAGCAAGGCAGACCAGAGCAATTGCAAGGGTTCGCAAAGTCCGGATCATTGCCTGCCCCCTCCCCGCTTCTGACCTCCGGGCCGTTTGCTGCCGAGGTGGCTGACGGCATCCAGCAAAAGCACACCAGTCAGCCCGGCGCCAATAGCCGCCTCCGCCAGTGCGATATCAGGTGCCTGCAAGCGAACCCACGCCACAGCCATCAGCATCCCGAAGGCAATGAACACCACCACCGCCCGAAAGAGGTTTTCTGAGCACAGAGCTGCCACGGCAGTTACCACCAGGGCCAGCACCAGTAATCCGTCCAGCAACCACTCAGCCATTGCGGTCTTCCCTTCCAACGCTGGCGGTGTTTCCGGACCTCACTGCCCGTGCAACCAGGTGCGCCGAAGTGGCACTGGCTGCCAGTGCCACCAACCAGATCAATACCACCTTCAGAGCCGATGCCGTTGACGGGGCAAAAGGCAACAGGGCAAGGGCAATAAATCCCAGCCCCAGATTATCAATCTTGGTAAGCGCATGGATGCGGCACAATGTATCCGAAAAACGAAACAGTCCAAGGGTGCCGATGCCAAAGAAAAGACACCCCACCACCATGAGCAGGACCTGAGCAAACTGGACGACGGATTCAATCATGGGAGCTCCTGTCCTGAACGGGCAGGGTGTCCTCATCTGTGTTTTCCATGCCCACCACCCGGGTGACAAAGCCCACCACTGCAAGCACTGACAATAATGCCAGAACCAGCGCCACATCCCTGAGCGAAGGCATACCCTGGGCTTCCGCCAACACCAGTAACAGGGCCACGCCGGTGGTGCCAAACAGCTGCGAGGCCAGCATGCGATCGGCGGGGTACGGACCGCGCCAGATACGCACAAGCGCCACAATCAGGTTCCCCAGCAGGAATACCGCAACCATATTCAGCATCAGGGTCATGGAGTAGCCTCCCCGGCTTCTTCATTGTTCAAACCGAAGACCCCTGCAACTTTCCGCTCGGCGAGGCGAACATCCTCTTTAACGGGCAAGTCCAGATCCAGGCAATGCAATTCCAGGCTCGTACCCATCAAGCGCACACTGAGCGTGCCCGGCATCAGCGAAAGGGCGTTGGCCAGGAGCCAGCGGGGACTACCTGCGGGCAGGCTGGTCCTGATGGTGATATATCCGGGATTGACGGGTACCGAAGGGGACAGCAGGCGGCGCCCGACATCCACGCCCGCCGCCACTGACCGTAGAATGAAGTAACCGGCGAATACCAGAGCCCCGAGCGGGTGAATCACATGGAGGGAGGGAGGGTAAAGCCTGCAGGAAAGCAGACTCACCAGAATAACAATGGCAGCGCCGGGTGCCAATCCCGATGCGTCACCTTCTGTCATCACCCACCAGGCGGCATAGAGGATACCTGCCCGCAGGAAAAAGGCTCTGAGCAAGAGCATATAAATTCCCTGTCAGCTTTCCATGAAGCCTACCACAGCCCCGATTGCGGCAAGAACTGACAGCTTTGCAATCGTCAGTCCGCACTGGCATACCATGGCACACCCGCTCGCTCGCACCGTTCCAGCTCAGCTATTACCTGGGCCCCCAGCAACAGGATGATAGAGCCCACTTCCAGGCTGATCAGCAGCACAATAATGGTTGCCAGAGAACCATAGATCACGTTCACGAATGACACGTTCAGAAAGTAGTACATCATGACCAGCCGGACCGCCTCCCAGAGAATGGCCGCTACAAGCCCGCCGACCAACGCCCGACGAGGCGATATGCGCACAATGGGCAGTACCTTGTAAATCGCACTGAACATGATAAAGACGCTGAAAAAGCTGAGCAGGTAGAGGATAAGCCCCGGCTCTTCGTAAAACATATTAACGAAAGCAAACAGCAGGGTCAGCGTCAACAGGCCGATCCCCAGAACCAGCATGAATGCAAAGGGCAGGACGGCTGAAAGCCAGAAGCCACGTCGCGGATTCCCCGGACGGTGAAAGATAATGGCAATCGAGTCTTCCAGCATGCGGAAAGCAAATGAGCTGAAGAAGAGCAGAACGGGAATGCCGGCAATTCCAATGATATCCCTCGATTCCATGAAGGCACGCACGGCATCCAGCAACACGCCGGCATGGGCAGGCGCGAAATGCTGGGCCTGAATCCCCATGACCTCCAGCAGCTGTTCCTCTTCCACCACGCGGGTCAGCAGAACCCCGAGCAAAGCCAGCAGTGGCACCGCCGACAACAGGACGTTATACCCCACCCCTCCGGCCAGCAAAATTCCATGGTTCTCGAAAAAGTCGCGCAACACCCGGCGGGAGAACAGCCAGAGCCGCCTCATGAATACAACCGGGGAACCGTCGTTTTCCGTCATCTCAGTCTTTGCCCAGTCCAGTTATCCGTTCCCGTTGGTCACGGTTTTCTGATACCAGCGTGGACTTATTCTCCAGGGTTTCAAGGGCGAGGCCATTCTCGAGCGCAGAAAGGAGGCGGGATCTGCTCCAGCGGAGCATTGGTCAGAGTCTGAACCTGGCTCTGACCAATATATTCTATTCACTGTTCTAGC
>NZ_JAWLDU010000094.1:0-6285 GCF_041686475.1 Marinobacter sp.
AGGCTGGCCACCGGCTTCGTCCGGCTACCGTCGCCCGCGTCATCGCCCGACGGAGCGACATGGATCACCACCTCGGCCGCGAAAGCCGGGCCGGCGGCGAGCACTTGCCCGGTCCCGCCGGTCAGCAAAGCCAGCACCGCTGAGAGCACGATGCCGGTAACACGAACACTCGAAAGACTTTCGCCGAAAGTGAATTTCCAGATTTTCATGTGATGTCCTCACTCATTGATAGGAGATTGTCGCTGAGTCTTTTGATTTTGCACGTTTTCACTTAACGGCCCCGGGACGTGTGTAGCCGCGGTCGCGGGCCTCGGAGAGTATCTTCTGCATCTGCGCCGCACGGTCGGCATTGGCATCAATGAGGTTATTGGTCTCCGCAACATCTTCCTTGATGTTGTAAAGCTCATTCTGCTTCGGCGCTTTGCGCTCGATAAGCTTCCAGTCGCCCATGCGGATCGCGTAGGTACTGTTAGCAGCATGCATGATGACGTGATCGCGTATAGGCAGGCCGGGGTTCTCCTCCGTGAACAAGCGCCACGCGTTAAAGCTGTCTTCGGCGTTGCCATTGGGAAGCGGTACGTCGAACATGCCCGCGAGGGTCGCCAATATATCGGTTAGACAGATCACCTGATCGCTCACTGTACCGGCGGGGACTTTACCCGGCCAGCGCACGAGGAAAGGTTCCCGGAAACCACCTTCAAACTCGCTGTGTTTGCCGCCGCGCAAAGGGCCGTTGATGGCAAGACCGGCATCCATAGCATATTTGATCTCTGGGTCACCCCGGTAAATCACGCCGCCATTATCGCTGGTGAAGATGACGAGCGTATTGTCCGCAAGCTTCAGCCTGTCGAGATGGTCCAGGATCTGTCCCACACACCAATCGAGTTCTTCGATGAAATTGCCATATTTGTCGAACGGACTCCCCGTGAAGCGGGGGTGATAATCATGCGGTTTATGCACCGCCGTGGCGGCATAGTAAACGAAGAAGGGTTCGGAACTGTTCTTCCCGATCCAGTCTGTGGCTTTGTTGGTGAACTCATCCATGAGTAAACGCGTATCGTATTGCTCTTTGATGCCCTTGGTATAGTTAGTCGGGCTATAATTTTCCATTACCTTGACTTCCTCGCCGGGGATGCGCCCGAGCAGCGTTTCGTTTTCGATGAAGGCGTGCGGGCCGTTCCACGCGTTCGCCGCGATGCCGAAGAAATAATCGAATCCGATTGCCCGGGGACCTGGCGCAAGTGGCTTGTTCCAATCCGTCCTCCTCGGCCCCGCCTGCAAGCCGAGATGCCACTTGCCGAACGCGCCGGTGCGGTAGCCCTGACCTTTGCAAAGGGATGCGAGCGTGAGACGGTCGGTTTCAATTTGCAACGGCGCTGCGGCGCCGATGACTCCGCCGCCATCTCCACGCGTGCGCCAATCGTAGCGGCCCGTCATCAATCCGTAGCGCGTCGGCGAACAGACCGAACTGGGTGCGTAAGCGTTGTTGAATCGCCGCCCTTCGCGCGCCAGCCGGTCAAGATGAGGCGTCTTCAACTCTGCCGGCGCACCGTAGCAACCCGAGCTGCCCCATCCGTAGTCATCGGCGAGGATGACGATGATGTTGGGCTTCTGCTTCGGCGCATCGGAAGCGGCCAGCGCAGCAGGCGATTGGGCCAAAAAAGGTACTGCCAGCGCGGCAACGATTGCAGCGGCAGAAAAGGTCTTCCGGGCCTGGAGGCAAGTGCGTGTGGATTTCATGTTGTGTTCTCCATCTTTGATTCCGGTCTACTCGAAAAAGTGTGTCAACAGCCACAGATAGTCGCCTGTGGAGACCACCCAGATCTCTTTCGGATTGTGCCAGATGTCCGACGGCCAATACGGGGCGTCCCCATTCATCCTGGTATGAATGCCGCAGGGAACGGCTCCCAGTTCTCAAGGCTTTCCATGTCGGAAAGCAATTTCGATTCGACGCCCGGTGTTTGAGCTGCTTCTTAGTCGAGGGAATTCTCCACCGGCGCCGGCATGGGCATGGCGGGGAGACCGCCTTCAGCGGGATTGGCACCCTGGCTGCTGGTAGGAGAATGTGCCCTTTCCTCCACAGGTGGTTTGTCGGAGCTGTCCTTTTGACATGGCGATTCTCTCTTTCGAACGCTTCGGGTCAGGGTAAAGGGATTGAGGGTCAAGGGGGCGGGAATCAAACCGGCCCCTCGACGTAATCAAGCAGATGTATCTATTCCGCTGCCCACTGCCGCTCCCAGGGCCGGCCTTCGATGAACTCCTGAGGCAGCGTGGTGCCGGGGATCCAGGCGCCATGAGCGGGGTGGCCCGGGTTGTTGTAGTGCCTGGGAGCGGCAGGCACCTGAGGCCCACCAAACTCGTAGGCGCCGGCATCCGGGCTGGCGTCGTTAACGGGGTCGTCGATGTAGTCCAGCGGCCTGCCGAGTTGATCCGTTGCCAGAACGTCGGGGGCACTCTCAACGATGCTGACTAAGACACCACTGTTGATGGCCGCAGATCCTGCCTTTAGCTGCAAGCCAAGCCCTGAGGGGTATTGGCCCGGACCGAAACCTATCAACCAGGGTTTACCGTTTGCCGGTGTACTGACATACGCACCTTCCGCATCCAGGAACCCATCGCTTCGTAGTTGCCCGGTATTCCAGACAAACTCATGAGAAGGCCTTGTTCCTGGAATAGCATTTACCGCGTAAATGTTGTTTCCAGCTGTCCAGCGGCATTGTTGGCCCTGCGTAAAGAACTGCGTACTGTTACCTACGCCCAAGGTTGCGAAAACGTTGTTATACAGCAGGTGAATGCCTAGCGGGGTTGCCTGGTAATCAAGTCCACCATTAGGTGCCCGCAAGTCTCCCTTAATATTATTCCATGACACATTATGGTGCATCACTACACCATCTGATGCATCGTCGAAATAAAGGCTGGCACTCATACCGAATTCAGCCGGAAACGCCCTGGAATCATGGCCCCAGTTGTGGTGCCAAACAGAAGCATCATAGGCGAAAGCATCCAACAGGGTGCTATCTGCGGGCCTCTCTTTCCTGCCAAGCAGGTTGCGGCCATAATACTGACTATACTGAGCTTTGTTCCAGGCAGCACCGTGGTTTACCGCGTATGAAAATCTAGCCTGGGAGTAATTTCCGCCGCCGTCAACGTTCAGGTAGGAATACTCAGACCAATCATTAAACCCTACATTACCCTCTCGCTGGACATTCCAAAGGTGGACTCTTCCCGTTCTCCAGAAAGTATTGCCATAAATCGTTAAGCCCGTGCTGACAATCGAGGCGGTGATTGATCCTGACCAGTTACCAATATAGGAAAAGTCCTTGAAGTAGTTGTTCTCAATGGTGCAATTCCTTCCAGTCACCACCAATCCGCTACCGGCACCGGTATCAAACACCGAGTTCCTGATTATGCAGTTATCGCCCGTGATCCGGATGCCGGCGCGATGGAGGTTTCCGAAATTGCCATTTCCGTTTCCCTGAAAGATGCCGGTTTCTGATAACTCCAGGTCTAATGGGGAACCAGCTTGCTTCGCCACCATATTCGTTTGATGGTTCAGGTACTTGAACCGGCAATAGTCGATCACAATACCGTTGGCCGGATCGGGCACTGCCTCGGGGTTAAACCTGTCAGACGGGTGGGCACCGGCGATGTAGCCCTGGGCATCGGCCTTCGCCTGAACCGTTGGGTAGGTCGGCTTCTCCGTCTCTGTATATTGTACCGGTACTGGCTGAACGGCATCCCAGGTTTTTGCGTTGCTTGGCCACAGCGATTCTCCGTTGGTCGGGATATCGCAGGCAAAGAAAGTGAGGCGTTTAAGGTGGATGTGAGATTTCCCGGTCAGGTCGAAGCCCCAGTTGCGGGCCTTGTATTCAACATTTTTCGGCACACCGCCGCCGGGGGCCCATAGGTAAAGCTTGTTTTGACTTTTATCATAGTAGAACTCTCCCTCGGCAGTGAGCAGCCCAAGTGCCCCACGCACATAGTAAAGCAGATTGTCCGGAAAGTTTTCGTTTTGCACTCTCCTAAACCAATTGGTAAAGCGACTGAGCATATGATCCCCGCCGTTTGGCATAGTTCCGTCAATCACGAATTCATTTCCACTTGATGAGAGGATCGGGGCGCCAGCGGGCACAAACCAGGCCAGTACCGTACAATATGCTCCCGCCAGGCCTCCGGGAACATTTGGCAGTCCATCATCACGCAAACGGATATTGTTACCTTCCCGGCTCCAGTCCCAATCAGTTCCTCTGGAAGGTATGGTCCTCGCCCGGGCATAGCCATGATCCTTCAACGGGTGCTCGGGGTCGGTCACCTTCGGCCACCTCGCCTCCTGTTGCATCTTGCTGCGCACAAAGATTTGCTGTGCCATCAGGACTTCGTTGCCTGTCACAGCGGGATCGTGGTTGCTGTACTCAACGGTCGGAAGTTGAACGGTCGTTTCGTAGATGGGAGAGGCAGGGTTCAAGTTGGCATGGCTCGCCAGTTGCCAGTTTGTCGTCACCAGATCAGCCCCGCTGATCACCGGCTCGGCGCCGGCATCCGCCTCGAACACGATCGGGTCCTCTTCGGTGCCGCTGTTGAATGGCACCACGGTCTCGCGGTAGATGCCATCGCGGATGTTCACTACGTCTCCTGGCCGTGCCACGCTGGCGGCCTTTTGGATCGTGGCAAAGGGCTCCGTCGCCGTCCCAGGGTTACGGTCCGAGGCGCCAGCGCCCCCGACGTAGAAATCGAGGGCGAGCGTCTGGGGCGTGCCTCCGGCAACAAATGCCATCAATACTATCAAACACAATGCTATCTTCATGCTTGCATCCCTCTAGTCGGTCGAAACGTAAACCTTGTATCCAAAGGGAGTCAATTCGATACCACCAAGTCCCAGGCCCTTGTCACCTGTGAAGTATTCCTCCCACTCTTGTTCGCGGATTCTGGATTCTATTTGAACTGTCTTGTTTTCACCCGACAAGTTGGTGAACACCAAGACCTTTTCATTTCCGAATTCCCGCGCGAAAGCGAAAACGGAGTCATCGACGTTGGTTCTCAGCTTGTAAAACGATCCTTTATACACTGCAGGATGGTTCCGGTGCAGCTTGAACAAGGACCTGTAAAACGGGTACATGGATTCGTCGCCCCATTCAATCTTTCCACGTCCACGGTGATTTGCGTCCTGAGCATTGTAGATCATGTATTTGCCGGGCAACGTTGCGAACAGCACATTGGCAACCTTCATCCCCTCTCCGTAACTATCATAAATATTTCCTCTCCCATGCCGCGGCCTGCTGTTCTCTATTCCAATCACGTCATACCATCGACCTGGATACCACGATCCATGGGTATCATGATTGATGGCATGCCTCATGATCAAAGCACCTTTTTCAAGGTGTGGTTTTTCCGTTTGCAGTAACGAGTCGAGCTTTGTTGCCGGCAACTCATTCCAGAAGACCTTCCACAGATAGGGTACCGTCGTCCAGTCGTAGGTAATGTCGAATAGATCGTGATGAGATTCCTTGTGTGACTCAGCAAGCCAGAAAAGACCGGGGTGTTTTTTGTTTATCCGCGGGATAGATTCGGCCCAAAAATCATCGGGAAACATGTGGGCGCAATCGACGCGGAAGCCATCAAAACCGAAATCCGCCCAGTATTCGAGATACGAACAGGCCCACTCACGGACGCCCTGTTTTGAATAATCCAGTGCGGCTACGTCTGTCCAATTGGCAGGATATGCAATGGTTCCATCATCGCGATGAACATAATATTCCCGATGGGAGGTGATCAGGGGATGATCCCACGATGTGTATTTTGCCACAACGTCCAGTATGGCATACATGCCCGAATCGTGAATAGCATCCAGGAGTTGCTTCAAGTCTGCCTTGGTACCTAAAGACTCGTTCACGCCAAAATGGTCTCTAACACAATACGAACTGCCTTTCGCTTTAAGAATTCCTTTAGGATGGAGAGGCATTAACCATACGATACCTGTGCCCATTTCTTTCAGCCGGGGCACGTCTTTCCTGAAAGCGGCGATGGTGCCTTCCTTGGTATGTCTTTCTAGTGAAGCCTCGTAAAGTGGTAAGCCTTGAGACCATTCAGGGCCTTTTACATTGTCGATTTCGATTTTGAATTCATAGTCAGGCCAGGGCGGTGGTTCGGATCCGTCTTGCGCGGCTACCAGGCGCGGCAGCAGGCTGGCGATCAGCCCGCAGGCCACCAAGGCTGGTGCCGTCGGGCGAAGAAACTCTCGTAGGTGTGACATGCTAATTCCCCTTTATTGAATCAGGTGCTGCCTTC
>NZ_JAWLDU010000095.1:0-6264 GCF_041686475.1 Marinobacter sp.
AAAACATTCAAGGAGGAATGCAAATGAACCAACCTGAACAACGCAAAAACCGACTTCTGGCCCTGTTTCTTGGCGGATTCTTTGGGCTTTTAGGTGCAGATCGCTTTTACCTCGGCAAATGGAAAACGGGCCTGCTCAAGGCAGTGACGCTGGGTGGGGTAGGTATCTGGTGGTTCCTGGATATTGTTCTGTTGGGCACGGATGCCTTCCTTCATACATTTGGCCGCGACACCGGGTTTGTGAAGGATTCCCGGGGGCGAGACCTGAACTATGGCCTTTCGTTCTGGCGGATCAAGAACGGGCAGATTGTCAGGGACTGGTTCTGAGTTAACGGGCCGGGCAATAGAAATGGATTTTTATTCTGGATAAATCAAGGGAACTGATATGCGTGTTTATGATTTTCTGAAGTACCTGTTTTCTGTGGTGGGGGGTGCTTTGCTCGTTGGAGCCTTTCTCTGGTATCAGAGTACAGTCACGTTTCTGGACGAGGCGTTGGAGGCGCCGGGCGTTGTGACCGACCTGGTTTATTCCCGCTCTGGAGATTCCAGTAGTTATTACCCGGTGGTGCAGTTTGAAGACGCCAGCGGTCAGTTGATTGAATTCCAGTCATCATCCGGCAGTAACCCTGCTTCCTACAGCCGCGGTGAGGAGGTGTCGGTTTTCTATCTGCCCGGAGAGCCGGGGAGTGCACGTATTAATGGCTTCTTCTCGTTGTGGGGTGGTGCGTTAATCATGGCAATTCTGGGAGGAACGTTTTTCCTGGTTGGCAGTTTGATGGTGATAGTGCCTTTGATCAGAAAAGGCAGAGGCGCAAAACTGCGAGAGAGTGGCCAGCTGGTGACTGCCCGTATCCAGGGGGTGGAGCAGAATACCAGTCTGGTCATGAACGGCCAGAGCCCCTTCAGGATCGTCACTCAATGGCAGGATCCCGCAACGGCGAAACTCCATGTTTTTCGTAGCGATAACCTGTGGTTCGACCCGAGTGATCACATTCCGGGAGAGTCGATCAGCGTGTATATCCGCCCGGACAATCCCAAACGCTACTGGGTCGATACCTCCTTCCTGCCCAAAGTGGCATCCTGAGCGCGTCAGGGGAGAGGCACTCTACGCCTCTCCCCTGACGGCTCACGCTTCCCGCAGCTCCCGGGCCGCAGCCACCATGCCCCTGAGCGCCGGGATCACCTCGTCCCACGAACGGGTTTTCAGCCCGCAGTCCGGGTTGATCCAGAGCCTTTCTGCAGGAATTCGTTCCGCGGCCTTGTTCATCAGCGAGACGATATGGTCCGTGCCAGGCACATTGGGCGAGTGGATATCGTACACCCCCGGGCCGATGTCGTTGGGATACTGGAAGCCCTTGAAGGCGTCCAGCAGTTCCATGTCGGACCTTGAGGTTTCGATGGTGATGACATCCGCGTCCATGCGGGCGATGGCTTCAATGATGTCGTTGAATTCCGAATAGCACATGTGGGTGTGAATCTGGGTTTCGTCTTTCACGCCGTTAGCAGTAATTCGGAAGGCTTCGATGGCCCAGTCCAGGTAGGTCTGCCAGTCACTCCGGCGCAGGGGCAGGCCCTCCCGAAGGGCGGCTTCGTCAATCTGGATGATGTTGACGCCGGCCTGTTCCAGGTCCAGCACTTCTTGCCGTATGGCCAGTGCCAGTTGCAGGCAGGTGTCTTTCCTGGGCTGGTCGTCACGAACGAAGGACCAGTTCAGGATGGTGACCGGGCCGGTGAGCATGCCTTTCAGGGGCTTGTCGGTGAGGGACTGGGCGTAGCGGATCCATTCCACGGTCATGGCTTTGGGTCGGGAGATATCGCCGAACAGGATGGGTGGTTTTACGCACCGTGAACCGTAAGACTGCACCCAGCCGAAGCGGCTGAATACATAGCCTTCCAGTTGCTCGCCGAAGTACTCCACCATGTCGTTGCGCTCGGCTTCACCATGCACCAGAACGTCCAGGCCCAGTTTCTCCTGCTCCTCGATGCAGTGGCGGATTTCGTCGCGGATTTTTGCTTCGTATTCCTCGGGCTGGAGTTCGCCTTTGCGAAACTCGAGTCGCGTCTGACGGATGTCCCTGGTCTGGGGAAAGGAACCTATGGTCGTTGTCGGGTAGCGTGGCAGCTTCAGGTGGCTGGCCTGGATCGCCGAGCGCTTCTGATAGTCGCTTTTGCGCTGGCCCAAGTCCGAGGTAATTGCCGCGACGGCTTTGCGGACCTGCGGATCTGTTACAAGCGTTGAGTTCCTGCGGCTGAGTATCGCATCCGCATTGGTGTTCAGCGCGTCGGCGATTGTCTCCCGGCCTTCAGTGAGGGCTGTCGCCAACAACCGCAGTTCCGCCAATTTCTGCCGTGCGAAGGCCAGCCAGGAGCGTATTTCAGGGTCCATGGTGGTTTCGTTGTTCAGGTCTACCGGTACATGAAGTAGTGAGCAAGAAGGCGCCAGCCAGAGCCGCTCCTGCAGCTTCTGGTGCAACGGCTCAAGCCAGTCCAGGGTTGCCTGGAGATCGGTCTTCCAGATATTGCGACCATCAATCACGCCGAGGGAGAGTACCTTGTGCCCCGGCAGCCAATCTGAGACGCGTGCTACTTCGTCACGGGCATTGGTGGCGTCCAGGTGGAGGCCGGCTACCGGCAGTTCGCAGGCCAGTTGCAGGTTCTCCCGCAGTTGTCCGAAATAAGTGGTCAGTAACAGCTTTACGGGGCTGGCCTTGAGGTTGTGGTAGGCCAGGTTCAGGGCGTGCCGCCACTCTCCATCCAGTTCTGTGACCAGTATTGGCTCATCAATCTGTACCCACTCCGCGCCATTGTCGGCAAGGAGTTGTAGCAGTTTTCCGTAAATGGGCAGCAGATCGTCCAACAGGCTGAGCCTGTCGGTTTCGTCCTTGGATTTGCCCAGCCAGAGGTAGGTGACAGGGCCGATGATCACGGGTTTGGCGTTAACGCCTTTAGTCTTCGCTTCTGCCAGTTGCTCCAGTAGTCTCGTCGGGTCAAGGGCAAACCGTGTGTTGGCATCGAATTCCGGGACGATGTAGTGATAATTGGTGTCGAACCACTTGGTCATTTCGCCCGCGTGGACGCCGCAACAGTCGCCGTCACCCGGGGATCGGCCACGGGCAATGCGGAAGTACCGGTCCAGTTCATTTTCTTCGGCTTTGCCGGCCCGGTCTGGCAGGTTGCCAAGGGTGGCGCTCATGTCGAGCACCTGGTCATAAAGTGAGAAATCTCCCACTGGAGCCAGGGTCAGTTGTTGCTGGTCTTTCCAGTTGTGGTCGCGGAGCCTGGCCGCTGTTTCCCGCAGGGAGTCTTCGTCCAGTTCGCCTTTCCAGAAACCCTCAAGGGCAAACTTCAGCTCCCGGCGCTCGCCGATCCTGGGAAAACCCAGATTGTGTGTGGTTACCATGGTGAATCTCCTGTTCTTTGTCCTGAATCAGGCACCAAGGCTAGCGATGAAATATTATGAACAAAAATGGTATTATCTCATCATTCCATGAAATTAATTCAACAAAGGCCTTGGGATGATTGAACGTAACCACCTTGAGATCGTCCGCGAAGTGGATCGGTGCGGCTCTCTGACTGCGGCGGCGGATGCCTTATGCCTGACCCAGTCTGCCCTCAGCCATGCGATGAAAAAGCTGGAACAGCAGCTTGGCACCGACGTCTGGGTTCGTGAGGGGCGGAAACTACGGCCGACTCAGTCAGGCCTGTACCTGCTGTCCCTGGCGAACCGGCTGTTGCCCCAGTTTGAGCATGCCGAGGAGTTGGTCGGCCAGATTGCCCGGGGCCAAAGAGGTAGCCTGCGAATCGGCATGGAGTGCCATCCCTGCTATCAATGGTTGCTCAAGGTGGTAGGGCCTTACCTGGAGCAGTGGCCGGGGGTGGACGTGGATGTGAAGCAGCGCTTCCAGTTCGGCGGCATCGGGGCATTATTTGGCTATGATATAGACGTGCTGGTAACCCCGGATCCTTTGCATCGGAAGGGGTTGGTATTCGCGCCGGTGTTTGATTATGAGCAGGTTCTGGTGGTGCACAGCGCCCATCCATTGGCCTCAAAAGTCTGGGTTGAGCCTGCGGATCTGGAGAGCGAAACCCTGATCACCTATCCGGTGGATGCGGAGCGGCTGGATATCTATACCCGGTTCCTGCTGCCGGCCCACAGCAGTCCGGCCCGGCACAAGACCATCGAAACCACGGATATCATGTTGCAGATGGTGGCTGCGGGGCGGGGCGTGTCGGCGCTGCCCCGCTGGCTGGTAGAGGAGTACGCCCATCAGATGCCGATTATTCCGGTAAGGCTGGGAAAAAAGGGGATCGACAAACAGATCTTCCTGGGGCTGCGGGAACGGGATGCGGGTGTGGAGTATTTGCAGTCGTTTATGGCGATGGCCCGTGAGACCACCTGGGGTCTCGCCTGAAACCGGTTTCTCGGGCTACATTGTCCTAGATGTTCGCCGGGGCCTTCTTCTTCGGTTAAAATGCGCGAAATTATTCATCGGGGAATCTGATCATGAGCGAAACGCCCGCAGATCTGAAATACATTGAGACTCACCAGTGGGTGCGCGTGGCTGATGATGGCACCGCAACCGTCGGCATTACGGATTTTGCCCAGGATCAGCTGGGGGATATCGTTTTTATTGGTGTTCCGGATGTGGGCACGTCGGTTACCGGGGCAGAGGAAGCTGGGGTCGCTGAGTCTGTGAAGTCGGCTTCCGATGTGTTCAGTCCGGTCACCGGTGAGGTGATTGAGGTCAATGAGAGCCTTGAGGATGAGCCTGAGAAGGTGAATGAGGATCCTTATGGCGACGGCTGGTTGTTCCGGGTGCGGTTGGCGGATCCGGGGGAGCTGGATGGCCTGATGGATTCTGTTGCCTATGCGGAGCATGTTGCTTCCGAGGAATGACGTTTGTTGTTTTTGAGCATGGATCAAGCCGGGTGGGCCTTCCAGAAAACGCCTCAAGAAGTCCCTGTGCGGCTTGGGCTCCGCCATCCGTGGCTCCGCACATTTCTGGAAGGCCCACCCGACTTGATCCCCGGTCTCCAGTGCCGGCCTCGTCGATACAAGCACTCAGCTTTCTTTCTATTCTTTCTTCAGGCGGTTCTCTATGAATTTCCCGGTTTTATACCTTCGCAAAGGCGCCGAGCGCAGGCTCAGGGCTGGCCATCTTTGGGTTTACAGTAATGAAGTGGATACCCGTCGCTCACCCCTGACGGATTTTGAGGCCGGTGTCCAGGCGGAGCTGCGGGCTGCCAATGACAAGCCTATGGGGACGGTGTTTGTGAATCCCCATGCGCTGATCTGCGGTCGACTGATCAGCCGCAACGCTGCCCATGGCATGACGCCTCAGCGTCTTACCGATCGGGTGGAGACAGCGCTGGCGTTGCGGGAGCGGTTGTTTGATAAGCCGTTCTATCGCTGGGTGTTTGGTGACAGCGATGGGTTGTCCGGGCTGGTGATTGACCGCTTTGATGATGTGGTGGTGGTTCAGATTTCCACCGCCGGCATGGAGCAGATGAAGGAGTCGATTGTTCGGGCGGTTCTGCGGCTGGCGCATCCACGGGCGATTATCCTCAAGAACGACGGTAAGATGCGCAAGGTGGAGGGGCTGGATACCTACGTTGAGCAGGCCCATGGGCCGGAGGTTGATCTCCTGCAGGTTGAGGAGAACGGGGTTCGTTTCGAGGTGCCCATGGAAGGTGGACAGAAGACCGGCTGGTTCTATGATCACCGCATGAACCGGCAGCGTTTGCAGGCCTATGCGCCGGGCAAGCGGGTGCTGGATGTGTTCAGTTACGTGGGCGGCTGGGGTATTCAGGCGGCCTGTGCCGGAGCGACGCAGGTGACCTGCGTGGACAGTTCCGCCGGTGCCATCGATTCGGTTCATCACAATGCCAGGATCAACGGGCTGGATAATATTGAAACCATCGAGGGCGATGCCTTTGAAGCCCTGAAGGCACTGTGTGAGGAAAAGGAAAAGTTCGACATCGTGGTGCTGGACCCGCCGGCGCTGATTCCACGGCGGCGTGACCAGAAGGCCGGGGAAGAGGCCTATGCACGCCTGAACCAGTTAGGCTTGCGGCTGCTGGACCGGGATGGGCTGCTGGTGTCTGCGTCCTGTTCCATGCATCTGTCCCAGGAGAAGCTGACGGATATTATCCGTAGCAGTGGCCGCAAGATTGATCGGTTTGTGCAGTTGCTGGAGCAGGGGCATCAGGCGCCGGATCACCCGGTGGTGCCGGGAATTCCGGAGACGGATTATATCAAGAGCTG
>NZ_JAWLDU010000096.1:0-1574 GCF_041686475.1 Marinobacter sp.
CCCAATGAGCTGATCAGAGCACTGTTGATGGCGCCCGTGGATATGCTGTGGAATGGCGGCATTGGCACTTATATGAAAGCGGTAAGGGAGTCCCACGAAGACGTGGGTGACAAAACCAATGACGCTCTGAGAGTGGATAGCCACCAGTTACACTGCCGGGTGCTTGGAGAAGGCGGTAATCTGGGCTTCACCCAGCTTGGCCGCATAGAATTCGCCCGCGCCGGCGGGGCGGCCAACACTGACTTTATCGATAATGCCGGCGGGGTGGATTGCTCGGACCACGAGGTAAACATAAAGATCCTCCTCAATGAGCAGGTGGGGCGCGGGCTGATGACGCTGGACCAGCGCAACCAGATGCTCAGGGCGATGACGGCCGAGGTGGCAGAGCTGGTGTTGCGCAACAATTATCGTCAGGCCATGGCGCTTAGCCTTGCCCAAAGCGGTTCCGTTGCCACCACTGACGAATACGAGCGCCTGATGCGGCGCCTCGAAGCAGAAGGCAGGCTGGATCGGGCTCTGGAATTTTTGCCTGATGATGACGAACTCAGGGAGCGCAGAGAGCGTTCATCCGGCCTTACGCGCCCGGAGCTTTCAGTGTTGATTTCCTACGCCAAGATCGAACTCAAACAGGCGTTGCTCACCACGTCTATTGTCCACGACCATCGCTTTGTCCGGGCGCTTTATTCGGCTTTCCCGTCATCATTGCTCGAGCACTTTCCCGAGGCGATTGATTCCCATCCGCTACGCGCGGAAATCTCGGCCACCCAGATCGCTAACGATATGGTGAATCGCATGGGTATAAGCTGGGCGGATAAACTCCGGAACGCCACTGGCGCAGGCTACGGCCGCATTGCTGCAGCTTACCTGATCTCCCTCGAGATCCATGACGTAGAGACCCAGTGGAAAGCCATAGAAGGGCTGGATGGAAAGATTGGCTCCGAAGTGCAGGCAGAACTGTTCAGCGACGTCATTGGCCTGGCTACCCGCAGCACCAGTTGGCTGTTGCATAACTGCCGCAGCGATCTTGATCCGCAGTCCTGTGTCGGGCACTACCAGGTACCGCTGGCAGAGGTGCTGGCTTCCACCGAGAGCCTGGAAGCGGTGATTCCTGCAAGTCGTTGGCAGGAACGCTATGATAGGTATTGTAAGCAGACAGTTCCTGAGGAGCTGGCAGCTTACGCGGCGTCGGCAGAAAGCCGCTACTGGTTGATGGACATCGTTGAGATCGGCCGCCAGCAGGGACAGGATCTGACGTCGGTAGCCAGGGTATATTTCAGCCTCGGGGAAGGTCTCAACCTGACCTGGCTGGACCGGCAGATGCTCGGTTACAGGGCCCGCGGCCACTGGCAGGTACTGGCAACGCTCCACTATCGGGACGAGCTGGACCACCAACTACGGAATCTCACCGCCAGCGTGCTTTCCAAGGCACCCGAGGGAGAGGGCGGCAAGGCGTCGCCGGAGCAAATGCTGGAAGCCTGGCGTGGTGACAAGCAGGCGCTCCTGATCCGCTGGCACCGGATGTTGGGAGACATGCAGACAGCGAGTGATGTCGATTGTGCAGTCTTCGCCGTTGC
>NZ_JAWLDU010000096.1:1674-6154 GCF_041686475.1 Marinobacter sp.
AACGCCAAGTCGACGATTATGGAGAAGTTTCTGGCGGAGTACGGGCTGACCACGAAAGAAGGTGTGGCGCTGATGTGTCTGGCAGAAGCCCTGTTGCGTGTGCCGGACAGCGTGACCGTCAACGACCTTATCGAAGACAAGATTACCTCGGGGAGCTGGGGCGACCATCTGGGCAAGGCGTCGTCATCGCTGATCAATACCGCAACCATCGCCCTGTTGATGACCAGCAGGCTGCTGACGGATTCCGAGCGTCAAAGCGTGGGAGAAACCCTCCGCAGGCTATTGAAGCGGATGGGCGAACCGGTGATTCGCACAGTGGCTGGCCAGGCCATGAAAGAGATGGGGCGGCAATTCGTCCTCGGTCGCGACATCAAGGAAGCCCAGAAAGCGGGCGAGTCCTACATGAAAAAGGGCTACACCTACTCCTATGACATGCTGGGAGAGGCTGCCCGTACGGATCATGATGCGCAGCGTTATTACAATTCCTATTCCGACGCCATCGACAGCATAGCCAGGCACTGCAGCGGCGACGTTCGCAAGAATCCCGGCATTTCCGTAAAGCTCTCCGCCTTGCTGGCGCGGTACGAGTACGGCAACAAAGAGCGGGTTATGAAAGAGCTGTTGCCGAGGGCAAGGCGACTGGTCAAGAAAGCCGCCGCTGCCAATATGGGTTTCAATATTGACGCCGAGGAGCAGGACCGGCTGGACCTGTCGATGGACGTCATAGAGCAACTGCTGAGCGATCCTGAACTGGCAGGCTGGAATGGCTTCGGTGTGGTTGTGCAGGCCTATGGCAAGCGTGCGTCCTTCATGCTGGACTGGCTGTACGGGCTGGCAGAAAAATACGACCGTCGCATCATGGTGCGGCTGGTTAAAGGTGCCTACTGGGATGCGGAAATCAAGCGTGCCCAGGTGATGGGCCTTGATGGATTCCCGGTATTTACCCGCAAGGCGTGCAGTGATGTGTCGTTCCTGTCCTGTTCCACCAAACTGATGAACATGACCGACCGCATATACCCGCAGTTCGCGACCCACAACGCGCATTCCGTGTCGGCGATCCTTGAGCTGGCCAGGGTACGTGGTGAGGCCAATTACGAGTTCCAGCGCCTGCACGGCATGGGTGAATCGCTGCACAGTCAGGTAATGAAGGAAAGCGGTGTGCCCTGCCGGATCTATGCACCGGTCGGCCCCCATCGTGAACTGCTTGCGTACCTGGTGCGTCGTCTGCTGGAGAACGGTGCCAACAGCTCCTTCGTGAACCAGATTGTGGACGAAGACATTACGCCGGAGATGATCGCCAAGGATCCGATCGAATCGGTCAAGGAAATGGGCGACAACATTTCCAGTGACGCGATCGTGCATCCGTTCAAGATTTTTGGTGAGCATCGCCGTAACTCCAAGGGCTGGGATCTGACGGATCCGGTTACGATCGAGGCCATTGAGAAGGGCCGTGGTGCCTATAAAGAACACCACTGGAAAGGCGGGCCACTGATTGCTGGCAAGGTATCGGGCTCTGAAGTACAGGTGGTTCGCAACCCGGCCAACCAGGACGATCTCGTGGGTCACGTAACTCAGGCCGACGACACTGATATTGATACCGCAATTTCCGCGGCTGAGAAAGGCTTCAAGGCCTGGTCAGCAACGTCGGTAGAAGAGCGTGCAGAGTACCTGCGTAAGGTGGCAGATCTGTACGAAGAGAACACCTACGAACTGTTTGCCCTGACCTGTCGGGAGGCCGGTAAATCGCTGTCAGACGCCGTGGCTGAAATCCGCGAAGCGGTGGATTTTGCCAACTTCTACGCTAACGAAGGTGTTCGCTACGCAGACAGTGGCGAAGCCCGGGGTCCGGTGGTGTGTATCTCGCCCTGGAACTTCCCGCTGGCGATCTTCACCGGCCAGATACTGGCCAACCTGGTAGCGGGCAACGTGGTTCTTGCCAAACCCGCTGAACAGACTTCGCTGCTGGCTTTTCGGGCAGTAGAGCTGATGCATGCGGCAGGCATTCCCAAGGATGCGATCCAGCTGGTGCCGGGTACCGGCGCTACCGTGGGTGCGGGCCTGACCTCTGACTCCCGCATAGCCGGCGTGTGCTTTACCGGCTCTACCAATACCGCCAAGGTTATCGACAAGGCCATGGCAGAAAACATGGAGCCAGATGCCGTTATGGTGGCGGAGACTGGCGGCCTGAACGCCATGATCGTGGATTCCACAGCACTGCCGGAGCAGGTAGTCCGGGATGTACTGGCGTCGTCGTTCCAGAGCGCGGGCCAGCGTTGTTCAGCGCTGCGGATGCTGTATGTCCAGAAAGACATCGCCGATAGTCTGCTGGAAATGCTGTATGGCGCCATGGAAGAGCTGGGCATTGGTGATCCCTGGCTGTTGTCCACAGACGTAGGCCCGGTAATTGACGATGCTTCCGCGAAGAAGATCACTGATCACTGCAAGAAGTTCGAGAACAAGGACCAGCTTACGAAGAAGCTGTCCGTGCCACACACCGGCAATTTTGTCTCGCCGGCAGTGATTCGCGTGAACGGCATCCAGGATCTGGAAGAGGAAATCTTCGGCCCGGTACTGCACGTTGCGACCTTCGATGCCAAAGATCTCGATAAGGTGGTGGATGACATCAACGCCAAGGGCTACGGCCTGACCTTTGGTATTCACAGCCGGGTGGATACCCGGGTTGACCGTATCGCCAGCCGCATAAAGGTGGGTAACACGTACGTCAACCGCAACCAGATCGGTGCCATTGTCGGTTCCCAGCCATTTGGCGGCGAGGGAATGTCGGGCACCGGCCCCAAGGCCGGTGGCCCCCAGTATGTGCGCCGGTTCATGAAAGGCGAGACCGTTCAGGTAACGACGGAGTCCGGTGGCGAGAAGGTGGATGCCAAAAAGCTGAAAAGCCTGATCAGCAAGCTCGACAGGATGGATGTCCAGGAGCCAAATGCGCGGGTCGAGACCATGAAGTCAATCTTTGACTCGGTTCCCGAACCGCTGGACGCCCATGCCGAGGAAATGCCCGGGCCGACCGGTGAATCCAACATTCTGACCAACCATGCCCGTGGCACGGTGCTGTGTCTTGGCCCGGACAAGGAAACCGCCATCGAGCAGATGACGATGGCTCTGGCTCAGGGTAACAAAGCGGTGGTGATTGCTCTGGGTATCAACCACACCCTCCAACGCGCCGCCAGGGCTGGTCTGCCGGTCGTTGGCGTAGAAGGCCGCCTGGAGGCCGATGCGGTTGAAACGGTCAGTGGATTCGACGCCGTTGTCAGCTGTGCAAAGCCATCGCTGCTTAAGCCCTACCGTCGCGCGCTGATGAAGCGTGACGGTGCGCTGCTGCCACTGATCACCGAGCACAAGCTGGACCAGCGTTATGTGATTGAGCGGCACCTGTGTATCGACACCACCGCAGCAGGCGGCAACGCCAGCCTGATTGCGGCGGCGGAGTAATAGCGACCAACGGGCAATCCCAGGGATGGGTTTGCCCGAACAGTCGATTGACCAGGGCCTTCAGCCCGATTCGGAAATTTCCCTGAGCGCCTTGACCAGTGTTTCGGGTTCCTGTGCCCCGGAAACAAGGTATTTCTGGTTGATGATATAGGCCGGTACGGCAGACACGCCGGCCTGCTGGTACTGGGCCTCATCCTGCCTTACGGCGTCTGCATACTGATCGGAAGCCAGTAGTTCTCGGGCCCTGTCCCCGTCCAGACCGATGGATTCCACGCAGTAAACCAGTGCGTCCGGGTTCGAAATGTTTTCGGCGCGGCCAAAGTAGGCCTCGAAGAAAGCCATTTTCATCGCGGTCTGCTTGCCATGTTCCCCGGCCCATTTCACCAGCCTGTGGGCATCGAAGGTGTTGCGGGTATGACGCTCCTGCAGTTTTTCAAAGTTCAGCCCCAGGCGACTGGCGATCTCGATCATCTGCGCCTGGTTGGCTCTCATTTCGTCTTCGCTGCGGCCGTATTTGCGGCTCAGGGCCGGCAGAATGGGTTCGCCGTCGCCGGAAGGGTCTGGGTTCAACTCAAACGCATGCCATTGAACCATGAAATTCATGTCGTCTTTCAGGGCGTCCATGGCCTTTTCCAGACGAGCATACCCGATGGCGCACCAGGGGCAGGCAATGTCGGAAACGATGTCGATTTGCAACGTTTTCATGGGAGCTCCCGGTTGTGTTGGTTGCTGTTCAGGTTAACAGAATGCCCCCGTCCCCGTCGTCTTAAGGGTTGCGGGGAACTCGTCAAAACTGAGCTTGGTCGCCGTGGTGGTCGCGGATAGTAAAGGGGGCTGCCGTTATCAGTCATGGTGGGGCCCTTTATCGGACAGAGTTGATTTCCGTTTCTGTCAGCTGACGGCAGGCGCCGGGTTTAAGGCTGTCATCAAGATGAATGTAGCCCATACTTTCCCGATGCAGCGAGGTTACGCGATTACCGACGGCATGGAACATGCGCTTGACCTGGTGGTAGCGGCCCTCGTAAATGGT
>NZ_JAWLDU010000041.1:0-26335 GCF_041686475.1 Marinobacter sp.
CCCGACTTTCTGGCGCTGGAAAAACGGTTGGCAGCTTCGTCTGATGACAGAGGAAGTTGAAATGCCCTGGGACTGGCCTGCGGAGGTCAATTACCACGAAGCAAAGGCTTTCTGCGAATGGAAACGCGAGCAGACCGGCAAATCCATTCGTTTGCCAACCGAAGACGAATGGTATCGGCTCTGCTCGGAAGCCGGTGTACAGGAAGTGGGTGAAAACCCTGCAAACGCCAACCTGCACCTGGACCATGGCGCGTCCTCCTGTCCCGTCACCCGCTTCCCTCACGGACAGTGGTTCGATGTCGTGGGTAACGTCTGGCAGTGGATGGAAACACCGACCTATCCTTTCGAGAACTTCAAGGTACACCCACTCTACGACGACTTCACAACGCCCACCTTCGATGGACAGCACCATCTGATTAAAGGCGGATCCTGGATTTCCTGTGGGGACGAAGCCAGGCTGGCAGCCCGCTACGCCTTCAGACCGCACTTTTTCCAGCATGCCGGATTCCGTTACGTTGAGTCAGAAATCGAAGCCGCACAGCCCAATGCCTACTATGAAAGCGACCGCTTACTGACCGAATACGCGGAATTCCATTTCGGGGATTCCTGGTTTGGCGTGGACAACTTCCCCAAAGTCCTTGCGGACATCTCGCTTGAAGCCATGAAAGGCAAAAACACCGGCAAGGCCCTGGATCTTGGCAGCGCTTGCGGTCGTTCAAGCTTTGAGCTGGCCAGAGAGTTTGACGAAGTGGAAGGTGTCGACTTTTCCGCCAACTTCATCCGCCTTGGTGTAGAGATGGCGGAGCAGGGTGCTATTCGCTACGCCCTGGCCGAAGAGGGCGAACTGGTCAGCTACCATACTCGCACTCTAAAAGAACTGGGGCTGGAAGGTACTTCGGAGAAAGTGTCGTTCCATCAGGGTGACGCCTGTAATCTCAAACCCCAGTACAGCAGTTACGACCTGGTGCTGGCAGCTAACCTGATCGACCGGCTTTACCGCCCAAGTCGCTTTCTGGACACCGTCCACGAGCGCATTAATGATGGCGGAATTCTGGTCATCGCCTCGCCCTATACCTGGCTGGAAGAACACACGCCAAAAGAGGAATGGATCGGTGGTTTCAAGAAGGATGGTGAAAATCACACCACTCTGGACGGACTCAAGGAACACCTTGGCGGACACTTCCGGTTGGTGGGCGCGCCGCGCAAGGTGCCTTTCGTCATCCGTGAAACACAGCACAAATTCCAACATACACTGTCTGAAGTCACTATCTGGGAGCGGTTGCCGCGCTGACAAGCGCACTAATCTCCTCATCAATTGCCTCATGGGCCACCAGCTGATCAAACCAGCCGGTGGCCACCTCTTCACTCAACAATCCCAGTATTGCGCCTAGCACTGCACCCCTATGAACGTTGTCGCCGCCCAGATTGGTGTTCACGCGAAGTGCCATCCAGGGATCCTTGCGATATTTATAGGCGAGATACAGAACCGCAGGCCAAGAGTCCGATATGTAACAGGCCGGCGAATAGAGCCGGCCCACCACCTGCAGGTCGGGCAGATTTCGCTTTACCAGTTCGGCGACGTTCAGACCTGCCACGCCTTTGCCGGCTGCCACGAGAAGGGACTGGACACCTTCGTCGTCTGGGCCCTCCATCAGTCCGCACAGCAGCTCCACGTACCGATCACAGACCTTCATCAGCCCTTCATCCGGGTGCGTCAGCGCCAGATGCTTGCGGCAAAGAGCCTGCAGATCCGACAAACCAGTGCCCCCGAGTCGCTGCGAAAATACCAACGGAGCGATGGTGACCAATCCGCCCACAGAAGGTGTATCGTGAGTGATCATGGCGCATTTCTCTGGCGGCAGCCCCTGCTGATAATTGGCAAAAAAACCACGATGGTAGGATTCAGCATAAGTATCCGGATGCGCGGGAGGGTCGCCGGTCATAAAATCGATATAGGACGAAGCGAAGGCCTGTGGATCATATTGCCCAGATCGATTGGCCAGCGACCGCATAAGAAGCCGCGCGCAGTGCGCATTAAGAGTGTTCTCACCAGGTCCAAGGCCCCGATGATAGTGAACGTTCGGCTTATTCCAGTATTTCGCCCTGCCCTTCAGGATTACCTCCCCCACAATTTGAGGAGACCGCTCACCTGACTTATTCTCACCCAGACGGCGACCACCCCCGGTGGTCGAGTGCAGAGCCATTATTGAAGAAGGATGAAACTCCGGCGCTGCCTCAAACCGTTGAATTCCACCCGGGAAGGCCTTCTCGATATCCATCGGGTTGTAGTACCAGTGCACCGGCATTGCCAGTGAATCAGCGATAAACTCGGTCTTCAGGGCACTGGTAACGCGAATTGCTGGAGCGGATGTCTTAGACATAAAGGGCTGCTCTCGCTGATGGCAGGTTTGAGGTTGATCCAGTTCGGGCGGACAAGCTGTTCATAGGCAGATTCGGCTGGAATCAACGCTGCTGAAGAGACGCCTGGGAAATCTGGCTTTCCGGCGCCACACTCTGGGTCAGCCACACATTACCTCCGATGACCGACGCGCGCCCAATTGTGATCCTGCCCAAAACAGTGGCGCCGGCATATATAACTACGTCGTCCTCAACAATAGGGTGCCGGGGTTCGCCCTTGGTCAGGGAGCCGGACTCATCCTTGGTGAACCTGACGGCACCCAGGGTCACGTTCTGATATAGCCGCACCCAGTCGCCAATGACCGCCGTCTCGCCAATCACGACACCTGTGCCATGGTCGATGAAAAAAGAACGTCCAATGGTTGCGCCCGGGTGGATGTCGATGCCAGTGGTTGAATGGGCCTTCTCGGCGATAATCCGGGCAATGATAGGCAAACCGGCGTTATAGATCGCATGGGCAAGTCGATGATGGATCAACGCGTGAACGCCGGGGTAGGAAATCAAAACTTCATCGACACAGGTGGCCGCAGGGTCACCACTATAAGCAGCGAGTACGTCCTCATCCAGCTTCCGCCTCAATTCGGGAAGCTGACCGATCAGATCGACTACCAGTTTACCAGCCTCATTTTGAAGCGTTTCTGGGGCGCGCTGATTGCGCTCGGCGTAGCCCAGCTCAAGGCACGCCTGAGCGACCAAGTCACGTTCAACGGTGCCGAGGCTATAAGCAACAAACTGGTTTTCCCGCTCCTTGGTAAGGTCTGGAGGACCTAGACGCATTGGAAACAAAATCGCGCACAGTCTATCGACTAAATTGTGAACTGCCTGATTTGAAGGCAGTTCACGGTTGCCAAGGTCCAGCTCCCGGCCCTGCTCCTCTCGCCAGTCATGGCGGGCACGGCGAAGTTCGCTGGTGACCTTATCAATGACGCTTGCTTCCGGTTCCAATTCGCTTTCCTCTTGTTTGTGCGGCTCCGGCAGCCTTGATGAATCAACAAATGCTTTCTAGATACGGCCTGAGAGCCTTAAACCGATCACTTCGTCGCGCCAATCGGTCTGAAGCTAATTTGATTTTCGGAGAAAAACGGCAACCTAAGTTTAGGAATGTCCGCCCAGGAAGCCCGGTAAGCTGGTGCTACCGTTAACTCACGAAAACGAGTGCAAGAGACCAGCGACCTCATCGTTGTCCGATTCCCGGACACTCGTTACCTATTACCAAATCGCGGGCTGACGCGCCGACAATGATGAATGGCACTCTTTGATCCGAGCCGACACGCTTGATGGCTTTGTAGGTATTTAACTGGATCGGATCAATCTTCCTGGAATCGATCTCTAATCTTGCCATAAAGCCGCTCCGCTGCTTCCAGGTTTCGGGGGTCTCCGCTCGCCAGGAGATCTGCGTATACAAGAATGTCTGGCGCGACACAGGAGTTCTGATGCAAGTTATCTGGATCGTAGCGCCAGAACTTCTCGTAAATCTGCAATGTCTCAGACGAATTGGCGGTGTTCTCGGGGCTTTTTCGCAGCCTGTGCTCCATCACCAGGTTTTTGAGCTTTTCCCGTGGGAGGTAGAGCATGCCTTGTGCTGGAGACAGGTAATTGTCCAACAAAGACGCGCCAACTTCTCCACCCCAGCATCCACCGAAGGCCTCCGGTTTGATTTCCTTCCAGGGCATGTCAGATTTCGCCTGAAACAATCCCATGTCCAGCTCGGGCAGTAATTTTTCCGGGTAAGTCTCAACCCAGCGATCAAGCAACTCCATTGTTGATTCAAGCGACCTTGAGCCTTTTTTCCCATGCTCTCGGACATAGCCCTTGTCTTTCAGGTCGTTCAGAACCCAGCCAATTGCACCGAGGGCAACATCGCTGGTTTCGGCCATTTTTCGATAGGTTTCTCCAACGAGGTTTGGTTCTACCAGAAAACTGAAAATCAGTTTTAGACCTGATGCGTTGAAGGCTCTGGATGTTTTCCGTGGCGAAGTATGGGGAGATGGAGTGCGATTACCTTTTACAAAGACGAAGAAGGTATTCTGATTCAGGTAGGCATTGCCAGCAGTATCAATGAACTGTACACCAACATCTCGCAGACGATCTGCCATATTAGGATTCACGTAGTCAGCAACAAGCAATGCAGGCGAAGGCATTCTTCGAAGCTGAGCAGCAATAGTGCCCACGTTCGACTGCTGCACCCATCGCTTGAGCTCGACACTATACTCAACCCCCGTAGAGCCCAGTTCGAGAATAAAGTCCTCTGTGTAAGGCATCACCTTACTCGCGTCACGCGTGTATAGCTCTAAGCCCGTTTCATTATGGAATGCGCGTATTGCCTGATTCAGAAGTTCGTTTTCATTGATCGGTGTTTTCATAGACGCTCCACATCACTGTTCACAAAATAGCACCGTTCATTATTAATGAACAAGTGTTTCTGATGAACATAGATGCAAAGCGGATCTTGCTCGCCCTGTTTCCCAACCAAACCTCTACCTTTGCCTATAAATATGCCGGGCTCTATTTTCAAAATCTGGCGCAAAGAGCCTGATATCATTGAAGAAACCCCTGCCTCCCTCCGAAAGCAGAGGCTTCAGGTTCGAATCCTGACAGGCGGCCAGAGCCTAGAACCGCGCAGTGAATGACATGATCATGGCTGGTCATCCGGCGGAGCACCCTCTTCACATTTCCTGCAATCAAGCTCAAATCCCATCATCGACTCCCTGCCGTCAGCCGAGGTGACCCAGGGGCGGTTCACCCACGGCGGCGAATGACGCACATGCTGATTGTGGCCGCACCTTAACTGAGCGACCCAGTGGTTTTCCTCGTCTTTATGATAGCCAGTGATGGGTTGCTTCATGAGCTCTAATCTGGAAATGAAATTCCGATGAATAGACGTATCGCCTAGGCGTCCGTAGGCTCTTCGGACTGCGTCCCTCTTCCACGCACCCAGGCAGCCCGAACCGTTTCCGTAACCACCCCGGCCAGAAGCCCGAAAAACGGGTCGGCCCAGACGGTCACCAGTGCCGTTGTTGCGATGACAGGCCAGCAGGACGGTTTGGCCGACCAGAGGCGTCTGGACAAGGCAAGCTCGACCGCCGTCAAGAACAACAGGGCCCCGAGACCAGCCATGGGAATGGCCGCGATGACTGACAGGCCGCCCGGTATAAAGGCGACCAGCAGCAGAGCTATCCCCAGTAAAACGGGAGCCATGCCGGTCCTCGCGCCAAAACGATGGTGCGCCGCCACACCGCCTGCTCCATGGCACATGGGCATTGCACCGAACGGCACCATAAGGAGATTGGCCAGACCGGTACTGACCGACAGCCGGGCCGGGGAAACGCGACGGGATTGCTCGCCGTAGTAATCCCCGACCACCAGGGCCGTCAGTACGATGGCGTTGGTCAACGTGAGGGCCAGCTGGGGTAACACCAGCATGGAAGTCGCCTGTTGCCAGTCGTCGATGCCCGGTAATTCAGGCAATGAGAGTACAACCGAATTTTCCACAGGAAGCGTGAGTCCGGGAGCCCCCAGCAAGGTACCGATTGCGACGGCCCCACCAAGCCCTATCAGGGCCGCTGGCCAGTTTGGCAGCATCTTCAGGGTAATGCCCAGCACCCCCAGCGTCATCACGCCCAGTGGCACGGAAGTGGCCATCAACCCCATGCTCATGCTGGCCAGCATCAACCCCAGCCCAAGCTGAAGCCCGCTTAACACGGATCTTGGAATAAGTCGGGCTGCGCTGTTAATCCAACCCGTCAGGCCCAGCACCAACAGTATGATCCCTATCGCCACACCACTGGCAACCAGGCTCTGGGACGTCACCTCGCTGGTCAGCAACAACGCAGCAACCGCTTTCATGGGTTGAACCGGTATCGGCAGTCGATAATACAGCCCCGTTGCGATGTAGAATGCAGCAAACCCCAGCAGTACCGGTATCGGAGCCAATCCTGCCAACCCGATAGCCCCCAGACCCAGTGGAATCAGGGTGCCAATATCACCCATCGCCCCGCTGGCATCTTTCACCAGGGTTTTTTGTACTGAAGGCATGATTAATCCGCCTGTTTGTTGTTATTGGTGCTGTTCAAGCGTTGTAGACAACTTTTCCCAGCTCACGGATGTCGTAACCACCTAGCGCCTCGGCACGCTGGGTGAAGCGCTCGCTGGCGGCAAACGCCAGCAGGCGCTGCAGGGCCGGTTCAAAATAATGGCGCCGGCGCATGGCCAGATCAAAATGCTCCTGTTGTAGCGGAATAAAAGCCAGCCCCTGGCGCTTCGCCGCGGCTTCGATTCCCACGCCGATATCCGCTTCTCCCTGGCGAATGGCCAGGGCCAAATCGTCCTCGCTGAGGGAGGCATGAGCGGCCCATGCGAGGCTCTCGGCATCGATACGGTGGCGGGCGAGCAGGCCCTGCAGCAAATGGCTGACGCCGGCATCGGGCTGGCGATGCGCGATGCGTATGCCGGGCCGCGCGATATCCTCCAGCCCTTTAAGTCGATGAGGGTTATCCGCGGCCAGAAGAAGCCCCTGCTGACGTTTCGCCCAACGGATCAGCACCAGGTCGCGCATGCCGATCAACCCCAGCGTGGCGGGATCGTTATACCGCTGGGTTTCGGCATGCCAGATATGCATCCCGGCCAGCATCGCGCGCCCATCGATCAACCTTTGTACGCCATCGCCGCTTCCCTGGCACAGCAAAGCCAGCTCTGCACTGCTCTCTTTCACCGCCCATTCCAGCAGCGGATCCTGACTACCCGCCAGAACCGGCGGGATAGGAGAGCTGACGCCATCGTCACCCTCCAGATGGTTCATCAACCACAGGTCAATGCGCTGGCGGGGAAACAACAGCTTCCCTGTCACCCGTACACAGGGAATAACTCCCTGGCTGACCAGATCGTAGACTTTGCGCTCTTTCAGGCGCAGATACTCGGCGGCTTCGGCCGTGGTCAGGTAAGCGGGAAGCGGCATCAGTCTCTCCTGGTGGCCGTAAAAAGCATTAGGCTGTTTTTGGCTGCATATTTTTCAGCACGCTGTGCAAAGCGTAGTCAGAAACGCCACGATGCTCAATATCAAGGAGGCGCAGCCGTGGAAAATAATAATGCGTTTTATGTGGCGCTGTCGCTATTACTAAATCTCGACGCTTCGCTGATTCAGATCGTAGCGCTGTCGCTGCAGGTTTCGATTCTCGCAGTTCTGATCGCCGCTGTGCTGGGGTTTCCCCTCGGTGCGGCGGTTGCGCTGTGGCGCTTCCCGGGGCGCGGCGGGATGATTGTCTTGCTCAACGCCCTGATGGGACTGCCTCCCGTGGTGGCCGGGCTCATGGTGTATTTACTGCTCTCACGCGCCGGGCCACTGGGTGAGTGGGGACTGCTGTTTACACCTGGGGCCATGGTTATTGCTCAGGTGGTACTTGTGTTGCCGATACTGGCGGCGCTGTCACGCCAGAAAGTCGAAGAGCTGCTGGGTGAGTACCATGAACAATTTGTGTCACTGGGCATGTCACGTCCACGGATGATGCCCACCCTGTTATGGGATGCCCGTTTTGCTCTATTGACCATCCTGCTTGCCGGATTCGGCCGTGCCAGCGCCGAAGTAGGCGCGGTGATGATGGTGGGCGGCAACATTGAAGGAGTCACGCGAGTGATGACGACCTCCATTGTGCTGGAAACCGGCAAAGGCAACCTGCCCCTGGCGCTGGGGCTGGGGATTGTGCTGCTGGCGCTGGTGATGCTGATTAATGCGGGCGTCTATCTGATGGGCGAACTGACCAGAAGGCGGACAGGATGACCTCATTCAACCTGCCTCGCCTCGCCTCATCCGCCCTTATACCGCCCCCGGCACTGTGCTTCGACGGTGTTGCTTTCAGCCACCAGGACAAGTTACTGCTGGGCCCGTGCTCATTCACTCTGAACGACACCGGTCCCACCCTTGTCATGGGGCCTAACGGGGCAGGCAAAAGCCTTCTGCTGAGGCTGGCCCACGGTCTGCTGACGCCCACCCGGGGCAGTGTGGCCTGGTCCGGTGAAGGGCGCCCCCGCCAGGCCATGGTGTTCCAGCAACCGGTACTTTTGCGCCGTTCAGCCGTGGCCAACCTCACTCACGCGTTGGCGGTGAATAACGTACCGCGCAGGACACGGGTGAAGCTCGCATGTGATGCGCTTGAGCGTTTTGGTCTTACCGCCAACACCCACACCCCCGCTCGCGTGCTCTCCGGCGGCGAACAGCAGCGCCTGGCTCTGGCCCGCGCCTGGGTGCTGTCGCCTCAGGTGCTCTTTCTGGATGAACCCACCTCTGCTCTTGATCCCGCAGCTATCAAGGCCGTAGAGGCCGCCGTGCGTGAATTCCATCAGCGTGGCACCCGCGTTGTGATGACCACCCACGATCTGCATCAGGCCAGGCGCCTCGCCGGGGATGTGCTGTTTCTTTCAGGCGGAAAAGTACGTGAACACACCCCCGCTGAAACGTTCTTCAACGGACCCGTCTCACGAGAGGCGCAAGCGTATATTGCCGGAGAACTGGTCGAGTAAGTCGGCTCCCGAACCGAAAAAGAGAAGAACAACATGAAAAAGACCCTGACCCTCGCGCTCTCAGTTCTGGCCAGCATGAGCCAGGCGTTAAACGCTTACGCCAATGACTACATCACCCTGGCATCCACCACGTCGACCGAGAACTCGGGGCTGTTCGACGCCATTTTGCCGAAGTTTGAAGAAGCCACCGGCGTCCAGGTAAGGGTTGTGGCCGTGGGCACCGGCCAGGCGTTTGAAATCGCCCGCCGCGGCGACGCCGACAGCCTTCTGGTACACGACACCACCGGCGAGCAGCGCTTTGTCGAAAACGGCTACGCAAGCCAGCGAGCCGATGTCATGTACAACGACTTTGTATTGATCGGACCTGCCAATGACCCCGCCAATATCAGTGGGGCAAAAAGTGCCGCCGAAGCATTCCTGGCGATCGCCAATGCCGAGGCGCCCTTCACATCACGGGGCGATGACAGCGGCACCAATCGCGCCGAGTTGCGCTTCTGGGAAAACGCTGGTGTTGAACCGGACGGCGACTGGTACCGCGAACTCGGCAGTGGCATGGGTCCAACGCTCAATACCGCAGCGGCAATGGATGCGTACGTAATGTCGGATCGCGCCACCTGGGTGGCCTTTGGAAACCCTCAGAACCTGACGCTGCTTTTTGAAGGCGACGACGTGCTGTTCAACCAATACGGCAGCTTGCTGCTCTCCGAAGAGAAGCATCCGCACCTCAAGCACGACCTGGCCAGGCGGTGGCACAACTGGCTGATGTCCGGGGTTGGCCAGCAAGCAATTGCCGAATTCAGGGTGAATGGACAACAGCTATTTTTCCCGAATGCCAAATAGGCTAATCTCTGCCGAGCTTCACAGAGTTTTAAATCTACAGCGTTCCTGAAAGGGCTATAACAAGAATGACGATTAATCCCCTGCTTCCCGACCCCAAAGATCCTCGACTGTCCCGCGCTGTGGAGGGCGTTGATGAACACGGTCAGCCGAAGTCGATCAGCGTGATCGAAGAACGCCCCCTGACCATCTACCTGAACAGCCAGGAGATTGTCACGGCAATGACCATTGGCGATCACCCGAAGTATCTGGCGCTGGGTTTTCTGCTGAATCAGGGAATGCTAAAAGAGACCGACCAGCTCACCGGCATTGATTTTGACGAAGAGCTGGAAGTCGTGGTGGTCCGCACCTCAGGTGTCACCAATGTAGAGGACAAGCTGGAAAAGAAAACCCGCACTTCCGGCTGCGCCGTGGGGACCGTTTTTGGCGACATGATGGCGGGACTGGACGGCCTGCAATTGCCGGACACTCCGGTCCACACCAGTACCTTTTACGACCTTTCCTACCAGATTAACCACACCCCCAGCCTGTATATGGAAACCGGCGCCATTCATGGCACCGCGCTTTGTCAGGGGCTCGAGGTGCTGGCTTACATGGAGGATGTCGGGCGTCATAACGCGGTGGACAAGATCGCCGGCTGGATGCATCTGAATGACATCGCGGCAGCCGACAAAGTCCTCTACACCACGGGGCGCCTGACCTCCGAGATGGTCATCAAGACGGCCCTGATGGGCATCCCCACCCTGATCAGCCGGTCAGGCTTTACCGCCTGGGGCGTCGATATTGCCCGGCAGGTGGGCTTGACGCTGATCGGCCGTATGCGTGGCAAGAAATTTACCTGCCTCAGTGGCCAGCATCGGCTGGTGTTCGATCAGGACCTGTCGCAGGTTCCCGATGAAGAGAAAAAAATGCGTCGTAAAGGGGCAGAGCATGACTGAGTGCGCCGTCATTCTCGCCGGCGGCCAGGCCAACCGCATGGGCGGTGGCGACAAAGGGCGATTGATGCTGGGCGACCAGTCGCTGATCCAGCGCGTCATCGAGCGGATCACACCACAGGTCGACGCCGTAGTACTGAATGCCAACGGGGATTTAAGCCGGTTTGATGATCTGGGCCTGCCGGTAGTGGCCGACTCCATTGGCGACTTCCCGGGCCCGCTGGCGGGTGTGCTCGCCGGTATGGATTGGGCGGCTGAACAGGGCCATGAATGGCTGATCAGCGTTGCCGCGGATACCCCATCGTTCCCTCTGAACCTGGTGGAACGATTGTCCGAATTCGATACGCCCGTGGTGCTGGCGGCCACGCCGGATCCTGAACGCGGCCGGCTGCCTCAGCCGACCTTTGGCCGCTGGCAGGTGGCCTTGCGGCATGATCTGCGAGCCGCTCTTAACGACGGAGTGCGCAAGATTCGCCAGTGGACACAGGCTCAGGGTGAGGCGCTGGCGGTTTTTGACGAGGGCGATTTCTTCAACATCAATACACCGGAAGACCTGGCCTGGGCGGAGAAGTACCTGAAGTGAACGTCATAGGCATTGTGGGCTGGAAAAATTCCGGAAAAACCACGCTGGCCGCCGCTTTGATTCGCGAGCTGTCAGCCAGGGGATTAACGGTTAACTCGATCAAGCACGCTCACCACTCGGTGGATGTGGACCAGCCCGGCACCGACAGCTATAAACACCGTGATGCTGGCGCCCGGGAGGTTATCCTGGCGGGTGGGCAGCGTTTCGCCATCATGCATGAGCTGCGAGGCGCCCAGGAGCCCACGCTCGAAGAGTTGCTGGCTCGTCTGGGCCCCTGCGACTGGGTTGTGGTTGAGGGCTTCAAAACCCATTCACATCGCAAGATAGAAGTGCACCGAAAGGAGGGTTCGCGTACCCCCCTTTACGCGGAGGACGACAACATTATTGCGGTAGCGGCAGACTATGCTGCGGATTTTTCGGGGCCCGTTTTCGATGTAAACGATGTTCCCGGAATCGCTGACTTTATTCTGAACGTCGAAAAACCATGAACGATACATCCAGCAGAAAAATAACCAGCACCGGGAAAGCCATGAAACCGCTTCGTAACGACTGCTTTGCCCTGCCCCCCGGGGTTAACTGGACGCCCGTGGACGAGGCCCTGGAGCGTTTACGCTCACGCCTGCATCCAGTGGTAGGCGTGGACCGCGCAGTCCCGCTGTCACAGGTGAATGGCCGGATACTGGCAAGCGACGTTTACGCACCCCGCGCCCATCCCCCCAGCAACAATTCCGCGGTGGATGGTTATGCGCTTGCAGGGCCAATTACCGATGTGCCCTGCTCTCTGCCCCTGGTTGATGGCCGGAGTGCCGCCGGCAAGCCCTACACCGGCCGGATACCCGAGGGCCATGCCATCCGGATTCTGACCGGCGCCGTCATACCGGCCGGCACAGATACCGTGGTCCTGGAAGAGGACTGTGAGGTCAAGGACGGGCAACTACATCTGAACGGCACGTTGAAAGCGGGCGCCAACGCACGTCAGGCCGGTGAAGACATCCAGGCTCAGGATCGGATCCTCACGGCAGCAACACGCCTGACCCCCACCCAGATTTCCGTCCTTGCCAGCGTCGGCGTCGAATCAGTCGATGTCTATCAGCCGCTTCGGGTCGGCGTGCTGTCCACCGGTGATGAAGTGAAGCCAGTGGGCTCAGAGGTCACCGAGTGGCAGATTTACGACGCCAACCGCCCGATGCTGAGTGCCCTGGTCACGCAGCTCGGCTACGAGCTGGTGGACCTGGGCCATGTGCTGGACCGGGCCGAGGATGTGAAGCAAGCGTTGGAACGTGGCGCTGAACAGTGTGACCTGATTCTGACCAGTGGCGGAGTGTCTGCGGGGGATGAGGATCATGTATCGAAAACCCTGAAAGCCCATGGCGACATCAGCAACTGGCGCATCGCAATCAAACCTGGCCGCCCCCTTGCGCTTGCCATGTTCCAGGGGACGCCCGTGGTGGGCTTGCCGGGAAATCCGGTGGCAGCCTGGGTCTGTGCACTGCGGTTCGGCGCTCCGGCGATGGCATTGCTGGCGGGGGGCAAATGGTTTGAACCCCGGGGCTATGTCATGCCCGCCACTTTTTCCAAGAACAAAAAACCGGGGCGCAGCGAAATGTTGCGCGCCCGGGTACGTGATGGAAAGGTTGAGGTTTTCGGCTCTGAGGGCTCGGGCCGGGTAACCGGTCTGGCCTGGTCCGAGGGGATGGTGGAACTCAACGAGAGTGCTCAACAAATAGAGCCAGGGACCCCGGTGCGGTTTATCCCGTACGGCAGCTTCGGGCTCTGATGCCCTCAGAGATTAATCATTCGTAGCCGCCATGTACGGCAAAGGCCTCCAGCGAAGCATCCTGAGGGGCCCGGGAGCGGTAGGTTTCCTCGACACCTGACTCGGTCAGCGTCCGGCTGATCATCAGCAGAGTGTTTTCCTCGAAGTCCTCGCACATGTTGCGCATCTGGTCGATTTCTTCGCAGGCAACCGGATAGGCAGCATCAATATCCGGCGCGCCGTAAACCTCCACAAAGGTTTGCGCCAGTGTCTGCCGCAGTTGCTCCAGCTCTGCTTCAGTGATATTGCACACGCCCACAAAACTGGCGCGCCCCCCGGATTCGATACTGTACCAACCGTTGGTAAACGCTTGACGAGCCTTGCCTTTCAGGTCGGCCTCTGTCCAGTTGGAGAACTCGAACCCGCCTGAAATGGCCCATTCCCCGCTGGGAGCAGGCACTTCATATACATTCTCATCGGATATATCCAGTCGCAGGGTTCGGGCCAGTTTCATGTGTGCTCCGCGAATTCAATCAAACTTACTGTTTCGGTCATGACATCCTGGCGCAACAGCATCCGGCCCTTTTCATCCAGCCCGACGAAAACGCCGGACCTTGGCTGGTCGATCATTTTGCCCAGGGTGTCGCAGCGTGGCCGCCACTCATTGTGTACGCGCTGGAACCCGCTGTCCATGAAGTAGGTGAGCCATAGAAGGGTGTGTTTGGACCAGCTCTCCAGCAGCGCCATGGGCTGGATATCGCTGCACCCCTCTTCCAGCAGACAGGTTTCATTGGGGTTTTTACCGGGCTCGTCGCTCACCGGTATAAAGGGTACATCGATACCAATCACCAGCCAGCTCGGATGCGCATTGGGATCTGACACATCCGCTGCAAAGCGAACGCCACCGCAGACTGCACCATTGACCTTGATGCGGTCGGGCCACTGAAAATGCACCGGCACCTCGGGTGGCGCCAGTGCTCCGATACTCTCTGCCAGACCTATCTGGGCAACATAGACCGCCTGAATGGCCTCTTCCAGGGGTGTTTCTGGTGCCAGCACCAGGGCCGCGCGCAAGGTGTCGCCCACCTCGGAGTAAAAGATCGTGCCGGAATCGACGCCGGCAATGGCCTGGCTGACGGCCTTGTCAAAAGGGTCCGTTTGTCTGGGCACGGCCTGGCCCGAAAGTAGCGGCGGGAACTGGGGTGACTCGATCATCGAATGGCCTGTGCGTATACGTCAGAGGCGATAATTTCATCGGCGATGCGCTGGAACGACCTGGACTGGAGGCTATCGGGCTTTGACACCACAATCGGGACGCCGCCATCCGAACCAATCCGGATATCCAGATCGAGCGGAATTTCACCCAGGAAAGGTGCTCCCAGCTTTTCTGCTTCAGCCCGGGCACCGCCGGAACCAAAGGGATGGTGCTCTTTACCGCAACCGTCGCAGATAAAGGAGGCCATGTTTTCTATGATACCAAACAGCGGCACCTCCATCCGGTTGAACATGTCGATGCCCTTGCGCGCGTCCATCAGGGCAATGTCCTGGGGCGTCGAGACCACAACGGCGCCCGCCACAAAGAATTTCTGGCTCAGGGTCATCTGCACGTCACCGGTGCCCGGCGGAAGATCCACCAGCAGCACATCCAGCCGGCCCCAATCCACCTGATTCATCATCTGCTCCAGCGCGCCCATCAGCATGGGCCCGCGCCAGACGATGGCTTCGTCATCCGGAGCCATCAGACCCAGGGACATCAGGGTGACACCATGATTGCGCAGGGGCAGAATGGTATGCCCGTCGGGACTGGACGGACGACCGGAAACCCCCAGCATGCGGGGCTGGCTGGGCCCGTAAACGTCTGCATCCAGCAGGCCCACTTTAAGACCTTTCGAGGCCAGCGCAACCGCCAGGTTGGACGCCACTGTCGACTTGCCAACGCCGCCCTTGCCCGAGGCAATAGCGATAATGCGATCAATCCCCTTCGGATTTTTGTCCTGTGGCCGGGGCGCGTCGGTACCGATCAGGTTGGATTTTCCGACTTCGGTGTATTGAACCATGTTGTATCCTGTTTGATTTTTCAGCTGTCGAGGTAGTCGTCACTGGTGCGAACCCGCGGACGATCGCCCCCGGCCATGGGCGCGGTGTCACCGTGGAACTGGGCATTGACACGACAGTCGTCACACATCTTGATGAGCTGAACATTATCAGAGTTGCGGTACATCCAGTGCTTGTTTTCCAGCTTTTCAACAATCCGGTTAATGGTGCTGGCGACGCCAAAGGGCCGGCCACACTTGATACACTCGAACGGTTCCTCACTATGCAGCGCCCTGGCACTCAGGGCCTCTTTCGATACGTCCAACTGGGGTACCAGGTTGATCGCCGTCTCCGGACAGGTGCTCTCGCAGACCCCGCACTGAACGCAGGCGTTTTCCGTGAACTGAACCTCCGGGCGGTCCGGGTGATCACCAAGGGCCCCGGTGGGACACAGCGATACGCAGGCCAGGCAGAGCGTGCACTTATCGGAGTTGATCTCGATTGCGCCGTAGGGTGCGCCCGCTGGCAGTGGAATCGGCGCGTCGATCCTGTCCGCCATCGCGCTGATGGTAACCCGCGTGATGTCCCGACGGCCGCCAACCAGCAGAACCGGCTCGCTCACTCGCCCGGCGTTGTCCCCGGCCTCGCCAAGCTCTTCCGCTGCGATCACCCGGACCCGGCTGGGAGAGTTTCTGGTACCTTTAAGCATGGCCTGGGCCAGTTCAACTTCCGCAGCAACGGCCCGACGATCCAGCTCATTGTCCGCCAGGATCAGGACTTCAGCATAACCCGCACCAAACGCAGCCATTATCTCTGCGTGGCCGACACGATCGACATGCTCCAGCCCCAGTGGGAGCAGATCGTCCGCCAGTCCATCGTGGTATCGTGCCAGATAGGCAATGGAATCATTACCCGCACCGAGGGTGTGGAAAACCAGGCGCGGGGATTCTTCGGCATGCTCGCGATAGACCCGGGCCATAACGGCCATGACCTGGGTCAGAGTCTCGAAAGGAGTTTCATTCATGGTCACGGCTGAGGTCGGGCAAACCGCCGCACAGGACCCGCAGCCGGCGCAAATATCAGAATCAATCTGTACATGCTCCCCGAAGGAAAAAATCGCCTCGGTGGGGCAGACATCAAGACATCGGGTACAGCCGGGCTGGTTCGACCGTGAGTGCGCACACAGTGAGGTTTCCAACCGGAAATACACGGTTTTCTCGAATTCACCAACGCGGTCCCTGGCCGTCAGGGCGATACGTTCCAGCTCTCCGGTTCTGGCCGGATCCGCCCAGAAGTAGCCGTTGCGTTTCTCGTGGCTGGGAAATGCCGGTGCACCGCCACGCAAGTCGATGAATACATCGCACTCACTCCGGGCAGTGTCTCTGACCTCACCATAACCGAGGGCACCGCGACCGGCGGGATTCAGAGCCTGAAGCCGGGAAAATTCCAGCCTGAAGTTTCCCAGTGCGCCCTCGGCGCCCGTCAGTTGGCCTCGGGCCATGTCGTAACTGGCAGAGGGCAGCTGTATGGGCCCCGCATCATTCACAATACAGGTCACACCCAGCTCATCCTGCACCAGCTCAGCCATCCTGATAGCCTGCTCGGTGGGGCCGACAATGCAGCAAACCCCGCTGGACTGAATGGTTTTCACCGGCGCCGCAGGCGCCGGAATCTGGGCTGCGGCGATCAGTGCCGCCTGTTTGGCCTGCAGGCGCGCGGGTTTTGCGCTCGCTGCGCTCCAGCCAGCACGATCCCGGATATCGATAGTATTCAGCGGTGCGGACTGCCCGGTTTCAGCCTGTACGTCCTCACTCAAACGCTCGAACAGGGCGGCCTGCTGGCCACAGGCAATGAGCAGTTCGTTACTGCCACTCATGTGATCGGCCGCCGTCTTCATATCTGTGCCGCACAGTTGATCCACCATGATCACCTGTTCAGCTGCCGCGGCCGTTTGCAATGCATCGGGATCGAAAGACTGGGTCTTGTCGCAGGTGCAAATCAGTAGGGTTTTTTGTGCACTCATCAGAATCTGCTCTTCTAGTTATTCTTGTAGATATACGTGTTCAATATTGTCCATCGAGGATGCCACACCCGTTTGTCCTTCGACAATTGAATAATTGGCTAATTGTTGGCGCTCTGCTAGATTCGTAGGAGAAGGAGCCGCCTTAAGCCGCATGAAGCGCCGTACAGAGAGCTGTCATGAGTCGTAACACAGATAGTTGGAAGCGCGAGCTTAAAATCGGTGCAGTAATTCGGCGATCGCCCGGAGTGACCCGTTGGGCCCGTGAGACCTGGAAGCCAGTGGCTGTTATACCCGGTGCGCCAGAGGCGTTCTGGAACGAGTTGGTCCGTGACGGCGAGGTAGTCGACTATCATGCGGGTACTGTGGCAATGGAATTATTTCGCGCCGATGTGGAAGGTTACCTTGTTTCCCTGAATATGGCCGTTCCTTCCGTCTGGGTAATACTGGACCGCGATCAGAGCGGTAGGTCTCCTTCAGGATGGGTTGTCAGCGCTGTTACCGCCAGCGCCCATGAAGCACTGGATTCTCTGGACAGTGGCGAGAGCATCGTCGAAGCAGTTCCGATTCCAGAATCCCTGGCAGCCTGGATCAAAGAGTTTATCGACATGCACTATGTCGAAGAGCCTTTCAAAAAACGCCGTCGCGACGAAATCAGTGTTGATGGCAGCGAAGATGGCAAAGGCGATGCACGCATTCGTCAGGAGAGCGACGTTTTCCGTGCACCTGCCAACCAGAAAACACCGAGAGTGCACTGATGGCTGAGTCACGCTTACAGCGTTGGTCGCGGAGGAAAACCGGCGCCAGCAAAGAGACTGAACTCCCCCCTCCTTCGGCCATCGAGCCCGAACCGTCCCCGGAAGAGCAGGAACTCGCCGTCAACGAAGCCTTGCCTGAGCAAGAGGTCCTGGAAAAGTACAATCTGCCTGACCCGGATGCCATCGAACTGGGCACAGACATCAAGGGGTTCATGCGAAAAGAGATTCCCGAACTCCTGCGTCGCAGGGCCCTGCGCTCGCTCTGGAAATCCAATCCGGTTCTGGCAGTCCTGGACGGGCTCAATGACTATGATGAAGATTTTACCGACGCCGCTGTAGCGACCGAAGCCGTCAAAACCCTGTACAAAGTGGGCCAGGGTTTTGACAGAACGCCAGTGGTTGATGACAAAGCTGAAGATCAGGCCAGAAAACAGATGCAGGAGCAGGCCCAGGCGTCAGAAGCGACTGCCCCTGAAGGGGTGGCCGAACAGGAACAGAATGAAAAAGAGCTGGCTGAAGAGTCAGCACCCGAAACTGCCGTCGCATCCACGAGCACTGTTGGCCTCGTGGATCCCGGGGCACCTCAGGCTGACGCGGAACCTGCACCGCGCTATCGGCCCCGGATGCGTTTTGATCATTAGTGTTGGTTATCAGTGGCGCTCGGAAGTGTAATTGCTCCCGGCCCTGATTGAGCGTATAAAGAATGAACAAGTGTCCAAAAATTAATGTCGCGAAGACGATCCAACAAAAACAGTAAGGACAGAGAGTTGAACAACACCGCTGAAATTCAGTGCCCTCGTTCGGTCACCGACGAAGACCGCTCGCGTGCGCAGATGTACCAGTTGCTGGGCGCCTTGCTGAGCGGCCCGCCCTCAAGGGAACTGCTTCGTGGCCTCGCATCCTTGCAGGGTGGTGACACCGCCTTGGGGTCCGCCTCCAAAGCTCTCGCTACTCTTGCCGAACGCACCTCGCCTGAAGACGCCAATCGTGAATACAACAACCTGTTCATCGGTGTCGGTCGCGGCGAACTACTCCCCTACGCCAGCTATTACCTCACCGGTTTCCTGAATGAAAAACCCCTTGCGGATTTGCGTGGCGATCTGATTGCCAGGGGCATCAGGGTCAGCGATGACGTCAAGGAGCCCGAGGATCATATCGGTACGCTTTGCGAGATCATGGCGGGAATCATTACCGGAGAGTTCGAAAGCGAAAGTAGCCTGTCTTCCCAAAAAGCTTTTTATGACGCGCACCTGGCAAAGTGGGCGGCATTGTTTTTTACCGATTTGGAGAAAGCGCAAACCGCAGTTTTCTACGCCCCTGTGGGGTCGCTTGGTAAGGCTTTCATGGCCGTAGAGGCCGATGCGTTTGCACTTCAATAACCGGGATCTACCGGATCCCTTAACCCAGGTGGAGGTGTCCTATGGACAACCAACAACGTGATAACAGCCGTCGCCGTTTCTTGCGAATGGCCGCAACAGCAGTTCCAGCTGCCGTTGCCGTGGCAGTAGCACCGAACGCCGCAGCCGAGGTCGCCGGAAACGACGCGCCTAAAAGCAGCGGCCTACGTGACACTGAGCACACCCGTAAATATCTGGAATCGGCTCGCTTTTAAGGAAGAGTGAGTCATTCGAGGTTGCGAAAGGCTCTTGGATGACCGCACTTCCGGGAAAACGAGAATAAAAAAAAGAGAGAGGTACGAGACATGTTGAGGAAGAAAACCAACGGGGTAGCGAAAGGCTCCCGTGCGGGATCTTTACTTTCATCCCTCGGTGCAACGACCATGGACCGCCGCGGATTCCTGACGGCCTCAGGCGTTGCAGTGGGTGGCCTTGCGGCTCTGTCGCTGCCGTCTACGCGCGTCCAGGCTGCAACCCCGTCGAATGAGGGTAGCGACGTCGTTATCAAGAAGTCAGTGTGTACGCACTGCTCGGTAGGCTGCACAGTCGAGGCTGAGGTTCAGAACGGCGTATGGACTGGCCAGGAGCCGGGTTGGGACAGCCCCTTTAATATGGGTGCCCACTGCGCCAAGGGCGCATCAGTGCGAGAGCACGGCCACGGTGAACGCCGCCTGAAATACCCCATGAAAATGGTCAACGGCGAGTGGCAGAAGATCTCCTGGGACGAAGCTATCAACGAGATCGGCGACAAGATGTTGCAGATCCGCGACGAAAGCGGCCCCGATTCGGTCTATTGGCTGGGCAGTGCGAAGTTCAACAACGAACAGGCCTACCTTTACCGCAAGTTTGCTGCCTACTGGGGCACCAACAACGTCGACCACCAGGCCCGAATCTGTCACTCAACGACAGTAGCCGGCGTAGCCAACACGTGGGGCTACGGTGCGATGACCAACTCGTACAACGACATCCACAAGTCCAAGGCCATCTTCCTGATCGGGGGCAACCCGGCAGAAGCGCACCCGGTATCGCTGCTGCACATCCTGAAAGCCAAGGAACAGAACAACGCGCCGCTTATCGTTTGTGATCCGCGCTTCACGCGAACTGCTGCTCACGCCGATGAGTTCGTTCGCTTCCGTCCGGGCTCAGACGTCGCGCTGATCTGGGGTCTGCTGTGGCACATCTTTGAGAACGGCTGGGAAGACCAGGAGTTTATCCGTACCCGGGTGTACGGCATGGAAGACATCCGCGAAGAAGTGAAGCGCTGGCCGCCTGAGGAAGTTGAGCGCGTAACCGGTGCTCCCGGAGCGCAACTCGAGCGCGTCGCGCGTACCCTGGTTAACAACCGCCCGGGCACGGTTATCTGGTGCATGGGGGGTACTCAGCACACCAATGGTAACAACAACACCCGGGCTTACTGCATACTGCAGCTGGCGCTGGGTAACATGGGCGTCTCCGGCGGCGGAACCAACATCTTCCGCGGACACGACAACGTTCAGGGTGCCACCGACCTGGGCGTTCTTGCCGATACCCTGCCGGGCTACTATGGCCTCGCAGCCGGCTCCTGGGCCCACTGGGCACGGGTGTGGGAAGAGGACATGGATTATCTGAAGGGCCGCTTTGCCACCATGGATAAAGATGGCAAGTCCAGAGCCATGATGAATGAAAAAGGCATTCCGGTATCCCGCTGGATTGATGGTGTTCTCGAAGCCAAGGAAAACCTCGGCCAGCCTGACAACACCCGGGCGATGGTTCTGTGGGGTCACGCGCCCAACTCGCAGACCCGTATGCTTGAAATGAAAGAAGCCATGGAAAAGCTGGACCTGCTGGTGGTTGTGGACCCTTTCCCCACAGTTTCTGCCGTGCTGCACGATCGTAAAGAAGGCGCATACCTGCTGCCAGCGACCACGCAGTTCGAAACTTCAGGGTCAGTCACCGCTTCCAACCGATCGCTCCAGTGGCGTGAGAAGGTCATAGAACCCCTGTTCGACTCGAAGGTCGATCATGAAATCATCAAGCTTCTTGCAGACAAGTTCGGGTTTACCGACCGTATGTTCCGCAACATTGCGATCGAAGGCGACGAGCCGGTCATCGAAGACATCACTCGCGAATTCAACCGTGGCATGTGGACCATTGGCTACACTGGTCAATCGCCAGATCGCCTCAAGAAGCACATGGCGAACCAGCACCACTTCGACAGGACAACCCTGCGCGCGGTGGGTGGTCCCTGCGATGGCGATATCTACGGTATGCCGTGGCCATGCTGGGGCACCGCCGAGATGAACCACCCGGGTACACCGAACCTGTACGACATGTCGTTGCCGGTTTCCGAAGGCGGTCTTACCTTCCGGGCCCGTTTTGGTGTCGAGCGCGACGGCGATAATTTGCTTGCTGAAGGTGTCTATTCGAAGAATTCGGAGATCAAGGACGGGTATCCCGAGTTCACCATGCAGATGCTGATGGATCTGGGCTGGGACGGTGACCTGACACAGGAAGAACGCGCCGCTATTGACAAGGTTGCCGGCCCCGAGACCAACTGGAAAACGGATCTTTCAGGCGGCATACAACGTGTTGCGATCAAACACGAGTGTGCCCCCTTCGGTAACGCCAAGGCCCGCGCCATAGTCTGGAACTTCCCGGATCCGGTCCCGCTTCACCGCGAACCGCTGTACACCAACCGCCGTGATCTGGTGGAAGATTACCCGACCTATGCTGACAAGAACTTCTGGCGCGTCCCCACCCTGTACGAGTCCATTCAGAAGAAGGACTTCAGCAAGGAGTTCCCCATCATCCTCACTTCAGGCCGACTGGTTGAATATGAAGGTGGTGGTGATGAGACTCGCTCAAACCCCTGGCTGGCGGAGCTGCAGCAGGACATGTTCATCGAGGTGAATCCGCGCGATGCCAATAACCTGAACCTTCGTGACGGTGAGGATGTCTGGGTTTCCGGCCCTGAGGGCGCACGCATCAAGGTCAAAGCGATGATCACCGAGCGCGTCGGCGAAGGCGTAGCCTTCATGCCGTTCCACTTCGGCGGACACCTGGAGGGCAAGGACCTGAGGGACAAGTACCCCAAGGGCGCCGATCCCTATGTACTGGGTGAATCCACTAACACGGTTCAGACATACGGGTATGACTCGGTCACGCAGATGCAAGAGACCAAAGCCACCCTGTGTTCTATTATGCCAGCATAATAAGAGGTGTATAACATGGCACTTGAAGGACAAGCACGAGCAAAGTTTCTTTGCGATGCCGAACGCTGCATTGAATGCAATGCCTGCGTAACGGCCTGTAAGAATGAGCATGAGGTCCCCTGGGGCATTAACCGTCGACGCGTGGTGACTATCGAAGATGGTAAGCCCGGTGAGCGCTCGATCTCGGTAGCATGCATGCACTGTTCAGACGCGCCCTGTATGGCCGTTTGTCCAACGGATTGCTTCTACCAGACCGACGATGGAATAGTGTTGCACTCCAAGGACCTGTGTATTGGTTGTGGGTATTGTTTTTACGCTTGCCCCTTCGGCGCACCCCAGTTTCCCCAGGCGGGCAACTATGGCAGCCGGGGCAAGATGGACAAATGCACGTTCTGTGCAGGTGGTCCAGAAGAAGACAACTCAACAACCGAGTTCAACAAATACGGTCGCAACCGTATTGCGGAGGGCAAGCTGCCAATCTGCGCGGAAATGTGCTCGACCAAAGCCTTGTTGGCCGGTGACGGCAACGAAGTGGCGGACATCTATCGCCAGCGCGTAGTGAGCCGAGGCTTCGGTTCAGGCGCCTGGGGATGGGGCACGGCCTACGAGAAGAAGGGCGCATAAGCCCAGCTGTTGATTCCGGGGCCTTGGCGCCCCGGAATTCATTGAGGCAACGGATTCTTTTTGTTCATTCCGCTGGAGTGCTCTTCATGAACGTTAAAATCTTCAGTGCCGCCATCTTTGTGCTGGCGACACTGCTTTTCAACCCTGGTTGGGCGCAAGAAGCCCCTGAGGTTGATCGAACCAGCACCGGGGGCGCTCAAACCCTGGAAGACATCATGGCCCGCCAGAAACAGCTGGAGGTTGACGAGTCTTTCCGATCAGAAAATCTGGGCGATCCAGCCAATGCGGCGGCAATCGACGAGCAATTGGGTACTCTCGGAGGGCGCTCTCAGGCTGACGCCTGGCGAGGCGTTCGCTACAACGAGATCGACATCCGCACCGAGGTTCGGGGCCCTGCAGTCGACGTTCTGATCCAGGACGGAGGCATGCCCTGGTATGAGCTGCGAGAAGGGCCGGTCATCGCCTATGGGGGTGGTGCAATCCTGGGCTTTCTGGCACTGCTGGTGGTGTTCTACTTCATTCGCGGCAAGATCATGATCGACGGCGGCCCTTCGGGCACCAAGATTGAACGATTCAAGGCCATCGAACGATTTGGTCACTGGTTACTGGCCGGCTCTTTCATCGTTTTAGCCGTTACGGGGCTGATCACGCTCATGGGGCGCAGTTTCCTGATTCCTGTTATCGGGCATGAAGCGTATTCTACCCTGGCTGTCGGCTCCAAATGGATTCATAACAACATTGCGTGGTCCTTCATGCTGGGTCTGATAATGACATTCTGCATGTGGGTGGCGCACAACATCCCCAACAAGCTGGACTGGCATTGGCTCAAGGCGGGCGGAGGTATTTTCACCAAGTCCCATCCTTCATCGAAGAAGTTTAATGCTGGCCAGAAGATCATCTTCTGGACTGTGATGATTCTGGGCTTTTCAGTCTCACTGTCAGGCCTGTCGCTGCTGTTTCCGTTTGAAATGCCCATGTTCGCCTCAACCTTTGAGCTGATCAACAGCGTTCTTGGAACCAGTTTCCCGACCGCCCTGGCTCCACACGAAGAGATGCAGTACGCCAACATCTGGCACTCGATCGTGGCGTTTGTGATGATGCTGGCTATCATCGCACACATCTACATCGGCTCGGTCGGTATGGAAGGTGCATTCGATGCCATGGGTAACGGTCAGGTTGATCTGGAATGGGCCCGCCAACACCACGACCTGTGGGTAGAAGAGGTTCAGGCCAGACAAGGCAAAGGAGAATCATCGTGAAAGTCATGCTAGCGGGATTTGTTGCCGCCCTGGTGATCGCCGCTCTTGCTCCGGTAGTCCTGGATCAGTTCGGATGGTCTTCCGCAGAACAATACAGTAGCGAGAGCGTGCGGCTTGACTGATCAGTCAGAGGCATACGAGGAGGTACATCAGGTCGACGCCGTCGGTCTGGTGTGCCCTCTTCCCATTTTGCGTTTTAAAAAACGCACACAGCATTTGCCCAGTGGTACTCAGGTCGACTTCCTGGCGGATGACCCCAGCGGCCGCAGGGACCTACAGGTACTGTGTGAGCTGACAGGCCACAGCATTGAATCGGTCCGCGAAGAGGACGCCGGCGTCATCCGCTACCGTATTCGTCTGGCGTAGTGATCCCATCGCTTTACCCGGTACCACCTATTACACTGTGTTCAAACCATCCGCTGGAAGATACCGTCTTTGCGAAACAGGTGGCGCAAAGCTGCCGCGATATGGCCGGCGATCAATACACCCAGGGTTATGGCAAGCCACCCGTGTATATAAAACAGGCGTGCAGCCAGCTCCTCGTCCTGAGGAACAAGGGGCATGGCAGGCAGTGTGACATCGCCCAGTATGCCCAGAGCCGGATACGCCGTCACACCAGCCCAGCCAAGCAGCGGCGTCAACACCAGCAAAATATAGATCAGGTGATGTACACTTTTGGCGGCTAACTGCAACCTGCGCGGCATTTCATCCGGGTAAGGCGGACTTTTTAATCGGATTTTCATCCCTATCCGCAGAATCATCAGTAATAACACGCTAAAGCCAATGGCTTTGTGCGCACTGTACAGAGTATTCGTCAGTGCCCCCCAGATATCCGCTTCCGCACGTGAAGCCATCCACAGCCCAATGGGTATCAATGTCAGAACCATCAGAGCCATTACCCAATGCAGCACCCGCCAGCCTGCAGGGTATTTCTGAAACTGTGGCATACGCTATCCCCCCATTGTGGTTTGCCGCAGCGGCAGCGAGCCCGGGTCAGACGACGAGCCGGGCATAGATATCCCCCGAGGCAATTCCTTCGGCCTCCCCTTCAAGCCATTGCCGGAGTAATTCCGGATTCCGCCATGAAGGCCAGATAAAGTGGCGTAGTTCGCCCGCAATAACATTGAACTCGTGTCGGCCGAGCCGATCCAGCTCCTCCAGGCATTGCAATGCCTGATCAAGGGCACCATTCACGAACTCAAAGGACAGTGCCGGCACCGGCTGGCTCAGCCCCGCCAGGACTTCCACCTCAAAGCCCTCTACATCAATCTTGCAGAAACGAGGCCTGCCGTACTGTCTTATTAGCTCGTCCAGGGTTGTCACCGGGACCGTTATCGAGTCTTCCCATCGCACATGCCGGAAGCCGGCAATGGTGGTGCGCAGCCGCTCCCGCCATCGACTGTCCAATGATGCCACCGTGGGATTACGAAAGCTCAGTGCCAGTTGCGCACTGCCCGGCGCCCGCCCCACTGCCAGCGGCAGACACACTATCCCTGGTTGGTGCCGGGTCAGCCGCTTCAGCCATCGCAGCAGCTGAGGTTGCGGCTCCACCGCCACTACCCGGGCCCCCAGTGCGGCAAACGCGGAGCTCCGGTCCCCCAGATGGGCACCAATATCGAATACCAGGTCTCCGGGGCCGACGAATTCACTGTAGAGCCGGCGCAAAGCCCTTTCGCGACCGGGGCGTCGATAGATAACCAGGGACCGCCCCAGCCCCAGCCAACGGTTCAGTTGATCGGTGATGGCTTTCTTCATACATGCAGTCTAGAACCGGAATCCCGTACATGCAGCAAAACAATAACGTGGGAGCCCAGACGAGGTAGGTGATCACTACATTGGCGGCGCTGCGACCATCAAGTCACAGCAGCATAAGCCACAATTTCCACCAACATTTCCGGGCGCGCAAACCCGGAAACAATGATTGCCGCACGATTGGGGTAGGGTTCAGCCACATATTCCGCGTACACCTGGTTGACCACTGCCAGATGCTCGCGGTCCGTCACGTAGATG
>NZ_JAWLDU010000097.1:0-5976 GCF_041686475.1 Marinobacter sp.
AGGTCACCTTCGGAAAAACCGGTGGCCTGGTCTTCGGGGTATAGCTCATCCAGCTTGGCTTTCACCTCCGGATCGATCGACTTACCGTGGCAGCCAAGGCAAAGCTTCTGGGTCGGAATGGCGCTCATATAGCGAAAAGCCGGCTGGCCCTCGGCTTCGGAAACCTGCCAGACCTCGACAGGCTTTCCGTTTTTAACCGGCTGCCGATCCATTGCCTGAAGTTGCATCTGTTGCCATTCGGTAGGGGCGTTATCCGGATTGCGGACTTTCAGGCTGGTTCGGCTGATAGTCCATTCTTCGTTACTGTTGTCGGCAGCAATCTCCGGAGCCACGGTCTTGCAGACGCCAATGCCGTTGGTGAGACCACCCTCCTTGATGGCGGCCTGAAGCGCTTCTTTAAGCGCACCGCTGAACATCTTTACCATCGCGCGCGATTCGGCAACCTGTTTGTCCGCAGATTGCGCGGGCGCCTCGGCCATGGCTGGCATGGAAAGAATCGAAAGCAGAACAGCGGTTGTGATCATCGGTTTGGCCACTGTGTACCTCCCTGGTGTGCTTGCTGATTTGGAATAAGTATATAGCATTATCGAAGCGCGTGAATTGAGCCAGTTGTGTAGCTTGAGGGTAATTCCATCTAGAGAGCTTTACCGGTTAACTGCGAAACGCCTTCTTCGAACGTCTTTATGCTGGCCCACGTCCAGTGTGTCCAGCCATTCCGGAAAGTAGTCTCCCCGTGACTGCTGGAAAAAGCCGTTTTTGCCGATGCCGTCAGGAAATCGGTTCAGTGTAAGCGGACGTTCCTGGATATGGAGGAGCATGATGTCGGCGATGCGCTCGTGGTATTCCAGCAACTCACCCTTGGTAATGCGGGCATCAGGAAAGAAAACCTTGTCAGTATGGGAAAGCTCAACCTGATAGCCACCGTAGTCCTGCTCAGTCATTCTCTGTCTTCCTCCCTGATGGCCTTCAGGTTTCTGCCGGTTTTTACCGAGTCAGTTTCGGTGGAAACCGGGTTACGCCTTGCGTCGGCGGTTTCGTCTTTCATCTTGATCAGTAACCATTGCGGCTTCTTCCCGCCCCGGAAGCGCTTCAGAGCATAGCCTCCCTGAAGCTTCTCGCCTTCCAGCCAGACCTCGATCATGCCGTCCCGGTGGCAGGCGCCCATATTGTCGCCGCGGAGATTCTTGTAGCGGCCTGCGTCCCATACCATTACGGTTCCAGCGCCGTATTGTCCTTCCGGGATGACGCCTTCAAAGTCAGCGTAGTCCAGCCGGTGGTCTTCCACCTCAATCGCAAGCCGTTTTTCCGAGGGGTCCGTGGAGGGGCCTTTGGGGACAGCCCAGGATTTCAGTACGCCGTCCACCTCCAGGCGGAAATCGTAATGCAGTTGACTGGCGTCGTGCTTCTGGATGACGAAGGATCGTCTGGTGCCGTGGCCGTGCTTGCTCATGGGGGGCTCCCGTTTCTGGAGAAGGTCTGAACTGGCACACGTTTGCCTGCGGGTCTTCGGTGGGCGGAACAATCACCCGTATAGTGCAGTCCTGTGGCGGGTTCTGTATAAATGAAAGAGTGGCATTATACCGCTCCGCACGGCTCAGCGATGCTTCGGCAAGGGCTGGGTAGGCCCGGAACAGCAGATAACATTGGTCTATCCCTTGAGTGCCAGAATGCGTCTGGCGCCGTTCAATACAATGCCGCCGACAATGGCACCGATAATCAGGTCCGGATAATTGGAGCCGGTCCAGGCAACCAGTGCCCCGGCCAGGATAACACCCAGGTTGATCACCACATCGTTCGCTGAAAATATCCAGCTGGCCTTCATGTGAGCACCACCTTCCCGGTGCCTCGAGATCAGCAGCAGGCAAATGGTATTGGCAACCAACGCCACAAACGCGACGGCCACCATCAACAGTGACTCCGGCTCACTGCCGAACAGAAAGCGCCTGCCCACTTCAACGAGCACCCCGAGTGCAAGAATGAGCTGTAGAATGCCGGCAACATGGGCTGCCCGCACCTGCATTCTAACGCCATGGCCGACGGCATACAGTGCGAGACCGTACACGGCTGCGTCGGCAAACATATCCAGGGAATCGGCAATGAGCCCTGCGGACTGGGCAATCAGGCCCATGGTCATCTCTACCAGGAACATCAGGCCATTGACGGCCAGCAGTATCCACAGGGTACCTGACTCATCAGCCTGTTCGCTTTTGGAGGATTGAGCGGCCCTGAGAGCTTCCGAATCCGTTGCGCGGGTCTCCTGCAGGGAGGCTCCCAGATCAAGCGTTGCCAGTTTCCGGGTGATAGGGTCGGCGTCTCCATTATGGAGAACTTCCAGTGTGCGGCCAGACAAGTTGAATGAAAGTGCCTGGATGGTGTCGAAGCCACCCAGTACCATACGGATCATCCGCTCTTCCGACGGGCAGTCCATTTTGGGCACCTTGTAGACGCTGAGCCAGTCGCCGGAAGATGCGGAACTTTGGGGATGCACGGTGTTTTCCGGGCCGGATTCGTCGCAGCTACACTGGTTGTTACACGCTCCGCTCATTCATGCACTCCGGTTTTTAATCTGGATGTCACTATTTAAAACCCTGTAGTGGCTACAAGGTCAATGGGAGAATAAAAGCTGGCTACCTGGCTAACCGTTGTCACGATATGCATCCTGGGCGCCATGTCCCCCGGGCCGTCGCTGGCTATTGTACTGAAACAGACACTGACCGGCGGTCGCAGGAACGGCATGGTTACGGCAGTCGCCCATGGGCTGGGCGTGGGTGTTTATGCCTTTCTCAGCATCCTCGGCCTGGCTGCCATCATTACTGCCTCCCCGCTGGCATTCTCTGTTTTGCAGTGGGGTGGTGCGGCCTATCTGGCATGGCTTGGCGCGAGGGGCCTGTTAGCCAGACCCCGGGATGATGCCCCGTTACCGGAAGCGCCCACAACGGCAAGCGCGGCCCGGGACGGTTTTCTGGTTGTGCTTCTGAACCCCAAAATTGCCGTATTTTTCCTGGCCCTGTTCAGTCAGGTAGTGGGAACCGACACCAGCATGCTCGCCAAGTTCGGCTATGCGGCTACCGCAATGGTTATCGACGGAAGCTGGTACCTTTTCGTTACCTGGTTGTTCTCGAACCCACGCTGGCTGCATCTATTGCGCCGGAAAGCCATCTGGTTCGAACGTCTGTTTGGTATGGTTCTGTTAGGGCTGGCCGGCCATCTGGTGTTCGGTATTCTGGATGGGGCATGAATTCAGCGGAGGGACGTCTGTTCATTCTGATCCGGCTGGTCAAATGTATTTCTGATAAGCTCCTCCCTGGGCCTGCCTTTGCGGTCTGAGACTGACATCCGGAGCCAGATTCGTATGAACAGACAATTCCTTCGTGCAAACGTTGCTACTCTACTGATGATGTCCTCGGCCGCGGCTATGGGGGACTGGACGCTGGATATAGAAACCGGGGCCCTTGGCTTTTCCCGCAACGATGTTCAGATTCCCAATGACAGCGAGGGTGATCGCTTTGATCTTCTCGACCTTACTGGCAAAGGGCCCGATCCGTACCTGCGCCTGAAGCTCGAACGTGACTGGGGCGAACGACACACCGTTACAGGCCTGTATGCGCCTGTGCGGACGAGCGGAACCGGTACTTTTGAGGGCGATGTGAACTTTGCCGGGGAAACCTTCGTCGCCGGCTCTGCGGTCCGGGCCAGCTACGAGTTCAACACCTACAGGATTGGCTATCGTTACACCTGGCGGGAGACCGATCGCTGGCGACTGCGGATTGGTGGTTCATTGCTGATCCGCGATGCCAACATCCGTCTGCGACAGGATGACCGCTCCGCTGACGATCCCGATCTGGGCTTCGTGCCTTTGCTGGCCTTTGAGGCAACCCGCTTCCTGACTCCCCGCTGGTCTGCCGAACTGGATGTGGAAGGTCTGGGCGCACCCCAGGGCCGGGCCATCGACGCCAGCGTCAGCCTTAACTACCAACTGAAGGAGGATCTCAGCCTGCGGGCCGGGTACCGGACGTTGGAGGGAGGAGCAGACAACAGCAGCGTATATACCTTCGCCTGGTTGCACTATGGGCTAGTGGGCGTGAGGTACGGGTTCTGAATGCGGATGGTATACGGGGTTGGCCGTGCCGCTGGGGGTTTCTCTTGCTATGATTCCGGCGGTCAATAAAGTAGGGGAAAAAGATGATGTCCATGATGAGCGCCTGCCAACGACATCCGGTGGTCGGACGATCACCGCATGCAGACGTTGGTTCTATGTTGGTGGCTATCATGTCCAGATCCATGAAGCTGTCTCTTTGGATAGCCGTTTTACTGATCACATCAGGTTGCGCTGTTTCGGTTGCTGACAAGTCCGAGTCCCGGGCACTTGGCCGCGAGGAGGCTCAGGACACACGGTTGGGCCGGGCAATAGCGCACAGGCTGGAAAAACATCCGGGTCAGAGCGGCATCTATACGCTTGCGGATCCACAGGATGCGTTTGCGGCCAGGGCTTTGCTGGCCCGGGTGGCGGACCGAACACTCGATGTACAGTATTACATCTGGCGCGGAGACGTGACCGGCACGCTCCTGATCAGCGAGCTGCATGCCGCAGCTGATCGTGGCGTCCGCGTGAGACTCCTGCTGGATGACAATGGCACCTCTGGGCTGGACGATGAGCTATCTCGGCTTGCGAGTCATCCCTTGATTGAAGTTCGTCTTTTCAACCCGTTTGCTCTTCGCTCGTTCAAGTCGCTTGGTTACCTGACCGATTTTTCCCGCTCGAATAGACGGATGCATAATAAATCCTTCACGGCAGATAATCAGGCCACCATTGTCGGCGGTCGCAACGTTGGTGACGAGTATTTTGCAGCGACCGAAGGCGTTCTTTTCGCAGATCTCGATGTTCTTTCTGTTGGACCGGTTGTTAACCGGGTATCGGCAGATTTTGATCGTTATTGGGCCAGCGACTCTGCTTACCCCGTTGAACAGATCCTGAACTCAGAACCCCCGTCCAGTTCCAGTGCCGCCTGGCAAGACGTCACATATTCCGGGTCCCACGAAGCGGCGGCCAGGTATATTGAGGCAATTGAGCAGGCTGATTTTGTCCATGAACTGGTTGGCGGGGATCTCGATTTGGAGTGGGCCCGCACCCGGATGATCAGCGATGACCCGGCAAAAGGTCTCGGTGGGATTCGGGATGATACAACCTTGGCCCATCAGCTTGGTGAAGTTCTGGGCCGGCCAGAGCGAAAGGTTGCATTGATATCCCCTTATTTCGTGCCAACAGCCGCTGGAGTTGACGCACTTGCTGCTCTGGAGAGCAGGGGAGTAGAAGTCACGGTTCTGACCAACTCGCTTGATGCAACGGACGTGGCGGCTGTCCATGCCGGCTATGCCAAGCGCCGAAAGGCGTTGTTGGATGCTGGCATTCAGCTGTTTGAAATGCGCCGTCTTTCATCGTCTGAGCCGGACGGTCGGAGCGCAGGTCCGTTCGGCAGCTCTGGCTCCAGTTTGCATGCAAAAACCTTCGCCGTTGATGGCGAACGACTGTTTGTGGGTTCGTTCAACTTCGATCCGCGCTCGATGCATCTAAATACCGAGCTGGGTTTTGTGATTGAGAGTCCGGCGTTGTCGCAGAGCATTCATCGCGCATTCGGTGACGTTATCCCGCTGCGTAGCTACCAAGTTCATTTGGATGAGAACGATCAGCTTTACTGGACCGAGCAGGTCGATGGTTCTGAAATCCGACATGATCAAGAGCCGAATACGGGATGGTTTCAGCGCGCCGGCATCGGTTTTCTATCGATCTTGCCCATCGAATGGCTGCTTTGATGGGTATTCAGTGCGGATTGCGGAGATTCTGACCAGTCTCGGGTTACAGATTGTAAAAAGGATGGATGGTACCCCCGGCAGGACTCGAACCTGCTACCTTCCCCTTAGGAGGGGGACGCTCTATCCAGATGAGCTACGGGGGCATCTCTGCAAGAAGGGCGGTAT
>NZ_JAWLDU010000098.1:0-5945 GCF_041686475.1 Marinobacter sp.
GCCTGGGCACTGGTACCAGTCTTCGCAATCATAGCGGTGTCTGTTGGTTTCGGCGCCGGTCTATTTCAATTCGGGTGGCTGGATTCGTCAATCACGCCCGTGCTACCCATCATATTGTTTGTGTTCCCGTCGCTGCTCGAAGAGGCCTTCTTCAGGGGCGTACTGATACCGCGAAACATATTGGCGTCGGGACACGCAAAGGCTGCCTGGAGTGTGGCTATCAGCACGCTGGTATTCGTGGCGTGGCATCCGTTCAATGCGCTGGCGTTCAACCCCACGGCTATTTCCCTGTTTCTGAATCCGTGGTTTCTGGTTATGGTAGGGGCTATGGGTGTCACCTGCGGCTATGCTTATGCGGTTTCACGGTCTATCTGGATTCCGGTGATCATTCACTGGGCTGCGGTAACGGCTTGGGTACTTTTTCTTGGTGGCAGAAATCTTGTGCTGGAGCTGTGACTAAACCGGGACACATCTATTTTTCATGACCATCCGATTTAGATACTGTTGTTATCCGCTTTCCGGATGCAGGCTCCGTCGCTGATTGGCACAACTCCCCTGCTTATCGAGCTCTGGTGCCGTTACGCACCCAGGCAGCAGATGTGGATCTGGTGACTTTCGAGGGCGATTAATAAGTACAGTCACCAGCCAGCACCCGGGCAACTATACTGGATAGCAAACCACCAGAGAAACGCCATGGAAAACAATTCAACAAGCCTGAGCATGACCGTCCTGATGACGCCGGACAAAGCCAATTTCTCCGGTAATGTGCACGGCGGCACCCTACTGAAGTACCTGGACGAAGTCGCCTATGCCTGCGCCAGCCGTTACGCGGGGACGTATGTGGTTACCCTGTCCGTCGACCAGGTGATGTTCCTCCAACCCATCCACGTGGGCGAGCTGGTCACCTTTCTTTCCAGTGTGAACTTCACCGGCCGCACCTCAATGGAGATCGGCATCAAGGTGGTTGCCGAGAACATCCGCGACAAGTCGGTTCGCCATAGCAACAGCTGCTTTTTTACCATGGTGGCGGTTGATGACAACGGCAAAGCCGTCGCCGTGCCGCAGCTGGTTCCACATACTGATGATCAGATCCGGCGATTTGCCAACGGGAAGGAGCGCCGGGCAATTCGTGCCGAACTCGAGGAACGCTACAGGGCGCTACATACAAAATGAGACCGGCGCCCGAGACGCGAACAAGCCTCTCAGGAAAGTCAGTGTTCTCCCTTTAAAACCACACAAGACGATGCCTCCACTATGACGAAATCGAAACAGGTTACTGGCCTTTCGCCAGATCGCCTTTCTCACATTGAATACCATCTTGACCGCCGCTATATCCAGCCGGGGAAATTCCCCGGCGCGATGACACTGGTGGCCCGGCGTGGGGAAATTGCCTATCTGAAAGCTCAGGGGCTGATGGATGTGGAGCGCAACAAACCGGTCTGCCGTGATACGGTTTTCCGCATTTATTCCATGACCAAACCGATTACGTCTATCGCCATGATGCAGCTCTATGAGCAGGGGCGGTTTTTGCTGGATGATCCCGTACACAAGTATATTCCGGCCTGGAAGAACATGCGGGTTTACAAAAGCGGTGTCTATCCCAACTTCCTGACCGCACCTGCAACCAGCACCATGACCATTCGCGACCTGTTTACCCATATGTCAGGCCTGACCTACGGGTTCATGAACCGCACCAACGTTGACGCAGCCCATCGGGAGCTGAAACTGGATGGAAGCCGGGATATGACGCTGGAAGCCTTCGTCGGTCATCTGTCAGAGCTGCCGCTGGAGTTCTCCCCGGGTACAGCCTGGAATTATTCAGTCAGCACGGATGTGCTGGGGTATCTGGTGCAGCTGCTGGCTGATAAGCCATTTGATGAGTATCTGCGCGAGCATATCTTCGAACCACTAGCCATGCCCGACACCGGCTTTAATGTTCGTGACGATCAGCTTGAACGTTTCGCCGCCTGCTATCAGTACGATCCTGTCGATCAGTTCAAGCTGCAGGACGATCCGCACACGTCCCCTTTCCGGGACAAAAGGAAGTTTCTGTCTGGCGGCGGCGGGCTGGTTTCCACCATTGACGATTATTTCCACTTTGCCCAGGCACTCTGTCAGGGCGGTGAGTTTGGCGGGCGGCGGATTATTGGCCGAAAGACTCTGGAATTCATGCGCCGCAATCACCTACCCGGCAATCAGGACCTGCCAGGCCTTTCTGTCGGTGCGTTCAGCGAGACACCTTATTCCGGAAGTGGCTTCGGTCTGGGCTTTTCGGTCAAGACTGACGTCGCCAAATCCCAGATTAACGGATCGGTCGGCGAGTATGGCTGGGGTGGCCTGGCGAGTACCAACTTTTTTATCGATCCTGTGGAAGAGCTGGTGGTGATCTTCCTGACGCAACTGATTCCCTCATCGACCTACCCCGTCCGACAGGAATTGCGGGCTATTGTTAATGGAGCATTGGTTTAAAAACCGGGGCAGATTTAATCTACGCTGCTGATTACTCTGAGACCTCGAGAGAACAAAAATGACAGCCTACGTAATCGGCCAGATTACCGTAAAAGACCTCACCAAAGCTGAGTTACATTTTTTTACACTACGTGCGATACCGAACAGACCCGTCAAAGCCAAGGGCATATTGTGGACCCAGATAAGGCGAAGGAACAGCCGGGACAGGACGTCACATCATGCGCCGCAGGGATGAGGCGCAATCTTAACTCAGGATTGGGGGCCCTAGCGGCCTCTTTGGCAGAATGGCTATGGACCCGCAATGCCCTCATGCACCGGCCTCGCTTCCCGCGCAGGCCGTTTTTTTCATAACAGGCTGGGACAGATCAGATACTTGGTGCGTGCTATGACGTCCTTATTCCCCCGTTCATCGCAAGCTCTTGCTCTGCTGGTTCTCCTCGGTTTTTCCGGGTTCCTGCTGATCGGCGCTCAAACTCTGGTGAACAATATCGAGATATCCGCATCAAAAGCCCAGCTAATGCCTCAGCCCATCCCTGAATTCTCACCGCTTCGGGGTCAGTACGTTCCGTTCCAGAGTTACCACACGCCTCCCTTTTGACCTGTTCAGCATCCTCCAGTCTTCAACAGGCGAAGCCTGCAAGGTGAGGCTTTTCCCATCAACATCAACGAATCACCGGCTTCCTTTGTTACCCGAAGCCTTGTTGTCGACTTTTCAGGAGTTCAGGATGCAAAGGGTCAAAGTAGACCGGGAAGGCTTTGAGGAACTGCTGATTCAAGATCGCCAGATACACTCTGGTTGACGTCTTTGAGCTCCAGCCTGAATTTTTATCGCTACGGGGTGTATACGCCCCCTTCCAGAGTTACCATACGCCCCCTTTTGACCGATTCGGAATCCTCCTGATGTTCAAGTCCATTACCCTGGGAGCGCTGCTTGTGCTGCTGCTGGCGTTTCTAGGCTTCCAGTACTACATAACCGCCGTGCCCGATCTTGCGGAGCCTGTTTCTGTGGAGGAGACCCGGTTTATCGAGCGGGACAATTCACTGGTGGTAACACTGATAGACAGCAGTGGCGACCGCTTCACCCTGGGCCTGCGCGGTGACATCGACAAGGATCCGGAAGAGACTGCCCTCTTCTTCATCAGGAATCCGGACCTGGTGCCCTATGTGTATTGGCCTGGCCTTCGTAGCAACGATGAAAAACGGGTTCTCGAGCTGCTTGAGGACATGGTGGGAAACGAGACGCAGGATGGGGCGGCATCCCGGATTTATACGGTTCTTAAAAACCGGAACTGACGGGTAATGGCTTATCGATTCCGGAACTGCAGTACTTTTGCACCGGCACGTGCCGATGATTCAGGAGGGCACTGTTGAACCAGCAAGACCCGCTGCAGGCTGAGATACGATTCATACATCATGGCCTGAATCTCCAGCAGCGCCTTCATGGGATTGTCGGCCACCAAACGCCTGGCCTCGATCACGAACTGAAGGCCTTTCAGTCGGCGCTGATTTCGCAGGGAACCTCGGCGGATACAGTCTTCAATCAATTCTGAACGTAATATCTCGAAGCCTTCCGGATCACGCCATGGATCCACATCACTTTTTGCGCAGGCCCCGCTCCCTGCGCTTGCCGTTTTATGTTAAAACCCGGGGCTGGCCCGACACCTGGTAGATTTTATGACTTCGACATTTCCCCTTTCATCATATGCGCCTGCACTGCTGGTTCTTCTCACTTCTCCGGGGTTTGTGGTGGCCGGCGACTGCGAGATGGACGAAACCGATCGGGCTATGCTGGATCGGGTCAATGAGGCGCGCAGCGAGCCCCGAAAATGCGGCAACCAGGACTTTGACGCCGCAGAGCCGCTGTCCTGGGACTGCACGTTGGAAGATGCCGCCCTGGCCCATTCCAGGGATATGGTGGAGCTGGAGTTTTTCAGCCATACCAGCCCTGACGGTGTTCAGACCGGAAAGCGGGTAAGTGACAGAGGTTACCGCTGGTCGGCGGTGGGTGAAAATATTGCAAGTGGCCAGAACTCTGTCGATCGTGTCGTCGATGGCTGGCTTTCAAGCCCGGGACACTGCGCCAATATCATGAGCACCGAATACACCGAAATAGGTGCAGCGAGGGTCGAGGCACCGGGCTCGCAGTATTCCCCTTTCTGGACCCAGGTGTTTGCCCGACCGCGCTAGCCGCATTTCCCCGTTCATCCCTTACTCCTGCCCTGCCTCATGGCCGTATATCGTGTAGGATCCTGGTAATTGAATCCGCCACTAACAGGAGCATCCACATGACCGGCCCTCTCGACGGCGTTCGCATTATTGATCTGACCGCGATGATATCCGGCCCTCTGGCCACCATGATGTTGGCGGATCAGGGTGCAGAGGTGATCAAGGTGGAGAATCCGGCCGGCGGTGATTTCACCCGTTCCGCGGCCAACCGCCAGGGCGATATGTCTGCGCTGTATCTGAACAATAACCGCAACAAAAAGTCGGTGGCACTGAACCTGAAGGAGCCGGAGGGTCGCGCGGCGCTGCTGAAGCTGGTGGCAACGGCCGACGTGTTTGTTCAGAACTTTCGTCCGGGGGTTATCGAGCGGATGGGGCTGGGTGAGGAGGAATTGCGCAAGGTGGCTCCCGACCTGATCATGGTGTCGATCAGCGGTTTCGGTGATACCGGCCCCTACTCCCAGCGCCCGGTTTACGATCCCCTGATTCAGGGGCTGTCCGGCCTGGCCACGGTTCAGGCCGGCTCTGACGGGCGTCGCCCGCAACTGGTCAGAACCATACTGCCGGACAAGCTCACCGGCGTTACCGCCGCCCAGGCCATCACCGCTGCCCTGTTCGCCCGCGAACGCAGCGGCAAAACCCAGCATGTCCGATTATCCATGCTGGACGCCATCATCTCGTTTCTCTGGAGTTCGGACATGGGCAGCCAAACCTTTGTTCATGGGGAGCTTCCGCAACAGGAGGCAGCAAGCTTTCAGGATCTGATCTACGAGACAACCACCGGCTATATCACCATTGCCGTGCAGAATGATCGCGAATGGCAGGCGTTGATCCGTGCAGTCGATCGGCCGCAATGGGCGGAAGACCCACGCTTCAGAACGGCGGAGTTGCGGCAGCAAAACATCGACGCCCGCCTGGACCTGATCCAGTCGGTGATCAAAACCGATTCCGCCGCACACTGGCTGGCCCGGTTGGAGCAGGAACAGGTGCCCTGCGCACCGGTGCTCACCCGCACCCAGATGCTGGACCACCCACAGGTTCAGGCGAATGACCTGCTAGTAAACTACGAACACCCGCAAGCCGGGCAGGTCCGCCAGGCCCGGGGGCCGTCCCGGTTCTCGGGAGCACCAGATCAGGAGATGCAGGGAGCCCCGGCCCTGGGCCAGCACACACGATCCCTGCTTGCGGATTGCGGTTATTCCGACGACGAGATTCAGGAGTTGATTGATTCAGGCAAGGCGAGCGGCTGAATC